>NZ_CP049861.1:0-600000 GCF_011299615.1 Erysipelothrix sp. HDW6C | reverse complement strand
CAAGTGGATTTTTGTGAATCCTGAACGAACATAATCATAAACAAGTTGTACTGCATTCTTCATGGCTTCGTCTTCATTTAAGTCTGTCCATGTTAGCGGTCCTAAGTGGTCTCCACCTAAGATAATGCGTTTCTTGTCATAACCTACTTTATCAGCAAGTTCAAATACAAAGTTCTTGAAGTCAATTGGCTTCATCCCTGTATAACCACCAAATTGGTTAACTTGGTTTGCTGTTGCTTCAATAACGACGGGTGAATTGTGCTCTTTCGCAAATTCAAGTGTTGCTTCGATAACAAGATCATTGGCTGTACATGCCGAATAGACACCGACAGGACGCTTGTTATTTAGTAAAAATAATGGATTTTTTTTCATAATCTCACCTCTCAATGACATATTATCACAAGATATTGCGGGACTCTTTAGGGTAATGTTCACGATTGTTGTACTTTTCGACAAACAATTGAAAAACACTACCGAACTTGCCAATCACTAATACTTTAAAAATGAAAAGAATACCGTCACAGTGGCGGTATTCTTTCGAAAGTAATTTTACAATTCTACAGCGCTTCAATGACGAAGTTTATAATAAACAATAAACTTGAAACGATAACGATTGGATGAATGTCTTTGAATTTCCCTGTTGCAACTTTTACGAGTACATATGAGATAAATCCAAATGCAAGTCCGTTGGATACACTGTATGTTAAGACTGTCATCACAACCGTGAAGAATGCTGGAATTGCTTCTTCGAAGTCAACCCAGTTAACATCAGCAAATGATGCACTCATGAGAATCCCAACAATAATTAATGCTGGTGCTGTGGCAGCACTTGGTATCAATCCAACAATTGGAGCAATAAGAATACTTAAGAGGAACAAGATTGCGGTGACAACCGATGTAAGTCCGGTACGTCCACCCGCTTCGATACCCGCTGAACTCTCTACAAATGTAGTTGTGTTTGATGTTCCGAAGACTGCTCCTACGGATGTAGCAATCGCATCTGCGAACATTGCTTTATCCATTTTTGATGAGAACCCTTTACCATTTTCAAGTGCAAGTTCATCTTCAGCTGTAAAGATTCCTGAACGACGTCCTGTTCCGATAAATGTACCAATTGTATCAAATGTATCCGTGAGACTGAATGCAAAGACAATTGGGAAGATTGTAGCGAGTGAATGGTTCTTGAAGAGACTTACAATACCTTCACCGCTAAAGATAACGCCAAAGATTGATTTGAAATCACTGAATACTTCACCATAGCTTGTTGCTTGACCTACACCAGATACATCAACAACACCCATAAGGATACCGATGACTGTAGTTGCAACAATACCAATTAAAATAGCACCTTTAACTTTGCGTAACATTAATACTAACATGATCACAAGTCCGATCATTGCCAGGATAATATTTTTATCGCTAAACGGTGCCAATGCAGGAACGCCTGCTGAGAAATCTAAGAAATTAATATTTAATAAACCAATGTAAGCTATAAATAGTCCAATACCAGCCCCAATTGCTTGTTGTAGCGTTTCTGGTATGGCTTTAATAATGTGTTTACGAACACGTGTAACCGTAATAAGGATGTTGATAACACCACAAATAAATACAAGACCCAACGCCTCGTAGGGTGTGAAACCTCCAATTAAAACAACAGTATATGTAAAGAACGCATTCAATCCCATTCCCGGTGCTTGTGCATAAGGAACGTTCGCAAATAACCCCATAACCATTGTCCCCACAACAGCAGCAAGAATCGTTGCAATATAAACACCATTGACTGGCAATCCTGCTTGCGCTAAGATTTGCGGATTGACAAACAAAATGTAGGCCATTGTGAAGAAGGTTGTTACCCCTGCCAACACCTCCGTACCTACAGTCGTGTTATTTTCTTTTAGCTTAAAGAATTTTTCCATGTTTTCTCCTCTCCTTCAGCTTTTCATTGATTAAAAAACCAAATAAAAAAGATCGAGGGAAAACGATCTAGTGTTTTCACCACGATTGTCGACACATTTACGGTGTGTCGGTAGATACTACCCAACCTTATTATGGGTATTAAATTCGGCTTTGTTAATACTCTTACAGTATAGGGGGCATGGGGTTGCGGTGTCAAGGGGAATCGAACACACAGTGTACCTTTGTAAAAAAACACCCGAGATGGGTGCTCTTAGAAGTTATCGATACATTTCATCATAAAAGGATTTGAGTTCTGCTTTTGTATTGGCAGACAATTGGTTAAATGGAATACCCTCAATTGCACCTTGCAATACCTGCAGATGGACAAGACACACATTGGGAAAGTGTTGTTTCAGTTGGATGAATACATCATGCACACCACGTGAGCGAAATGTTTCAACATCGCTGACACCGATGGTATTTAGTTTTTGTTCAATCTCAGGTCCAATGTTTATAAGAGCGCTTAATTGTTTCGTGTTCATACTAATCACGTCTCAGTGACATGAGTACATAGTTTTGACTCTCATGTTCTTCTTTTCTAACCCACCCCATCTTTTCGTAAGCTGTGAGGGCATTGTGGTTACTGCTTACGCATTTAAGACTCAAATCCATGTCTAAGTCGCTTTGAACTGTTTGAATCAGTTGACGCCCAATTCCCTGCCCCTGATGGTCTGTCGCAATAAACAGGAGGTGGACAAATCCTTCCGGTTCAAAGACACTGATAAACCCTACAATGCTATCGTCAATGATGGCCACTGTAATCACTTCATCCACGGTATCCTTTACAAAATCATGGCGAGACATTGTTTCCGTGTCTTGCCAGTGAAATGATTCCAAGCGCACATCTTGATAAAGTTGGGCGAGTTCACCATGATCATTGATACCTACTTTACGAATCGTAATCATAATTGCGCAACCGCATCAATCTCCACTTTAAACTGGGCATCGACAAGACCAGCAACAATTACCAAACTCATGGTAGGCTGTGTGTCGCGTAAAAAGTGCGACAATCTTTCTCTAAGCAGTGGTAAATCGTCACGGTGGGTCAGATAAATATTCATATTTACAAGATGATGAACATCCAGATTGTGAGACTTTAAAATCATGGCAATCTTATTGATAACGATGTCTATTTGATCCGCAAAGGAAAGTGGGGTAATACCATCTTCTTGCGGTGTTTGTCCAGAAATAAACAGGAGTTCTCCTTGGACAGCAATACTGTTTCGATACAATGTCATGCATTGACCTCTCTTCCTACACGCTGACTTATTGTTAGGAAGTGGCGTGTTACATAAGCTTCTAAATCTTCTTTTGTGTTCTTTACGTCTTCATTGATTGTGGCGTCAAGGAGTACCTTTAAGATTTCTCCATGACGAGGACCTGGTTCGATTCCCAAGCGAATCAAATCACGACCTCCAATTTTTAAATCTTTAATGTGAAGGGCATCGTTATCCGATAGAATTGTTGCTGCAATCTCACGGTATGTTTGATACACCGTTTCATTGTTACGATACTGGGGACTCTGACCCAAATTATCAGCACGTTTGAGGTCGATCAATTCATCAAAACGCTCAACTCCGATTTTATTCAATACTTTACGAACTGACTTTTTCTGAGGTTGAATGATATTATCGTGGTAAAGGACCAACTCCTTTACAGCTGACCATGTCTTATGGTCATATTTCAGACGTCGCATGACTGCATCAACGATGTCAGCGCTGTAGAGTTCGTGTTTGTAGAAGTGGCCAATGCCATTGATATCTTGTGTAAAGGCTTTTGGTTTACCTGCGTCGTGAAAGAATGCTGCAAGCCGTTGAATGGGTTGTGGTTTGGTATGTGCAATGACACGTAAGGTATGTTCGTAGACATCATACATGTGATGCGGGTTGAATTGTTCAAAATCAAACATCGGTTCAATCTCAGGTATAATGACGGCAACAATATCACGGTATGTTCGTAATACCGCTTCGACATGTTCACCACAGAGAATTTGTGTGAACTCACTCTGGATGCGCTCTTTGGCAACCGCATCAAGCAATGATTTAAGATTGTGCATTGCTTGCTTGGTTTTGGGTTCGACCGTGAATCCATAGGTCGATGCAAATCGCATCGCTCGCAAAATACGTAACGGGTCTTCTTTGAAGCGTTGAACGGGATCGTTGATGCAACGGATAATCCCATTATCAAGATCTGATATTCCACCAACAGTATCAAGAATTCCGTCATCATACGCAAGACCATTTATTGTAAAGTCGCGTAATTGTACATCTTCAGAAATCGACTGCGCACCGTTGCGGAAAGATGTTATCTCGTAAGGGACACCATCAATTACCACTGTCACTGTATCGTGCTTTAACCCTGTTTCAATAATCGCATATTCTTTAAATACATGCATGATTTCAGTGAGATTTGCATTGGTAGTGATGTCAATATCGTGAATACTCTTTTTCAAATAGAAATCACGAACTGCACCTCCCACCACATAGGCATCATAACCCTTATCTTTTAAAATGCGATTAACGATCGGCGTTTTCATAAACAACCTCCTGAAAGAGTGCATCTAACGGTTGGTACGATTGACTTTCGCACGTATATTTATCAATATCACGTAAAACAGTCTCGCGATAGACCTCAAGGGTTTGATCCAATGCACGAACACGCGCCATTACAGTTGTTACGTTTGTCTTCTTTAATTCGATAAGTTTCGTGACCTGCTGAGTTATCGGTTCGTCATCAATGAGTTTAAGAAGCTCATGCATCGATACTGGAGGAACTGTTCCTGTTTTATGAATGGCATAGGCTGCCAAGGTCGCACGAATTGTATAAAGGTAACGTTTGATTTCAATTTCAGTTTCCTGTGTCGAGTGATGACTTAAGTTTGATGCTGCCATACTCAGATAATGATGTTGTGCATTCTTGGGATTAAAGTAGGTATTCGCCATTTTTTTCATGGTTTCGTGAGTCTTTGAAGTTGCGTAAACTATCGGTGAGTAAATCCATTCTAGTAGGGACGGATTGGATTTGCGCATGAGAAAGAGCGCTTTTCGTAAATCCCACCCATGATAATCAATGCCATCTGTTTCTTCAATGTCGATGACCGATTCCTCTGGTAATATTTTGAGATAGTTCTCAGAGGCTTGAACATAAACAAAACGCAAGTCGTAATCACTCTTGTCCCCTTCAAAACCCCACGCACGACTCCCTGATTCGACAGCAAAAAGCACACGGATGTTTCGTGATGCTTCAAGGTTGCTTATTGCTTTTTGTATTGCTTCAGAATTCATGGTTTACCTCCATTATGGAAAAGCCTTCGTTGAACGAAGACTTAAAGATACATTACGAAATAGTGAGTATTCAAACCCTTTGCAGGTACATTTTCAAGAATGGCATATTCTTGAAATCCCAAATGCTCGTAGAACTTGGGTCCTTGGTAATCAAGGGTTGAGACGGTAATTGAAGTACAACCATTTTCCTTCGCAAATGCAATGGCCGCACTCACAAGTTCGGAACCAATTCCCTGACCACGATAGGCTTCGTCCACGCCCAGCAACTTAATATGCAGACGTTCATAGAAGATACTCCCTGTTATACCACCAACATACTTATCATCCTTACGATATGCAAGTGAGAGTGGTTTCGGTGTTCCTACCGCGACACAGGAATGCAATTCACTGTGTTTATCGAGAAGCACTTTCAGTAAGAGTTCGTTTGTTTCTTGGGCTATTTTTTGAATCATGAATACCACTCCTTTTCATAATAATACTATGTTTTAAGACAGAGTTGTTGAGTTTCACCCATTTTTTAAGTTTGCGATCGGGGTAAAAAGAGATCATTGGTTAAGTCAAGATCATCAATCACAATCTTTATGATGTCGATGTCTTGTTGCAAACTTTGCTTGAATGATTCATCCAATTCAGAAAATGCATTGGGCTCAAAGGAATCCCGTTTGTTGTTGATTGCCAGGTAAAGCAGTGCCCCATCAATTACCATGCAGGCGCGGCCATCAAATTTTTGGTGAAGCGCCTTGTAGCGATTCATAAAGTGCGGTGTAAATACATAGAAGGTTTCGTGCTCATTTGATGTTGTTACATCAAAGAGTTCATTAAACTCACCATCATCCATTTTTACGCGATTCTTCTTGAAGAATCCTAAGGCTGTCCAGAAATTCTTGTCGCTGACACGAACATACTCGCTGATAACTTTATTAAAATCAAAGGAATAAACTTGACCTTTAAATACTGTGGACGTCGTTGTGTGACCTTCTGAATCGGTACTTTCCGATTCTGTCTTTACATCCGTTCGCGTAAACTGAATACCATTATGGCTCCCACACAGATAGTCGTTTACATATTGATTATCGGCTGTATCAACGAGTCGGCGTGATCGCAGTGTTTCTATACTGATGCCACCATGTTCTGAAAACGTCACATCATCGAAGGTCGGCATGAAAACTGTATCGAGGATAATTCTTTTTACCTTAGAGACATAGTTGCGTTTTCTACCACCATAAATAGACTCGTTAACAAAAAGGACGATAGCGATGACGATCACCCATACAAACCAACTCCCAAACTGTACATTTTGAGCTTGTATCTGCATTGCAACGATCGCCACTATCACTGTAATTTCAATTGCCAAGGTAACCATTCGCGTACGGACTACTGATTTGCGCTCCGTAGCAACTGCTTCATTCACTTTCTTTAAATCTAACATGTTACGTCCTCCATTGTTTTAAGTATAAAGAAATCTCGAGTTCAAAAGCAATGGTCTGTAGCAAAAGTCCGTTTCACGTTATCAACAATTAAAAAACCGTCGTTGGACGGTTAGAAGGTCACTCCTTTTGGAAAGGCAAAGCAGTGAGTATGAACATGACCCAATAATTTTACGCGTTCTGCTCTTTCAAATGGCGTTGTATCCGCAATGACACCGTAGTACATTTCGAGCATGCCAAGGAAGGACGCATCAATTTGTGACTGATGGGCTTGAATGGCTTGGATCTTGCGATCGTATTGTAATGTGACATCTACAATTTCATTATCCGTATCCGTGAAGTACTGACCCAGGATTGTTGCACTGTAAGCATCGTCATGACGTGTATTTTCATGATATGGAAAATACGGTTGATTGACACGCATGAACGCCTCCATTACAGCACGACCAGCACGCAAGTGTGCAGGGTGAATTTCATTAGGAAGCGCAGGGTCAACAGAGATAATAGTCTGTACTTGCAGTTTTCGCATAACACCAACAATGGCTTCGCATATTTCTTCGACAGTTCCAGGATTCTGATTGTTGAAACCCAAATTGCCAAGATAGGTTACTCCCAAAATATCAGAAGCATGTTGCGCTTCATGATGACGGATTTCCGCAAGTTCTTCGGGACTGTATACATCACTCCCCCATCCCCTTTTGTTACCGTCAACGAATATACGGGAATTCCTTTGTCGACAAGTTTTGCCATCATCCCACCAGCACCGATTTCATTGTCGTCAGGGTGTGGTTGGATAAAGAGTGCCGATGTAATGTCATCAAATTTCGGTGTATTCATCATACGTTTTCCTCCAATAGATATTCTTGTTTATCTGCAAAGCGACCGAATGGGTAGTAGATAATTGTATCCACCACAAACATGACCGCTTGAATTAAAATTCCATTGACCCCCATTTGTAGGAACCCATCAACAAAGATTGGGGTTCCCGTAGGAAGTTGCATTAAAGCCGGTGGCGATACAAAGTTAATTTTAATAGCCACAAAGAGTATCAATGCATTTACAATTGGTACCACCATAAACGGAATGAACATGGTTGGGTTCAAGACAATTGGGAACCCAAAGATAACAGGCTCATTAATCCCGAAAATCGATGGAACAACAGAAAGTCGCGTCAGTGTTTTGTAGCGTTGACTCTTTGCGCGTACCATCGCGACAAGCAATGGCAAGGTCGATCCAATACCTCCTAAGGCAATAACAGAAATAAATCCCAGGGAAAAGGTATTGGGTATCGCAGCACCTTGTGCCAATGCAGTCATATTCTCTGTTGTTGCTGGCATAAGAATGCTAAGAAGTACGGGTCCCATAATCATCGTCCCATGCATTCCAAACAACCAGAACAAGTGCATGAGTAGTAAGAGTAAGATCATTGAGAATAGATTGTTTGATAATGCACCCAAAGGTAGCAATACAATTCCGTAAATGACTTGGTGAAGGTTTTCAAACGGTGTAAGGGCAAGAACGTAGTTCAAGACAAGTCCCAGAATGGTAAGTAAAAATACTGGAATCAATGCTGAGAATGATTTTGCTACGGTTGGTGGAACACCATCTGGCATACGGATAATCCACCCTTTGCGAATTACAAACGCATAAACGTTTACAACAATCGCTGCGACTAAGATTGCAGAAAACAGCCCTGTTCCCCCAAACCAATCAAATGTGAACACAGGAATATCCACAGCACCCGTAAGTCCAGATACAAGTTCTGTAGGTGTAATTGGTGTTATCACAAAGAACATGAACAATCCAAATACACCAACCATTACCGCATCATCGCGATGCCCCTTGTTGATGGCGTATTGATACGTTATTGCGAACACTGCATACAACGCCATTAGATTTGTCGTTATTTGCGGAATTATGGCAATCACCGGTCCAATACCTGTCGCAGCTAAGAACCCTTGATATGCATCAACATTCAGTCCAACTAAAAGTGAAAACAAAGCACCCACAATAATAATTGGTAAAATCATATTAAAACCATTACTGATTGCGCTTAATAATTTGTGACTCGCAATCCGGGTTGCCCACGGTGCGACATGTTTTTCCATAAATTGCATCATAAGAATCATCTCCTTGTGCCCATTATATACCGAGATATGTTTTGTAACATCAAAACAGAAATATGTTATGATTATTGTAATATGTAACATCTACGTCACAAAACGTAACAGGAGATCTTATGCTATTTCTTAAAACAGTTCCCGACCTCTCGGAATTAGAATTTGATATTTATAATACAGTAATTCAATATGCTGAATCCATTCAATTTATGTCAGTCCGCGATCTCGCTGAAGCAGCCCATGTATCCAGTGCTGCAATTATGCGTTTTTGTAAGAAGTTTGAGTGCTCGGGTTTCTCTGAGTTTAAATTTCGTTTCACGGACTTTATCGCCAACGCATCCAAACCCATCGGCGTTGTAACGCCCACGGATGAAATGACGCTCATCAACTTTCTTGCCAACACCACACAAACTCCCTTCCAAGAGAAACTAACGCAAGCTATTGAGCTATTGAAAGATAAAGAGTTAATCCTTTTCGCAGGAAATGGCGCCTCCAAAGTCACCGCCCAATACGGTTCTCATTATTTCTCGTCTTTCTTCTCGATGGCACTTGTTATCGAAGAAACCATGAACTACCCTGTGAACCACTTTCCCAAGGAGATTAACGATAAAATTGCGATTATTGCCTGCTCAGTTTCTGGTGAAACCGGTCAAATCATCGAGTTCTTGCGCCGCTACCACACATCGAAAACAACCATTATATCCATCACAAACTCTTCAAATTCAACCATTGCACGCTTATCCGACGTAAACTTTCCGTATTATATCAATCAAGAACGTACTGAATATGCCGATACAACTTCACAAGTCCCCGCACTGTACATTCTTGAAGTCCTTGCGAAAGCATTGAGCAACGAGCGCAGCCGTAAATACTAATATTCGCATAAAAACGCACCACAATCGTGGTGCGTTCTTTGTAAATTCATTCATTTATTTTTCGTATTTGCGGTAACGTTGGACAAGAACCAAACCAAGTCCCAGTGCTAGTACGCTTAATCCACCTACAATTAGAACGTTGTTAACGCCTGTGCTTGGAAGCTTTGGACTAACAGGGGTCGGTACTTCTGGACTCGCTGGTGTTGGCACTTCAATCTCTGGTACAACAACTGTCGGTGGGACAATCTTTGTATTTTCAACGGTAATCGTCTCCAAGACAACGCCATCAACCACTGTAACATTCTTGATATAACCACGTGATGTATACCCTGTTGGCGCTTGTGTTTCAACGAGTTTATACGTTCCAGCAACAACATCTTCCAACATACTGTGGCCTTGGTCATCGGTAATTGGGAATGTATAGATTACAGTATCATCGGCATCTTGCAAGACAAATTCTGCGCCGGCAAGGCCTTCTTGATTGTGACTTGCTACCTTGTGAATCGATACAGGGTTTTGAACTGGTACCCGTTTAAAGTTTTTTACAATTACTTCAAAGGGCGTTCCTTCTACTATGGTTGCATCGATAACAAATGGATCGAATGGCGTTTCATCAAGCATATAACCATCGGGTGCTTGTGTTTCAACCAAACGATAGGTTCCAAATGTCATTAAATCGACTTGTAATCCATTGACACTTTCAACATCAAGATTTGAACGGTACAGACTCCATGTTTGGGATGTTGGATTGTACTTTTCAATGTTGAAACGTGCGCCTATTAGGGCAGCATTCGTATCTCCATCTACTTTTAAGATGACAATGCTACGTGTTTCACCAGCAATGGCACCCCCACCACTATAAACAACGGAGGTCATATCGCGAACATCACTTCCCAATTGGGTTGCGGAGAACTCGACTTTGTTGTCGTAAGTGTCTTGCTCTTCTGTAATTTTTGTTTTATAGCGAACACGCACGCCATCTCTTTTTTGTTCATGAACTTCTGAAGAAATTGCGGGTCCTCCATTGAGTTTTCCATCATAATATACCGTACCGATATCAATGGTGAAGCCACCATTTCCATCAAATTCCGGTGTGACATCCAAGGGTTCATACATTACGACATCCCCAACATAATAGGAGGCAATTGATATCTCAAAGGAATCGGTATCAATTTCTTGACCACCCAGGTGTTGATCACGAATCACAAGATTCTCTAAGTCTTGGAATGCTGTGATATAGATACTCCAGCCAACATTACTTTTATCTGCAGTCAATTGACCACCTTTCCAAGCATAAGCAATTTCTGGTTCGCCATCCGGATTGGGTGGTACGATTTCAACTTCGAAATTTCCCAACCCTTCAAAATAGATTGGATATTTTTCTTGCGATGTAATTTGTGTACGGTCTGTTTGTGTAAGCAAACGCATCGCACCTTTGATGTTTGAATTGTTTACAAGGAAGTCACTGTCCGTGAAGGTCATTGTCATATTCAAGGTTCCCGGCTCACGTGTGATTCTTGCAATCAACTCACTGCCACTGTAGATATCTAATGATTCCACAGTCTTCGCAGGATCAAAAATACTTGGCAACACAAATGTCGTTATTTTATTTTGGTAGTTAATGGCATCATCAAGTTCAAATTTGAACTCAATAATTAGTGTGTCAACGGCAGAAATAATTGTTTCTGAACCGATGATCTCAGTTGTTGAATCACGCTTCACTTCAAGTTGTACGTCTTTGATAATGTCCAGTGAATCGTACGATTCCGCTGCCTTAAGGGTTGTAAATGCGGTTATGGTTAGGAGTAGTGCAAGTAGTAGTGTTTTTAGTCGTTTCATTGTACTTCCTCAACTTTCTTAGAAAGTATAGTATGGAAGAACACTAAAAAAACGCACATGTTATGAAATACACTATTTATGTAATTAATGTGCGTTTTATGTATTATTATTCACAAAGTATTTGAATGTTTGGAAAACTATATTTTATTTATTTAGGGGTTTCAACAAGCGTAGACTGTTTAAAATGACTAATATCGTACTTCCTTCATGTCCTACAACACCAAATGGAAGTGTAATACCATTAAAGAAGTTACTGATAACCAAGATGGCAATGACACTAAATGAGAAGATAATATTCTCAACGACAATTTTTCGAAGGCGTTTTGATAACTCTACCGCATAACGAATGTTTTCAATATTATCCTTCACCAAGATAACATCTGCTGCTTCCATCGCAATGTCTGTACCGCCACCCATGGCAATACCAATTGTTGCATTTGCCAGCGCTGGCGCATCATTGATGCCATCGCCGACCATGACTACTGTACCGTATTCTTTTTCTAAGTCACGAACGATATTCGCTTTTTGATCCGGGAGTGCTTGCGATATTACCCGGGCAATACCAATTTCATCGGCGATATGTTGTGCCGTTTCATGGACATCCCCCGTAATCATGATGGTTTCGATCTGATGTTCGTTAAACCACGCAATCAGTGGTTTTGATTCGGGTCTTACTTTATCAATCAGTCCTAAGACACCCACAAGCGCATGATTTCTTTCAATAAATACAACACTCTTTCCTTCTTTTGCCCATTGTTGTGACAATGCATAGATTTCTTGATGCTCGGATGTCATGTAATCGTATTTACCAATACGGTAGTGCGTGTCATTGTAGACACCTTCAACTCCATAACCTGGCTTTTCTTCAATATCGATTGCACGCGGAGCATCGATTCCTGCCGTTGCACGATTAAGGTCATTCACAATCGCACTTGCCAGTGGATGTGTTGAAAACTGTTCAATCGCAATAACTGCTTTAATAATTTCCGCTTCATCATCACAATAATAAGCATCAGAAATTGATGGCATGCCTTGTGTCAGTGTCCCCGTCTTATCAAAAGCGATTGCTTTGGTATCCATTAAGTTCTCAAAATGAATCCCACCTTTAACAAGGATTCCTTTTTTGGCCCCATTTGAAATAGCTGAGAGTGTTGCAGGTGTAACCGATGCAATGAGCGCGCAGGGCGAAGCGACAACCAATAAAATCATGCCGCGATAAAACGCAGATTCAAAAGGTTCTTTAAAGAATACAATGGGAACCACAATCACAACTGCAACAAGTATGAGTACGACACGTGCATAATAATCTTCAAGTCGATCAATAAATCGTGCAGTTTTCGAAGGATAGTTTTGCGCTTCTTCGACCATACGAACGATTTTTTGGATTAGGGTATCGCCTACTGCACTGGTCACTGTGAGTGTGAGGGGTTGGGAGATATTAAGTGTTCCACCAAACACAACATCACCGACAGTTTTTGTCGTTGGCATGGATTCTCCAGTGATGGCTGCCTCTTCAATACTGCTTTTCCCTACAAGAATTGTGGCATCAATAGGGATAATTTCGCCTACTGCAACAATAATATGATCATCAAGATGCAAATCATTGATATCTACGACCTCTGTTGTTCCATTTTCTAAAATGCGTGTTGCCTCTGTGGGTTGCAGTTCCATTAACGAGCGAATCTCACGTTGGCTGCGATCAAGGGTGAGTGCTTCGAGTGCTCCTGATAGGGAGAAAATAAAGATTAAAACGGCCCCTTCCATATAGTAACCAATTAAACATGCTCCAATCGCTGAGAGAATCATCAGTAATTCGACATTCAAGTGTTTATTTTCGATGGTATCCATAATGCCATCTTTGGTTTGTTTATATCCCCCAACAATGATTGCTAGGATTAGTAAAATTGGATTATTTAAGTATGCCCCAATTGCAAGTAACACCCCACATGCAATGACTTCCTTAAATTCACGCAAATCTTTCAGTTTCATAACGTCGCCTCCTATTGATAACGATAATGATTATCAATATTATACCACAGACATTTTAAGATTTCACGCAAACTGTGAAATTTATTCATGTTTCTGAAGGTGGAAATTCACAAAAAAGAATCGACGTTTGCCGATTCTATAATTTTGGATTAACACTGACTTGTGGTTCCAGGGATGCTTTCTCTTGATCCATGGCCGAAATAAGATGAATTTCATCTTCAGTCAATTCAAAATCAAAAATACTAATGTTCTCCAACAATCGTTCAACATTTGAAGTTTTTGGAAAAACAACAAAGTCGGTTTGGATATGCCAGCGCAGAATTACTTGGGCGACTGTTTTGTTATATTTGAATGCGAGTGCCATAAGTTGTGGGTCATTTTCAAGATCCCCACGTACAATGGGACGCCATCCTTCCATAACCATTTCCAAATCCATGTCGAACTTACGCACATCTTCACGAACTCGAAGCGGGTGGCGTTCGATTTGATTGACCATCGGTAGTACTTTCATACCTTTGATGAGGGCAGCCATTTGTGTATTATCAAAGTTCGAGACACCAATCGCTTTGACACGACCACTTTCATAAATGTCTTCCAATGCTCGCCATGATTGGCGCGATTCTGGAATTGGCCAATGCAAGAGATAGAGATCGATATAATCCAGGCCTAGGCGTTCCAGTGATTGATTAAAAGCTACCAGCGCAGCATCGTAACCGACTTGGTCTTTCCACAGTTTGGTTGTCACAAAAATTTCTTCGCGCGGAATACCGCTGTCTCGGATTGCTTGTCCAACTTCTGTTTCGTTTCCATAGTATGCGGCGGTATCAATATGGCGATATCCCATACGCAACGCTTCCACTACGATTTTATATGTTTCGTTTGGTTCTAATTTAAATGTTCCCAATCCAAGGACAGGAATCTTTACACCATTCCATAATGCTTGATATATCATTTGAATTTTCTCCTTAGTTTGTCCATAAACGATTCTGGTTTCGTTAATCCTTTTAACTGATCAATATGTTCACTGATTGCGTGTGCACCCTGATCAATCGTATATTTTCCTTTACCAATTTCAAAGACCCACACCTTATCCAGGGGGACATTGATGTGAACATCGGCTTGATGCACAATCTCTTGGTCTGCTTCAATTCGCATGATATCCATCACACGAATCCCCAATGCCACAAGCGAATTTGTATCATGAAATTCACTGGTCGAGTGCATGGTAACTGCGATTGTTTTATCCACACCATAATTATATAACGGTTCCAAAGGTAGGTTCTGTCGTAATCCACCATCGACAAGCAGATAGTCCTCATATTCCATTGCAGCAATTACAAATGGAAATGAACACGAAGCCCGTACTGCTTTGGCAAGACTGATATCGGTGATAACGATTGTATCAGTGTCTTTATTTACATAGTCTTCCGGATGCGAAACAAACATTATTTTCTTTCCAGTAATAACATCCACAGCCGTAATTGCCAGCGGAATCTTTACATCACGGATGTGTTCAACTCCCAGCTCGATAAGTTTTGCTTCCAGTACATCTTCCAAATCTTGACCATCAACAAACCCACCCGTGAGTTTTTCTTTTGAAAATGGCAAAAGTTTCATGGATGGTCGTTTCATTATTTTCTTATCTTCGATTTCTTTTTCTAAATCCAATGCCGCTTGCATCACGTCCTCAGCAGTTACACCGCTTGCAAACAATGCAGCAATCACCGAACCCATTGAAGTCCCGGAAATTGCATCGATATTAATTTTTTCTTTAGCCAACGTTGCTAAGACAGGTAATTGCGAAAACGCCTTAATACCGCCACCTGATAACGCTAATCCAATCTTTATCATGATTCACCTCTCATACAATTATACCCTACCCATGTGTTACAATATGAAAAAAGGACGTGAAATCATGGAAATAGATTTAGTTTTAGTACTTCTCGCAGTTATTATGATCGTTTTGGTCATCATTCTCATCAAACTTTTTAGCAACCGTACCCCTGAGGCTGTCCACGAATTCAATCAAAGTTTAAACAGACAATCCATTGATAATCGTGAACACTTAAATACCCAGTTCAATACCTTCACCGACCGTATGGATTTGCGCATTAAAGATTTGCACGATCGCAATACAAACTTTGAAAAAGCAACTGCCACTAGTTTAATTCAGTTTCAAGACAAGCTGGGTTCGAGTATGGAACTCCAATTTGACCGTCTGCAAGCGACTGTTGAACGCCGTCTTGCAATGATGGATCAAAAAGTAACAGAAAATCTTGAAGAAGGATTCAAGAAAACCAACGCAACCTTCACTAACATTGTTGAGCGTCTTAGTAAGATTGATGAAGCCCAAAAGAAAATTGATGCATTATCGGTTGAAATTGTCTCATTGCAAGATGTCTTGACGGACAAGAAAACACGGGGAACATTTGGCGAAGTCCAACTCTCGCAAATCATGGCTGCCATCTTTGGGGATCGCAATGACAAAATCTACCAAATGCAGTATACCTTTCAGACCGGTGTGCGCTCTGATGCTGTACTCTTTGCCCCTGAACCTTTAGGAACCATCGCCATCGACTCCAAGTTTCCACTCGAAAACTACCGTCGTATGATGGATAAAGATATATCCGATATTGAACGTGCGCAAGCAGAACGTACATTTGTTTCTGACTGTAAGAAGCATATTGACGCGATAGCCGATAAATACATCATTCCCGGAGTTACATCCGACCAAGCAATTATGTTTATCCCTGCTGAAGCAATCTTCGCTACGATTAATGCCTACCACCAAGATATCATCGATTACTCACAAAAACGCCGAGTATGGCTTGCCTCACCAACAACACTCATGAGTACCCTCACAACCATTCAAACAATTCTTGTAAATCTCGAACGTGAAAAATACGCTTCGGTAATTCATCAAGAATTACGATTGCTTTCCAGTGAATTTGATCGCTATCGTGAACGATGGGAAGGTTTATCACGACGTATGGAGGGTGTTAACGAAGAGTTTCGTAAGATTAATATCACCACAGAAAAAATCACCAAGCGTTTTGATGCCATTGCTAATGTTGAACATATTGAAGAACAGACAAACGACGCATCTTAATTTGGTGTATAATTAATACAAAGCGGAGGTCATTATGAAAAAACTAATTCTTGCAAGTCTGTGTCTCGTATTCTTAACGGGATGCACAAAGAAAACTGCCACTGAGACGAGCTGTACAATTTCTGATGCAACCGATTCATACTCTGACGTCTTGTTAGCCGATAATGATCGGGTAACCTCATCAGTAACAACCAGCGTCACCAACTTTTCCAAAGCCATTGAAGATGGTTCCATCACCGCAACAAATCTTGCCCTTGAGGTTGAAGCATTATCCACTGCATTGAATGCGATTCCTGGTGTTACTTATACTTCCTCTATCGAAAACAATGTGCTAACTGATTCCACAACCATCGACTATAAAGAAGCGGATATGGATTCATTAATTGCGGAAGGACTTATTCAAGGTGATCCTGATGCATACCTTAACTTCTTGAGTTTGAGTGAAACTGTCTCTAACTATGAAGAACTGGGGCTTACCTGCACTACCAACAAACGTTAATTTTGGAGATACCGCATGAAAATACTATTCTTTGACTTGGATGATACACTTTACAATCAAATCGTCCCTTTTCAAAATGCGATGCAAACTGTCGCACTTGAGGTGGATGATGTGGATGCTTTGTACCGGCTCACGCGACAATACAGTGACGAAGTCTTCCACCTTTCACAAGATGGCCATATGACCCTCGAAAGCACGCAACGCTATCGGATTCAAAAGGCATTAACGCACTTCAATATATCTTACAGCGATGCACAAGCAGATGCTTTTCAAGCTGCTTACGCGTATGAGCAAGCGCATTTGTGTTTGGATGAAGATATGGAACAGTTATTAATCCATCTTAATGCGGAAAACTACCCAATAGCTTTAATTACAAATGGTCCATCCGATCATCAAAGCAAGAAGATTGCGGCACTCAACCTTGAACGTTATTTTGATCCCAATTGTATTTTCATCTCAGGCGACATTGGCTACTACAAACCCGATATCCATATTTTCCAACACGTTAACACAGTGACGGGAACAAAACCGGAAGATTGCCTCATGATTGGTGATTCTTACCATAACGACATCCTCGGTGCACTGAATGCAGGATGGAATGCAATTTGGCTCAATCATCGTGAAAATACCCATGATGTGGTTTCCTTAACGTTTGCATCTCACAAAGACCTTGCTGAGGCAATACTCCAACTAACTCAATAAAACTCGACGTCATTTGTCGAGTTTTTTATTGCATGCAAAAAAAAGATTGGGTTTCCCCAATCCAAAATTTTTAACGATTAACTTCCAGAACACATTCGTGATTGCGATAGTACTTACGGGTAATGCGATCACTGAGTGTCGACAACTGAATGTATGTCATCACACCGGTCGCATCATGAATCATTTTACTGGTTCGATGCGGTCCAATGAGTTCTACGGGATCCCCAAGTTTCACTGCACTATCAACGTGAATCATGGTTTGATCCATACAAACCTTACCGACAATTGGATAGAATTTGCCATGAATCGCCACCGGTACAAGTTTATTGCGGATATCAAAATTATCAGCATATCCGATTGGCATCGTACCATAGAGGCCATCTTCTTCAACAGTATAGGTGTGGTCATACCCAATCGTTTCACCTTTTTCAATCGGTTCAAGATAACAGATATGTGAGTAAAGTTCGAGTATCGGTTTTAGCTCCGGCATATCCACTCGGTAACCATACAATCCCAAACCAAGTCGCGATCCATTAATCCATGCTTGGTCAACAATCAATGGTGTCGGCGCATTCCCAACATGAATCCATTTGAAATCATAGTTGAGTGCATCGACGATTGCTTTAAACTTTTGGAGTTGCACATTGCCTGCCTCAAGATTCTCTGGGCTTTGAAAGTGGGTGTAAATCCCTTCAACGTTTCCCTGTTTTAGAATACGCTCTACATCTTCCACATGGCGCACGCCATAGCGGTTCATGCCAGTATTGATTTCAACATGCAATCGAAGATTAAGGTCAGAAACCTGCTCATACCATGCCATTGAAGGGACAGTATAAATATAGTTTGATCGTGTCGAGGCTATAATGGCATCACGATTGACATAACTAAAGATGAGAATGTCATGTTCAATGCCAGCATTACTCAATCGGATGGCTTCATCGATTGACGAGACACAGATTATTTCCGAACCAAGAGCGATCAATTCTTTTGCTATAACGATATCACCATGACCGTATGCATTCGCCTTTACAACGCCAAAAACAGACGTTTGAGTCTGTTCTTTGATTGTCGTGTAATTGTGTTTAAGATGGTCAAGATTGATTGTTGCCCATGTTTCGCGAAATCCCATTAAATCACCCTCGAGTAAATGTAGGAAATATACAGTGCTAAGGCACGGTATACTAACCATAAAACTGAATAAATATCTTCATGAATCATAAAGGTAAGTACTGATTGGTATGCGCTGAAGTCAACAAGACCTGCAATACCAAAATCAGTAACAACATCTGACAATAAGATTGCCAAAACTGTGAATAGGAGCGATGCAACGGCAAAGCGCGTTTGAACACCATGTCCTACCTTTTGAATAATGAGTGCAATTGCTAATCCAACGAGGACCAAAATAATTGCATGATTGAATACGTATTGACGAAAGTATCCACTTAGTATCCCCAAGACAATGGATGCAACAGCACCCGCAACGAGGATAAGATTGAAACGTTGTTTTTGTGACAACGTACGTCCATTTAATAAATCCATGACGGTCCTTCTTTCTTATTTAAACTATCTGTGTCTATTTTACACTATTTCTTAATGAGATTCACCATTTCTCAGTATCTTATCAAAGGCAACGCGTGGTTTTCCATCGTTAAGTTTGATGATACCGCGTTTCATAAACCCTTCTTTTTCAAGGAATCGTTGCATGCGAATATTTGCTTCGTGTGTATCAATGCGAATTGTATCCACAGATAAACTTGCTTCAATTGCGACTTGCATTGCATGTGCAACGCCTTTTCCCACCACTGATGTATCCACAACATAACGATGAACGACCGCATAGGGATGATTGTTTCCCCACATGCCATCGATAGTGTCATAGGTCGATTCATGACCAACGAGTACCATAGCACTCGCAATGACACGATCTCCTTCACACAGTACAAAGGAAACACCATTATTAATATCCTCGCGCAATGATACTTCATTGGGATACCCATCTTGCCACTGATCAATGCCGTCTGCTTTCATTTGTTGCGCAGCCCCAACATACATTGAAACAACACTTGGAATATCTCTTAATTCTGTTTTACGAAAAATAGTCTGCATATTTTTTCCCCTTTGTGATAATAATCCTCGTTTGTCGCAAATGTTTTGTTATAATAAAGCCATGAACAATATTAAGAGATATACATACGTAATTGTAGGGTCGTTCCTATTCGCATTATCCGTTAACGTATTCCTTATTCCTGCTTCGATTTATAACGGTGGAATGACTGGTATCGCCCAATTACTGCGCGATGCTTTTGTCTCAACATTCAACCTGAAATTAAACTTCGATATTGCCGGAATGCTGAGTATGGCTTTAAACATCCCCATCTTTATCTTTGCATGGAGTCGTTTATCCAAAAAATTTGTGCAATTAAGTTTACTCAGTATTATAACACAAACTATTGCACTTACATTAATTCCAATCCCCGAAAAACCCATTGTAGCCGATGTTTTTATTGCCATCGTACTCGCTGGTGTTCTTGGTTCTTTTGGATCATCCTTAACATTTAGAGCAAAAGGTTCAAGCGGAGGGCTCGATGTTATTGGATTCTATCGTTCGCAAAATAATAAAGGAAGCATTGGCTCGATTTATTTGGTCATTAACAGTGTTATTTATATCATATGTATGGTAGTCTACGATTTGCAAACTGCCTTATACTCTTTAGTCTACTCATACATTTTCTCATTTGGTCTTGATAAGTTCCATGAACACAATCTTGAAGCAAGTGTCATGGTATTTACAAAGAATAAAGAAATCAAATCATTGGTTATTTCTGAAATTGTCCGTGGTGTAACACATTGGGAAGGATTTGGTGCCTACACAGGTACAAGTCTTGATGTGTTTGTCACGATTGTGGCGCAGTCTGAAATTGCTGATATTAAGCGACTGATTAAGAAGCATGATCCTAAAGCATTTATTATTGTGACCAAGAATCTTAAAGTCGATGGCGGATTTGAAAAACGTTTGATTTAGGAGATGTGTGAAATGAAAACACCAGAATATAGCGGTAATTTACGCAAGAATATTATTAGAATGCCCGAGAGCATTGAAGCAGCAACTGGAATCCGTGTTTTTGGACGCTTGCTGAAGTCATTTATCTTTACCACTGATGTTGCTATTATTCGTAATTGCAATGCCGATGCAGTCATCGCAGTTTACCCCTTTACACCACAACCAATTATTACTGATGCCATAGTCCAATCAACGGACAAACCTGTATTTGCTGGTGTGGGTGGAGGTACAACACGTGGGCCCCGTGTTATTGGGTTAGCGATTGATGCTGAGCGTCAAGGTGCTATGGGCGTAGTTGTAAATGCACCGACAAGCAATGTGGTGATTACAGGGATTAAAGCAAGTTTAGAAATCCCCATTATCGTAACGGTCGTCAGTGAGGATACTGACATTCATGCCCGTTTACGAAGTGGTTCAGCGGTTCTCAATGTATCTGCTGGGCCGCGTACGGCAGAAGTTGTTCGCAAGATTCGTGCTCAACATCCTGAAGTTCCGATTATCGCAACTGGGGGACCTACTGAGGCGTCCATTGCCGAAACAATCGAAGCAGGTGCAAATGCAATTACATATACACCACCAAGTACTGCAGATCTCTTTAAAGGAATGATGGAAAGCTACCGTAAGTAAGCATCGCTCCTTACACTACACTAAAACTGTGGTAGAATGAATGTATCGATAGAGGTGACATTATGGAACTAACAGTATCAAAAGACGCCGCACAATGGTATATCCGTGAGATGGACCTTGTTGCTGGTGACAGTATTAAATTCTTTGGAAAGGTTTACGGTCCTCATGGTGGATTTTCTTTTGCCATCGCAAAACAAGAACCAACCAATCCCTTTGAGCTTGTAACCGTTGAAGGTATTAATTTCTACGTTGAACAATTCGATGAATGGTTCTTCGCTGATAAAGATCTTCATATTACATTGCGTGAAGATGGTTCGGAACCCAATTATGAAGTTATTGTAAAATAAGAGCCACGGCTCTTTTTTATTTGCGTACATTTGGTACAATACATGTATTAAGGAGTGATATTTTTGTCACAACATGAAATTACAATCAATCGGGACCAGGTCTTTAAAATCCCCGCTCTATTCTTACAACAAGCGAAGAAATTCAAAGAAATGATGTTGCTATACGAATGTGCAGTCGAAGAAATCTCTACCAAGTTGAAGATTCTTGATCGTGAACTTGCACATCTTACACCACGCAATCCCATCGCCATGATTAAATCGCGCGTCAAGAAACCACAAAGTATCGTCGATAAACTTATTCGCGATGATTGCCCTATATCGGTCGAATCTGTTCGCGAGAATCTGAATGATGTCGCCGGTGTGCGTGTCATCTGTTCATACATCGATGATATTTATACACTGTCCAATATGATTTCTGGACAAGATGATATTCGCGTCATTGAAGTTAAAGATTATATTCAAAACCCCAAAGAGAATGGATACCGCAGTCTACACATGATTGTAGAAATTCCTGTATTCCTTTCTGCTGGAAAATACTATGTACGTGTTGAAATACAAATCCGTACGATTGCAATGGACTTTTGGGCTAGTCTTGAGCACGAAATTCGCTACAAGAAAAACCACAAACATATTGCCAGTGTTTCTGATGCACTGCAAGAATGCGCTGAAACAATTGCCCTAACCGATCAAAAAATGTTGGATATCCGAACATTGATTGATGACGAGAACGATACTGACTAACGCTGACCTTCAGCGTTTTTTTCTTGTTTTTTATTTGCGAACTTCTTGTTTATTGACCGTCGGTCAGTTAAAATAAAAGAAATTAAGGACGTGATTTATGAAACAGAAGACAATTAAGTTCCTCGTGATTTCCAGTCTCCTTCCTTTGGTGGTTTCTTTCTTTATTGCATCACCATTTGAAATATTCAACGGCATGACACGAATCATTACTGAATCAAGCGTACTCATCACCGATTACATTGCGATCGGCGGCTTGGGTGCTGCACTTTTCAATGTGGGCATCTTAACGCTCATGGCAATTATCATTATTTACATCTCCGGCGCCGCAATCAATGGCACTGCCATTGCATCCGTTTACTTAATGGGGAGTTTCGCATTTTTTGGAAAGAATGTTTTCAATGTTGTTCCTATTTTACTGGGAACATTCCTCTACTCAAAACTTACAAAAAAAGACTATAGAGATATCGTCCATATGTCACTGTTGGCGACAAGTTTCGCTCCAATTGTCACTGAGATTATCTTATTTGTGCCACTCAGCGATCCGCTACGGACGATTGCTGGAATTGTCGTCGGCATGTCGGTTGGATTTGTAATTAAACCCGTTGCTGATAACTTATTCAAAGTCCACGAGGGATTCAACCTTTACAATACGGGATTCTCCATTGGAATTATTGCCACACTTTATGTGTCTATCATGAAATCTTATGGTTATGAACCACGACAACGACTCATCCTTGATGTTGGGCATACGGAGGCGTTTGCTTATATCTTAGCAACACTATTCATTGTAATGTTTGTCGCTGGATTTCTTGGCAACAATCGCAGTCTTAAGTCCTATTGGAAACTTCTCAAAGAAACCGGGTATCAACATAACGACTTCCTCGAAAACTTTGGACTCAGTACAGTACTTATGAACATGGGCATCAATGGCATTCTTTGCTTGGTATATGTGCTTTTTATTGCCAAGGGTGAATTGAACGGACCCATTATGGGTGGCATTCTGACCGTAGTTGGCTTCTCAGGCTTGGGTAAACATGCTCGTAATATTCTACCGATATTTATTGGTGTGGTTTTGGGTGGCTTAACAAAGAGTTGGACACTTGATCAACCCACCATTCTCTTTGCCGCATTATTTGGAACTGCACTGGCCCCAATTGCTGGATACTTTGGCTTTGCTTGGGGTATTGTCGCAAGTTTTATTAATTCTTCAGTTGTACTTAATTCTGGGCAACTTCATTCGGGTATGAACCTTTACAATACTGGATTTTCGGTTGGAATCGTTGCTTCAGTACTTGTACCAATTTTAAAAAAAATCAAGAATAAAGAAATCTCAATTGAAATCTAAAGAGCGAAGGCTCTTTTTTTCCGTGCCTTTTGAGCCTTTTTTTAGTATCATGTATATAGAATAAGAAAGGGTGATCTCGTGTTTGGGTCAGTTTATATGAAAAATTTTAGGTGTTTCGACGAGTCGTTCGTCTCGCTTAAAAATCGAAGGGGATCCTATAAACCTCATGTATTTCTGTTTGGAGAGAACTCCAGCGGTAAAACCTCGTTTCTGCAATCATTCGCATTTCTTAAGCGATTGACAGATTCGTATCGGGTTAACCATGTTTATGCAACACGGTCCAATTTTAAATACGATACCACTGTCCTACCATTTGACATGAAGACAGAGGTAGCAAAACACTACCGAAAACACGCTACAGATACCATGGAATTGAAGTACGATGTGCTTGTTAATGGCCAAAACTTTGTTTACTCACTTACGTTTAGTTCCACAATGGAATTGATTGAGGAATCACTGTTTAAGCGCCTTAACAACAAAGATAACATTATCTATGTTGCCAATCGATGTGACCTTGAGTTTGGGAGAAGTATGGTCTTGGTCAAAGATCTCCCCTATATTATGCAAATGCACCGCGAACACTTTGGAAAACATACGCTGCTTTCCATTCTCGCTTATATTCAATTTGAAAATAAAGAGGTTGCCTTTAAATCGACGCTCAATGATTTTGTTCATTACATTGCACATATTCGCGTTTCTGTTGAAGGTCAGTATACTCAAGAAGAATTCTTTAATTTTTGGTATGACTGCGATGTGGATGTATTCGGTGGTATCACCAACGCACATCTCCGAGTGTTCTTGGAGCACACCCAACCGGTATTGAATGACTTTATTCGCAGCATCTTTCCCTTAGTTGAAGAAGTGCACTACGAATTTCATCCAATTAAACCCGATGTGTGGAAATACCAATTGAAGACCTTAAAACGGACCTCACTGGGCGTCGTTGATGTTCCTGTCGATGAGCTCCCCTCGGGACTAACACAGGTACTTCGCATTTCTGTATCTCTTTTGGACTTATTAGTAGGTAACACACTCATTTATGATCAATTTGACTTGAAATTGCACCAATCACCGGTCTTGAACATCATTGAAAATATTATGCCACGTTTAAGCGGACAAAGTATCTTTGCACTGGATTCGTTAGATACGATGAATCGACTTGAGCCTGCAAGTATTTATGTTACAAATATCGATGATTTAAATTTCAGTGTAAAGGCAATTGAAGAGATTGCACCCACCCAACCAAATCACAATATTCGTAACCGCTACGAACAAGGAACCTATGGAAAACCGGTCCGTGCACGTGCCACAACAATCTATGCATACATTGATAAATATCGTAATACCGTTATGGAAATTTACAAACGCGCGAATTACTAATCCGTTTGTTACAATTTTCGATAGTTTTATGACATTTCTTACTCAGAATAAGATGAAAATAGTATTATGTTCTCAGCAACAGGACGTTGCTATAACCTTTACAGATACTTAATAACATATCTTCATCTTCTGACACAAACTATTAAGTATTCACCATCAGGGCTACCATAATCAGCCCTTTTATTGCGTTATCTCGTCCGCATCTTTGTTCAATTCGTACATTTTGTACGGAAACACTCTTGTTTAGAGCTCTTACGTAGCCAATTTTAACTATGTTTCTATCATTTTCTCTATAATATATTTGCGTGTTAGAGAATGGAGAAACTGAATGAAGAAGAAAAAGTCTTTTTTAGTGCTGTCTTTAATTGCGTCTTTGATCATGGTGCAACTCACAGTATTTGCCGACAATCAACCGACACCAAGCAGCACAACACCTACCGAAGTAGCGCCTGTTTCAGCGACTGAGACACCTACTGAACCCACTGCAGAAGCAGTCGAAATACCACCACAAACAGAAGAAGAACCTACAACACCTCCTGATAAAGAGCCTACTGGCGAGGTTGCGAAGCCACAAGAAGTCGCAACACAAAATCTTGAAGAGAGACAACCGAAAGATTTAACAATCTCAGGGAACTACAAGGTCACTGCCGTTAATTATAAATTAAATGATATAAACCTTGTACCCGATCCAAACGAAGCCCTCACAATGCCTATTAAAGATGGTGACGAATTGCAATTCTCAGTAAACTGGGAGATTATTAAAACCGATGATGAAGATTTCAAACCAATTCCTGGTGATACAATCTCTATCGACCTTCCTCCTGGATTTGTATTTAATAAGGATGTACCCCTTTCACAACCAAAAGACGATCTCGGTACCTACCGCTATGATGAAGCAACTCAAAAGATTGTATTCACATTCGGACAAGGTATCCTAACATCCGAGATGGTCGAAGATTTCAAAGGAAATATCATGGTTGGTACAAAATTCAACGTTGAAGAGAATGAAGTCAACAAAATCATTGATATCATTCATCCTGTAACACATGAAAAACTTGTTGAATTTACCGTAACTCCAACAACACCTGGAAGCCCTATTAAAAAATCTGCATTGACACGTGATACCACAGCAAAAACAATTACCTGGGTTATCAATATAAACGAGGACTATCAAGACCTCACGAACGTCAAAGTCACTGACATGATTCCAGCCGGTCTCACCGTTGACAGCGTTATGGTCAATGAGTACGCAATCAACGCTAAAGGCTCAGTAATTAGCGAAGGCACACCTGTGGATATGACCTCTGAATGGAATGTTACCGGAAATTTACTAACCTTCGAGAAGTTGAGTACCCCCCGTAAAATTGTTATCACAACAACTGTTGATGAGTCACAATTATCAATCTTAACTGACAGCAAGGATTTCACCAACAAAGCAACTTTGGAATCTACTGAATTTCAACCTAAAGATTCAAATGAAGTCAAACAAACATTTACACGTGAGTCCGTTGTCGTAAAAAGCGGTTCAACATATAACAAAGCAGATCGTACATTTGAATGGAATGTCACACTCAATCCAAGTGGCATCAATCTTCCTAAAGATGCATTATTCACAGACCGCATCTCACCTATTGATACATTTGATTATCAAAAAGATTCCTTTAAAATCAATGTAAACGGCACCGACTACTCACTGGCTGCATTTGAAGCACAGTTTGCCGATACCTACGCTATTTCATTTGACAGCTCAGGAAATGGATTTGATGTTAAATATCTTAAACCAACAACCGATACTCTAAAAATAAACTATAAAACTCAAGTTCGCGAAGAGATGATTCATAAACTTAAGGATCCCGTATCAAACAGAGCTACACTATCAATCGACAACAACGGCGACGTTGAATCGGTCGGTAAAGATGGCAGCGGAACAGGATACGGAATCGGTATCGCAAGTAAAAACGCAACCATTGATTACAGTGCAAAGAAAATCACATGGACAGTCGGCATTAATGATGGAAATCACAGCATTACCAACATTCACCTCAACGATAAACTTGTTGACGGTGCTGCAGATTTAACTTATGTACCAACAAGCTTTGTATTGTACAATCATGTAACAAATACTAAAACACCAGTAACACCTGTGTTCTCATCGGACAAGAAATCATACACACTTGATTACTCCGTTATTGAAGCACCCGCTACAGCAAACTACAGTTTAACTTACGATACAACCTACACCACACTCACTGACAACAGCGTGACCAAACAACGTGATACGTTCTCGAACCACGTTGATGTTACACTCACTACAACCAACAAGAAGATAATTAATCAAGAAGCAACCGCAACAGTTCCAACTGCTTCATCATTTATTAACAACGGTAAGAAAACAGGAAGTTATGACTTTGACTCAAAAGAGCTAACATGGGTCATCTACTTGAACTTTAACGGACACGAGGACATTACGCGTTATAACATTGCGGATGTACTCTTGGAAAATCAAAAGTTCTTACTCGAAACTGCAAAAGCAATGAACTACACGGTTAATCCCGATGGAAGTACAACGCTTGTTGACGGATCATCCGTCCAACTAAAGAGTGGCGAACATTTCACACTAACAGAAAATAACTCTTCGAAAGATGATGATTCCGTTTCATTTAACTTTAACGAGTCATTCATTAATTCGATGGGAGCAAAGCCACAACGGATTGCTGTTGAGTTCAAAACTTCAATGGATGACAAAATTATTCCTGAGAAGATTAAGAATGTCGCAGTTGTAACAACCAACAAGCAAACAACAACTGTCGATGCAACAGTCGATATCCCTAATGGCGGAAACTTTAGCGAAAAATCCTATACTGTTGAACAGGTGAACGGCAAACCTGCCGCATTCAATTGGACCATTGTCCTTAACAAGAGCAACAGTGATTTAACAGAAGCTAAAATTACCGATACGCTTAGCAACAACCACACTTACGATCAAAAGTCACTTGAAGTTTATGGAGCGACAGTCAAGAGTGATGGTACGGTAATTCAAGGCACAAAATTAATCCGCGATACAAACTACAAAGTTACATTCAATGAGGTTCAAAAAGAGGGAGAATTCCCAATTGAATCCTTTGATCTTGAAGTCTTAAAAATAAGCGACCTTGGTTACAAATCATTCATCGTGAAATATAAGACAGTACCACTCTTCGAAGAAGGAAAACATACATTCAAGAATAACGTTGCGTTCAATGGATCAACAACCGCTCAAAGCACTGTATCCGATAAGGAAACTTCAACAAGCAGTTTAAACTTCGGTGGTGGATCTGTTGATGGTTCAAGCCAAACGTTCACAATTGAAAAAGTAGGCGCAGATGGAAAACCCTTAAGTGGCGTTCAATTCGAACTCTACTTTGCAAAATCAGGTAAGTTTGCCGCTCGCGGTACAACCGATAGCAAGGGTTTAGTAACACTGAAACCTTTACTAACTGGAGACTATATTCTTAAAGAAGTTAAAACGGTTGATGGTTATGGTATCCCCGCAAACTATCGAAACGGTGTTGCCGTCCGCGTCAGCAAAGACTCAAGTGCCGCTGGCGTTACACACCGAGTTACCAATGTATTGAATGAAATCAAACTTACCAAGACTTCTTCCACAAACCAGAAAGACAAACTTATTGCCGTGTTCGAAGTTTACGAACAGGCAACTGATGGCACACGTGGAAAACTTATGGGTGAATTTACAACGAATTCAAACGGTCAAGGATCGTTCAACAACAATAACCTTGGATTGTTACCGGGCACATATATCGTGAAAGAGAAAACTGCAATTGCAGGACATATCTTGAACCCAACCGAATTCAAAATCAGCGTCAAAGAAAACATACTCTTCAATGAGGATGGTTCTGAAACAATCAACGTCGTGAACCATAAAGGCTCTGTAAAACTAACGAAGCTTGACGGTATCACTGAGAAGGCTATTACGAGTCCAATCTCATTCAAGCTTTACCGTAACACTACCGAGCTAATCGGAGTCTATCCCACAAAAAATGGTATTATCGAAATCAAAGATGCACTCGCCCCTAGCGACTATACTTTTGTGGAAGAAACACCTTCACACTCGTACCTGCGCAATGAGGATGAGATTAAATTCACCATCCCCGCAGCGGCATCTACAAAGCCTGCTACAGTAAATGTAACAGCTAAAAATTACAGTGCTACTGTCAACTTTACAAAGTATGACGGAAATCCTGAAAATGATAAAACACTCAGTGGCGCAACATTCGCTGTCTATCGTGTCACACCAGGCACTACACCGACATACGACAACCTGACAACCGCATTGTTAACAACAACATCGCAAACTGATGGAAAAGTATCATTCACACCACTTGGTCCTGGATCGTATGTTATTAAAGAAACACAAGCAGCACCAGGCTATGTCTTAAGCAAAACATTGATTCCATTTACAATCGCGGACAATGCAATCAACGCACCGATTACAATCAATATTAATGAAGATGGATTTGCGAACTATCAAGGTTCCGTAATCCTTCGTAAAGTTGATGGAGGCGTTAGCGATTCAATCACCCGCGGAATATCTGGAACTGAGTTTGCACTTTATACTGGCGAACCACAAAGTGATGAAAGCTTGAGAATCGAATTCCAATCCGGACTGATGTCACGCGTTGATGGTGTCATCACTGTCGAAGGACTTGCGCCAGGTAAGTATTACTTTGTTGAGAAAGTTGCTGCTCCAGGATACTTCCTAGACGCAACGCCAATTCCTTTCGAAATTAAAGAATCCGTTGATCATAACAACCCTGTTATTGTTGATGCAGAAGAGTTTGCGAACTATAAGATGAGCGCAACATTCAACAAAACAGATGGTATAAACGGTCTGGGTGGTGCAGAGTTTGCACTTGAGAAAGATGGTGTGCTACTGCCCGATCGATTCGTGTCAGATGATGACGGATACGTAACATTCACAAATCTTGGTCCCGGAAGCTATGTCTATTATGAGACAGTCGCTGCTCCAGGTTATGTATTGAGAACTGAGAAATTCTCATTTGAGCTCGATACACTTAAGGCAACAAAAGCAATCAAAGACATCAGTGATGTCGTTAACTACAAAGGCTCCGCTTCATTGAAAAAGGTCGATGAAACAGGAACACCTCTAGAAGATGCTGAATACAGCCTCTTCGCAACAAACGGTGACTTAATCCGTCCTAACCTCACAACAAATAGTGATGGTTTGATTAGCGTCACAGACTTATCTCCAGGTGATTACTATTTCCAAGAAACAGCAGCACCTGAAGGATTTATTCTTAATACAGAACACGTAACGTTTACAATTTCAGCCGAAGCAGAAGATGTGCCTGAAACTGTAAATGTCACACAAACAAACTTTAAAGCAGATGTATTCTTAACCAAAGTTACCGAAGCAGGCACCAACCTCGAAGGCGCAGAGTTTACACTCTATGACGCAGACGGAACACTTGTTGCTACAGATGTTTCAAAAAGCGATGGTGCTGTTTCATTCCAAAACTTGAGCCCTGGAAGTTATACAATCCAAGAGTCAAACGGTGTTAAAGGTTACATCGTCAATACTCAAGTTATAACATTCCTTGTGCCTGGTGAAGGAAGCAATAAAGTCAATATAGATCTTGGTGATGTGGTCAACTACCAAGGTAGTGTCAATGTCACAAAAATCGATGACAAAGGAAAAACCATTGGAGAGGCAGTCTTCAATATCCTTGACGAAAACAAAGAAGTTCTCCACAAAGACGTTATAACTGTCAATGGAAAACTTGCAATTGGCGGTCTTGAACCTGGATCATACTTCATTCAAGAAGTAAAAGCTCCAAAAGGTTACTTACTGTCAAAGAAACTCGCAGCGTTTGAGATTCCCGAGGAATTTGAAGGTGAATTCTCACCTGTCGAAATTCGTTTCGCTAACACACTCGAACCAATTGTTCTCGGTGTCGTTAAGAAACCAAAACCAACTCAAGAAACCAACCTTCCAGGAGCAGGGGTATCAAACATGCCACTCTTTATGGGAATGGGTTCCTTGTTAATGGGTTCACTTATTGTATTTGTGAATCGCAAAAAGAAATTCTAATCATAAGAAAAACGGTATCACACTTCTGATACCGTTTTTCCATGTCACCTTGTCTTAAACGAAGCAATTTGTATATTATTAAGTTATTATGATTATATTAATTCACATATCTTTCCAATTCCGTTAAGATAGAATTAGGAATGAGGTTAGGCTCAGATTTGAATAACATTCCTTGATCTTGGTAAACCAAGGACCTTTCAATGAAGCGGATTATTCAAGAAGAAGCAAGGCAACTTGCTTTTTCTGCGTTTTGGGTAGAAAATAGAGTTATGGAGGGATTATCATGAAAATTGGATTTATAGGAATTGGCAATATGGCCCAAGCAATCATTCAAGGCATGCCAGATAAAAACAGTATTGTTATCAGCGCACGCACCCCAGAGGATACACTCTTTAAGGCTAGCAAACTGGGAGTTCATGCAGCATCGAATCATGAGATGTGCGTTATCGAATCCGACATCATCGTCTTAAGTGTTAAACCAGAGAAATTTCCTGAAATAATTGCTGAAATTAAGCCATTCTTGAAAGGCAAAACCATTGTTTCCATTGCAGCAAAATTATCACTGGACGACATCACCGCAATGACAGGAGATATTGCAATCGTCCGCGTCATGCCTAATCTCAATGTCGCAATTCAAAAAGGAATTTCCGCAATTTGCCACAATAGCCTCACGTCGCCCGAACACTTGAACACAGTGCGCGATATTTTTAATCACCTTGGTGAAATTATCGAAATTGACGAAGCACAGTTCAGCGGTTTCAGCGCAATCGGCGGAAGCTCACCAGCCTTTGTATTTAAGTTTATTGATGCAATGGCAAAAGAAGGAATGGAAGAAGGCCTTTCTTATGAGGAGACACTCGATATCGCTGCCCTAGCAGTTGCAGGTAGTGCTGACTACTTACGAATAAGCGGCGTCGATGCACAGATTCTCACCAAACGCGTTTGCTCGCCTGGTGGGACAACAATAGAAGGTGTTACATCACTCGATAACAACAAGTTCGAATCCGTCGTGAGAGAGGCTGTACGCGCCACAATCGATAAAGACAAATTCGGGACTTCTATCATAAAGTAGGTTACTGGATGAAACTATACTTTTATGGGTGCATCACAATGGACGGCTATCTTGCCGACAAGAACCACCAACTCGATTGGCTGCACGATTCTGGCAGTGTCGAAGAAACGAGTTATGATTCTTTTTACAAAGAAATGAATGTCACAATCATGGGCAGACGTACCTACGATGCCATTAAAGATATCCCAAACATATCAGACTTTTACAGCACCACCGAAAACTACGTATTTACCCACCAAAGCGAAGCACTTATTGATAGATTCACACCAATCAGCGGTGATGTCATTCGCTTTATTGACACTTTCAAATCAGAGAACATTTGGATTGTTGGTGGTAACACCATCCTTTCCCATCTCTTGAACGCAAATCGTGTTGATGAAATTATCTTACAAATTGCCCCTGTCTTATTGGGATCCGGAATCCCCCTTTTCACACAAGAGGATGCTATAAAACGCTTCACACTCAAATCCGTGCATCAATTTGGGCAATTCGCAGAAATGAGATACACCCGATTTCAGTGATTGTATGATCGTGTTAAGTACTGCGGAAAATTTGAAATAAAAAAACTAGAACATTGGCGGTTACCCTCTACGTTCTAGTTTTTTTATTATTTTTGAATGGGTAACTTTTTCCATAAGTAAATTGAGTACACAATCATTATTATACACTGAATACCTAAAATCATGAGTGAAAGACTATTGAGTGTATCTCCACTCATAAATGATATAAAATCATGGGTAAAATGCCAGATAATTACCGGTAAAAGTGATTTTGTAATTACTACTAGATTAGCTGAAATGAACCCGAATAGGAATGCAAAGACAACTTGAAGTAGGGCATATTCTATGCTTACGCCTCCAGCTAAATTTGCTAAATGTAGAATTCCAAAAAATATTGATGAAACTATGACTGCATATTTTTTGTTCTTTCTTTCAAGAATTCTTAGTACAATGCCTCTGAAAAAAACTTCCTCACTAATACCAACACAAATTGTAAATATCAAAAGTGAAAGTACATATGATACACTTAAATTTGTTTGAAAACCAAGCACTAATCCAAGAACCTCAATAACAATTAGTGGTAAAAACCAAAGAACATCTTTGAGCGAATTCTTAAACGGTACGTGAAGAGACAGTTTCATTCGTCTCATTATTCCAAGTCCAATTATTGCTGCGATACCAAAGGCCACAGCTTGTATAACAAATGCAGTTGCATCATCAGTGACTTGCATTACCTGTATTATTATTGATGATATTATTGGAAACACTAACATTAATAGTGAAAATCCTAACGCTTTCATAAAGTTTTTATTCATTTTCTTTCTCCTTTAATTGTGAAATGAATCCTCGAAATCCAGCACCAAGAATTGATGTAATCTCATTCTTTGAGTATTGGATATCATTGTATGCCATAACAGTTGCAATTCCGTGTGTAAGTAACCAAATATTTCGCATCAATATCTGGGCGTCTTTTAGATTAATTCCAATCATTTGAGACATCATTTTAATTGACTCTGAACTCTCATCTCCTTCAAAGAGGGAAGCAAGGGATTCGTTTTTATAATGATTTGAAAGGAATAAGGCTTTAAATAAATTTGGATGATCTTGGCTAAATCGAATATATCCGATTCCGATTCCTAAGAAAGGAATTTCGGCTTTATTGAATTCCTCATCTACAATCTGATTATACTTATCTTCAATTAATCCGTATGTTTCCTCAATAAGTTCTTCCATAGAATCAAAGACTCGAAAAATAGGTTGGGTCGAAGAACCAATATAATTGGCTAGCTTCCTCGCATTTAGATTTTCAATTCCATAAAGTTCAATATAATCCATTGTTCTACTTTTAATTAGATCTTTACTAAATTTAATTTTTGGACCTGCCATACTATCTCCTTTTCAATTAAATAACAACTGTTATTTAATAATATATCAATTGCGGTAGATTGTCAACAATCATTTAATAAAATGATGCTTTCCAAATGTAAACTATCGAAAAGCAATCAATATTCATGCCAAAATATAAGCACACTCAACTATCGATTTGTATCAAACTTAGTTTGATGACTACCTTGTCAAACATTGACCAACCGACTTTAGAGGGCATGAGTGTTTTAATGCTGTTGTTATCAACAGTAAGTCCTTTAATATACAACGGTTTAAGATTATAGCTATTAAAATAATCATTCTATGATTTACATATATTTCTAGGTTGCTTTGGATTACACATTTTTTTACACAATCCTGATTGTGTATTCACATTGTAGCAATCGCGACTCCGTGTTATAATATTTATACGGGGTTGTCATGGTTTCGACAGGATTTCGTTTGATTTAGATTGCAGTGGCGTGGCTCCCTTAAGGCCAAACAAAACTTAACTGGAAACAATAACAGTTTACAATTCGCTGCTTAATTAGCTTTTAGCTTTGCAGCCTGATACTCAACGTTTTAGCCTTTGGGCAATGAGTATCACCTAACCAACAAAGGATAAGGTCCAAGTCTGCTCTAGCTTGGTCTCGAAAATCTCTGAGCACATCAAGGGGTCGGTTGGTCACATGTCCCAACCTTGATTAACTACATGTGACTAAACTGTAGAAGTCTAAATGTGGAACATTTCTTGGACGCGAGTTCGACTCTCGCCAACTCCACCATATACATTTCAACCCACTAATTAGTGGGTTTTCGTTTGACACACATACATTTGAGAGCGAAAACAAAAGAATAGCGTCATACTGTTCTCCTATTTCACTATTTCTACATGCCTAATATCTGCCCATCAATCGCTTCACCACCGAGATAAAAGTGCTCTCCATCCGCAAACCACTTAAATTTACCTGCACGGTCTTTATACAAGCGATCCACGTTATTTTGAACTTTAACTGTATAGATATAGTCTTAGACTTCAGGAACGCTTCTTGAAGTACTGTATCGATTTGCTCACATGACATTTGTGGCAATTCGATTGAAAACCTTTGACTATCTTCTTTACCAACATTTATTGTCTTAACCAATTCATCCATTGCAAACACAGTACCCCATTTTAAACTGATTAACCCATTAGCTTATTACCTTACTCTGGTGATTATTGTAATAAAACTACCTCAATGCTAGAATGAACGCGGAGGCTAGTATGACAAAAAAATCAAAGATTTTAACAATATCACTTATTGCCGCAGTATTTACGGTTGTTATATCAATATTTGCAATGCAAGCTCTCAGCCCGAAAAAGAGCATTGATGTTCTTTCGCTTCCGTCAAAGCGATTCGTATTAAAAAATCCTGACCCATCTAATCAAGAACTAGTTTTTGGGAAAGAATTAATCTTTTTTAACAATCTAACCGACACGCAGTTTGCCCCCTTCTCAAGAAGTCAGCATGAAATAAAAGATATTAATGTTACAACCGAGCGATTGCATACATACTATGATCGGTTCTACCAATATAACGACAATACACTTATTTTGATGGGTAGTTATCCATCACTTCCAAAACAATATGGAGATCAAATAATCGGAACTAAAATATCTATAAAATACGGGTTAGCAATTCTTGAAGAAGAAACCTTATATATATTTAATTTGGAAAACATTCAACTTGAACACGAGACACTAGTTTCAAAATCAGACACGCAAGCTACTGATTTGTTTCTTAGTGAAGTAATTCCGCTTTCAGATCAAAAAAATAGACAAAGTATCAAGCACTTTAGACTTACTTCCAGAGATCACATTACACTCTCTTGTTAGTGAGTTTGACCCAGTTCTAGTAGTCGAATTTAACTAATACAATCTTTGATTTAAACACTCATTAACTAGGATACAGATATTATCTACCTAGTTATTCTATTCTTCAAATAAAGAATCCCGCTTTAGGAACGCGCAGTTTACGGTAATTTTATTTTCACAATGTCTTTGTGCGTATCAAAATTGCGTAGGTGCGGTGTTCGCATACGCAACGCCGATGGCACCAATATACTATTAATATATATTAATTTTGATAATACATTGATAGTCTAGTATAATTTTTATAGGAGGTATTTGTTATGAAAATTAATATTGATTGCGTTCGGGATATATTGCTTACTTTCGCACTTCAAAAAAATACTGCTTCCAAGACTGTGACGCAATTGGATCTCAGTCTTGACTCTTACCCACAAGATACTGTAACCTATCATTTACATCAAATCCATAATGCACATTGCGCAACTGTTCTCTTTTCGAAAACAGTTCCGTACAATCCCAAAGAGACATTTATTGTCGGTCTTACGAATTTTGGAACGGAACTTTCTAATTCTTTGACTGAACTCGAACATTTTCAAGATTTTAAGGGCATCATCGCCGATAAGTATCCAATGTACGACTTAGAAATTTTTTCCTATGCATTTCACTCTTACCTGTCAACCAAATATGGCGATAGTTCGAAAAATTTGTGGAGTCAATTATGAAGAAAAACGTTTACATATTTTTGAAATGGATACTCGTTGTTCTCGCTTTTTCTCCAGTAGTTCTAGTTACCTTGTTCTATATAATCTTCACTGCCTCTTTCGGATTTAAGACTAGCAATGATTTGTTTGTTACTCCACTATTATTACTCCTAATCTTCCTCCATTTTGCTCTTGCGTTTTGTATCACTTCAGATTCCATAAAAAATAATCTGGTAGGCTGTCTAATTATAATTTTGTTTGTCGCTTATTTATTTTACGAAAATTCAATTAAATTTCCTCCAATAAAAACTACTCCCGCTTTTGCTTTATATTTCATTTCGATACTCTTTATGAATCGGTTGATTACTACTAAATCAAATTCAAATAAATAGTGTTTCTGGGTTTTAAGATAATCTAAATGTTTTTAGCTCTAACGCTTTTACTATACATAATGGTGTTCATACTCACACGTACTTAGAAAATATATGATGACGTTGACTATATCGTCGAAACCGAGGTTATTGATTGGAGCACTATTAACGTAGAATATAATCTAGAAAGGCATGAAAAGGCATGAAAGAGAAGATAATTTGTACTATTCAAATCGCATTATCTTTGTTGGGAATCAATGCATTTTGGCAAATCAATCAAATCTATAATTACATCCGAGCAAATGGCCGTGATTTTGATCCTGATTACCATATGAATACCTTACCTTATGATTACACTATTATTGTTTGTTTTGGATTAATTATAATTTTATCTATTGTACTGTTGATAGGACGAGCAAGAAGGAAGATACTCAAATGAGCATCTTCCTTTTTTGGGCATTGAATTTATTCAAGAGAAAATATCAGCGAGAATCTAGGCCGTGAAATAAATTCAACATTTTTTCTTCAGATTTCATTGAATGACCGAAATAGTTGGCATTTGAGTTTGAGGACCTCAGTTTATTTTTTAAGTCCAGCGCCTTAACATTTCTTTAACAAATCAAAAATATAATGTTACGATAGGGTTAAACTAAAACACAGAAAACATTTCTGATGATTGCCCCACTCATACTCGGTCATTACCCGAACATTTTTTTGGACGATATTATCAGCGTAGAATCATTGTTATTCTAGGAAACGAAGGTAGGACATATGAAAAGTTCATATTCAGATTCAATTGCTATCGTACTAGACGTTGTTTTCTTTTCGTTCATACTACAAAAATTATTTGGAGATGATCTAAGGATTGTAGGTGGTCTCCTTTTCATCAGAGAAGCATATGTTATTTTAACATTTAGATCCCGTATGAAATTGGAGCAACGTATCGCTACAAAGAATACACCAACTATTTAGATCAGAAAAAAAGCAAACATTTTTGAATATGTTCGCTTTTTTGCAATATTAAATCAATTCAACTATAAATATGTCGGTACAGTTTATGAGTACAGTACCTTTGAAATATGTTTATACACTAATAGGAAACTGGCCTACTAAACAATACTTTCATTCCACTTGTATCCACAACCTCGTACTGTCACTATTGAGAATACATTCAGTTTATCACGTAGGTTTTTAATATGGACATCAATAATTCGAAGTCCGGTTTCCTCAGTTCCCCAAACCGTTTCAATGATTTCCTCACGTGTTAACTTTTCATTCTTACGCTCGAGAAACATTTGCAGTATGTGGAACTCAATCGGTGTTAAGTCTATCAGAACACCATCACGACGCACTTCATGTGTCTTAAGATTTACAATTAGTTTCTGTTGCTTCGATTGAAGAATCATTTCCTGTGCAGTCGATCCAACTTTGTTCTTTAGAACTTGCTCAATGTATTTTAGTACTAGATCCATGCTTTTGCTTTTCTCCAAGTAGAGATCCACATTATTTTCTACCGCGGCAAGCTCGGTTCCATCACCAGGTTTACCTGTCAAAATAATCGCTTTGATATCACTATCAATGTTCTTTGCAGCGGTGATTAATTGAATACCATCAATGGTTTCGAGGTATAAGTCCGAGATTAACAAATCATATTTATGTTTTGCCAATAACTCCAGACCCGTAATCGGATTGTCGGCAGTATCTACCTCATAACCATTTCTTTTGAGAATACGTTCAAGGAGATGTAAGTATTCAATGTTATCTTCAACAATTAATATTTCATTCATTATTTTTCAACCTTTCAAGACTACTTGTATGTGTTTTAGATGTCGCTATATGCAAAGCGACTTCGCATGGTGAACACATAGAGTGCTCTTACGAAGTCGCTTTGCGAGATAATTACTTACGTAGTTCCTCGCGTAGTTTCTTGACTGCAAGAATCAAGACTCCGAGTAACGCAATCGTTGATGCATAAATTGGTGCAACAGGTGTCATCCCTGTTCCTGGAAGTAATGGATTGTTTGTGCCATCATTCTTTCCGGGATTCACAGGGACTGCTGGGTTCTCTGTATCATTATCAACCGTTAAGGTGATTTTTGATGAAAACTCCACAACACTCTCATTGCTTCGTGCATATTTCGAGCGCACGCCCAAATTGTTTTGGTTCAACGAATAGTTCAAGGATACTTCATAGGTTCCAGGTCCTGTTACCACGCTCTTCAAGTTATGTTTCACTTCAATCGCATCGCTTCCGTACTCTTCACCTGTGGTCGTATTCACAACTTTCGCTCCACTGCGTTTCAAGAGTTCTGCTTCCAGTTCTGCTTCACTCATGGAACTAAATTCAGACCACTTCATGCTGACATCTTTCGCTTGGATTTCTAAGAATCCTGTATCGTAGACAACCACTTGAATATCTTTTGTTGTAGTTCCTGCTTGAAGTGTCATCGTGTATGTACCGACTGTTTCAGGTAATGCACTCTTCACAGAGACTGGTGCTGCTTCGGTATAAAGAACATCGCCATCGGTATTCTTGACTGTCTTTAGTCCGGTTGCATTGGATAATGCAATGAAGTCCGCATTCTTTAAGTCATGAATATTGATACGCACACTATCGGCAATAATTGAATACTCCGTTGTTGCCACAATGTCATTAACTACGGTAACACTCACTGTGACGGACTCGCCATTGGCTGCCTTAATCACAACGTTATTGAATGTTCCCGATGTCGATGGCATGTTCTCAACGGTGAATACTGATACAATTTCCGCACTCAATGGATTGTTTGTATTCCATGCACTCGCATTTACCATTGCAAGGATTTTTGTTTCAGATAGTTCACTTAATGGTAGGGTAATTGTATTATTTACAACACTCATTTTCGGCATAACACTCACTTGAACGGGTCTTGTTTGTGTTTGATCACGGAATGTTGCTTTAATCACAACACTCGTGTTTCCAGGAGTTGAGGTATCAACAGAGCCAACGACACTGATCACAGCGTTGCTTGGACTGAAGCTTACCACAGCCTTGTCTTGAATCCATGTGTTATCAATCACATCGCCTTCTTTTACATAAAGGGTTGTATTGGCCACGCTGAGTTCAAGGTCTGGGACAATCTCTGTAACCGTGAGGGTCACACTGAGTGTTTCCCCATTATCAGCGACAACGGTGAGTGTTTGGGTTCCAACCACTTCGTTAATCGTTTCGGTAATTGTAAAGGATGTCACGACTGTCTTTGAGATACCATCCGCTACATTCCATGCCGATGGACTCACCATTGCGAGGATTGCATCCTTATCCATCGTCTTCAAGTCTTCAATATCCACACTGAGGGTTTGTGTTCCACTCATTGCTGGGACAACTTCAAGTTTGATCGTTTCTGTGAGTTGTGCACTGTTGTCAGGACGTGCTGCCGTAATTACGACATCATAGATTCCTGCAGTTGCATAATCCACAGCACTCTCATCAATCGACAAGACGGTACTTAATGGACCAGACGTAATTCCCGCTGTTGTTTCAATCCATGATGCATCTTTCGCATCACCTTGTTTCACATACAGTTTCTCATGAGTCACATTCAGTTCTAAATCTTCAATTACAGTTACATTGATGTTCTTTGTTTCTTGTGATGTACTTAAGGTAATAGCATAATCCCCTTCTGTATTCAGAATGGTTTCGCCTCCCAAGGTATACTCATTCGCCAAGGCGACATGGGCTGTATGGGCATCATCCACAATCCATGATGTGGTTTCAGTACGTTGTACCAGTGCAGAGAGATCAAGTCCCGCTACATCTGTGGCATTCACCACAATATCATGACCACTGATTGGTGCAACGACATGAACGGTAATGGTTGTTTCCGCAAAGTCAGTATCCGACTTCGCAACACGTAACACTACTTCATAATCTCCGGCAACACCATAGTCCACAGTTCCTGTGAAGGTTGGGGTTAAGGTTGACGGTGTGATTGTAAGTCCTGCTTCACTTGCGATCCATGCAGTGTCTTTCACATTTCCCATACGAACATAAAGGTCGCTATGGTCGGCTTTGATAGTAACCGTTTCAACTACCGTAACGGTATAATTGACCGGTGTATTGTCAGCAGCTGTGAAGATTACATTGTAGGTTCCTTCAACAGGTTGAATGGTTTCACCACCCACACTCACCGGTGTTTCAACCGCTTGAAGTGGATTGCTTAGATCGTACGCTTTAATACCGACACGCTCAACCAAGTTGAGTGTTGATACTTCAGTCGCATTGATGACTAAGTTTTCGAGTGTTGGTTTCATGTTATCCATGATAATCACTGAGAACGCTGCACTGTCTGTATCTGTACCATTGGTAATAGCTGCAGAGAGGTTGTAGGTGCCTGCGGTTGTATAATCAACCGTTCCATTAATCGTTGGTACACGGTTTGAAGGGGTCCAACTCATGTTTGATTCATGCTTAATCCAGTCCATATCACGAACCGTTCCGGTACGTGAGTACAGTGGGGAATCCACACTGATGGTGGCATCTTCCGTAATCTTCACACTGACACTGACTGTTTCTCCATTGGGAGCTGTAATCACGGCTGTGTACTCACCATTCGCAATGGTAACGCCACTGGTGTCCACTGTATACCCTGCTTCAAGCGTCAGTGGGTAGGCCACTTTCTGTGTTGCATCGCTGGTATCATACGCGACTGCTTGGGATGCGGTTAAGATTTTCTGAGCAAGATTTTCTGCTGTAAGTCCTTGGGCATCCATCACAACGGCTTTCGCGCTTAAGTAAGGGAGGACATGGACCTTGAGTGTTTGATCAAGGGTTCCTGTTTTGCCATCATAGCTTACTGAGATGGTGATGTCATAATCACAGGCTGTTGTGAAATCAACACCACTTAAATCAAGGTTCGTTACAGAACCACTGACTGGAGATGCGACAATGCCTGCTTCCGTAATGAACCATGCTTCATCTTTCACATCATCTAAGTTGACATAAAGATCATAGTTTTCAACACTCGCACCCACGACGACTACAGATACTGTCGTTGTTTGGCCATCTTCGGTTGTGATGGTTAAGGTGTAGGTTCCGGGTGTTGTCAAGACGCTTGTGGCATCGATATCAAACACGGTATAAGGAACACTGCTGGTTGGGGATACTTTGTAAGCAACCACTCCAGATAACGTCTTCCAATCTGCACCTGCGACTTCACTTGGAATAAGGGTAATGCTTGCGTTGGCACTCATCTTCGGTACAATCGTGACCGTGACAGTTTTCTCAACATCATTCCCTGCTTCATCCACAACACGGACACTGAATTGTGTATCACCCGGTGTCGTTGTATTCACACTGGATAATCCGGTATAGGTTACTGTTAGGTCCTCTTCGGCAGTGACAATATCACTGTAGCTAATGACTCCGTGTTCTTTGACCCACGATGCTTCCACACCTTCATTTACATCGGTTTGAAGGATGTATAAATGGTTGTTTGTGATTGCAAGGTCTGGGGCTGTCGTATCCGTTACGATAACCGTTAAGGTATCTTGAGTTTTGTTTCCATCACTATCCGTAACACTGATGATGATTTCTGTAGTTCCAGCGACACTGACATCAAAGTTTTCAGGTAAGACAGAGTAAGCAATCTTATCGGTCATTTCTCCATCTTCACCGTCATGTGCTTCAAGGCCTGCAAAGACATCCGTCCATGCTTGAATCTTGTTTGCTTCTGTATTGGCTTTCGCTTCGAAAGTTACCGTCTTACCGGCTGTTGGGAAGGTAAATTCAGGTGCTGTATTTGGATTCACTTTGACATTGACACTGAGTGTTTGGTCATTTCCAAAGACATCCTTGAATGTGACAGTGATAGTCGTCACACCGACTTTCTTCGCCGTGATATCACCACCAAACAGTTTCTCACTGTTTTGAGCGACTGTGGCAACGGTGTTATCAGAGCTTGTCCATACTAAGGAATCTTGATCAATCAGATCCATATTAAGGATGTTTGTGAGGGTAAACTCAACACTTTGTGTTTGCGGTAAGGCTTGCGGTCCACTGAGTGGTGCAAGGAGTTCCACATCTTCAAGGCTGTCGGCTTTGACTTGTCCTTGATAGTCGAGCACACCTGCAGAGATGGCACTTGCATGCACATCATCGAGTGAGTCCACCACAACCGTACCGGCAATCAAGTCATCTTTGGTGATGTAATCAACATCCGAGTCGACAGCATCATCACTTCCTTGTTTTGGAATTGTGAAGTATTGATAGTCTTCATAGTCATCCATGGAGAGTAAGTCATTGAAGTCAACACGATACTCACCCACGGCAACATCGAGTTTATAATGACCGTTCTCATCTGTCATGCCTTCAGAGATATCACCATCAAAGATACCTGTATCTTTATTCTTTGCTTGGGCTTTGATGTTTACTTGGTCTAAGACTTCATCACCGGCATCAAAGATACCGTTTTGGTTTTTATCTAAGAAGAGTTTTCCACTGATCTCTGCCATTTCAAGACGACCTGCTGCAAGGGTTCCTACTTGAGATCCTGATGCAGTAGATGACTTAAACTTATAGTACGGACGGAATGCATTCACAGTCGTGAGTTTTTCTGGATGATCCTTAATTGTTTGACTTGTTTCCGCAATAAGATACGTAAACTTATAGACAATGCGCTCCCCATCTTCCATACCACCCACATTCTTAATGCGAATCATGGTTGTTTCACCATTGGGCGAGGATTGATCAAAGGTTGCATCGGCGAAGTTCTCATCACGTGCCGTGTTGGAATACGATACTTTATATTTATTCTCAATGGCTTGTTTTTCTGGTCCATCTTCCAGTTTCACAACAACGCCTGCATCATTACGAACATACACTTCGGTTTCGTAGACAGGAATGATGGTCATATCCCAGTTGAAGGTTTCGCCACCCTCACCATGAATGAGATCCCCAAAATCAATCCCTGTTTTTGGAGACGGAACATAGGTCGTAAGCTCTGTCATCGCTTCACCGGAGTTATTCATGATATCTACATAATATCCCGATTCAGAACCCGCAGTGAAATCAACGGCATTCCCGAGTGTTGGGTTATATGCCGGTTCACGATAGTCACTGCCTTGTTTCTTGAAGTATGTATCGATTAACAATGCTTTTTGCGATACAACACTAAACGGAACAGAGTTTACTGTTGAAATATTTCCTCTTTTGCCATCGCCACGAACATTAAAGTTATCTTTTGCGACCGCAATTTGACCATAGGATGGTTGGAAATAATTTCCATCCGGCATTTCAATAAAGATGATATCTTTAAGATCATAATTTCCGCCACCAATAATGGATGCTTCAAGTTTAAAATCAAGCATAATCGGTTGCGTCACATATGGCGCTGTCGTAGTAGCAGCATCACGCGCTCCATAGTAATGTCCATAGTTAGCGTTTTTTGTAGTGACTTTATAGATTGCGGATTCATCCACATTACTGTATGTCGGTCCACTGACTTCATACTCAAGTGTTGAATTCCCTGTTTGTCTTACAACAATACTGTCTTGAACTAAGCTCAATCCACTTGCATCTGTCATCGCTGCAGTCGTATATTTCGGAACACGAATATAAAATGTCGGGTTTTGAATACTCATTGCCTGACTACTATAGTTAAACCCATTGTTTGCGAATTGAGCGGTAATTTGTAATGGAGCCACTGGTGTCGTCCCATTAACAACACCTCCTGCAACAATCGTTCCGTCTTTACCACTCACCACACCAGAACTTAGGTTTTCTCGACCGATCTTATCGCGATTTACATAAGCATCAGTGTCCGTTAAGGAGTTTGGTACCACACCACCACTTCCATCATCCGACCATGTTTTCAGTTTCATCTTAGCAGATGTAACTGCGGGATCATCTGAAAGTTTACCAAAAGCAAAAAGTGTTGGACGACCAAGATAGTTACCCTCATTTCCTGTTGATGCACCGACATCACCAATAAATGCTTTCGCATAAACTAAGTATTCGCCATTTTGTAGGTGGATTGATTTTCTATTGATAGCATAACCTGTCATTTCATGCTTTCTTGAAATGATAATTTGGTTTCCTTTTGCTTCGCGAAGTGGGGCATCGGGAGCATCGAAACTCGTTCTATAATACATTATGGAAGGTTTCGGTTGTCCTGCACTTACTGGAAATGAAATTTCATCAGCTAGAAAACCATCACCAATAAAATACTCTAACCATTGGGCTTTTTTAGGTTTCGAAGGTCCATTTACAATACTAAAGTTTGCGGCGATAATTTTAAATTCTTCTGTTCCCGCCGGTAGTTTATTTGAACTGTAATTTCTTTGTGAAGCAACAATTGTTAGTTTTTCATTATTTGCTTCTGGGTCGTTCTCATCCAATACGACGTGTGACATTTTATAGTTGTTTGTATTTCGAATCGGAAGAATCGTTCCATCGTAAGTCTCTACATAACCAGATACCATAGCTGCTTCGTAAGGTTTGTACTTACCTGTTGCATCTTTTTCTGATGGTGTAGCACTCGCTGGGATTTCATAAATAAAATAACCTCCCGCGTAGGTTGTTGCTGGTTTTCCAGGAATCGTTAAGTACATCGGTGTATCATATGTCGTTTCCGTGACTTTACGAGTCTCATTAATGATTGTCTTTCCGGGATTTTTAGGTGATGATGTAACATCGTGAACTTTCATTTGTTCTGGAATCGGTGTTTCCAAGTAACCACTCTTTAGATAGAAAGGTAATGTATAACCATGACCGGCACGGTAGAATGAAAAACCTGTTCCAGTGTATCTTTTCCCATCTTCAGGGAAAGATTGCATAACTGGAGCATAGTTTACAGTCAATGCCATCGTAGTAACACCCGTAGCGTTAACATCGAGTGAAGCACGGGACGTTGAAATATCATTTTCTAATAGTTCGACTTGTATTCCATTTCCTTCAGAACTTTTGAATACCTTTGGACCATAGTAAAGCGTCATATCTACAGATACAGAGATACTATCAATAATCAGACCATCCATTGATGGGTCGATTGTATAGATCAATTCCCCATTATAAGAGTTATATTCAGCGTGTCGTTTAGGTCGTTCAATTTTTTGTATGTACTTTGACCATGTTGCAACTGTGTCAACTGTTTTATCAACAATTGTTTCAGGATTTTCAACAGGGATTTTATCAAATCGGATTCCTTCGGGAAGTGTAATTTTTACTTGCTTCTTTGTTTGAAGGTCGCCATCAAATTTCACAGCGATTCTCATGTCATAAACAGTACCCGCTAGCCATCCCTCAGAAGGGTTGTAATTGGGAATACTCAAGGTAACATTATTATTAGAACTTGAGTTCCCATCCGCGTAGACAGATGTTGTTCCAACACCCGAACCGACGAACGAGGTAATCGCTAAAATTATAGCGAGCAAACTTGTAAATATTTTCTTCATATCTTCCTCCGATTGCAGAATCTGTATGTTAATATTGCACACATACTTAGCAATCCGAATAATACCATTCTTATATTCATAATGTGACCCGATGTCATTAATGCACTTCTCAGTGACATAAAACCAATATTTTAGCGATATTTTTAAATCATTTCATTACAACCTGAACGATATTTAAATAATTTAAACATTGTTTGCTTTATTAAGATTTTCAAACTGACGATTTTGCGGGGCTTAACACCTCTTTTTAAGTGTATTTATACGACAAATTGTCTCCTCAATCCTAAGATAATAGAAAAACTAGAGCCTTCCGGACGAAGAACTCTAGTATAGTAATTTATACAATTATCTTTTGCAGATCTTAGGATGCTTTTCCCTTTCTTATTGCGATGGCAGCACATCCAGTAATCATCAAGATAGCTCCGATTAATAGTGAGTGATTCGAAATCCCAGTTTGTGGAAGTTTGCTATTTCCCAACATTATTTGTGTTGGTTGGGTTGCATCACTTTGTGGCAATTCATCTGAGTTGTTTGGATTGAGTGGTATCTGTGTATCATCATGTGGCAAATTGGGTTTAGCAATTGCTGCCCATTGTGCAACCAGCGTGATATCATTATGAACTTTATCGTTTATAAAATCCCACTTTATGTAACCGGTAGGCGTATTTATTCCCCATCCTTCAAATGTGAACCCGTCTCTTTGTGGTGCTTCAACGGGAACGATTGTGTCGCCTTCTACAATAGTTTGACTGGATATTTGATTGGAATCTGCAGACCCCATATCAAAAGTAACAGTATAATTATTCAACTGAATTTCAGAAACATCCTGATTAATGCTTCCGCTGAAGTTCGTTCCATTATCCCAGGTCAATTGATTGGATTCTGCATGCTCCCATGTAAGTTCACCATTCTCATAAAGACCTTGTGTCACGAAATTCAAAGCAGGAACCTCATTATTTCTATCGCTGATTTTTATTTCTGTAGATACTCCTTGATCCACAGTATCAAGTGCAATTTTCTGGTTAGCGGCAGAGAATTTCGACATACTGTTAAACTCTGATAAGAAGCTAATGTCGTGAATTTCATTGTCATTTATTAAGAGCGTATCCACCTGTGTTAGTAACTGCAAATCTTGAATATCCTGTATTTTATTTATACTAGCATCCAGAATTGTAAGTTGTTTTAAGTTTTTTAATGCTTCGATATCTTGGACATTATTCTCACTGAATCGAAGCTCTGTTAATGTTTGTATGTTTTCTAATATGCTGATATCACTCACGTTGTTCTTACTGAAATCAAGTGATTTCAGTGTTGGATGATTTTCAAGTACACTAATATCTTCTACCTTATTATTAAAGAAACCAAGTTTCTTCAAATTTACAAGTTGTGACAAATGTTCAATTGAAGAAATGTCTGTTGAGTTTAACTGAAGACTTGTCAATGATACGGCGTTAGCAAGTGGTGATACATCCCCTACAGGATTAAGTCCTAAATCCAACCTTTCAATTCTTGGCAGAGCTGCCAATGGCGCTATGTCGGTTATGGCATTACCGTATGCATGCAAGTAGGTTAATTTCGGCATATTGCTCAGTGGTGTAATATCGGAAATTGCATTCTTATAAATTTCCAATCCTTCAAGATTCACTAAACTGCGAATAGGCTCAAGATCTGTAATATCATTGGACCCAATATAGAGAAACCTTAATTGGGTCATTGAGGATAATTCTGATAAATCAGTAAGTGAACCATTTGTAACTTTCAATCGAATCAAGTTCTCTAGTCTTACAAGACCTGTTAAATCAGCAACAGCTTCATTTGTAATTAAAATTTCCTTTATAGAATTCAATTCAGTTTGTTCAACGGGATCTGACACAGCTTTCCCTAATTGATTCGCTACTGCAGATGCAAGTTTTGAGTCCAAGAATATATCTGCTATCGTTTCGTCACCTGCCGCATGAATTGCGCCAGCTCCTAACATCATTATCATTACTGCAATAGTTACATTCAGAATTTTTTTTAGTTTGTTTGTCATAGGTTTCCTTCTCTTTCATTATTACTTTGCGATTGAAGGTATCTGTAATCGCACATGCAATTACTTGTTTTAATCTTCATTGTGTATATTAACTCACAATTTTAATATAATCTTCAAATTGTGACGAAAGTTGTCTGTGATGTAACAAACCGTATTTTTGATAGGCGTTCATATAAATTTTTGTTTATACTCGAACGTTTAATTTATAAAGTTCATATTTCATCATCTCTTTGTGATAGCGCACATCGCTTGCATATGACAAACATCAGAACTATAATAAAAACGAATTTTTAAGGAGAAACTCTATGTCATTCATTTCATCGCTCTTAATTGTATTCGTTGCAATTGAATTCTTTTTTATCATGTATCTCGAAACATTCGCCACAACATCAAAACAAACAAGTAAGGTTTTTAATTTGAATGACGCCACGATCGCACACCCTTCGATTCAGGTTTTACTTAAGAACCAAGGTGTTTACAATGGACTGATTGGTGTATTTCTATTATACGCACTGTTTTTCTCAGGGTCGGCATTGGAGATTTCGAGACTTGTTCTGGTATATATTATCTGTGTTGCGACGTATGGAAGTTTTACTAGCAATAAGAAGATTATACTTACGCAAGGTGGTTTAGCAATCATTGCACTCTTATCAACTTTCATTTTTTAGATTTCCTTACAACAAAAAAGACGGATGCACCTGCATTCGTCTTTTTATAAATCAAAGAAAAACTCGAATCCTAAGACTCGTGGTTATTGTGACACCTTATTATTCGCTCTTGCAAGCCATTTCTTGTGTCTCTAAGGCCATGATTAACAACTTCGGTGACATTGAGTTAATCAGTTTAAACGCGCCACCCGCTTCTTCAAAGAACTCGTAAAGTTCAGGTGTTGCATTCTCTGAGTCAATAATCATGCTTAATGTGAATGATGTATCACCACTGCGTTCGAGTAACACTTCAATCTCATCAGGGTATCCCATCTCAGCATAAAATTCTTCTTTATCTTCAGCGTCAATCATATCTGCTATTTCAACCGAATCAACTGGCATTTCTGCTTTAATGATCAGTGTTTTTATTTTGTCATCTTTATGTGTAAATGACATTGAGTCGAATCCAATATCTTCACTACTTGTCGAAGTACATTCTGTTGTAATTAGTTTGGATTCCGTGACCACTGGTTTCTCAACAGGTTTTTCTATCACTGCTGGTTTCTCAGGTTCTGCCTTTGGTTTCTCCTCTTGCTTTGATGAGCAACTCACAATGAGTAAGCTCATTAATAATACTATTATAAATCGTTTCATTTCTATTTCTCGTTTCTACCCTCACTAAAAGTATATGCGAAATGCATTTGTTAATCAACCTCACCCTCGGAGCAAGGTTGCCGATAAATATTAAAGTGATATAATATTGAGCATTGTGTACTTTATTAAATCTGGGGTATATACACGATTTGAAAAGAAATGGGTGGGGTTTTAATATGAATTTAAGTATGTTGGTCTTTTCTTATGGACTGGTGTCAATGTTATTGGTTTATTTGGCTTATTTAATGTATCAAAATGGAAATCGAAATATTCGATTTTTGCTTTGTGTAACAATAATCTTGCAACTAGTTTATCTGATGTATCGCAGTTTTTTCACATTGCCTCTGGACGCTGCACAGAATATCGTCTGGAGCATCTTAATCCTTGTTACTGAGTTGTTTGGACTTGTACAATCAGTTTATGCACTGATCCTCTTTTGGACACCATTTGAGGAAAAAGAAAAAATGAAACGATCCAGTCCACTTCCTTCAGTGGATATTTTTATCGCAACTTACAATGAACCGCTGAGTGTCATCACACCTACAATCGTAGGGGCAAAGAATGTCCTTTACCCAAGTGGAAAACTCAATGTTTATGTTTGTGATGATGGGAAACGCAAAGATGTTGAGGAATTATGTGCTGACTTGAATGTACACTACATAACCCGTGAAAACAATCTTCATGCAAAAGCAGGAAATCTAAATAATGCTATGGCGGTCACTACCGGGGAAATCATCGTAACACAGGATGCTGACATGGTTCTTAAACGCAACTTCCTTACCGAGACAATGGATCACTTTAACGATCCCACTGTAGCTTTCGTACAAACGCCTCAGACATTTTACAATCTTGATATCTTCCAAAAGAATCTGAAGTTGGGGCGCCGTTACGCAAACGACCAAGATCTCTTTATGCGCGTTTTGCAACCGGCTAGAGACACACAAGATGCAATGATGTACATCGGCAGCAACGCGCTGTTCCGCAGATCAGCACTGGATTCAATTGGTGGATTTGCAAGTGGCGTCATCACTGAAGATATGGCAACAGGACTCTTACTCCAAAACAAAGGATGGAAGTCCGCCTTTGTAAACAAACAATTGGCAAGTGGGCTTTCGGCAGAAACCGTTGACGATTATATTAAACAAAAGAATCGTTGGGGACGCGGAACCATCCAAGTTCTCAAAAAGTATGGAATTTATAACAAAGAAAAGCTGAGCATCAAACAGCGTTTTATTTATGGATACGGTGTTATCTATTGGTTGTCAACATTCTCGAAGCTTGTCTATCTCTTGCTGCCTATTATAGTTATTTTCGGTGGAGTACAGTTTATCAAAATACACCCCCTTGTCTTTCTATCCTTTTGGTTGCCTTCGTTATTCTCACAATATCTTACATTCCGAATTACAACACAAGGTCACACTAGCCTCATTGTAAGTCAGGTTATGGAATATCTTGTTGCACCCAAACTTTTTTTCGCATTCCTACGTGAGTTGTTTATCCCACGAAGAGCATCCGCCCGTTTTAGAGTTACCAAAAAGGGGGTAACGCTAAACAAGCGTTCTTTTGATCTAAGCGCTGCATGGCCACACATTGTCTTGCTCCTTTTCCACTTCATTGCGCTGTATGTTTATCTTGTGCAAGGTATCACAGGAAACTATGGAATCTACTGGCTTGTCTACAATATGATCATCCTTTCATTGGTGATCTACACATGTTTCGAACGCACACGATTCGATGAAATTCAATTTTTTGATGGAAGAATCACCATTGAATCCATGGCCGGTATAAAGAAAGAACATGCGCGTTTTGATAGCAATGCCTGTCAATTGTATTTTGAGACCAATGCCAAGATTACGGAGGGTAAACCCTACATACTTTCAATCGGTGACTTCAAGCATCCCATTATGAATTTGGAGATTGTTGAAGAAGTTGAAAATCAAACTACTGCACGCGTTAATTTTAAGTCTATTGATGACTATGCACGTTTTCTCAATGATTTCTTTGCCCTTGATTTTGGCCACTCCTACGCACCCAGTTATGCAGCAGAAAACTATGGAAACTAAACGAAATCCAATTTTTGACATCTTGAAAATTGTTGCTTCATTTCTTGTTATCGTCAATCATACAATTAACATCCCTGAAGTAATTACTTTTGGCGTTGATGCTGCGACACTGTCGGGATTGTTAGCTGCTTTCTTTACAAGCAAAGTCGCTGTTGGAATATTCTTCGCTGTAAGTGGTGCTCTCTTAATTCCTAAGATCGAATCATTTTCTGTTGTCTATAGACAGCGTGTTCTTAAGATTCTGACTGTCCTTGTACTCGCTTCATTATTCTATTATTGTTTCCAACTTTACGAATACCAAAGTCTGCGGGACTTCTCATTATTTTATTTTTTTAGAACAATCATTTCTGAACCCTTTCGGGTTCCGCTGTGGTTTTTATACACATTCGCAGGGCTTCTTATTTGTCTTCCTTTTATTCGCGTCCTGTGCCAGTCGATGTCACGCAAGGAACATCTGATTTTTTGTGGTCTGTGCATTTTCTTTGGATCTTTTATTCCGACACTTGAAACAATGAGTGGAATCAGTGTTTCTCCACTTCTCCAATATGGATACTTCTCAATGACGCTTGGCTATTTCATTTTAGGACATTTGATTTTCAATCTGATGCCTACTCGCACATTTAGACGGAGTTATGCGGTTTTTGCTGCAATAACAATGATTGTTTGTGTTGGTATTTCCGTTGCCTTCACGCGCAATGATCCAGCGTTTATCAATGGGTCTCTCATACGTCTTGATGATAGAAACGGATTGTTTACTGCTGTATCTGTCATTGCCACACTTGTAATTTCTCAATGGTTCGCAAATAAGGCAACGTTTGCATGTCGTACCCGGATGGTTTTTAAAACACTCGCAAACGCCACACTCATGACCTATCTAATCCATGAGTTTGTTCTAATCAAACTGCGTCCGTTGTACATTTTATCCACTAACATTTTGTCACCTTGGTCAGCACTTTTACTTCACCAAATTCTTGTCTTTGCCATCAGTACTTTGTTTGGACTTTTTCTCCAATACCTTTTGAATAAACGAAGACATCAATCACATCACTCATAGTCATATATGAATACTTTTCAGTATTAGAACCTACTTATATTATATTTAATAGAGAATAGGGGTACATTATGGATAAGAAACCAAACAGAATTATCATTGTAGATATTGTTGTAGCACTCGTGGTCCTTGCATTTGGGCTCATTATGAAACCGATACTTCTCGATATCAAACCTCGTTATCTTTACTTCGGTTCTTTTCTGAAAGTCAGTGTCATTATGGCTCTAGGTATGATTGTATTAACCTACCTCATTTTCATTCGTCGCAAACTTAAACGTGGCAAGTGGTCCTTGGTCGATGATGCAATCAAAATTAGTACATTCAATTTTGTAGTTTTCTCGATTCCCTTTGCATATAGTATCATTTTATTAGGCAAGAGTTTGTATCACGAGACCAATCTTAATCTACCCAAAGTGGGTTCTGCAGATGGATGGATTGGCTTTATCGGGTTTATTACTGGGGGCTTAATTACGATGGTTGCCCTGTACCTTACGATCAGTCATGAGAATCAACGACGTCGCGAATCCAAGCATGATGTGCGCATCACGCATTTCAACGAACGCGCTGACGAGGTAATGCCCTTGCTTCATTGTAAATATACGGTGGATAGCACCAGTCGCTATCTCCTTGATCATCTTACGATTATGAATATCTCTGACAACCATATCAAGGATTTGGTCATAACAAGCCAACACATTGTTTCACCACTTCCCTTACGCCTTAAGAAGAACTATGTTCATGAGTTTAAACACAACATTCTCTTCTCTTCTGAAGAATTCGAGATTGATCTCAGCAATGCCATTCAAATTGACTGTGATGATTTGGAACGCCTCCCAAACGGAACCGAGTTTTCATTGGTGATATTATTTGACTATACCGATATTTTTGATTTGAGAACCTACCAACTCGAATACACTGCTTATTTTATTGTAGAAATTTGCGAATCAGAACAAGCAATTGCAGCAAATGACAATGTTTCACGTATTGTTAAATACGAAGCTGATGGCAGCGAACTTACCTACATTAATAATTTATAAAAAGAAGCCGGAGATTTTCCGACTTCTTTTCAGGATACGATTACACTTATGGTTAGTGGTAACTCGTTCAGAGCAAATGTTCGAATACTCTCCTGAGGTACCTTTGTATCAATACTGTAAATCATATATTGAAATTCTTGAGCATCAACCTTCTTACCATCAATTAAGACACTTACAGTTGTATGACCAAGGTTGGTATTAATTGGGATGTAAAGATAGATTGTGTCGTTCAGGACTTCAGTTTTGAATCGCTGATTTAATGTCACGGTAAACTGATCATGATTTACCTCTGTACGGTTGTATTGTTTATAGCCAAAGAAGACAACCGCGAATACTAAGACGACCCCAATGATCGTAATTTTCTTTTTTTCCATTCATACCCTCCTTTTATAACGAGAATAAACACAACACCCACGAGTAATCTATGAAGTGGGACAGCGAAGACAACACGATACAGTGTATCTTCTTTTTGTTTGGTATACACATGTACTTCACTCATAATTATTGCTGCGTCTTTTGAAGATGCCACGGCATACTTATCGTGATTTTGAATCACAACCATTCCTGTTTGTGGTACATTATCCGATTGTCTTGCGATCGCAACATGCATTGATTGATCATGAATCATAAACAGTTTAAATCCTAGGATATGGCGTGATAACTCTGGTTGCAATACGATGAACAACGCCAAAATCACGACACAAAGATAGACCACTTTCTTCATTACGACACCCTCGTAAAGGCAAATACATAGCGTTGATCGCCATATGATCCGATGCATGTTTGTAGGAAAATAATATCACCAACTGTTGTTTGTTCATGATCTGATTTTATCGCCCGCTGCTTCAGTGTTTCAATATACACCATGCGTTGTTCACCGTACAGTTGCTGTTCCAACACACTTGTTCCGTCCTCAAACTCAAAAGCAAAGAGAAATGCATAGGTGTGTGTTTCTTTTTCTTGTTCGTAAATCAAATCTGGAATTACATCCAAACCGAGCAGATAACTCAAATTACCAAACTTGCTTCCATCATAGTTATTGTGACCATAGATTAATGTAAAATCGCCCATCACTGAACCACTGTTTGCAGATAGAAAGAGTTCGCCATGACGATCATCCAACCCCTCAGCATTATGAAATAAGTACTTTTCGTTGTCATTAGGTGCGTACAGGGCTTCGTTGAAGATACCTTCCACCTTAAGGGTTCCAATATAATCTTTATTCTCAATCGTTTTTATTTCGAGTCTCTTCGTTTCTTTTATAACAGGATATGCTTGCGAGAGGGTCGCACTGAGAAGTACGACACAACTTAGCATTGCATATTTAATCTGTGATTTCATCGTCGTCACGTTTTTTCTTCAATCCAAGGAATGCAAATCCAGAGACGAGCGCCAGGGTGATAAAAATACCAGGAGCATTCCCTGTTGGTACAATCACATTCACTTTCGGTTTTATCACAACCAAACCAAAGTTTTGGTCGAGGTTATCCGCTATTGTTGTGAGATCGTGACCATCGTATCGATTCAGCTGATATGAAATTGCTTCACCATCGGACCCAATATTCTCAATTGCGACATTTGATTTCGCAAAGAGTGTGCCTTCTGGTTTGAATACACGGACGCGATATTTGATTGTCTTCATATAGTACAGTGAATTGGAATCAAAATCTGTAGGTGCAACATCAAATTGATAGTTTCCCAATGCATCCGTATAACGTGTATCCACCTGAACCCACTGCTGAAGTTCTTCATTGAAACGTTGCAAGTCGATACGAACATTTTCAACACCGACTTCAGCTGCGTCTTCAATACCATCTTCGTTGACATCCATCCACACACGGTTTCCAATTGTAACCGTTGTGCTATAAGCATGCATCCCAAGGTCAACATCCACATCACTGCGTAATGTCTCACGATCAGCACGCCCCGATATGTCGTGTTCAACAAGTTCGATGGTATCACTTACACTCATATGTTGCGTTGTATCATAAGTAATCGCTGTCTCTTTAAACCTTGAGTTATTGATAGCAACCATGTTGTTTGGATACACAACCGCCACACGATATTGATTCGCAGTCATGTATTCTGCTGATGTTCGATCCATGTCAAAGGCAAGAACTTTGAACTCGTAGAATCCATCTTCATTTGTATTTGTTTCAGCGAAAGGTTCCCACATTTCGCTTTCGCGATTGTATTTCTCAAGTTTTACCAAGATGTTCGCTAATCCAACATCATCCATGTCAAACTGGCCATTGTTGTTGCGATCATGATAGACAAGATCACCGATTGTCTGAACGGGTGCATAGACAATGAGACCTGCGTCAACATCAGTGTCGTCCGCCACGGTTTCATAATCTGCATACCCATTAACATCTGTTTCGACAAGTTGGATTTCTCGCGAAATAAGCGTGTGCTCTGTTTCGACAATGCCACTATCGTCATCGTTTGCATCACGGAAATCATTATCCAATGTCTCATCACCCTGTTTGTAAAGCGTGACTGCATGTTCTGCTTCCCGATTGATTAACACACGATACTGATAGGGAATATGACCCTCGTCTGCAACAGTGACATTAAAGGTATAATTTCCTTTTTCATCTGTTGTTGTTTCACCGCGCTCCACTGCAACCCACGCTTGGTCTTTATAGACTTGAAGTTGCACCTTAACACCTTCCACTCCGACCTCATCATCATTTTGAATACCATCACGATTGTGGTCATTCCACACTCGGTTTCCAATCTGAGCATGTGTTGAGAGTTTATGCAAACCCAAGTCAATGTGTGTCTGAGTTTGGGCTGTATAGAGTGGATGAGTACCCTCTGGAGTTCGCACAGCTTCATCAAAGATTGTAAATCCATCTGTCATTGCGGTGATGGTAGCGCTACGATCGCTTTCCACAAAATCACTGTCTAGCGCGCGATCTGTTCCTTGTCGTTGCGGACTAATTCGTTGGGTGAGATCGATATTTTCTGCAACCAAACGATATTCAAAAGGAATCAGAGTTTGTGGATGGACTTGGTACAGATTCTCAAATGCATAGGTACTCGCTACAACTTGCATTACTTTTTGAGCACTTCGCGTGGACTCTGGTAGTTCCATTTTTCCATTTGCATCCATCATAACTTGTTGCCAGTGTCCATCGGCATACACTTCGAGACGGATTGCGGTTTCTTCGCCAACTTTTAAAGCATGATTGATTCCATCGAAACGAATATCATCCCATACTTTTCCATGAATGCCACCACGGGCATGTTCAACCAATCCAAGATCAATATCCAGATTGTTTGTTGCCAAAATGAGACCATCCACGTTTTCACCCAACACAATCATGGCATCGGGCCTCATGCTACCATCTGCAAAGAAATCACTGTCGCTTGTCGCATCAGACCCATTTACATGCGGAAGTGTGACTGTATAACCATCCAGTAATTTTCCAGTACGAACACGGTATCCTAGTGGATATTCCACATTATCAATAACAACCAAGGTTGGTAGTTTATCAAAGTAGTAATAACCATCATGATTTGACTGCGTTGTCATCATGAAGTTCTCTTGAATTACCCACTCCCCATTAATATTGCGGTATTGTTCCAGAATCATTAGCTGGTTTGCAAGGCCTGGTTCATCTGTCTGTTGTATTCCATCTCTGTTGCGATCATCCCAAACGCGATTTCCAATGGAACCGTAAGTCGTCCGTTGGTAGAAGGCAAAGTCAATGCCTTGAATCATTTCATAAATACCATTTTTCTTAGCAGTTGCATGGGTTGTAAAGACGTGTGATGTAAAGTGTCCTTCTACATCACGATAACCATCATTATCGCCTCGCTCAGCACGTGGATCGGTATTGTGAATAAATGGCGAGATAGGTTTGGAAACCGATGTAACACCATTTTCATCTTGAATCGTGATTCGATAGTTGCTATTCAATGGCAGTCCTTTGAACTGATAATTTCCGTTACGATCCGTGACTGCAGTCATCGCCTTACCATTAAGATTTCTGACAAGGGTACCATCTTCGTGTCGAAGTGTCAATTGATAGTTAGGAAGTGGTTTCTCACCTGCTTGGTAATAACCATCAAATGTCTCTGGATTTTCTAAGAAGACGTTTCCACCAATGTCGATAGTTTCACCAAGACCTACATCGAAAGCCATGCGGCGTGCATCACTCATTGTTGCGTCGATTTGGAATTCAGATGAGATCATGGTTAATGTCATTGCACGATGGACCGATTTCCCCAGTGTATAGGTTTCTTGCGGTTCATAAACATCCAATGCTGCATTTTCACCAATTACTGGTGTTGTCAATCCATAAGTGTCGTAGTCTTTGGGGAATACATACTCCAATCGGTAGTTTCCTGACGCAATATTCGGAAGTATATAGTATCCAGCATTTCCATTAATATCGGACTCACTGATAAATGATGTGGGGCCGTTTGCGATAATTGGCATGTTGAATACATCATCACGTAACAGGTCTCCTGTACTTTCGTCGATGACATACCATATGTTATCAACCACAACAATGCTGCGACCTTGTGCATCGACATCGTAACCATTTGGCGACTTAAGTGTTACACGAACGCCATTGATTCCAGGATCATCAATCGTGCCATCCCCATCCAAGTCAATAAAGTCTTGAAGGAGTTGACGGCCGTTTGCATCTGTCTTTAATGTTCCTTCATTTTGAATGCCATCGTAGTTTGCATCAAACCAGATGTAATTTCCAATTGCTGTTTTTTCTGCATATTGCATGACATACGATCCTGCCATGTTTGATTCTTGCGGCATAAATCCGACAACTTTTTGCGTTCCTACAAAAGAGTTCCAACCAACATAATCACGGTATGCATTGGGATTTGTTGGCTCCTCAAAGAGTACCGGTGCATTAATCGGTGCCTGCAATTCGTAGCTAAGTTTCAGTTTTTGCTGACCCGTAAGTGCCTCTTGCGGATTGGTGAAGAGTACCATTATGGATTCAACCTCTTTTAGCAATCCTTCATCATTCCCCAACTCAGACAAACTCACAAAGTAAGCATTCCGCTGTTTCGCATCCAACATATCCGTATAGAACTGTTGTTTCGCAACAACATCAGCGTTTGGATGCACGCCTTTACTTATTTTTCCATTACCATCTTTTGTAAAGGGACCCACATACACTGTGTATTCTGACTTACCGTAAGTCTTATTGTTGATACCTTCATTGGTAAGTCGAATTGAATCTGGTTGGAGCCATCCTTTGAACGCACTATTTCTTGCCTTTGTGTTCATGATATTCGTATCACCCAGATGTGGCAAGACATCGTACATCATCGGATACGGATATGGGCTGGCTGTTTGTGCTTTTGAGTTATCCAAAGATATCTCAAAACGATAGTTATGACCTTCCGATACAGGTGTGGCATAAGGGTGAATCGTCCCAGCCTTATTCAAGTCAGAGTAAGCAACTTTCCGTTTTCCAAAGTTATCATAATTTGCATATTCAAACATCGTTCGTTCCGCAAACACAAGACGGTCATTTGTCATACCATTCTCATCAAAATCATACGTATCCAAACCATAGCCAAGAATATTCTTGTTGTTTTGACGCGAGTTCAGTGGTTGGAGTAACCCTGTGTTGTTGGTAATATATGCGGAGGACTTCAAGTCGTCTCCTGTTGAAGCAGGTTCGTATTCATTCACTTCACCAATGAACTCAACTTCTATAACATCGCCTGGAGCAATGCTTCCTTCAAAACGAATGTTGACAACATTTTGTTCTGCATCGCGCCATGGTCCCGTATACGATTTGACCATCTTGATATCGGTATTGTTGATCGTGCCATCCTTACGAACAACACGCCATGTCCACATATTGGATTGTTCCTTTTTAAGAACATATTGCGAACGGTAGTCATCGTGTAACGCATGGTTGCTATCAATGGAGTCCATTGCGACATAGGTGAATGATGTTGGATTGATCATCATCGCACGCGGCAACATGAACGTTACATTGGGATTGATAAGTGCATCTGATTTATAAATATGACTTTCATCAGAAGCCCACATCGTATCATCTCCATTAATAAAACGTCCTTTGAATTTTAGGTATGGACTGAGTGGTGGATTGATTGTCCGAATATCACTCCATCCAAAGCGTTCGTGTTCTGGTCTTTGTCCCGTGCTGTCAGAACGATAGTATCGTGAGCTATACTCAACATTTACCACCGGACGCGAAGGCGTAAGGTATGAACGTGTTTCGCTTTGTGCTGATTTTATACGATAGTCTTCAACATAATTGCTCCACACTTGGGCAGTGTTATGAATAAATAGTGTTGTCTTCGCATCAGATTCTGCCCTCACACCAACATGTATTGCTGCATCGGTGACCGATGATGGGTACAGACTGACACTGTGATTCTCAGGGTCTGTTTCAATCACATCTTGGATTCCTGGTGTGTCCGGATCCGCATCAATATTCAATTTAAATCCTGTCGGTATTAAGAAGTTATCCGTATCTCTTGATGTAATAACCCAACGTACTTTTCGGGTTTTACGAAGCGTGCCTTCGAGCGGAATTTGCGTGTTTGTTAGAAGCGAAGTGTCATGGGGATTAAGCAATGTCCACGATGCATCAATCGGTTCATACCCATTGACCGCAATGTCGTTGGATACATATACGTGTATTTGAAAGACATCATCAACACTTAATCCCGCTTCCGCAAGTGCAACAAGTGTTGTATCCGGAAGGAGCCATGATCCCGTACTTACATACGAAACATCTGTATTAATGGGAAGTTTGCTTGTGTTGATACTGTCATCAGCAGATTGTGTTGTGGGAATAATATCCTCAACAACAAATTCTTTAACGGATGATCCCGTGTTTTCAACATAGGTCATCATGTAATCAATAACTTCTGAAGTATTGAAATAGGTGTCACCACTTTTTCCATTTGAATACAATTCGCGGGGCTTACTTGTATTCTTACGAATCTGTGCCGCAGGTTTAATGACTTCAAGCATTGCGCCATCAAATGCGAACAGACTTGTGAGTGTTCCATTGCGATCAATATCGTAGGTTTCATCACGACGTTGCAGGTAACGGACATACGACGGTTCTTGAACTACGGTCGCTTTCGCGTCTTCAATCGGTTCAATCGATACGAATGAATCAACGCGCAATGCATCACTTTGCCATGTTGGTGTATCCGTGTCAAACCCTGTTTCATAACCAGCAATCATTTGTGATTCAAACATGAATGTAAAGGAGGCATCCGTCTTCAATCTCCCTGCAATCCCAAGACTATCATCTGGTGGTAAGGTTACTTTAAATTGAACATGTTGACGTGTTTCCTCAGGCATCAATGCTCCCGCATTAATGACATCCACTTTATACCCAAGGGCCTCAAAAGCAGGGCGATCAAGAATCCCTCGGTCCGTTGCAATGCGAACCTTATCGGTTAACTTTGAAAGTGCGCTGATTTCATAGGTCATTACAAAAGTTGAGTGATAAATATCACTGGATTGTTGCAATTGTACATACGGATTAACATGGGGCTCAGTTGGATTGGAAACTGTGGTGCGGATCCAAAATTTACCCGCTGGATCAACCAATGCTGTTTCTTGAACAACACCGTTTGCATCCGTACCTACTGTTGTTTGATTTTGAATACTTGGGCGTCGGGTTCTAAGGGATGTTGATCCCCATGCTCCCCCTGCTGTCCCAACAACATCTTTAAGGATTGTATTCCATGCAGGTAATTGTGACCATTTTTGAAGATTAACAATCGTCTTGGCATCGAAACTTTGCGTTGCCGCAATCATACGTTCCGGTAATGGCATCATGCCAGGGTTTGTAATTGTTGCTCCTGCCCACGTACTGGAACTGTCCCGACGTTTGCGATCATTATCCCGCAAGTAACTGCCGTTATTCATTACAAGCGTACTTTGCGAAGGTACAGATCCTGTTGTGTGTTGTGAAGAGACAACCGGATTGAATACATCGCGTCTTGATGTCGCAACAGTTAGGACGTCTTGATAATGCGTTAACGGCGCACTCCCTTGTGATGATGGTGCACCGACTGTTTTTACTTTCGGTGTAATGACAAGGTTTTGCAGATATCCAACTGTAGCACCATGCGCATCGTTGGACGTAAATTTCAAGACACCACGTTTGGAACCATCATTTTCATTGATTGATTCATAGGTAACATCAAAATAACGCGTGATGTCTTCGCTGCTTGATACGGTATTGATGCCACTATTTTGGCGCATGGCATTAAATTGAATACCACTGCCTCCACTTGGAATCACCTGTCCATTCTCATCGACAGGTTCAATACCTTCTGAAAGTGTCATCGTCACTACCGGTTCAAACCATGCTCCACGGGCACCGCCAATTGTTTGCGGTGCATTACGCCAAATGTCATCATTTTGATTTGAACTGTATCCACTGTTATTACGGTTATATTCATTGTGTGCTTCCAGTTGCACATTTTCAACGGTCGCTTGTAATTCAAATGTTTCATAATATGGTAACACAAACGATTCGAAAGTATCATCATACGGTAACACGCCTTTTACTTTTGGTTGTGTCCATATGCGTAAGGTTGGCTTTCGCATCGCAATAACATCCTGTGCTACTGCTTGTTTTTCACCATCAACAATCTGTGTGGTGGCTTTGGAGTTAAGGCCCCTTACATACAATCCATACGGTTCAAATGAGTAGTAACTGGTTGAACTACTTTCTGAAATTGCCGATACCGGTGCATTCATACCTTGTACCATCGCATCGTTGTATAGGTTTTGGCGATCGTAAGAACTTAAGCTACGATTAAAACCACCATAACGGCTATCATAGATCTCATAGTTTGGATTTTCTGAAGGATTCATGAGGGATACTCTTAACGTATCACGCCAAAGTGAAAGGCCACTTGCGTTGGGTGTCACTTCTTTTTCAACGCGTACTCTCATTGAAACCGTCAATTGGTATTCATCCTGATTACCGCGGTTCCACCATTGCCCCACTTTTTCATCAACACGAATGCGTACAACATACGGCACCCCTTCTGTTTCCGGGGCAGTATAAACAGGGTCCGCTGATTGTGGTGTTTGAATGATTGTGATATCAAGTTTTTTCGTATCGAGTCTCTTATCATTCAACGTAGCGATAAGCGACAATTCGCCATTCGCATCATACGGACTTATACCAACAGGTAAAACTTCGAGGAATTCGATTCCCCCATTTAGCGATGCATCACCGTAATTAATGGCATGCATTCGAATCGTAAACATTTCATGCAATTGCACGGCATACGTATAGTCATCATACAGGTAAGGTGTGTACCCTAAATACCCAATGTTATAGTGATTCAAACTGTCATCGTGCTCATAGAAGTTGGCAGCATCAACACCATGCGTTTGACGTTTCGTATCGGGAACCATTTCTGAAGCACTGTATAACCATCCTTTACTTAATTGCACGCTGTCTTGAGCCCAAAGGATTCTTTCTTCAGTTTTAATGGCACCATCTTCGACACGTGCTTGTGTCATCAAATCATAAACATCTGTTTTTGTCGTGCCATTAACGGTTGTATAAAGTGACTGTGAGCCCCCTTCATTGAGGAACCCTTGATGAACAACTTGATTGTTTGCGGATTGGTCGTAGAAGGTTACGACGGTGCGATTTGAACTTGGGTTTTTCGCAACAAGAGATCCCGGTGCATAGGCATATGAAGATGCTAAGAACTCTGTCTTTTCCTCTTCATGATTGCGTACTCCTGTAATCCCAACATCATGGCGCAATGAAGCCATGTCCATTGCTGTCGTTCGAATTGAAGATACAACAGGATTGTTGGGGCCATAGTTTCCAAGATACGGTGCATAAAGCGTACGTCCATCATCTTTATATGTTGCGGTGGGCAGATCGTGTTCACGCGCTGTTGCCGCGTAAGCAAGTTCAATGCGTTCACCACGATCAATTTTTTCATCTTTGAATGTATAGGTAAAAACACGGTACGTAATCACCTTTGCAGGATTGAGAGCAGTATTTTTAGGTGGTTCATTGTTTGTAGCATACCATCCATCACCCGATTTTGTATTGGTATTATGGTATGCTTGTGAACCCCCAACATCACGACCTTGAACGGTTGACACATGAACCTCAGGGTAGATAAAGTCACGCGAAGTGTTTGATGTGAAGAATTTCAGATCCAATGCTCCAGCAGCAATGGCTGATTCAACATTCATAATCTCGCCATCGATATACGGATCCAAAGATGTTGTTACATATTCTGGCACCTTATCAATGATAATCGGTTGATTGAGGGGGCCTTTTCCATAAGCCGTATTTCCTTTGAGTCCTTGATCATTTTTAATATTTTCAGCTGTAATTTTATACCAAAATGTTTCCAGAGGGAGATACGATGTCTTTCCTATTGCGGTGCCGTTGTATGGTGCCGTTGCTTCAATCTCAGTATCAAAGGATTGAATGTTGAGACCTACTGATGGTTGTCCTTTGTAGGTCGTTACCGAGGATTCCTTAAGTTGCTTAAAGGCTACGCTTATTTCATCGTGTTCATGTTGATAATGTAATGTTGCACTTGATTTTATTGGATAGTCTTTTCGTGTCGCGGTGGTTGCTTGTTGCCAATGACCCACACCACGCAACAAAATCTCGGGAAGTTTTTGAACTTCGCCGTTTTCATCATACGCCCCAACCACACCATAGGACACGCGAATCTCGTTCAGTGACATTAAGAGTTCAAGTGGTGTATCTTCAGTCAAAGGTTGCCACACCCCAGTCTTGTCACGATATGTCAATGTCGGCGTATAGTGTTTCGAAGTCATATTGGGATAGGTAATTGTTGGGAATTTTGTCATGACAAACCCCCGTAATCCATCCGTGTTTAAAACAATATCCATCCACAGTGTCGTTTCATCGTGCTTGACTTCATTGATAACATCACTGATTTGAAGTCGCATTGCCTGACCCGAGATGTTTTCCACGTCATAACTGTTTACTATTTTTAATTGATTTGGATTCGCATTACGGTATGCTGTGTTATAAAGGTGGGCGACACTCTCTGCACCCGGATATTTGTCATAATCAATCGTGACATCCGTCCGACCACTTTGAATCAGTGCACTTGAAGTACTGCTCACATCATAAGAAAAGTAGTGGTGTGTTGTATCTGGTTTTGCATATGCATTCCATGTCATGGTTTGATTTTGCGATGCATACACATCTGCACCAAAATCATTAATTACAGCGAATGTAACCCATGCATAAACAGACTCATTGGGTTGGAGAACGGTATCTCCAAAATGCACTTCAAGATTTTTTTCACTTCCAAGGTCACTTCCCAGCGCTACCTTTGCCCCTTTGACAATGTTTGACGTGATTGTTTCGCGCGTCGTCAGCACATTATTGTCAAGTATTGGAACTGCATCCGCAGTTGTAACCACATTAAAGTCGGCAATTTTTAGACCCTTTGGTGTGTTTACAAACAGTGTTGGATTGAAAACTGGAAGGTTATTAGCGTTACCATTATTCTTGAGTTCATAAAGTATCGTGATCTGATCACCGACAGCTACATTGTTGTATGCAATTGCCTGCAATGAATTTGTATCGCTAAATTCACGGTTTGTCTGAATAAAATCAAAATTTGCATCACGCATGGTTGCCGATAACTGCACGTTCGCAATACGGTTGTATAAATCATGATTTAAATTGAGACTTGGTGTCTGTGAGTTATTTGTACCCCCGTTATTAACATAAATGGGTTGAGCAGGCGTTACGAATGCGGAGACATTGTTTACACTGCGTTTGGTGTAGTTTGTTGAGGCATTGGTTGTATCACTCACAAATGCAGGGCGTGAATTCCAATCCCAGTTCCCATGCTCACTCGGATCTACCCAATTCCCATCAACAACGATTTCTGCCCCCTCGACAATTAAATGATTTGATAGTGTCGCATCGGCATTCCGCGCCAGTGACCCATATAAAAGGGTTCCTTCTTGCGCACTGAACGTCACAGAAATTGCGTCCAATGATTGTTGAATGATTTCAACATCACTGTATCGTGATGTGCTTTTCTTCACTTTAAAGACATCCGGATAGGTTTCGAAGAGTTGGGCCGTATCCAATCGATAATTATCACCTTCAAGCACAAAAATATCCTTGAGATTCATTGCGATTGCAACACCATTATGAACGACACCAACCTCACTGACCGCCCACTGTTCTCCTGAAAAGATACTTGCGGGGATTTGAATAGTTTGCATTCGGAAAGCACTGTCGGGTTTAAAGGTTAGCTTTACATCTTTAATATCAGCTTCACTGTTGTTATAGACATCAAGATTAAATCGAGTTGATGTTGGTGTGATTCCATCACTTTGGTAATCATAGGTTGAACCGGATGGACTGCTAAGTCCAACGGTAGCCCCAAGACGCGGTGTGTAACCACTCAACTGAGCCGAGGAAGTGTGCATCAACGTTTTCTTTTGATCAAATCCACTGGGCAGACGGTAGACATTGCTTGTGCCAATTAATGGCATGTTCCCATTAACAATTCCTGCGAAGCGCACGTCAATGTCATTGATGGTAATCCCCATTGTGTTTGCATCACGTCCCTTAATTTCCGCACTGCCATCACCATGACCGACAATTTCTTTAACACTCATTTCAATACGAGTTGGGTAAACATTTTCACCCAGAGCAACAGTGAGCGTGCCGTCATCATGTACGGTTACTCCACGGTTTTGGCTCTTTGTATCAAATTTGATGATCGCGTTTGAACGCAGTGTCTCACCAGAAATAATAAGTGGCGTTGTTGAATCCGCACTGAAAATTGCGAGATCATACACATCTTTTGCCATCACTGGTGTGACTGACATACTGGTTGTCGCAAAATTATAATCTTTATTTGTCGTGGGATTGTTGGGGAATACAAACTCATAAAGCATGACATCATGGAATGATGCATAGTCTTTATCAGCAATCCATTCAACATATTCTGATGATACACTGTTCCAATGGTTGTTACTTTGGTACGCGTTGGAAATATCTTTGTTCCAAAGCGACGCAACATAAACGCCCTCTTGACCCATTAGAACTGTCGCACTTGCTGTGGTAACTTTATCTTGAACACCTGTCTTCGTGTATGCGTAAGGTTTCATAACTGCCGACTTGATGGTTGCGTTTGCGGTTCGTGTCGTTTCGGTTTTGAGTCCAAAAGTATCCAAAGCTGTTACTGTAGTAGTTTTCGCTTCTTTCTCAGAAACAGCGTAAAACCGTCCCATCGTTTCAACAAGGTCATTGGAACTTCCCGACATTTGTGGTGCAGTGGTTTGATCTTGACGATCAAATTTAAAGTTCACGACAACTTTACTTACAGGATTTTCCGGAGCAGGTTCCCATGCCGATTTGTAATACGGATGGTTGACTACGCCTTCAACATCCGTATAGGATGCAAAAAGATCTGTGCCACTATTTTCAGGTCGGGCGACATTAATACGCCAGAATCCAGCACCTTCTTGAGTATTTGAAACCCATTCATCTGCGGAAACACGCTGCCAGAGCACTTCCTTGTCACCTTCTTTGCGATAGATATCAACGGTTGTGACATAATCACGTGCTTTGTCTTGAATCTTGATATAGTACATATCAAATTGTGTTTCAGGGACATCAATGGTCAAATTCAACACTTGATCATTGCTTTGATTTGCACTTGTTGGTCGTGTTAAGGATGTTACAAACCCTCCGATGGATTTATACCCCATATCAAGTGTGTAGTCATGAATGTAGTAAGGATAGCCAAGGTAACGATAGACAGAATTCGTATACGTGTTTTTGACACCCAATCCTGTCTCAACCTGATGAACCGCGCGTACGCTGACAGATGATTGTGTTGCTGCGACCGAATATGCATGGCTTGTTGAAGCTGTCTTTGTGTCAGGATACGGTGCGTGTTGGGTTCCTGAAAGTTCCGCCTTAACAATTTGTGTTGTTCCCATATCAATATCTGATTGAATCTGTGTTTCAATCAGGTTTGTGAGTGTGGATAATTTGAGATTATCTGCATAGATGGTAACTTTTTGAATCGGGCGCTTGAGTGTGATTTGAAATCCCTCTTGCATCGTTTGATCATTGGTTGGGACATTAATACGTTCAATTTTACCATCAATGTCGACGAAATCAATCGTTTTAACATCAGCATTGTTTAGGTATTCTGGCGTTAAACGGAGTGTGTCCAAGGTCAAATATCCTTTGCCACTCGGTTTTTGAAAGTCTAAGGTATAGGTCGATGTCGGTGCAATCACACCTTGGGTGTTTGCACGGTATACCGTTTTTATCATGCCTTCATATGGTGCACTTAGACTTCCTTGATTGGGATTTTGCGCATTTGATGGCCAGAAGGCAGTACCGTTGCTTGAACCATAAGTTGCGGTATTTTGTGCCGTTAACGAAAGCACTTGAGGAAGTTTAATATTTATCTTTGTATCGACTTTTTTACTGCGGTCCTTGTTGAAAGGCACACCTTGATACGCATCGAATACCGCTGGAATTGTATGGTTTGCTAGAACGCCTTTATTGATGGTTGCATGCACGATGACAAGCGACGTGTAATCTTCAAATGATGATTGATTGAAATCAATTCGAATCGTCGCAATATCATCGAGACCCAGCGCCGCCAACGTAAGTTCTTTCGCAATAGCGAAGTCATGGTTGGATTCATTGAGAATGAATTGTTTACCATCACGACTTTTGAACGTGATGGATTGTGCTGTTGGTATTGCCTGCACTGTTAGCGAATTGACATGCACTGCGATGTCTTCATTCTGGGGATTTAATGATGCAGTATATGTTCCAGACGCCATGACAACGCCTTCACTCATCGCTTGAATATCTAAGTCCGCGCTGCTGTCATAATCTACTGCGTATGTATGATTCGCTGCTGCAGTTTCTCCTACTACGATGCGGTGCAAAGGCACCAGTTCTTTAGGATAAATACTATTTTGTGTTAATGTATCCGTTGTTTCACGGTTAATTGTTTGTAGATACTCTGTCGGAGCACCCAAGTCACCATTGTTTGCCGAGTATTGTACATATTCAAAAATACCTGTTATAGTGATTGGTCCAATAATGGTTGTTTGGCCGACTAAATCCATCGATACACCCGTGTTTGCTTTAGGGTCGATTGTTTTCTGCACGGGAACACGCACGGTTCCACTCCACCCATCACGCGCATAGACATCTTTCATATCATAGACGACAACTACGGTGTCTCCAACGATTGTTTGCGATATGGGTTGCAGTGTCAATGGCTCCATTATTTGATCTTGTCCGGTAACTTTATCAGATAACACCGCAGTTTCCAGCGTTGGTTTCCATGCAGCATCTGATGCATGTGCACGCGGATATGTTACATGTATACGGTTTGCATGAAAACCTGCATCGACCTGAACCTCAAGCATGCTATCAAAAGTCGGAACATTACTTCCACTTACAAGATTATCAATTGTTATAACTGTCTCCTCACCAAAAACTATCTCATTTTGTGGTGCATGAACATCGATTGTTGCAGCGAAAGAAGGCTCTGCAATCGAGCGAACTGTACTCGATGTTTTTGACCAGTTTGCATCACTCGCAAATATAACATTCGTAATTGCGGTGACTTGAAAGTCCGTTGGTAAATCTGGAAATCCTTGTCGCGACATTGGCAGCGAAATACGATAAATTCGTTTGCTTGCACCTGTAGCACCCTCTGGTGTTATTTTTTGATTGTTCGTTTTTGTATTCTGGTCTATTTCAATAACACCTACCCCAGAGTAGGTATACGGAATCGGGTCTGGAAGTTTTTCCCCTTCCTTCCAATCCGTAATGTCGTAAATTAGAATGCCACCTTTTTCAGGAACCCCTACGAAAAGGCCTGTAGTGTCACCAGGATCCTCATTGAGTGTTGCCTCAGCATCTTTGTTGTAACGATAACGGTTAATATCATAGGTCAAGATTCCATTGCGTGTATCCGCCGTCGAATCCACATTAAAGGTGACTGTATACCCCTCAATTATCGAATTCAAGTTTGATGATGTATTTTCAATTGCGTAAGTATAATCAATGTATTGATAACGATCCCACATTGGAATGGGTTCAGGATTGTCTCCTTCGGCTGCTTTAATGTTTGCTTCCCATTTCAAGTTAGAAGAAATCATTGTGATTTTTGATTCAGGATCAAATTGATTTGCGGTCTCCCAACCCGTATCTGGATAACTGTTGAAACTTGCGTACGAAACATAACCAAATGCATTGAACGTGATACCTTCAGGAAGTGACCCGTAAGGACCATTGCTGCCATCTGAGTACGTTGAAAACTTCACCTCAAAAGCAGGATTTGATCCTGGACGAATATTGCCACGATACTCCAGTTCCAACCAACCGCCATCTTTGGTCGGTGAGGAATGAATAATCCAGTCATCACTCGCACTAATTTCTCCATGAATCCCCAATGCGGTCGGTTCACTTCCAACCGGAACTTCCGCATATTTACCATCACTATAGGTAAATGATGGTAAGTAGATTTTCACACGTGTTCCTTGGGCTTCGCCTTCCGTAAAATTTGGAACCAAGCGATAGGTTACACCAACGGTATTCCCGGATGATAAGATTGATGTTTTCTCATCCAATCGATGTTCCCCTGTCTCTTGGACAAGTCCATTTAAATCAATACCTGCAGTTTCATCCGCCATAACCGGAGCCGCAGTAAAAAGCATTTCTGTTAACAGTAACGCTAAAGTGAGCGAGAGTACAAGCCCTCGCCTAATTATTCTTTTCATAAAATCTCCCCTCTATGATTAGAATCTCTGCTTCTATTATACAGAAGGGAAAATCACGAAACAATCAAATAAGGCTAACAACTTAACATATTGCTCACATATCGCTCAAATTCAGTTAATTAGTCAAATAAAAAGTGATGAATTGACGATTCACCACTAATTTAAGTGTTTTATAGAGGGATAACGGCTTAGCTTTCTTGATATGCCTTGAGATCAAATACGCCACCAACAAATCGGCGATAGTATGTAATGATGTGTTCTGTCTTAACACCATTTACGTTCGCAATTATAGTATCCGTTGCGGGATTTTTAACAAATGCAAAGTGTGATCCAGCCCCATCAATCAGAGTAAGCCCATACTTTCCGGTTGAAAGCAGATTACATTGGTAGGACATGTGATAATCACTGTACAGATAGTACAGGTCTGATGCGTGTGCATAACATAGTTCTTCACTCTCATGCAGTAAATCATCCAAGGTAATTTCCTCAAGAGGCGTAAAATAGGTTATTTCATTTGACTGTGTTTTATATGCGATACTCACTTCGGATGCATCGAGTCCCGATGCTTCTAGATCTAAGATACGCCCAACTCCCAATGGACCTGGTGAGGGAATCATGATTCGATCGCGGAATACTAATGTTCTCTCTGTTCCATTTTGTTGCTCATTCTCCGCTGAATGAGCAGATTCTGTTTCTACACTCTTTGCTTCGTTAACTGTAACTGTGAATGGTTGTTCTTGTTTATTTCCATTTTTATCAACTGCCGTCGCAACGAGTTTATAGATCCCTGGCTGATCATAGAAGATATCACCACTTACAACAACCGCAAGATCTCCATCTACTGGATCAGATGCTTTAAACAACTTCGTATAATCAGGAACGTCATTAAAGTCTGTATCAAAATCCACCACCCCAGTCAAAATGGGATGTTGTGTGTCCAAGACAAGATACTCCAGAGTGTACTCACGTTCTTTACCATTAACAGCGAGTGTAATCACCTTTGTTTGATATGGTGAAAACGATTGCCACTCTTTAAATTCTGAGAGTTTTTTCCCAATGTCTTGTCTTTCTTTGAGAATATCCGAGACCATTTGAATTCCTTTTTCATCCATACCAGCTTTTTTCATCGCTGCGTCGTCAACACGAAACGCGTTCTTCGTATCAAACACGAGTTCAGGATTTACAATTGAGACTGATTCGTAATTTGACTTTTCACGATCTAGTATTTCGGCGATTACATCTGCTTCCCGGATAATTTTATCTCCATACTCAACAACAATTTGCTCCTTAAATACAATAATTGGTTCAGGTTTGCTTAAGACTATCCACCCAATCCCAGTTCCAACAATCACTACAAGTGCAACAACTGCAACAATGATACGGTTGTTTTTGATGCGAAACCACATTTTTAGTTTGTCCATGAGAAACTCCTTTGCTTACATTATAGCAAATTTACACGACATTTTAGCGGTTCTTTTTTCGTTACATTCTAAGCAATTCTCCAATTGACTTTTAAATATGGAGTGACAAAGAAGGTTATCTAGAGTTCATTAGACACCATTTCTTTTCACCGAACATTATCAAACGACAACTGAAAATCACAATTTCTCGTGTTTTCCATTCTTTTCTGAGGAGCACGTTATTTTTTCTGTGAATTTGTGAAAGAATCGTAAGATTCTCGTCCCATGACTATGGTAAAGTTTAGTTAACGGACTTTTCACGACTATAAGAATGGAGGTAATTCAATGCAGCATTTTGCAATCGTACTTCCCGCATACAACCCAACAGAACTTTTACTTGAACTTATTGATGATTTACATCAACATCCGGATTTTGGAAATCATGTGAAAATTGTTGTGATTAATGATGGGAGCAATCCAGAAACACAACCCATATTTGAAGCAATTCCTAAAACTCACGGAATTAAACTTTTGGTGCATAATGAAAACAAAGGAAAAGGCGCCGCACTGAAGACGTCATTTTCCTACCTTTTGGATACACACATTATTGGTGTCGTTACTGCTGATGCTGACGGGCAACATACACCTCATGATATTTACCGTGTTGCAGCGTCTCTAAATGAGAACCCAAGTTCACTCATTATGGGAGAGCGTGATTTCAATTTGGATGATATTCCACCAAAAAGTCGTTTTGGCAACAAGATCACAAGTTCTGTTTTTAAAGCAAGCAGTGGTGTTGCCTTGCATGATACACAAACAGGTTTAAGAGGGATTCCCTATAATTTCATGAAGGATCTCTTACACGTTAAAGGTGACCGCTATGAGTTTGAGATGAACATGCTTATGGAAGCCGCTAAAAATAATATTTCCTTTGTTTCAGTACCCATCGAAACAATTTATTATGGAAATAATGAGCAATCCCACTTTAAACCTGTACGTGATTCCATTAAGGTATATTCTGCATTTTTCAAGTTTCTCTTTAGCTCTGCCTCTTCCTTTCTAATTGACATCGGAATTTTCGCATTGGTGCGCTACTTTCTACTCGCACACACGACCCATGCAATTATGATTGCGACGCTTGTCTCACGGGCTATTTCTTCGTTATATAATTTTGTGATCAACGAGAAAGTAGTTTTTGCAGGCGATCATAAGAAACATGCAATGGGACGTTATTACATATTGGTTGTGGTACAATCCTTAACTTCCGGTGCTCTGGTTTCTGCTTTCTACGCACTCTTGGGACATAAGGTACTTGTCATCAAGATTCTTGTTGATCTTGTATTATTCTTAATTAGCTATCAAATTCAAAGACGCTGGGTTTTCCAAGGTAAGCACAATGATTAATATCCTGCTAATGATTGGCTTAATGTTTATTGCCGCAATTAATATTGCGAAGCTTACCCACAGATCCATTGCATCATCCATCGCCATTCCTTACATGATACTCATCCTCTTACACTATGGGTTTGGAATTTTTAATTTGCTCTCATTTGGATACTATCTCTCTATGTTCTTACTTCTTATATCGTTCGGTTTTTTTATTTTGAAGATACGCCACGACGTGAGCCTTAATGATTTTAAAGACCCCGCTATTGTTTGCTTCTTGATTGGGACAGCAAGTATTATCCTGATGAATCGCTTGGTTTCAGTTTCACTATGGGACGAATTCTCTCACTGGGGATTAACCGTAAAGAATATGTTTACGACCAATCAGTTGTCATCATTCAATCCTGAACGCATTCATTTTACAAACTACCCTCCCGGGCTTTCACCATTGCAGTATTTCTCCATGCGCATCACGGGATCACTCACGGAACCAAACATGTTCATCATTACCAATGTATTTAAATGGTCCATATTAGTGCCTATGTTTGGTTACTGTAAGAAATTGAATCTCAAAAGTGCAGTGATGATGATTCTTCTATTCACGATTCCAGTCTATTTCTTTAGAAGTTATTATTACTCACTTTATGTCGATGAGATTCTGGGACTTCTTTTCCTCTATATACTCATTGGATATGCCAAACATGAATCACCCTTTACCTTGAACCTGAGTCTGGCAATATTTATGCTTATCATTACCAAAGATTCGGGACTCGGCATTGCACTCATTGCTCTTCTTATCGGTATTATCACGCGCAACCTTTCGCGCAAACAAATTCTAGGAATGGGATTGGTCTTAATCCTCACAAAATTCTCCTGGTCAATACATCTCAAGCAAGTTCTTCCCGCGACAGAAGCCGCCCCAGGAAATTCGAGTATTGACGCAATTGGAAAATTCTTAATGGGGAACGGACCGACATACCAGTACGAGGTTCTGGCCAATTTTATACAGGCAATTGTACCCGCACTTTTATGCATCCTCGTCTTAGGTCTAACAACTCTTTTAATCATCAAACAAAAACCACTAAAGAAGCTGAGTTTCGCAATTCTTGGATTTACATTACTTTATTTAGTTGGTGTATTATACCTTTATGTATTCATTTTTACTGAGTATGAAGCAGTGAATCTTGCTTCGTTTGATCGCTATACATATACATTGATTTTCCCGCTTGTACTCTATTTTATTTTCATAGCCTCAATGCGAGATTCCTTTACACTATCCCGAAAATGGTTACTTCCTTCTCTCACTCTTGGTTTACTAGTATGCTCAACAATTTATGGTTTTTACCTCTCCAAGCTAACCAGTGTACGAACCCAACAAGACCACGCGTTAGTTACCGCCACACACGGTTTAGACAATGCACGCGTATATTTCATTGCTCAGGACACTGTTGGTTTTGAATATTGGAAATCACGCTACAGTTTGCTTCCCAATACAATCAACCCACCCTTTTCATGGTCACTTACTACTGATCCTGATAAAACAGGAAATTGGACGGTAAGGGTCGATTCTGAAGACTGGTATCAAGATATTCTTAAAAACTATGATTATGTTTATATTTATAATGTCAGTGACGAATTTCAAAAAGAATTTGGTGAGTACTTTAATAAAACACTCTTTAATGGGACACTCTTCAAAGTTAATGAAATATCTCTTGAACTCGTATCTGAATAGAGAACAGAAAGAAGAAGTTGGAATCTTGCGATTCCAACTTCTTTTAGTCTTCTTTCTTGTAACGTCTCATTCCATACCATAACATGCTACCTGCAATAATCGCAAAGATACCAAGAAGTACCATCGTATTTTGATTACGAACCCCGGTAGTTGGTAGCGTTTTATCGGGAACGACTGGATTTACAATGCTAATCCGCTTCAAACCATCATGGGCTTGCTGCAGTTTTATTACCATTGCATCCACGGATTCTTGACTTGCATTTGTATCATTTAGAATAATGCGCGCCTCCGCATAGATTGATTGTAGCGCCGCCCACGACTCTGGTGTATAAGCTTTCTCATCATAACTGTCAATTTTTACAATGAGTGCTGCGAGCACTGACTTGTCCACCGTTGATGGCTCAGATTCGACCAAAGCATCAAATGCTGCCCTGAGGCGCAATACCATTGCATCTACTTGCGTTTGTGTTGCTGATGGCGCTGTAAGCAAGAGTACACTATCGTGATATGCTGCAGTTAACAATGCCCAGCTCTCGTCTGTATATGCGCTCGAATCGTAGGTATCATACGCATTGACGAGTTCTTGTAGTTGTGTCTTATCCACAACAGTTACCGGAACAAGTGAATCATATGCGTCATTTAAGGACTGGGTCATGGCATTCACATCGTTTTGATTTGCACTTGTAGCATTAAACAGAACGACTGCTTGATCATAGACCGAAGTCATACTTGCCCAGGATTCCACAGTATAATCAGATTCATTTAAAGTAGTGAAGATTTGAATGGCATCATTTAGAGCTGTTTTATCGACAGTGTCGATACCATAGTTTACAACAATCGGTGCAAATGATGAGATAGGAGCACGCATCATTCCCGCATCTACTGTAAACGTTAGGGGCACAAGATCCCCATTTTCCGTTTGTTGGTAAACCCCATTGACAGTTTCCAGACTTCTGAGGGTTGTCCTAACAGGTACCATGACTTCAACACTGCGTCCCTCTGGTAATGTCAGTGCTTGATCTTCACGTTGTACATTAAGCGTAAATACATCAACATCCATGCCTTCATGATTTGTTTCAAGTGTCGCTTTCAATGTCTCATCAAATGGAGCACTGAACGTATCGGTTGTCTTAAGTAAGTCTGCGCTTCCGCTAAGTATAACGTTTGTCACATTGTCTTTTAATTCAACCGTATCAACAGATTCAATACGTTCAACTCGTACATTATCGAGCATAATATCTTTGTAACTTCTAAAGTTTGCTTCCTTATCTGCGGAACCTTGAAGATTCGGCGCCGTTGATGTTGAGAAAATACCAAACCATGTCTGACCTGTCGGTGATGCAACGATTTCAAATTCATAGGTCTTGGCACCCTCATCAAAGAGGGTTGCGTTGAGTGGTGTTTTTACTTCACCTTGTCCCATCTCACCATCACCTACAATTAAAGCGTAAGTCCCTTCAGACCCTGCTTCATAATCGAATGTGATTTTGTATTTTTGGTTTGGTTCAAAGCGAATATTTTGAGGAATCGTTTGGTAAACCAAGCGGTTTCGTTGGGTAAGACCATTCGTCTTAAGGGACCATTTGCCATCAATGACATCGCTGATTTGTTTTTGATTCCAACCCCGTTGCGTAAACGGTGCATGCAATTCCGACAAGTGGGTTCGATTATCCTCAACACCTTCAATATTACCGACTACAAATGGGTAAATTCCTTGTGCACTGTTTTCAAAGTCTTGGAAGAAGGTTGTGTTATTTATATGCGTATTACCTTCATTCTCTGTTATGCGGACGTCATCAAAGTAGGTTGCTTGATCACTTGCATCGCGCGCAAGGGTCAGTGTAACTTCACCACTATCTGGCGCAGTAAAGTATACAAACATATTTTGGAAATAACTGTTGCCGTTAACAGTTGAAGAATTCGTATTGTGTGCATACGCTTTGACGTAGTTCTTAGCAATTGATCTCAAGGTGTAGTTTTCAACAACAGTATCGCCAAAACTTACTGAGATACTTGCTTTGACATCACTGCGATTATCAACCCCAACATAGGCAACATAATTTTGCCCAGGGGTTAAATCGGTAAGTACTTGAGACACACGCGTTTCCGTAGTATTACCAGTGATTGCTAACATGTCGTTTGATGCTTGTGATTTAACAACACTTGCACCATCCCCTGTTACACTCCATACATCAAGATTTTGTGTATTAAAACCTGGATCAACAATATGTGCTCCCTCACCATACGTTACTGTTTCTTGTGCCTGTTCGCCTTTATAGATTGAATATGGAGTACTTGCAGTTGCATCGAGTGTAATTGCACCATCAATTACAGAAACTGTATCAATGTATTCTTTACCGGTTTCAGTGAGCTTGTAGACAACGACATCACTTACATTCCAATCACTTGGAATTGCCCATGTTGAAGTTCCACCTTGAGTATTAAAGTGGTAGAGTTTTTCATCATTTCCTGTTAGAGGATTTCCATTCTCATCCCAATTCCATGGTAATAAGTAAGTTTCTCCATCAAGGACTAAGCGACCATTTAATGTCATTGTACGTGAACGATAATTTGCAATATCATTTGCGTAGTCATTCGACTTACGCGTTACAACGACACGGTCTCCTTGTTCATTAACAAGGCTAATCTCCATTTCAGGAACCCATGAGATTGGTTTTCCATCAGGATTCGTCATTGAAACTGCATCACCATTTACCCAACGATTTACTTCATAGTGTTGAAGAAACTTAGTCGGCACATTGGTTTTAAAGAGATTCTCAATATAACCATCGTAATTGTTACGCCCTTGCCATCCTTCGAAGTCCTTCATATCATAGCCACCCAACAACGGGTAGTCTGCTGCCCCAGAATATGATGGATAGTTTCCAACCCATGAATCACGTTGCTGGTTGTAGATAAATCGGCTCACATTGGAGTTGACTCCCTTAAGTGAATAGCCACCGTAGGTTAAATCTGCTGCCCAGTGTTGGAACGTTGAATCGGGTTCAAATGCATAGCCCCATTCACCACCCAAACGCCATCCTTGGTCGTGAATTTCTTTTGCGAGCTGGTGGCTGGCCCAGGCATTATTGTCGCCCGATTGACCATTACCCCAGACATCAACATAAATCCAATCAAGTCGATCGCCAACGGCTTCTTTAAGTTCCTCAAATCGCAAGCGTCGTCCATTGGCTAAGTCATAGGAAGCGTCGATATTGATTCCTTGATCAATCCAGTTCCATCCATAGTTATAGGAACCATCTGCATTCTTCCTTAGAATATTTTCACCAAAGTACTTGGATTCCGGATAGGTTTCTGAGGCATTAATATGAATGCCAATCTCAGCACCGTACGCTTTTGATGCGTCAAGAAGTTGACGAAACTCCTCCAATCCCCCCATTCGCTCACCAATATTTGCATAATCTAAGTGACCTGAGTCATGACCTTCACTTCCGTACCCTTTAAGAAGAATTGACTGGCCCAGTCCATCTGTATGAAGATTGATCTTCTTGATTCCATCCAACGTCATCAAGAATGGATTTTGAGCATGCGAACCGAAGTTCATGGCAATACGATATGCCACTAAATCCTTCACATTTTCGGCTCCAATTGGTGAGTACATGATGTTTCGATAGGCAATTGCGCCATCCTGCCAATCCACCACATTATCATTATTTGCATCACCGGTAATTACCACTTTTACTTCGGGAAGTTCCAAGGTATCATCACCATACATGACATCACGATGATAGATCCAAGGTGTACTGGATAGGCCAACGGAGACGCTTTCTTTAAACTCTTTTGCACGTGCATTGATTCGTGTAAAATCGCGATTTCCACCTCCAGCTGAGTATTGCGTATTTGAGTAAATACTTGCGGAAAGTGTATCATTGGATACGATTCCGTACATGTAATTTGCCGCAAAGTTTCGTGTTGACGCATCAACATACGTTAATGTATCACCATTAACTGTTGTGTTTGTCGACATGACTGTACCCACGATATTTGCATTGGCTTGATCGGATTGAACCGATACCAAACTGTGATTTGGTATTTCGATTGTACGAATAATTTGTGCATTACTTGTTTGATCCTCATTATGATTGACGATTTCCGTAATTGTAAATCTCACGGTATGGTCCTTCACAGTGAGCACTGCTTTAAGTGTTGCATTTATTGAAGCCGATGCATCAACGACATCTAAGATATAGTCTGCCTGCGTATCACTTACGCGCGTGAATGACACGGTTGGCACAATATCGACATCGTTGATACGAATCGTGTCAATCTTTGTAGGTTGACCCATCATAATATCGCCTGATGTCATCGTATAACTTAAGATTCGCGGAAAGCCTTCATCAATTTCTACTGTCATCGATCCAGTTTGGAGCGTGTTTGTAATGACACCTTCGTTGTTTGGATCTTCTGGACGTTCAGGGACCAGTTTTGTCACATGGATGTTGTCGAGATAGACTGTAGCAACTCCACGATCCTTTACAAATCCAAAGGCTCCCAATCCGGTTTGCATATTGGTCATCTCGTTTTCAAGAATTTTAATGTCATCGATGAAAAGCGAGATAACTTTTCCTTCAACCCGAACTTTCCATCGATACGTTTCCTCTGGCTCAAGTTGTGTAGCTGTTGTGGTTGATGAATAACTGCTGTTCACACCATAATGCTCCGTAAAGTACTGATTCATTGCATCACCGACAGCTGCATATGCAAATGATGTTGCATCCTCATTCCTAAACATCGGGCCGAATCGTTTCATGACTGCATCAAATTTCATATCAAAACTCATCTCGAAATTCTCAAGAAGTGGTGTCTCACGGAAACTTAAGAGTTGACGACCTGTTGACTTGAAATCGATTTTCATCTGTTTGTTTCCATCGATATCAACAATGCTGGTTTCGATGTCACCAGTTTGAACTGTAAACATATCTTTGAGTTCTTGATCCGTAAGTGCTTCAAAATCGACTACTAAATCATAAGGATCGTAAATATCCAACACCGGTCTTTCAAACCCTGGATCAGGAATGATAATGTTTTCTTGGTCCACAGCCTTAATACGGACTGAAGATAACTCCGAACCATAGGTCCCAAGTTTAATATTAATGCTTTGTGATTTTTCTGAGAGTTGATCGATAACATCGACATCAACCATTTTATCAAAAAGCATATCCCGCTCTCCCGCATCACTTGTATTCCATGCGAGGAGTTTGTTGTCCTTCAATGATATTTCAAGCGTATTCTTACTGTTAACTGCCGGTGCTGGAATACGCGTGGTTTTCATATAGTCACCAACGCCATCTATTTTATACTCCCAGAACCATCCGCCAATATCATAGCCGACAGACAAATAGTTAGCCTCATCTGTGTAATATAGGAATACAGCAAAACGATTCTTACCTGATTGTGGCATAAATTCAAAGATTGTATTGCCCTCTTTGCCATTCATAACCCACTCTGTTGTTCGCGCAAAAATTGCTGCATTGTCGTTATTGCCATTCTTTGTTGTTGATGATAAGTCATAATAACGAATGCCCTCATCAATTGCCTCAGTGACCGTCCCCTCACTCTTGGAAACTGAGTACCACTCTGCACCATCTGCTATCAATCGTGTGGGATTGGTAACCACCAATGATATCATCATGACGACAGAGAATAAGTATGCGAAAATACGTTTTCTCATTGCCTTCCTCCTTGGCTCATTGCTGAATTTAATCAACAATATTGAACTAATTCAAGCATAGCACGCTTCACTATGAAAGCGCTTTAAGCATTTTGTTGTCTATTGTTGTATTCTTGTTTTTATCAAACTTTCGCAAAAAGAAAAACCTCTTGATTTCTCAAGAGGTTAGCGAAATTTTCGATTGTAGTCGTACATAAGAAAGAGTAAAATACCCAGTCCTACGACCATCCAGAGTAAGTTCATCATACCAATCGTTCGTTGATTGATTGTAATGAGTGCTACACCCACAACAAATGCGATGAGCTTAAGAATTATAAGTAATGGTTTCTTCATTCAAATCACCCCACTTAATTTCCGAACCTTGTAATGTCAACGTTTGTAGCGTTCCACTGCCATCATAAACATCAGTTGTCTGAACCTCAGCAGTATTGTTTACAATCACTACCTTACCACTGCTTGGGTAAACATTAATTTCACATTTTGGGTTGCTAACAAAGTAGCGTTTCAGGCTGTTCTCTTTTCCTGATGCATAATAAATACTGCGGAGTAAGATACGGGTATTGTCGAAACTGTATGGCAACCCCATCAGATATACACCGCGTCCTTTACCGTACTGATGTGAACTCACAACCACATTTTCGTTTTCCATATGGGCAATTTCAGTTTGCGCATGTGTAGCGTAAATGTTATTGATTTGTTCACCGAAATTCATACATCCTTGCAGGTCTTCAGTAATAAAGTGCGCATCCAATGGCGTTTCAAAATATTTATCTGTGGAAAGCGTAAACCCGCGCTCACGTTCGACACCAAGTATATCCGCAAGTTGGAAATAGCGACCGCCTTTTTCGTAGGCACTGGGTTCTCCAATACCAATCAACCCATGCCCATCATGGACCCATTTTCGGATTGTCGTTAACAACGCTGGATTGTCCCAACGATTGCCTCCAGAGAAAGCCGTGTTGGCATCACCTGCGTTGATAATTACATCAATGTCTTCTGGAATTCCTTCGAGAATATCATCAAAACTGAGGAATACAACTTCCATATCCATACCGCTTAAACTTTCCAGAACTCCTAAATAAGAATAGATTTGTTTGTAGTGAAGTGCATGTGCAACCATGAATGCTTGCCATGTTCGTAAGGAACCCCAATCATTTAGGATTGCAACTTTAAATTTGCTGAGTGGCTTCGCGTTCTCGATGTGATCAAGTATTTCTCTGAATTCCTCGGTAATCGATGCAATCAAATCGACAAACTTTGGGAATTTGTAAGCAAGACTTGGATACCCACCATAGCCAATACGATGCAGTGGTTTTCTGAGAAGTGCGCGACGTGCACCCACCCAATTGGTCAGTGCTTCATCTATGATTGCTTGATCATTTCCTTCAAAGAATGTATCTGGGAAAAAGTATGGTAAGAAACGTCCCTCTGTATATTTAACATGGGGAATGTCGGCGATAAGCCGTAAAGTCGCGCCACCTCCAACACTACCAACAACACCATCCAAACCAATCGATGCAAAGTATTTCCCATAGGGTTCTGTTCCAATCCAGTTATCACCCAAGAACATGACTGCTTCACGATTATAACTGTGAACAATATCTACGAGTTCTTTTGCTTGTTGAGCTACAAACTGTTGTTGGAAATCAATGTAATCACGGTATTTTTGCGTTGGTGTGCAGAATGTTGAATTATAGGTACGTCCCATGATGAAGTCTTCTGCAACCAAACGGTAACCGCGCTCTTTTTCAAAAGCATCCAATGCTGCTGGAGATACACTGGATCCATAACCAAACCAATCTACAAACTTTTCTTTGCGCTTATCATTGAAGAAAAGTGTGAAATGGTAGAAGAATGTCGTAAAACGTACAACATCCGTTTTGGGATTTGTTTCCAGAAATTCTATCAACGAATCACGCATAAACTGATATGAGTGCGGTTGGCGAACATCAAAGGGAATTTCCTTGTCCTTATCACCCCAATCATTGGTAATATGGTTGTACATTTGCGTTGGGTCCCAAATCATATAACTTAGAAAGTTAACGCTGTATTCATGAAAGGGTGTTGTCTTTTGGATTGTGACGGTATTTGAACTTTTATCGACCGTCCATAGGTCTGTTGATACAACTGTATTCGTCGTGCGATCATAGACTTGCCACCATACTTTTGGATCATGGATCGTATCCGGTTTGATTTGTTCTAAAAGAAATCCTTCTAAAAAATGAATCGTTAATGATGTTTCCGTCGCTACAACATAATCACTCGAAAGGAATAGTTGTTGTGCTTCGTCGAGATGTTGCAATGCGAATTCATTGGCGCCTCTTGCCACAAAGTATGTCGTATAGATTTTAGCGTCAAGGTCTTTAATCGCATCATCCAATTTTGTTCCATCGCTATCACGCAGTGCATCAGCACCCCAACGACTCATCAAGTCTTTTGTCTCCTCAAGGAAGTTATTTTCGCTTGGTAGGGTCACCCGACCTTTTGTTTTTGTCATTATTTCACCTAGTCTTTCAGTCCACCAAGGGTCATCCCTTGGGTAAGTTTCTTCTGTACGAATATATATAAAATCAGAGTTGGTAACATAACGATAACCAAGCCAGCATACATTGGGCCTGGATTCGCAGCACCACGAGACGCCTGTTGTAAGTTTATCAAGCCAACTGGAAGTGTCTTCATGGATCCGGGCATTAAGGTTAATGCAATAATATATTCATTCCAGAAAGATAAGAAGTTAAAGAGGATTACTGTGACAATACTTGGCTTGGCCATCGGAATCATCACTTTTACCATTGTTTGAAAATGAGAAGCACCATCGATGTAGGCTGCCTCTTCATAGGCCTTTGGTAAGGTTCTAAAGTATCCTGTTAAGAGATAGATTGTAAAAGGTAAGGCCGTTGCAGCGTAAACGAGTGCAAGTACCAGTCGATTGTTTAGAAAGATATCACCGCCAACTACTGCCTTTGCAGCATTATTCATCCGCATCAACATCAAAAAGATGGGAATTACGATATAGTTTACGTTAATAAACAGACCTGCCATAAACAGACCATTAATCGGCTTCTTCAATTTAAAATCAAATCGTGAGAGTGCGTACGCAGCGGGTAGCGCAGTAAGTAATAAAATAAGAATTCCCAACCCTGTCACGACAATCGAGTTTATGAAATAATCACCCATTTTTGCATCGTTGAATGCCTTGATAAAGTTTTCAAAATAGAAGGCATCGGGAAATTTCCATGGATTCATAAAGAATTCTTGCGGTTGTTTTAGTGATGCTAAGAATACCCAACCAATCGGTACGATTATCGAAATCCCCAAAGTAATGAGGAAGACATAGATAAATAACTTATAAACAGATTCTGTGGATAATTTTTCAAGTTTTTTCATCGGTTCCTCCTACATTTGAATCGTATCACGCTCAGTAATTTTATTTACAATTGCTGAAAGCGCGAACGAGAAGATAAAGATAATGACACCAATTGCCATACCATAACCATACGATGCATTGTCGTATGCTTGCTTATAGAGGTAACTTAAGAAGACCTCACTCGCACCCCCAGGTCCACCACTGGTGAGCACTTTTACAAATAAGAAACTCATATTGATTGTAGATATAACAAAGAATGTTAGGGTTGTTCTCAGATTTGACCAAATCAGTGGCAATGTAATCTGGAAGAACTGTGTCATCCGTGATGCCCCTTCGATCTTTGCAGCCTCATAAAGGTGCTCGGGTATACTACTGATACTTGCCATATACATAACCATGTAGTAACCAATGGCTTGCCAAATCATTGCACCTGCAATTGCATAGAGCACGATTTTGGGATCCCCAAGGAACTGAATAGACTCATAGGTTTCGGGTTTAAACAATGAAATGATATTGTTCAACAATCCCCCAGTGTCGACAGCATATATTTGGGCAAATATCGCTGATATTACCGCAACCGATAAGATATTTGGGATATAAAATATGACACGGAAGAATCCCTTTCCTTTGACATTCTCGCGGACAAGAATATTCGCAAAGACGACCGCAAATCCAAATGTAATGATGGTCACAACAACAATCAATAGAATTGAATTTTGGAAAGACTGTAGGAATTTTGTATCCTGAAACAAAGTTATAAAGTTGTTCAGCCCAACAAATGTCTTTGTTTCTGAGAGTCCACCCCATTTAAACATCGACATGTAGAAGATGTTGAGGGTTGGATACACCATAAATATTGCAATCAGAATCAAGGCAGGTGTTAAGCATCCAATTAGAAATCGTTTTTGAGTTTTTTTCTTGTTCATAATGTCACTCCAATCATAATAAGGCGATGAATTGAACATTCACCGCCTTCAATCACATGTACACTTTTATTTATTGTATTTTGCAACAGCATCAAGAACTTCTTGATACCATTGATCAACTGTTTTTTGACCTGATACAACTTCGTTTACGGTTCCATAGAGAATACCTTCTGATGATGTTAAGTCTACACCTTCAACTGGATCTTTTGATGCAAATCCAACCGAGTTCGCTTTGGCACCATTATCATAAACGCTATAGAAGAGTTTGAGATCACTGCCTTCTGGAATGAAGTCAATTGCTTTCTTAACGGGTTGAATTGCACCGCCATTTTCCGCGAAGATTTGAACTGCTTTATCAGAGTATAAGAATGTAATAAACTCTTTCGCTAATTCAACATTTTTCGCATCACTTGGAATGTAGACTTCTTCTGTAAACGTTGATGCATACGTATCACCTGTTGCACTCACTTTTGGAATTGAGATAAATCCCCATTCGAATCCTTCAGCGCGTGGTGCATCTTTCATTTCCCCTGGTAACCATGTTCCATTTGGAATGAAGAGTGCTTTGTTATCCAAAATAAGTTGTTGGTTCTTTGTGAATCCTTCGCCATTTGCTTGGGATACAGTATCTTTATGTGTATATTGTGCAAGTTTTCCAACAATTTCAAAGGCTTCTTTTGTCTGTGGACTTGCCCATGCTGCTTCATCATAGTTCATGAGTTTCGCATACATTTCTGGTCCGACAACATTATTAAGCAATGCTGAGAAGAATGCATCAAAGTATCCTGTTGTTGGATAGGTAAAGAGTGCGATTCCTTCAGCCGCTGCCTTGTCACCAAGTGCGAACATTTCGTCCCATGTTGTTGGCACTGCCCAACCTTTTTCATTGAACAATCCTTCATTAAAGAAAAGTCCTGTTGGCGCAAAGAAATGTGGTGTTAGATATGTTTTATCATCGCCATATGGATTCGTGCGCAATGTATTCAAGACTCCATCTTGGAGTTTGTCTTTCACAGCTACATCCTCACCAAAAACTTTCATATCAAGTACATCTGTGATTTCTAAGATTTTCTTTTCCGAAATCATAGTATCTGTTAATTTTCCTTTTGATCCGATTGCAAGATAAATCACATCCGGAACATCACCTGCTTGAATTTGTGGTCGCAATACATCCTCAATATTTTGTACCATTTCAAGTTCAACTTTAACGCCTTTTTCAGCGGCAAATGTATCAACAACCTTTTGCCAGCCTTCTTTTCCATAACCACTTTCAAGTCCCGCTACCTTTAGCGTTACCTCTTCGGATGGCTTATCTCCATTTGATCCACACCCTGTAAGAATTAATAAGAGTGCTAAACCAGACACAATTAACTTTTTCATACATGTTCCTCCTGTATAGTCCTATCATAACCGACTGTAAGCGCTTTGCCTATACGAATATTGTTCTCGATTTGTAGTATCTTGCTTTTTTATCAAAACTATAATATTGTTCTATTATTTTCGTTACTAACATTGCCTATTTTACCATAGCACCCTATAATTGAATTATACAAAGGAGCATTATTATGGTCATCGATACAGTAAAAAATATCACGAAATCGAAGTTTCTCTACATATCAACCTCTCATTACGATGTTGATTGGCACTCTACACTTCATTCTCATCCCTTTACTGAACTTTTCTATGTAATACGTGGTCAAGGTAGTTTTCAATTCCGTGACCAAACTACTGTACCTGTCAAAGCTGATGATATGGCGATTATCAACCCCAATGTTTTACATACCGAAATTAGTGATCCTGATAACCCATTAGAATATATTGTTGTTGGAATAGATGGTGTAGCCTTTTCAATTGATGAACATGACACTGGATTTTCGATTCATAACTACTATAAACACAAACACGATATTCTCTTTTATCTTAAGTCGATTCTTGTTGAAAAAGAAGATTGCGACTCCTACTCTGAAATGATTATCGACCATTTACTCAAGACATTACTCATCAACGTTATTCGCCGTACGTCTGTATCGTTAAATATTTCCGATGAAGACACTTCACTCAATCATGATTGTATTTTTATTGAGAATTACATTAATATTCATTATCGGGAGAAGATAACACTTGACCTGCTTGCATCACTCACATTTATGAATAAATATTACTTATCACACATGTTTAAGGAGCACTCGGGGTATGCCCCAATAGATTTTCTCCTTAATAAGCGAATCCATGAGGCAGAAAAGCTCTTGGCTAATACCGATTTATCCATCTCACAGATATCAGGAATTGTTGGTTTTGGATCATCGTCTTACTTTTCGCAGTACTTTCGAAAAGTTCATAACATGTCTGCAAGTGAGTATCGAAAAATGCATCGCGTACTCCTGTAGATACAAAAGGCACCTTTAATGGTGCCTAAATATTCATCAAATAAACCATCAACAGGTCATCATAATCACGAAGATTAAGGCCTGTCTTTTCTTTGAATCTATCAATTCTATAATTTAGCGTATTTCGGTGAATGAAGAGCTGATTTGAAGCTGTACTTAGGTTTCCACGACTCTCCCATAACGCTTGGATCAAAAGTCCATCCTCATCTTCATTAGAGATATTCCGTTTCAAATTGCGTGCGATTTCTGAACTGTGAATTGCTGGTCCAATCCAATGGCGAAGCCATGAACTTTTAAATGTATGGACTCGTGGGTAATTCTCAAGTGTTTTAAAAATTTCGATTTCCTCATTTCCACATACATTTAGTGATGACTCATCGAAATAGGTCTGACCAATATACACTGATGCATTGATTCCAAAGTCTGAATTCATGGCCATGATCTGTCCCATAACAACTTCAACATCAATAATTTCCTGGGCAATAATAAGGGCTCCACTAGATGTTGAAGTATAAAATGCCTCTATGACGGTTTCAAAAAGTGATTGAAATGTCTCCAACCATAAATTCGCGGATTCGGGAATTGTGAGTAAATGAAATTGAATAATTATAACCCCTTCATTCATCTCAAAGGTAATTGGTTTTTTCTGAGTCAGAAATTGTATCCATGGCGATGCTTCATCCGTTTGCGCGATAATGGTTTCAATCAACAAACGTTCGGTTTCACTCAGATTCTGTGTCCCAAGACTGTAGTAAAACTCCCCATACCGAACGCATAATGTGTCCGGCATATCGTTAGGTTCAGATGATTTTTCAATCTGTGGGTAAATGGATAACAACTGTTTGAGCATTGGTTCACCTCCTTGCACAAAACATTTGGTTAAGTTGACTATATCATAACATAAAGCGCTTACTTATAATGTACTTAGATACACGGAGGTCATGAATATGGCAGAAATTACATTAAAAGGAATTCATAAACGCTATGAAAAGAATACACGTTACAGTGTGACTGATTTCAACTTAGAGATTCAAGATCATGAATTTATTGTTTTTGTTGGTCCATCAGGATGTGGTAAATCTACAACACTTCGCATGATTGCTGGCTTAGAGGACATTACTGAAGGAGAACTCTTCATTGATGGCGTCCTTATGAATGATGTTGAACCCAAAGATCGCGATATCGCGATGGTGTTCCAAAACTACGCACTTTACCCTCATATGAGTGTTTATGACAATATGGCATTTGGTCTTAAGATTCGCAAAACACCCAAAGATGAGATTGATAAGGCAGTCAATAATGCTGCTGAGATTCTTGGACTGACACGATACCTTGATAAGAAACCTTCTGCATTATCAGGTGGAGAGCGACAACGTGTTGCCTTGGGTCGGGCGATTGTTCGGGATACAAAGGTATTCTTAATGGACGAACCTCTAAGTAATCTCGATGCCAAACTTCGTGTTGCCATGCGTGCAGAGATTACAAAATTACACCACCGACTCGACAGTACAACCATCTATGTAACCCATGATCAAACTGAAGCGATGACCATGGCTGATCGTATTGTCATTATGAAAGATGGCTTTATTCAACAAGTTGGTTCACCAAAAGAGGTCTACAACCACCCTGAAAACATGTTTGTTGCAGGATTTATTGGAGCACCTGCGATGAACTTCTTCCCAGTCGAGCTTAAGGAAGGTTCAGTGCTCTTTAACGGCGTTTGCTTACCGCTTCCTGAGGGGAAACAAAAGCTTCTATCCGCTGCTGGTTATAATGAAGGCAGTACACTTACAATGGGACTTCGCCCCGAAGATATTCACGACGAACTACTCGTCTTAGAATCCCACCCCGATAGTGTCCTTACTGCAAAGGTTTCTGTTTCTGAATTACTAGGTTCTGAGACAATGCTTTATGCAATAGTTGGCGATACTGAATTTATTGCTAAAGTTGGTGTCAACCAAGCCTATGCTCCAGATCAAGACGTAAGCCTATCCTTTAACCTCAATAAAGCTCATTTCTTCAATACCGATACTGAAATAGTAATTAAATAATAATCAAAGACGTCTTCGAAAAGACGTCTTTTTTGACTCTAAAAAAAGGTATCCTTTGATTGATTTCGAAGAATACCTTAAGTTTACGATGCTTAAGTTTTATACAAATACTTAGTCTATCGTCAGATACTAAACAGAGGGCTAGAGAGCAATTGCTCTTTTCGAGATAGCTCCTTGTTCAATATTTGAGTACGTATGAATTGCATGTTCAATCCGACGACACTTTCGAGAGTTGTGAGTCGTGATTATCAATGAGATGAATAACTGGCACGATAGTCCAGTCATTCATTCTCTAATTCTAGTGTATTTCGTGTTCTTTCTTTCGTTTTAATAACGGAAGTATTCCAACAATTCCAAGCAGAATTAAGGATGAACCCAGTGGAACAAGATGGTAATCTTGGACTCCTGTTGCAGGTAATTGTGGACCTGATGGCGGTGGTGTACCACCATCAGGGTTATCAATTTCTTCAGTAATTTTCATATTAATTGTACTGTTGAATGAATATACTTTCTTTTGGTCATCATTTCGTAACATTCGCGCCTTAGGAGATTGGAGAAGCTCAACAGAGTAGTTTAGATTTACTTTGTAGAGTCCGCCTGCTTTTACAGCTTCAATACCCTCGACAAGAACATTGATTGGACCAACTTCAGTACCCGTTTCTTCAATAATTGCTTTAGCCCCTGAGCGTTTGATAATTTCTTCTTGGAGTGTTCCCGAAGCTTTATATGCATTGAACTCCTCCATCGTCATTTCAATATCATTCGCTTCAAAGATGACGACACCGGTTACTTCTGCAGTTACCGTTACACTTGTACCGCTTGCTAATATAAACGTAATATCATAATATCCCAATGTATTTGGTAATGATGTTGTCATTTCAATAGCACTTGCTGGTAGTTGTAAACCAGGGTTTACGGTTTCATCATACGCTACAACTCCTGCCAATGCCATCATTTCTTCTTTTGATAGATCTTTGAATGGAATGACAAAGTCGTTTGCAAAGATTGCATCAACATTTGGTTTCGTTGTCCCTTTCGAGTAAACGGTAACCATGACTTCGATTTCAGTTCCCTTCACTGTTGTGAAGATAACTTTGTGTTCGCCAACTCTTGTAGGCAATTCTGATTTAATACTAATTTCGCTTAGATCGAGTTCTCCAATATTATTTGGGTCACTCACATCAAATGCACTGACACCTGAGAGTTTCTTGAACGCATCATCGGAAATATCCTTTAATGCAATTGGGAAGTCGTAGGCATTCATGGATTCCATGTTTGTTGGATCGAGCTTGTTGAATACAGTCCCCACCACAAGATCAATCCTTAGGTTTCCTGAGCGAATTGTAATTTCATTAACACCCAACTCAAGTGCATCAGGTGTTGCTACCATTTCTGCAATGATAGGTTGCTTGGTGATGGTATCGTAAACTACAGCTTGCGCGTGTTCTACAATCGCATCGCTATCTTGTACATCTGCAAGCTGAGCCGTAAAGTTGTGTGCATCAATTGCTGTTTTCGTGATTGGATCATAGTCATCGTAGATGTCTCCAATCACTGTTTCTTGTAACGCTGTTCCAGTTACTGTGAATTCGACGTCTTGGTTTTGACCAACGGCGAGTTTTGTAGGGTCGGTAACAACGTTTGCGGTTCCTACTGAAGTGTAAGTTGTAATGTCAATGACATCAACTTCTGATGATGCGATAATGCCCGCTTGGTCTTTGACATCTGCCACTTTAGCGACAAAGTCTTGGACGTTGAGAGCAAGGTTACCATCAATCTTCGTGAAGACGTGTGCAGTAACTTTAATTGTTTCTGTCTTTTCGCCCACCGTGGCTTTGAAGATAACATCATGATCACCAATTACTTCAGGTAAGTCTGTTTCAAGTGTTGTTGCGATTGGTTGTGGACCATTCTCAGCAACATCACTCATGTCCCATGCATCAACACCAGAGAGATTTCTAAATTCGAGTTCAGAGACATCTTCCAATTGAATGTTGAAGTCATGTGCTGTTAGTGCAATATTTGTTTCTTTGTTAAATACTGTTGTTACATAAGCAGTAACCTCATAGGTTTCACCCGCTGCTGTAAATTCAATCGTATGGTCACCCACCGTTGTAGGAAGGGTTGTAATACTAATGTCTTCAATAACAGTTGGTGCTGTTTCAGGTAATCCTGAAATATCCCATGCTTTAATATCGGAACCGAGTTTTACATTGGTTTCTGAGACATCGTCTAATGCAATCGCAAAGTCGTGTCCTGAGAAGGCAACATCGCCCACTACTTGGTCAACAACATACGCTGTTACTTCAAATGTTTCATCCCCTGCTGTAAATTCGATTGGATGTGTACCAACTGTTGTTGGTAGTTTTGTAATCGTAATGTCTGTGATTGCGGTTGGTGCACCACCTGGTACAGCTTCCACATTCCAAGCTTTAACTTCTGATTTGCTCTTAACGTTTGTTTCGTTTACTTGATCGAGTTCAATAACGAAGTCAATACCTTCAAAGGCAACCGAACTATTTGGCTTGTGTTCATTCATGACATACGCTGTTACTGGATATTCATGACCTTCGACTACGAAAGTGATGACATGTGTTCCTACAGTTGTAGGCAATGCTTTCTTGAATGTTGCAGTGTCTGTGACATCTGTTGCTGCTTGTGCAGGAACATTGGCAACATTGAGTGCTTCAAAGTCTGACTTAGCGATAACGTTTTCACGGTTTACATCGGCTAAGTTAATGACAAAGTCATGACCTGAGAAGGCAATGTTTCCTTCACGTTTGTTGGTTACATACGCTGTCACTTCATATTCAGCACCACGAACCACGAATGTGATTGTGTGTGTTCCCACGGTTGTAGGAATTGCTTTTTTCGTTGTTGCTTCGCTTGTGATGTTGACTGGGTTTGCACCAGGGACAACAGACGTATCGAAGGCTTTGAAGTCTGATTCCGTAATTGCAGCTGGTAAGTCAAGATCGTCCAATTCAATGACGAAGTCGTGACCTTCAAAGGCAACTTTCTTTTCTGGATCATTTTCATTTACAACATAAGCAAATACAGTTTTTGTCGTGCCTTTTTCTGTTATAAATTTAATTGCATGTTTTCCTAATGTTGTAGGAAGTGGTGTTATGTTCTTGTCGACAGATACGCCATCAACGATTGGAGTAATGATTGGTTGCTCGGAAACATCATAGGCTTTGGCTTTCGCTCCGTCAATAATGTTCTTCTCACTCACCTTATCGAGTTCAATCATGAAGTCGTAGGCATCCATTGTTTCTTCATTCGTTGGGTTGTATTCTTCGAAGATGTTTGCTTTCTTCGATGTTGAAAGGCTTGAACCGTACGTATAAACGACATCTTGGTCTTGACCTACTGGTAATGGGTAATTGGTTGTTGATGCATCAAGGTCTGCGCGAACATCGCCTGTAGCAGCATCATATACCTGTGCTTGCCCTTCCGCAAGAACTTGAACTTCTGTCTTCACATCTTCTACAGATGCGACGAAGTTATTGGCTTTGAGTGCTAATCCTGTTAGTGGATCAACATCATCATAAATATGAACTGTTTTGGTAATATCAACACCATAGGCTGCAGAGTAGAACATCACGTGTTGGTTTTCACCCAAGCCAAGTTTTGTTACTTCTTCACCATCAATGTAGGTTTTGATAATGTCTTTTTGAATTGGAACTAGTTTGTTATCAGCAGTCTTGTACACTTTAGCATTGGCTTTAGCGACAATATTGGCTGTTGATTGTACTTCTGTTTCCTTGGCGTAGAATCCATTGGCACGGATTGCATATTCGCCACCGATTTCATCAAAGACATAAACTGTTACTTCTTTTTCTGCCGTATCACGGGGTTCTGGACCTGTTGTCACGGTTGACGTTAAGGTTATCTTGAACTCTGTGATTGGACTTTGTGTCAAGTCATTCAATTGATCAATGACATCTTGGTCAGCTTTGAGATCAACGGGTAGTCCTTGGTTATGAACGGATGATGCATTCACTTTATTAATGAATCCTTGCTCATCCATTTCTTGGGCTTCTTCTAAAGTAATGGCTACCTTAGCATCGGCTGTAATTGTAATGTTTGTCTTTACAACTGTAGCAGTAACTTCTTTGTAAGTTCCTGCAACTGTTTCAAAACGAACTGTTATGGGACCTGCTTGAGTTGGCATTGTAGTTGGTTTCACAACAGACAATGTTACTTCAGGTGCTGGGTTTACACTTAAATCTGAAAGGTCATACGCATGTGCTTCTGCTTTAAGTTTGAAGTTCTCGTTTGATAATTCACTTAAGGCGATTTCGAAGTTGTGTGCGTTAATTGCTTCTTTAGTACTTGGATTGTAGGAATCAACAATGTTTCCGAGAACGGTGATTGTCTTGAATCTTCCACCAGTCAAGCCGGCTTTGAATACGACATCACGTTGTCCAAGTTTGTTTTCTTTACCTTCGCTAATCGTAATTGCATCTGGATCAATGGCAGCAGGTGCTGCATTCGGTAAGACCGAGATGTCCCATGCTTTAACGTTAGCGGCAGTTTTCATATCTTTTTCGATGTCTGTAATCGTGCTTGACTCTAAGACAAAGTTGTTTGCTTTCATTGCAATCATGTGTGTTTCATCGATTTCATCGAAGATATACACTTTGACTGTTTTTTGAGTTGCATCATCACCTGTGACTGCAGTTGCATTGATCACAAGATCGAGTGGTGCAACGCGTGCTTCTGTAACTGCGTTAATAGCAGCGACTTGTTGGGCGTTGGCTACTAAGTTGACACCATTGCCTTCCAGTGTTGCGCTTGCATGTGCATAACCGATTAAGTCATCACCATTTGCTGCTTGTGCTTGTGCAACTGTTAAGACGATGTTTGCATCAGCATTCATCACAATGTTTGTATCGGTAACGTTCATGATTGAGGTGTCTGTTGTACCGTCAATTGCGAATGTCACCGTATGTTTCGCAACCGTATTCGGTAGCGGATTAGGTGTGATGGCAATGTCTTCTTCATCGAGTTGAGTGACATCTTTAAGATCACTAATATCCCATGCTTTCACATGTGAGAGTTCTCTTACTTTTTCTACAGATACTTCTTTCGAAGCAATTGTGAACTCTGCATCAACATCTAAGGCAACCGTTCCAGTAATCTTTGTAAATACATACCCTGTTACTGTGATTGGTTTTTCTTGGTCCGTTGTGCGGGCTGTGAATTCTACCTCACGCTCGCCGAGTTCCTTCGTACCACCATCGGTAACAAAGATGTTTGAGTCTAAGATTTTACGCGGTCCATTTTCAGGAAGTGGTGACATATCCCATGCCTTCACTTCAGCTTTATTCTTTAAGTTTTTGTCATTGACTTGGGCTAATTCAATAGCGAAGTCGTTTGCATTAATAGCGATGTTGGTTGTTGTATCGTAGTCGTCAACGATATATACATTGACACTGCTTGGTACAGCTTCATCGCCGTTAAGTGCTGTTGCATTGAAGTTAATTGCGATGGCCCCTTCTTGTGCTGAGAACACCGATGTAATCTTCGCAAGGTCTGCTGTTGTTACGAAAGGTGTAATGCTTTCAGCTCCGAGATTCGCTGTAGCATGGGCTCTGGCAACAAGGTCAGTAGAACTTGTGTTCTGTGCATCTTCAAGTTTTATAACAATATTTCTATCATTGGTTAATGTTACCAATGAATTCACAATCTTCATTGCGGTATTTGTAGTGATAGGTTGATTCTTAATACCGAATACAACCGTGTGGTCACCCACTGACGTAGGAAGTATTCCCTTAATTTCGCGTTGATCATCTGCAATTGCAGTAACGTTTGATGGATCACTAATGTTCCATGCTTTCACTTCTGCAAGACGCAAGACTTCATCAGCTGTAACAACTGTCTTCGCGATTGTTATTTCTGATTTGGCATCAATTGCATAATCACCGTCAAGCTTTGTAAAAACTGTTCCGGTAACTTTAACTGTATTGTTGCCACTATTTGTTTCAGCCTTGAATTGAACTTCACGTGCGCCAAGTTTCTTATCAAGTCCTTTTTCAATCGTGATTGAATTACGACTAATTTCTGTCACGTTACCATTTGCGATATCTGTAAAGTCCCATGCTTTAACATCGGCTTCTGTTCTAAAGTTCGCTAGGTTTACGTCTTGGAGCGCAATCACAAAGTCATTGGCTTTAATTCCAATCTTCGAATCTGTGTCGAAGTTATCCACAACGTAGACATCAAGTTCAATTGGTAATGTGTCATCGTTTGTTGCTGTTGCTGTGAATGTAATTTTAATCGGTGTATTCTGTGCTGCAACCAGTTTCGTCAATTTCTTGAGTTCGTCTGATGATGCAACAGGAATAATCGTTTCTGAACCAAGGTTTGCTGACATATTTGCTTTTCCAACTAAGAATGTTGAATCGGCTGTCTTAGCCTCGTCCAATGTAATAACAATGGCTTTATCTTGTGTTACTTCAATTAAGGAGTTCACAACATTTAGTTTTGTTTTTGTTGTAACTGCTTGATCCTTAATACCAAAGATGACTTCAAATCCTGTTGTCTCTTCTGTTGGTAAAGGAAGATTTGTAATGATGATTTGATCATCATTGATTGGTTTAATATCGTTAGGGTCGGTGATATCCCATGCTTTGACGCCTGCACCATCTTTAACGGTTTGTGGAGAGACTACACTTTTCGAGATTGTAATTTCTGCTTTTGCGTCAAGGGCGTAGTTGCCTGATTTGCTGGATACAATTGTACCGGTAACGATTGCGGTTCCTGAACCTTGTACACCTGTAGCTCTAAATGTTACAGGACGTGCGCCCAGTGTTCCTTTTTTCTCACCTTCCAATCCTTGCGTTACTTGAATGTTATCGCGGTGAATTGGCGTAGGTTTGACGTTTGGTAATGTTGAGAAGTCCCATGCTTTGACATTTGCTTCTGTTTTGAAGTCTTCTGCGTTTTCTTGGGTTAATCCTGCGACGAATGAGTTGGCTTTAATTCCGACCTTCGTTGTTTGATCAAACTTATCAACAATATATACTTTAATTTCTTTCGATGTTTTATCACCCTTGTCTTGACCTTTGAATTCTTCGGCTTTAACGACAATGGTAATTGGCTCCTCTTGTGCCTTGGTAACGCTTGTAATTTTGAGTACTTCTTCGGCATCAATGAATGGTGTTAATGGTGCACCATTTAAGGTTGCACTGGCACGCATTGCAAGAAGCAATGAAGTATCACTTGAATCTTTAGCTGTCTGGACATCCATGACAAGGAATTCATCAGCAATTAGTTTAATACTTGTACTCACAACATGACCGACAGATGTGATTTCTGCTTGACCAGCTGTGGTTGTTTTGAATTTGAATGTGACATCTCCTGCTTCGGTTGGAAGCGTTGTTGGGTCAACCACATCAATGCTTGCTAATGGAATTTGTACCGCTTCAGCTGGATTCGAGATGTCCCATGCTTCAACATTTGAGTATTCCTTTAACTTATCTTTATTCATTTCTGGTAATGCAATGGTGAATTCTGATTTGGCTGAGATTGCTTCGTTGCCAGAAATCTTATCGAAGACACTTGCATTAACCTTTGTTTTAAGGTTTGCATCATATTCAATGGTAACTTCTTGGTTTGCACCTTTACCGAGTTTGTTCGGTGTTGTCGTAAATGCAACGGATGGTCGTTTCACGCCAGTCGCTGCTTCATAGACGGATGCTTTCGCTTTTCCAGCGATTTGTGCTGATGTTTGAACTTCACTTGGTATTGCTGTGAAGTCTTCAGCGATAATTCCCAGACCATCATGCATTGTGTCATAGACATTCGCATTGATTGTCTTTGTGAGTGTTGGTTTGCCAACAACCGTAAAGATTACTTGTTGGTTAACGCCTGCTTTTAAGCTTGTAACCACATCAGTACCAATCTTATGTTCGAATGATAATGTTGGGTCAATTGTGTTTGTTTTTACATTGTAGATTTGTCCGCCAGCGGCTGCGTTAATCTTAGCTGCTGTGTTGACGTTATCTACAGATTCCACAATGTTATTGACGATGATACCGTGATCACCATCGATGAGTGTATAGACATTTCCTTTAACACTCTTTGCGAGTTCTGACATTTCTTTGTTAGAACGACGTCTTACTGTGAATTGAACATCTTGTCCTAAGCCTTCACCTAATGATGTCGGTGAGACAAGAACTTCGGCATCAGTTTTTGTAATATCTGTTCCCGTTGCAAGATCGGTAACTTTTACTTTCGCTTGTTCAATCAATCCTGCTTCATTTTTTACTTTATCTATAGTTGTTGTGAATCCTGCGGCATCAATAGCCCAGTTAAATTGTTCATCAACATCATCATAGACAGTGACTTTGACTGTAACAATAACGAGATCTGATGCGTTACCTGTAATGTCTTTAATATAAACATTGATTGTATAGGTTCCTGTTGTATCGAAGATGATGTTTGCGAAGTCATCAGCTTTAAGTGGCATTTTACCCGCTACTTCTGACGCCTTATCGTTATCACTACGAACAACGGTTCCAAATAGGTTTAAATCTTTTTCCATTTGATCCAAGGTTAATGTCTTTGGATCTGCTTTGGAACTGTTTATTTGAATTGTTTTGTTAGGGATTGAAAGTGTTGGTACTTCAGTATCATTCACAACATAAGTAACTTGTGTTGCGGGTTCTGAAATATTTTCAACAGTATCCTGAACTGTCACTTTCACAGTATAGGTTCCAATTGTTGTGAAATCAACTTTGTCTAAATCTGCGAATGTGAATTTTGAAATATCTGTAATTGGGTTATTCAGTGCATCTTTGGCTGTAATACCAAATGTCGTAATGACCTGTGCACCTGTTGGGTTTGTAGCCGTCTTCTTAACGTTAATAGTTGTGGAAGTTGGCTTGCTTGTGTTAATTGTAGGTTTGTCTGTAGCACCTGCTCCAAGAATATTGAATGTTCTTGAGTCAGTTGCTTCATTACCTGCGGCATCTTTAATGGTTAGTTTAAATGTATACGAACCAGTGACGCCAGCTGTCTTTAACTCTGTCAGTGCTGCAGCAATTGTGTTTTGTGCAGTACCTGTTTTCTTAGTTGAACCTGCAGGACCTGTAATTTCCCATGCTTGACTTACAACTGCAGTGACTAAGTCACCAGTTGTATATGTAATATCTGTTGGGTTCTGACCTGCATTAACTAATAGATTTGTAATCGTAGGGGCCTGATTATCTGTAATGTAAATGACATTGTTTTCAGATTTGATTCCTGGCTCCATTGTTACTCTAAGCGTCCCATCATTTGGTTCTGTATTTTTCGGAGCAAATACAAATGCTTTGCCAGTATTATTGGTAAATTTCAATGTGTATTCATTTGCGGTAGTTAGAACAACATTTGATAATGTGAACACTCCAGCATTTCCTGATGTCGCTGTCCCTAATTTCGTAGCGCCATCATAGATTTCAATTGAATAGTTCTTTCCATAATCAGAAGCAACATCGACCCCTGCTTTATCGACAAATTTTACTGAACCTGTAATAGGAGTAACCACTTTTATAGCGCCATCGATGTTTTCAATTGCGATAGATCCAACTGCTGGAACATCACTTAACTTAAATGAGTCTTTTCCACCAATTGTCAGCCACACATACTTTGTAGGATTTGTAGCATCATTAATTACTTTATTATCTCCTGCTGTAACTCCACTTCCGTTTTCTGGGAGAGTCACACGAATTTTATAGTAATCGTTTGCGTTTGTATCTTCATTATAAGGCAAGTTACTAAAACCAAATGTACCGGTAACCCCCGCACCACTTGTTGTTGTGGTTGTCGAAGCAACAGCAGTTCCTAAATCACTATTCTTGAATAGTTCAACTGTCAATTGGTTTAGACCTGCATCTACGCCATCCTTCTTACCGTTACCGTTTTGGTCGATATATACGGACCCCGACAATTCACCGTTGTTTTCTGGTTTTGTTGCCTTGACTGATGTAACTGGCATTTCATATGTTTTAGATAGTGTTGAACCACCATTTGAGTATTTACCCATCAAAGCAACTGTGTTGTTTGCGAGTTCATCATTTCGAGGTGTACCTAATGGTAAAACACCTTGGAATTCGAGTGTTAATTTATCGCCCGGTTTAAATTTTGTTCCAACCAGTGATATTTTGATAGATTTGATATCAGCACGGTTTGCTGGTGCTTGAGTACTCCATCGACCATCACCTGTTACTGCATTACCATTCTTATCAAATCGATCAGGATTGTATGTTGTTGCATACTGTACAAGTACCGCCGACTCAACACCATTAATCATTGCCTTGATTGGTGTATTTCCAAGGTTAACAACGTATTGCGATCCTCTTGAACCACTGTTAATAATGTATTCATCATTTTTATGTGGAAGAATATCGATGAGATCATATGTATCAAATGTTGTTGTTGAGGTGTTTGTAATTTCATACTTATAGTCAATGGTACTGTTGACCATACTTGTACTTATTCCAGATCCCGTTAGAATCCAGTCTGAATCAAGTCCACCTTTAGACCAAGAAAGACCTTGAACATCATCATTTCTTACAATTTCAATTTCTTTGTCAAGTTTGAATACTTTACTATTTGATGACCCAATTGCAGATTTTACCTTAGCATCAAGTGTTGATTCGACAATATCTGTCATTAAAGTTTGTCCTTCTAGTAAATCAGAAGACAACGAACCAAAACCAAATTCTATCTTGTGTTTACCAGCGGCCAATGTCGAGCTTGTAAAGCCTAGTCTCGCATTGAGAAAGTCGAAATTTCTAAGCGTATCTGACTTTAAAGGCTCATTTGTCTTAATCAAATATAAATCTCTTGATTCATCCAATGAAATCTTTTCGAGTTGGAGATATTGATAGGTCATAGACATTTGGGTAAGCTGTTCATCGTTAATTGATGCACCTGGTTTTATTCGATACCCTCTTATTGTCTCAGAGGCAACTGCTTGAACATTTATTTCTTTCGGGACAATAGCATACATATATGCGTTGTCTAGATTTCCTCCAAGTAAATTACCAAGTCTTAGTTGTTGGCTAAAATTTACGTTTGTCACAGGAGTTGTTGGAATCTGACCACTACTTGCATTCACACCATTATAAACTGACGCTGTTATTTTCGAGGGTCCAGAAATTGTATTAGTATTGATTCCAGTAACCGTATTTTTTACTGTGTTTTTCGCTAGATAATCAACAGTGTTACCCTCTGTATTCACGAACGTAATTTTGCTAGGCGCTATGTCAGCTTTTTCGTCTGTGCCTAGTCCAATATTCTTAAAGACAATCAAGAGTGATGCATAGTCATTTGATGTAGCGGAAGGAAGTCTTTGTTTGATTTTTAGCGATGTGATATTCGCTATGCTACTTAAATCCGCAAATGAACTTCCGGTTTGTCTGATGAAAGTTCCAGAGTTATTCACCTCATAGTAATACTCAAATGTTGAGAAAAAACTAGCAGGACCCGCGCTCATCATCATCGGCTTGAGTTTTGAATTTATTGGAATTATTATTTCCATATCCTTCATTGGGTTCGGACCACTCTTAATCTGTGGTGTTATTGTATATGAGAATGACTCGTTCATACCAACGTTTTCTTTTGACAATACAGGATAAACATACATTGATGTATCGTGTAGAACACCAATTTCTTTCTTAAATGAATACAGATACTCAGATCCATTATAAACATGATACTCTGTATTGTAGGTTTTCTTTTGAGCGCTAGACGGAACACTGCTATCCTCGCGAACATATAGCTGCGATAGTGTTCTCTCACCAAATTCCATTCTAATGGAATTTGAGGTCGTTTCTGTAATTACACCTCTGTTGTAGTCAGTTAACCCTTTATCTGCCTCAACATACATGCTTTTGCTTGTTGACCAGTTCTCCTCTGTTATATCCTTTACGATGACTAAGTTCTTAAAATATAGTTCCGGAAACTCTGTTCCAGCCTTTGAGCTTAAATAGTACCTATTGTAAACTGTAGTACTAGCCACTTGACTAAATCTCCAGGGAGTAGCTGTTTGATTCCACGTTGCGATATTAGTTGGATCCGCATTAATTGTTCCATGCTCTGTACCCACTGTTGTAATATTCGCTGTTGCAACTTTCGCATCTTCATATGGTTTCGTATTTGCTAAATCAGAAAAACCTGTCCAACTTGCATTAATTTTAAATTGCTCTCCATTAACTGCATCCATATATGGTTTTGCTTTAAAGTTAAACGTTGATGTACCAGAGAATGGCTCGTTATACTCCACAATAATTCTGTTATTTTTACTATCATAGACAGCACTTTTTGATCCATTTGGTTTACTGAAACTTTGAGTATCAATTAGCAGGTTAACTCCTGTAAGATCAATTATCAATTTTGGATTGTAAATAACTGTTGCTGTATTTAGTCCAACGGTAAAACTTACATCGAGAACCGTTCGATTCTGGATATCCAAGTTTGCTGGCGATGTTAAACTGGTTGAAATCGTCAACCCTGACTGACCAGCGAAATTTCCAATAACTGGTTTTTCTTCCTCTATTGGTTCTTCAATAGGAGTTTCAGGTTCTGACGGCTCTTTAAATTCAGGCTCATCAATCGATTCCACATCCGTAATCGCGTCAACTTTAACCGTAAACTTATAAGTTTCATCACGCTCTACAATCTTAGTTTCTGCATCAGTTTCTTCCGCAAGTTGGGGTTCTTCTAATGCTTCATCATTCTCAACAGTAACCTCATCCGAATTTACGGGTTCTGGTACTATCTCTTCTTCTTTTTCCACAGGAACTTCGATCTTGATTGTATAATCTATCTTAAATTCATAATAACCATTTTCATTTACGGTATATGTGTATTTATGATCGTCGTTGTCAGGATTTACTTTGGATCCTTCAGTTAGGTCTTCCACTGTATCCTGTCCTGGGAAAAGAATATCATTTATTTCTATATTCTCTTCTTTTTCTTTTAGAGAGACAATGATCTCGACATCGTTGGTCTCCTGATTATAGTATTTATCGACAACAATATTAATATCATCGTTACTGTACTCATCTTTTTCTTCAGCACTTACGCTATAGGCTGTAAACGAAGAAAATATGAGTAACAATGCCATTGATAGTTTTGTACATCGACTACTAAATTTCTTAAACATGCAATTCCTCCTTTTTCTTTAAACACTCGACAATCCCATGAGGCTCGAAAATCCTCATCGGGTGTCATGAGTTTGTTTTAGAACTTGTGTTTATTCTAAACATACGTATATCGATAGTTATACACTGGCATTATATTCACATCGTTTGTATTGTATTCGAGTTTTGTTACCAAAACAGGTGTATATGTCCTGTATGACTCGTTTTTGTGTAATTCCTAACAAACCTAACACACGTCTTAACACTGTCTACAGAATAAACTTGTAGCCACTCTACAAAGGATATTGCAGTGGTTTTGGCGTAATTTCTAACGGTACAAGTGCATATTTTGACTCTTCATTTTACATAAGTCTTCTTAATAAAACCCTTTAGTTACATTTTTAAACACATACAAGACATTTTCATAACTGCTACTATTATGAGTGATATAATCGATTTATTATGAAAACGGAGGTCAATACATGCAAAGAATACTTTATGTTGAGGATGATTACGATTACGCCTTATACCTCAAAGGCAAATTAGAAATTGAAGGATATAATGTCACTTTGGCACAAAATTCAATCACGGGATTGGAGTCGCTCGCAACAAATCAATATGATTTATTGTTAACGGATTTGCATCTTAATTCAATTAGCGGGATACGCCTTGTGGAAACAGCAAAGAAAATTCATCCACAAATTAAGACGATTATTCTTACAGCCAAGCCAAGTGAAGACACTGAGTTGGAGTCGTTACACTTTAATGTTGACTATTATTTAGAGAAATCTAAGAGTTTGAAAGTTATGTTTAAATACATTCGAACGGTTCTCAGTTCTGCATCTGCATTTGTAAATCACACGCAGGTTTTGCACTCTGATGTAGAATCCATTGTTTTAGATACAAAAAATCGTACAGTTAAGAAGAACAACGATGACTATGCATTAACACCCATCGAATTCTCTCTATTACAACTTTTCTTGGAAAGGAAAAACGAATTGTTGGATCGTGAGGAGATTGTAGAGATTGTCTGGGCGAACGAATCCCCAGAAGATAACATGCGTAAGATTGATGTTCATATCAAAAATTTGCGCGCTAAGATGAATATCTTCTCAATTATCACTATCCGTGGTTCGGGTTATAAATGGAATGAAGCGTAATAATAGACTCTTCTATATTGGCGTTACCTTAGCAATTGTCTATTTAATGATTACAGTTTTTTACTTTTTTAATCTGGTCAGTTTACCCAATCGTTACCGCGCTATTGAAGATGCGACGATTACAGAAATCAACCATACTATTGAGGACACACTAAGTACTTATCCAATAAAGACACAAGAACAATTAAGTATGATTTCGGATCAGTATCCGTCTGATTTTATGGTGCTTCATGGTAATGATGTGGTATACCAGTCTTCAGAGAATTTATCGCCTGGGGCGTTTTATAACGCTGTGGATCCCAAAGCAATCCTGTTTGAGTCAACGGGAGATGTAGTTGTAAACAATAATCGTTTTACAGTCTTGATGCGCTTGTATCAACTTCCCGATGATATCTATATTCTGCCTTTTATATCACAACAAGTTATTATCATGACCGTTTCATTTGTTGTCTTGGTGATTGGATTTATTTTCCTATTTAACTCTCTTCTAAGTCCTTTAGAGAAAATTAAGAAGTCGCTTGGGTATCTAAAAAACTATGATTTTGAAATGGTTGCAGAAGGTAAAGATGTCGTTAACCAGCAGCTAGCTGATCTAACAACACAGCTTAAAACTGATATCAGTACGGCTTCACGTCAGTACACTGAATCAGAACTTGAAATTGAGTCAGCAAAACAGCATCTGAATAATACCCTTGTTGTATCAAAATCATTCATTCATGATTTAAAAACTCCGATTCATCAATTACTTATGATTAATAATGCAATCCTTGATCAAGACGACATTGAAGACAGTCTCTTAGCCTTAGCATTTGAGAATAAAGATCTGAGCCAAAAAGTTATTCTTCGTATTAACGAGATTCTTAAGATTCTCAATGAAGATAACCGTAATAACTTATCTGACCCAGAACCATTCGATATTGTTGCGCTAACCTATCGAACTTTGAGTTCTTTTGGGCAAAGCTTTGCGGCTAAAGACTTAGAAATTATTCTCAATGCGGACGAATCTGTCATTGTGAACTCAAACCCTGTTTTGGTACAGCTCTTAATCCACAACCTACTATCAAATATTGCACATTATGCCAAAAAGAACACAAGTGTCAATATCGCAATTATTGCAGGTGAGAACATCTCACTGGAGTTTACGAACCAAACAACGAATCAAAATTTGAAACGCATGAAACAGAGTCAGGTTCTTTTGAATGCACTCCAAGATGCTCCTGCTAGTGAAAATAAATACAGTAGCGGTAACGGATTGTTCTTGGTAAAGGATTTGGCTAAATTGTTAGATGGAACTTATACAATGTCAACCAGCCAAAACGCTGTCACTATCCGTATTACAATTCCTGCTTTAAGTGGTAACCAAGATGAAGCGTAGACTCTTTATTATCCTTATATCGTTCGTTTTTTTCTTGGTTCCTATATATTCGGAAGAAGAGACTGTCATACCTTTAGACAAAGTCGATGAAATAAACGAACCTGGTGTCTATCACATATCGATTCCTTATGTTGATAACTTGGGGCGTTACTATGAGCAAATTGTGACACTTCGTATTAGTCAGGATGATATTGATAAGGGAATCCAGATTGATACCGAACCTTCTCCGACAATTGAAAAGCCACCTGTTGAAACACTGCCTGCAACTGGGTATACCGAACTACTATCTGCGAACAACATTCAACTTCGGGTTGGTATTACAAAAACACTAACAGACAATGAACTTATTCAAATTGCTCAGGCCAAAGCATGGCGTAGTGACACTTTAGCAGCAATTCCAATTGAAGATGTTGTTGTAAAGAAGACCTCTGATTTAACCTACTCGATTACATTTTCTACAAGGAACGGCGCTACTATCACCATCCACTCGACTGAAACTAAGATTTCTGATGATCCAATTCAATGGGACGATGAAGCAATGGAGTATCGCTCTTTTGAATCATTCACTTACATGATTATTACTATGTCTGTTATTTTCTTACTTCTTGTTCCACTTGGGATTGTCACGATTACCTATTTCTATATCCAAAGAAAAACAAAGAAAGCAGAGCAAACACTCTACTCATCCCAAGCAATAGATCATTAACTGCATTGCTACAATGCAGTTTTCTTTTGGAACAACACCAACATAACGATACCTTCGATGATAATAACAGTACCAAGATAATCTAAATTCCATACCCAGCGTTTCTCGCCATCGCGTACTACACCCAATGGTGGTGTCGCTCCTGCATTAGTCTCTGGTGTACCATGTGTTTGTACAGCAACAGGAAAGATATACAAAAGAAGAGTAAGCGATATTAACGCTACTATGGTTCTTAATTTTTTCATTGTATCTCCTTTTTGTTATTATATTATTGCGAATTTTACCGTGAACTTCATCTTTGACTCGTATAGACGTGTTATTTTACTTTGAACACCAAACTATTCGTGTTATAGTACATTCATTGATTGAGGAGTGTATTATAATGAGAAAGTTAAAATTATCTACAAAGATACTCATTGGTATTCTGAGTGTCTTTATTCTTGTGATTGCAAGCATTGGATTTATCTTCAGAAAAGATATTCAATCCGTGATGACAATTAAAAAAATCGATGACTTCGGCTTCTATACAATGGAGTATAAAGGAGACTATGGGCTCGATAAATTTCTTGCCAGTGGTGCAAAAACTGACGAAGAACTCATTGAATTTGTGTCAAAACAGCTCTTAAAGGGTCTTCCTGTTACAATTGAAGTTCCCGATCTTGGTTGCTCAATATTTACTGCTGACACACCTGATGGCGATCGAATATTTGGGCGCAACTTTGATTTGGACCGCGCACCTTTTATGCTCGTAAAGACAACACCGGACAATGGTTACAAAAGCATGTCCCTGGTAAGCCTAAGCTTCTTAGGCTTTACACAACCCAATGATATGAATGATATGATGAATAAAGTACTGAGTCTTGCCGCACCGTTTATCCCAATGGACGGTATCAATGAGAAGGGACTCTCGATTGGCGTATTACTTCTGGATGATGCCCCTACAAAACAAGAGACGGGTAAAATCCCGTTTACAACAAGCACAGCAATTCGGACAGTCTTAGATAAAGCAGCAACTGTAGATGAAGCAATCGAAATCTTCAATACCTATGATATGCATGATTCGGCAAATGCTAATTTTCATTATCAAATTGCTGATGCAAATGGTAACAGTGTTATTGTTGAATATGTTGATAACCAAATGAACCTTATCTATCCTGAGGATAGTTATCAAACTGTAACAAACTTTTATAAGGCTCCTGGAGAAAAATTCAACATCGGTGACGGTCATGATCGCCACCAACGTATGGTTGATCGCCTAACCGCTACTAAAGGTATCTTGACACCCCAAGAAGGAATGAAACTTCTTGAAAGTGTAATGATGGTTGGTGAGAAAGATGAAGGCTCAGACATCGTCTATGATACGCTTTGGTCTGCCGTTTATAATAACACGCAAAAAACCGTTGATATCGCTGTCTATCACGATTACACATCCATTTACCACTTCGACTTAAACGAAGTCTTTGGAAAATAAAGAAATAACCCGCAGGTCAAACCTACGGGTTATTTTATTTGATACAAGACCTCTTCTGCCTCTTTAATTCGCCTTCCCAATTGGATAAAGACAATTAAGGCAATCACCAAAGGTACCAAGACAACTGCAAATACAGTCAATGAAATCAAACCATTGTTGATAAGGTAATATGTATTGGGGTTTACGACCATATCATCCCACGCAAAATCTACCTTAGCAGACTCTAGAATTGTCGTTCGTGTTGATGTTCCTTTTTTTGTAAAGTAATCAACTTTATAATGGTTGTCCGTTTGTTTGGTTACAACAACGCGATCAATCGGAATCTCTTGACCCGACTCAATATCCCAAGCATGCGCGCCAGAGAACTCAACGAGTTGTTGGTGTGTTAATTGCTCTGTTGCGCCAATACTTAAGCGCAAGTCGGCAGCATCAATACCTTCACCATACGACTTGTTCACAATTGTATTGGGAAGTTCAATCATCAAACGCACAGACTTAATTATTTTCTTTCCATTAAAATCCGTGCTATAGAATTCAACATAATACGATCCCGCTCTTTTTCCAGTTGAAGAAGACTTTTCAGTAATTTCCTCATCGACTGGAGGTGGCGTCTCTTCAGCATAGGTTGCAGGCACGAAAAGGAGTATCCCAAACATTAATGTGAGTAGTAATTTAAGTTTCATGTTAGACCTCCTTTTGAATCGTAATAATAATATCTACAGATTCACCATCAATTTTCAATACATAGCTTCCAGATAGTATCGTTGCTAAGTCTTTAATTAAGAACAGACCGTTTCCACCACTGAACTCGTGACGTCCATCAGACTGATCCATTACGACATTGAATATTTGCTCACTTGCCAACAAGTATTCTGTGTTTTCCAAACTGCTCTCGTTGTGGAAGTTAAATTGAACTTCTTCATTCTCAGCGAAGACTTCTATAATGATTTTGCTCTCGGGTTTTGCATACTGCACCATATTTGAAATTAAGTTATGGATTAACAACTGCAAAGTCGGTTTGTTTACAAAAATATCCTCCATGTCGTCAACGCTAATGTTTACCTTCAGTTTATTCAGGCGAATTGTTGGCTTGAATAAACCTACAGTTTCAATAATCATGGATTCAATTGAGACTGCTTCTTTAGCCTGAATTTCAGTATAGACATCGTCTTTCATCAATCGTAATACATCGTTAAGGTTATGAATCAGTTTGCCGATAACATCATTGTTTATTTCAACAAGTTGTTTGACTTCAGCATTTGTTTCGTCGAGTTGGAAAATGAAGAAATCATTTTCCAAAATGAGTTGATGGAGTGGTGTTTTAAAGTCATGGATGAACGAACGCGATACACTTAATGTGTTATTGAGACGTTCTCGCTCAACTTGAAGTTGGGTCTCTAGCTCTGTATGTTGTCGTGATACAGCATGGATTCCATCTTGGAGTTTATCTGTAAAATCACCAAATTCTTTATTAATCGCATCATCAGAACCTTCAATTTGTTCGAAATTAAAGTCCTGTGCCTGCTCGATTGCCTTGCGTATCTTACGGAATGGTTTAATAAAGATTCTCGATAAGAAAATTGTTGCAGTACTTAACAAGGCAAAGGCAATAATAATTAGGAAAATCTGTTGGTTAAAGAATGATTGGTAAAACGCACCTTCGGGCATCTTATAAATAACATACCAGACATTAAGTACCTTACCCTCATTGTCAAATTGTCCTTTTGACTCAATTAAAGTCATAAATTTATTCGCAGAACCAAACAATTCATCGCCAATTTGATAATTAACCGTATTATATAGGACATCTACACCATCATCAATTGTGATTTCCACAGCATATGTGTTAGTCAAATCATCGAGTTGACCATTCATTTCACTGAGGTTGATTGCAAGAACTTCTTTGATTTTACCTTCAATATCTTTGATATACGCTTGCTCCTTCTGTGCAAAACGTCCATCAAGACTCAACATATTCGCCAAAAAGAGCGCTGCAATAATTACATAGGCAGTCGCTATTAAAGTCGCTAATTGTTTGAGTCTCTTATTCTTTTTCATTCCATTTGTAACCATAACCACGAACTGTCACAATGGCAAAAATGTTCAACTTGTCACGGATATTCTTGATATGTACATCAATAATACGCGGAACAACTTCCATTCCACCCCAGACAGTTTCAATGATATCCTCTCGGGTTAATTTTTCATTTTTTCTCTCTAAGAACATTTGTATAATATGAAATTCAATGGGTGTTAAATCAATAACCTCATCGTCCTTCGTGACTTCATGTGTCTTTAGATTCACTGTAAGATTTTGTGACTTGGATTCCAAGACCACATCTTTATTACTTGTAATTGTTCGTGAATTCAAGACTACTTCAATATATTTAAGCACAAGGTTCATGCTCTTGCTTTTTTCAAGATATAAATCGACATCATGCATCAAGGCTTCCATCTCAGTTGATTCTGCAGGATTCCCTGTCAGAATAATTGTTTTAATATCTGGATCAATATTCTTTGCGGATGCGGTTAACTTAATTCCATCCACTGTATCCAAATACAAATCAGAAACCAATAAATCATATTTATTTTTTGCTAACATTTCCATTCCAGTTATTGAGTTATCTGCGGTATCAACATCATAGTCGTGTCGTGTCAAGATACGCTCTAATAACTTCAAGTATTCGGGATTGTCTTCTACTAAAAGTATTTTGCTCATTGTCTTTCCTCTCAATGCTCAGATTAATATAAACAGTTATATCCGAGTGTCTCATAAAATTCTATGATTGCTTTTGTGTCTTTCAATTTAACACCATCATCACTTAACAACGATGCGTCAATCAAACCGATATCTGTAAGAATTTTTACATTCTCATCATTGATTTTGATTTCAACTTTTTCGCGGTAGTATGCGTCTGCATTGTCTTCGGAAAAATTTGCGCTATACGTAACGCCATCGATATTGTAAAGTTCTTGTAATGTTTCGTTATTTTTATTGACTGCTTCAACATCACGATCGCCAAAGAATTCCTTGGTCAATGTGACTTGTTGAATCATTCCAGTTAGTGCTCCATCTTTTGATTGAAATTCATTGCGGTAAAGTGCGCCATCATTATCCATCTCACAGGAAGCTGTTGTTACAGTCTCAGTTTTACTACTTCCACATCCAACAAGAATCAATAATGTTGCGGCAATCGTAAATATTTTTTTCATAGTCCCTCCAAATTTAATGTGTTTATCGTTATTTGTTAATTCTAAATGTGCAAGAATCATAATTCTCACATTTCTAATTTTAACACGCACATTTAACATATAATGCAATTTGTAACAAACACAGTTGTTGAGGGCATGAACCTACTTTTTTTTCCAACTATATATTGAATTCAAAGAGCCCCACCCAATATCACAGTTGTGTCGGGCGGGGCTCAATCAATTCATTATTTCCTATTGAATTCCTCGCGTAGTTTCTTGACTGCAAGAATCAAGACTCCGAGTAACGCAATCGTTGATGCATAAATTGGTGCAACGGGTGCCATTCCTGTTCCTGGAAGTAATGGATTGTTTGTGCCATCATTCTTTCCTGGGTTCACAGGGACTGCTGGGTTTTCAGTATCATTATCAACCGTTAAGGTAATTTTTGATGAAAACTCCACAACACTTTCATTGCTTCGTGCATATTTCGATCGCACACCCAAATTGTTTTGGTTCAACGAATAGTTCAAGGATACTTCATAGGTTCCAGGTCCTGTTACCACGCTCTTCAAGTTATGTTTCACTTCAATCGCGTCGCTTCCGTACTCTTCACCTGTTGTCGTATTCACAACTTTGGCTCCACTGCGTTTCAAGAGTTCTGCTTCCAGTTCTGCTTCACTCATGGAACTAAATTCAGACCACTTCATGCTGACATCTTTCGCTTGGATTTCTAAGAATCCTGTATCGTAGACAACCACTTGAATATCTTTTGTTGTAGTTCCTGCTTGAAGTGTCATCGTGTATGTACCGACTGTTTCAGGTAATGCACTCTTCACAGAGACTGGTGCTGCTTCTGTATAAAGGACATCGCCATCGGTATTCTTGACTGTCTTTAGTCCGGTTGCATTGGATAATGCAATGAAGTCCGCATTCTTTAAGTCATGAATATTGATACGCACACTGTCGGCAATAATTGAATACTCCGTTGTTGCCACAATGTCATTAACTACGGTAACACTCACTGTGACGGACTCGCCATTGGCTGCCTTAATCACAACGTTATTGAATGTTCCCGATGTCGATGGCATGTTCTCAACGGTAAATCCTGTGACAATTTCCGCACTCAGTGGATTGTTTGTATTCCATGCGCTCGCATTTACCATTGCAAGGATTTTTGTTTCAGATAGTTCACTTAATGGAAGGGAGATACTTGTTGTATCTACACTCATTTTCGGTAATACATGCACAGTAACAACACGTGTTTTCTCTTGATCACGGAAGTTCGCACGAATTGTGACTGTTTGTGCTGAGACAACACTTGTGTTGACTGTTCCATCAACGCTAATTACTGCGTTGCTTGGACTGAAGCTTACCACAGCCTTGTCTTGAATCCATGTGTTATCAATCACATCGCCTTCTTTTACATAAAGGGTGGTGTTGGTCACACTGAGTTCAAGGTCTGGGACAATCTCTGTAACCGTGAGGGTCACACTGAGTGTTTCCCCATTGTTAGCGACGACGGTGAGTGTTTGGGTTCCAACCACTTCGTTAATCGTTTCGGTAATTGTAAAGGATGTCACGACTGTCTTTGAGATACCATCCGCTACATTCCATGCCGATGGACTCACCATTGCGAGGATTGCATCCTTATCCATCGTCTTCAAGTCTTCAATATCCACACTGAGGGTTTGTGTTCCACTCATTGCTGGGACAACTTCAAGTTTGATCGTTTCTGTGAGTTGTGCACTGTTGTCAGGACGTGCTGCCGTAATCACGACATCATAGATTCCTGCAGTTGCATAATCCACAGCACTCTCATCAATCGACAAGACGGTACTTAATGGACCAGACGTAATTCCCGCTGTTGTTTCAATCCATGATGCATCTTTCGCATCACCTTGTTTCACATACAGTTTCTCATGAGTCACATTCAGTTCTAAATCTTCAATTACAGTTACATTGATGTTCTTTGTTTCTTGTGATGTACTTAAGGTAATAGCATAATCCCCTTCTGTATTCAGAATGGTTTCGCCTCCCAAGGTATACTCATTCGCCAAGGCGACATGGGCTGTATGGGCATCATCCACAATCCATGATGTGGTTTCAGTACGTTGTACCAGTGCAGAGAGATCAAGTCCCGCTACATCTGTGGCATTCACCACAATATCATGACCACTGATTGGTGCAACGACATGAACGGTAATGGTTGTTTCCGCAAAGTCAGTATCCGACTTCGCAACACGTAACACTACTTCATAATCTCCGGCAACACCATAGTCCACACTTCCTGTGAAGGTTGGGGTTAAGGTTGACGGTGTGATTGTAAGTCCTGCTTCACTTGCGATCCATGCAGTGTCTTTCACATTTCCCATACGAACATAAAGGTCGCTATGGTCTGCTTTGATAGTAACCGTTTCAACTACCGTAACGGTATAATTGACCGGTGTATTGTCAGCAGCTGTGAAGATTACATTGTAGGTTCCTTCAACAGGTTGAATGGTTTCACCACCCACACTCACCGCTGTTTCAACCGCTTGAAGTGGATTGCTTAGATCGTACGCTTTAATACCGACACGCTCAACCAAGTTGAGTGTTGATACTTCAGTCGCATTGATGACTAAGTTTTCGAGTGTTGGTTTCATGTTATCCATGATAATCACAGAGAACGCTGCACTGTCTGTATCTGTACCATTGGTAATAGCTGCAGAGAGGTTGTAGGTTCCTGCGGTTGTATAATCAACCGTTCCATTAATCGTTGGTACACGGTTTGAAGGGGTCCAACTCATGTTTGATTCATGCTTAATCCAGTCCATATCACGAACCGTTCCGGTACGTGAGTACAGTGGGGAATCCACACTGATGGTGGCATCTTCCGTAATCTTCACACTGACACTGACTGTTTCTCCATTGGGAGCTGTAATCACGGCTGTGTACTCACCATTCGCAATGGTAACACCACTGGTGTCCACTGTATACCCTGCTTCAAGCGTCAGTGGGTAGGCCACTTTCTGTGTTGCATCGCTGGTATCATACGCGACTGCTTGGGATGCGGTTAAGATTTTCTGAGCAAGATTTTCTGCTGTAAGTCCTTGGGCATCCATCACAACGGCTTTCGCGCTTAAGTAAGGGAGGACATGGACCTTGAGTGTTTGATCAAGGGTTCCTGTTTTGCCATCATAGCTTACTGAGATGGTGATGTCATAATCACCGGCTGTTGTGAAATCAACACCACTTAAATCAAGGTTCGTTACAGAACCACTGACTGGAGATGCGACAATGCCTGCTTCCGTAATGAACCATGCTTCATCTTTCACATCATCTAAGTTGACATAAAGATCATAGTTTTCAACACTGGCACCCACGACGACTACAGATACTGTCGTTGTTTGGCCATCTTCGGTTGTGATGGTTAAGGTGTAGGTTCCGGGTGTTGTCAAGACGCTTGTGGCATCGATATCAAACACTGTATAAGGAACACTGCTGGTTGGGGATACTTTGTAAGCAACCACTCCAGATAACGTCTTCCAATCTGCACCTGCGACTTCACTTGGAATAAGGGTAATGCTTGCGTTGGCACTCATCTTCGGTACAATCGTGACCGTGACAGATTTCTCAACATCATTCCCTGCTTCATCCACAACACGGACACTGAATTGTGTATCACCCGGTGTCGTTGTATTCACACTGGATAAGCCTGCATAGGTTACTGTTAGGTCCTCTTCGGCAGTGACAATATCACTGTAGCTAATGACTCCGTGTTCTTTGACCCACGATGCTTCCACACCTTCATTTACATCGGTTTGAAGGATGTATAAATGGTTGTTTGTGATTGTAAGTTCTGGGGCTGTCGTATCCGTTACGATAACCGTTAAGGTATCTTGAGTTTTGTTTCCATCACTATCGGTAACACTGATGATGATTTCTGTAGTTCCAGCGACACTGACATCAAAGTTCTCTGGTAAGACAGAGTAAGCAATCTTATCGGTCATTTCTCCATCTTCACCGTCATGTGCTTCAAGGCCTGCAAAGACATCCGTCCATGCTTGAATCTTGTTTGCTTCTGTATTGGCTTTCGCTTCGAAAGTTACCGTTTTACCGGCTGTTGGGAAGGTAAATTCAGGGGCTGTATTTGGATTCACTTTGACATTGACACTGAGTGTTTGGTCATTTCCAAAGACATCCTTGAATGTGACAGTGATAGTCGTCACACCGACTTTCTTCGCCGTGATATCACCACCAAACAGTTTCTCACTGTTTTGAGCGACTGTGGCAACGGTGTTATCAGAGCTTGTCCATACTAAGGAATCTTGATCAATCAGATCCATATTAAGGATGTTTGTGAGGGTAAACTCGACACTTTGTGTTTGCGGTAAGGATTGCGGTCCACTGAGTGGTGCCAGGAGTTCCACATCCTCAAGGCTGTCGGCTTTGACTTGTCCTTGATAGTCAAGCACACCGGCAGAGATGGCACTTGCATGCACATCATCGAGTGAGTCCACCACAACCGTACCGGCAATCAAGTCATCTTTGGTGATGTACGCAACATCCGAGTCCACAATATCATCACTTCCTTGTTTTGGAATTGTGAAGTATTGATAGTCTTCATAGTCATCCATGGAGAGTAATTCATTGAAATCAACACGATACTCACCCACGGCAACATCGAGTTTATAATGACCATTCTCATCAGTCATGCCCTCAGAGATATCACCATCAAAGATGCCTGTATCTTTATTCTTCGCTTGGGCTTTGATGTTTACTTGATCTAAGACTTCATCACCGGCATCAAAGATACCGTTTTGGTTTTTATCTAAGAAGAGTTTTCCACTAATCTCTGCCATTTCAAGACGACCTGCTGCAAGGGTTCCTGCTTTAGAACCCGAAGCCGCTGCAGACTTGAACTTATAGTACGGACGGAAGGCATTCACAGTCGTGAGTTTTTCGGGATGATCTTTAATTGTTTGACTTGTTTCCGCAATAAGATACGTAAACTTGTAGACAATACGTTCCCCATCATCCATACCACCCACATTCTTAATGCGAATCATGGTTGTTTCACCATTGGGCGAGGATTGATCAAAGGTTGCCTCGGCGAAGTTCTCATCACGTGCCGTGTTGGAATAGGAAACTTTATATTTATTCTCAATGGCTTGTTTTTCTGGGCCATCTTCCAGTTTCACGATAACGCCTGCATCATTACGAACATACACTTCGGTTTCGTAGACAGGAATGATGGTCATATCCCAGTTGAAGGTTTCGCCACCCTCACCATGAATGAGATCCCCAAAATCAATGCCTGTTTTTGGAGAAGGGACATAGGTCGTAAGCTCGGTCATCGCCTCCCCAGAGTTATTCATGATATCCACGAAGTAACCGGCTTCGGAACCCGCAGTGAAATCAACGGCATTTCCGAGTGTCGGGTTGTATGCAGGTTCACGATAATCACTGCCTTGTTTCTTAAAGTATGTATCAATCAGCAAGGCTTTTTGCGATATTACACTTAGAGAAGCAGTATTAACGCGTGATATAGAACCTGCTTTACCATCGCCACGAACATCGAAAGGATCCGGAACATTACCCGCTTGGGCACTCCCTGGTGTAAATGCACGACCATCTGTCATTTCAAAAAACACCATATCACGATAGTCATACGTTCCAGAACCAATAATAGATGCTTCAAGTTTGTAATGTAGTTGAATGCTGTTGAGTGCATAAGGCGCTTTTGAAGTTCCTGCTGCACGTTTCCCAAAATAGAATCCATAGTTTGCATTCTTAGTAGTTACTTTATAGATTGCGGAACCATCTACACTACTGTAAGTTGGACCACTTACTTCATATTCAAGATCATTGTTGTTTGCTTGGGTAACTTTAATACTGTTTTCAATCAAACTCAAACCACTCACATCTGTCATGCCTGCATCTGTATACTTCGGCACACGAATATACATGGTCGGATTTTGAATAATTAAGGCTCCACCACTGTAGTTGTAGTAATTACGCGAGTTTAAGTTCACAGTTACATCAAGAGGATCAACTTTTTCAGAACCAACCATTCCCCCTGCAATTACTGAACCGTTATTTCCTTTAGTAATATCTGAGTTAAGGTTTTCAAGTCCGTTCTCGTCACGTCGGATATACGATTCTTTATAGTTTTCTGAATTAGCGAGTACCCCACCATTCCCGTCATCTGACCATGTTCTTAATGATACAGGTGCTGAAGTGATTGTGGGATCATCCACTAATTTCCCAAATGCATATAGCGTTGAAGCTGTAACAAAATTCGCTTCTCCACCGCTATGAACGCCAATATTACCAACAAACACTTTCGCATAAACAATGTATTCATTGTTTTGTAAGGCAACAGTGTCACGCGTAATACCATATCCTTGGATTGAGCCATTTGCTCTTGTTGTAACGATTTGCGTAGAAGTTGCTTTTCTCAATGGAGCGCCTTCGGCATCAAAATTCGTCTTGTAGTAGAATTCTTTTGGTTTTGGCTGACCAAAACTTACTGGGAATGAAATTTCATCAACTTGGAAGTTCTCATTAATGGTATACTCCATCCATTGGTTAACTTTCGGCTTCGCACCATTAACAAAACGGAATGTATCTGCGGTTATTTTGTACTCTTCGCCGTTTGCTGGAAGTTTTCCAACGCTGAAATTACGAACAACTGTGGACAATTCAAGACGTTCATTGTTAACTTCCGGATCGCTTGGATCAAGAACTGTATGCTCAACAACATATTTATTTGTTGTGATATCGATTAACTTTCCGTCGTACGCCTCAACCTGTGCAGTAATTGGTGCTGCAGCTTTATATGGAATATATTTTCCATCAGTTCCTTTAATTGAAGGTGTTGCACTTGATGGAATTTCCATGACAAATGATGCTCCAGTATACGCAAAATATGTATGACCTGGGATGCCATTTACCATTGGTTTATTATATGTATATTTCAAAATACGATTTGTTTCATCATTTTCAACTGTTGCTTGTAATGGGCTTCCATGTACACCAGTTATCTTCATTTGTTCTGGATAAGGCGTTTCAAAATATCCTTTTTTTAAGTAAAAAGCTTGACCATATCCCGCACCATCACGATAGACGTATGGAGCATAACTTGTGTATTTTACGCCATCTTCTGGAAGCCCTTTTAATTGCTTTCCATCTGTGTATAATCTTAGAACAGTACTTGTTTTACTGCTTACATCCATATCAATTTTTGATGTGACCGTCTCATCTTCAAGTAGCTCAACTTTGATTCCATTGCCTTCCGATGCTTTGAATTCTTTAGCACCATAATAGACAGTCATATCAACTGAAATTGAAATGCTGTCCATCTTTAACGATGAAATCGATGATTCAATTGTGTACTCTAAAACACCATTGTACGAATTGTACTCTGGGTGTCTTACTGGGTGGGTCATACTGTCAATATAACCAGACCATGTCGCTAAAGTATCGACTTCTTTGTCTACAATATCATTAGGAGTTGCTACAGGTATCTTTTCAAAACGCAGCCCTTCGGGTAACGTAATTCTAACCTTTTTACCGATATTTGAAGAATCGGTAAAAGCAGCACTGATTTTCATTTCATTTACTACACCGGGTGCCCATCCCGTTGTTGGATTATATGATGGAATCGCAACACTGAGATTTCCATCTTGCTTATTATTTTCGTTTGCATAGGTTGCACTAAATGGCATTGCGAACGATGTCACAACGAGCATTAAGGATAATAAGCTTGTTATTAGTTTTTTCATAACTTCCTCCTAAGAATTGCAGACTCAACAAACCACACAATTCATATAATCCCAATGGTATCACCCATTAGTTAATAATATTGTTCCATGTCATGAAAAAACGATTTGCCGACATTAACTGCTTTTCATAGCATCTGTTTCAAACTCCAATTTCATAAGAAAAGCCGTTTCTTGTTTTAACGGCTTTTGTCTTTATATATTAATATTTACTTAACTATTGTTTATTTATAACTCTGCAGGGTGTTTGGGAACGACTATCGTAATCTTCACCACCTCGTTATTTATTGCAAAATTATAAGTGCCTGAAAGAATTGATGTTAGGTCTTTAATTAAGAATAAGCCATTACCACTGCTATACTTGTGTGATTTTTTGTAGTCATCACTTACGGCATTAAAGATTTGCTCACTCGCTTTCATTGCTTTCGAGTTCTCTTCACTACTTTCGTTCTCAAAAATTAACATTACATTCTCACCCGAATTTTCGACTGTGATTAAGAGTTCTGTCCCTTCTTGCGCATACTGAACCATATTTGATACAAGGTTATGTATCAACAAGCGAAGGGTTGGTTTATTAATCTCAATATCATCAACTTCATCCACGGACACATCCATAATCAAATTGTTGAGTCGAACAGTAGGTGTAAAGATATTAACAGTTTCGAAGATAACCTCCTCTAGTGACACCAACTCTTTATCTTGAATTCGTGTATGAATGTCGTCCTTCATGATTGCAAGCACATCGTTGAGATTTGTCATGAGTCGGTTAATGACGTCGTTATTGATTTGTACAAGCTCACGGACTTCATCGTTTTCTTCATCAAGTTTTGAAATAAAGAAATCATTCTCTAAGATCAATTGATGAAGGGGTGTTTTGAAATCATGTATAAATGAGCGCGAGACACTCAGTGAGTTATTGAGGCGTTCTCTTTGAATTTGTAATTCTGTTTCCAGTTCAGTATGTTGTAGGGAAACAGCATGAATTCCACTTTCTAGTTTCTGAGCAAGATCGCCAAATTCTTTGTTGATGGCATCATCACTTTTCGGTAATTCATCAAATTTATAATCACTGACTTTTTCAATTGATTCACGGATCTTCCGTAATGGTTTCACAAATATCTGTGAAAGACCAATGGTTGTTACACTCAAGATTCCAAATGCAATTGAAATTAAAGCGATTTGTTTGTAGAAGAAGTCACGATAGAATGGTCCCTCTGGCATTTTATAAATTACATAGCGCACATTGAAGTCAATCTCATCGCCTAAAAACTCACCCTTAGATTCGATCAGCGTAATGAGTTTGTTAGTTTGACCATACAGTTCATCACCAATTTCAAACGGAACGGTTGTAAAGATAACTTTTTTCCCATCATCAACCGTTATTTCCAGAGGAATCGCTCGTGTTAAATCCTTGAGTTCATCCGGGATAGTATCTACATCTTGCGACAGTGCATTTTCAATCTTTGCTTCGACATCTCTAATATAAGACTGCTCTCGTTTCGCAAAGTCTTCATCAATATTAATCATATTCATGAAAAAGACAACCGCGATGATGCAATATGCAGTTGCTATAAGTACACTTAAAATTTTAAGTTTATTATTCTTTTTCATTCCATTTGTAGCCATAGCCACGTACCGTTACAATAGAAAATACATTCAGTTTGTCACGAAGGTTCTTAATATGAACATCAATGATTCGAGGCACAGCATCTTCGTTTCCCCAAACTGCTTCGATAATTTCTTCTCGTGTAAGTTTTTCATTTTTTCGCTCAAGAAACAATTGCAGTATGTGGAATTCAATCGGTGTTAAATCAATTAGCATTCCATCGCGATGCACCTCATGTGTTTTGAGATTTACGATTAGTTTTTGTTGCTTTGATTCCAGAATCATTTCTCTTGCAGCTGATCCAACTTTGTTCTTAAGAACTTGCTCAATGTATTTTAGTACAAGATTCATACTTTTGCTTTTTTCTAAGTAAAGATCGACATTACTTTCTACAGCTGCCATTTCTGTTGCTTCTGCTGGATTTCCAGTAAGAATGATTGTTTTGATATCACCGTCGATGTTTTTTGCAGCGGTAATTAATTGAATGCCATCAATGGCTTCGAGGTATAAATCAGATATTAATAAATCATATTTATGCTTTGCCAATAACTCGAGACCTTTTATGGGGTTATCCGCAATGTCTACATCATAACCATTTCTTTTGAGAATACGTTCAAGTAGATTTAGGTATTCGGGGTTATCTTCTACGAGTAATATTTTGTTCATAGGTTTCCTCTTCAGTCTTTCAATTCGTCTTTGTATGTAACACGCGCTACATTATCTTCCTCTATTATACCCTATTTTCAGTTTAATAAAATGCAAAGCGACTTCGCATGGTGAACACATAGAGTGTTCTTACGAAGTCGCAATGCGAGTTGATTACTTACGTAGTTCCTCGCGTAGTTTCTTGACTGCAAGAATCAAGACTCCGAGTAACGCAATCGTTGATGCATAAATTGGTGCAACGGGTGCCATTCCTGTTCCTGGAAGTAATGGATTGTTTGTTCCATCATTCTTTCCTGGATTCACAGGGACTGCTGGGTTTTCAGTATCATTATCAACCGTTAAGGTGATTTTTGATGAAAACTCCACAACACTTTCATTGCTTCGTGTGTATTTTGTTCGCACACCCAAATTGTTTTGGTTCAACGAATAGTTCAAAGATACTTCATAGGTTCCAGGTCCTGTTACCACGCTCTTCAAGTTATGTTTCACTTCAATCGCATCGCTTCCGTACTCTTCACCTGTGGTCGTATTCACAACTTTCGCTCCACTGCGTTTCAAGAGTTCTGCTTCCAGTTCTGCTTCGCTCATGGAACTAAATTCAGACCACTTCATGCTGACATCTTTCGCTTGGATTTCTAAGAATCCTGTATCGTAGACAACCACTTGAATATCTTTCGTTATCGTTCCTGCTTGAAGTGTCATCGTGTATGTACCGACTGTTTCAGGTAATGCACTCTTCACAGAGACTGGTGCTGCTTCGGTATAAAGAACATCGCCATCGGTATTCTTGACTGTCTTTAGACCGGTTGCATTGGATAATGCAATGAAGTCCGCATTCTTTAAGTCATGAATATTGATACGCACACTATCGGCAATAATTGAATAGTCCGTTGTTGCCACTACGTCATTGACTACGGTAACACTCACTGTGACAGACTCGCCATTGGCAGCCTTAATCACAACGTTATTGAATGTTCCCGATGTCGATGGCATGTTCTCAACGGTGAATCCTGTGACTTCAGTAGCATTCAATGGGTTGTTTGTATTCCATGCTATAGGTGCCACAAGTTCTAAAACCCTAACATCACTAAGCTCACTCAATGACAAACTGACATTTGTATTCATCGCGCCCATCTTCGGCATCACACTCACTTGAACGGGTCTTGTTTGTGTTTGATCACGGAATGTTGCTTTGATTGTAACACTTTGGTTACCGGGTGTATCTGTATCAACAGAGCCAACGACACTGATCACAGCGTTGCTTGGACTGTATGATACCACAGCCTTGTCTTGAATCCATGTGTTATCAATCACATCGCCTTCTTTTACATAAAGGGTTGTATTGGTCACACTGAGTTCAAGGTCTGGGACAATCTCTGTAACCGTAAGGGTTACACTGAGTGTTTCCCCATTGTCAGCGACGACGGTGAGTGTTTGGGTTCCAACCACTTCGTTAATCGTTTCGGTAATTGTAAAGGATGTCACGACTGTCTTTGAGATACCATCCGCTACATTCCATGCCGATGGACTCACCATTGCGAGGATTGCATCCTTATCCATCGTCTTCAAGTCTTCAATATCCACACTGAGGGTTTGTGTTCCACTCATTGCTGGGACAACTTCAAGTTTGATCGTTTCTGTGAGTTGTGCACTGTTGTCAGGACGTGCTGCCGTAATCACGACATCATAGATTCCTGCAGTTGCATAATCCACAGCACTCTCATCAATCGACAAGACGGTACTTAATGGACCAGACGTAATTCCCGCTGTTGTTTCAATCCATGATGCATCTTTCGCATCACCTTGTTTCACATACAGTTTCTCATGAGTCACATTCAGTTCTAAATCTTCAATTACAGTTACATTGATGTTCTTTGTTTCTTGTGATGTACTTAAGGTAATAGCATAATCCCCTTCTGTATTCAGAATGGTTTCGCCTCCCAAGGTATACTCATTCGCCAAGGCGACATGGGCTGTATGGGCATCATCCACAATCCATGATGTGGTTTCAGTACGTTGTACCAGTGCAGAGAGATCAAGTCCCGCTACATCTGTGGCATTCACCACAATATCATGACCACTGATTGGTGCAACGACATGAACGGTAATGGTTGTTTCCGCAAAGTCAGTATCCGACTTCGCAACACGTAACACTACTTCATAATCTCCGGCAACACCATAGTCCACACTTCCTGTGAAGGTTGGGGTTAAGGTTGACGGTGTGATTGTAAGTCCTGCTTCACTTGCGATCCATGCAGTGTCTTTCACATTTCCCATACGAACATAAAGGTCGCTATGGTCGGCTGTGATGGTAACCGTTTCAACTACCGTAACGGTATAATTGACCGGTGTATTGTCAGCAGCTGTGAAGATTACATTGTAGGTTCCTTCAACAGGTTGAATGGTTTCACCACCCACACTCACCGCTGTTTCAACCGCTTGAAGTGGATTGCTTAGATCGTACGCTTTAATACCGACACGCTCAACCAAGTTGAGTGTTGATACTTCAGTCGCATTGATGACTAAGTTTTCGAGTGTTGGTTTCATGTTATCCATGATAATCACAGAGAACGCTGCACTGTCTGTATCTGTACCATTGGTAATAGCTGCAGAGAGGTTGTAGGTTCCTGCGGTTGTATAATCAACCGTTCCATTAATCGTTGGTACACGGTTTGAAGGGGTCCAACTCATGTTTGATTCATGCTTAATCCAGTCCATATCACGAACCGTTCCGGTACGTGAGTACAGTGGGGAATCCACACTGATGGTGGCATCTTCCGTAATCTTCACACTGACACTGACTGTTTCTCCATTGGGAGCTGTAATCACGGCTGTGTACTCACCATTCGCAATGGTAACGCCACTGGTGTCCACTGTATACCCTGCTTCAAGCGTCAGTGGGTAGGCCACTTTCTGTGTTGCATCGCTGGTATCATACGCGACTGCTTGGGATGCGGTTAAGATTTTCTGAGCAAGATTTTCTGCTGTAAGTCCTTGGGCATCCATCACAACGGCTTTCGCGCTTAAGTAAGGGAGGACATGGACCTTGAGTGTTTGATCAAGGGTTCCTGTTTTGCCATCATAGCTTACTGAGATGGTGATGTCATAATCACCGGCTGTTGTGAAATCAACACCACTTAAATCAAGGTTCGTTACAGAACCACTGACTGGAGATGCGACAATGCCTGCTTCCGTAATGAACCATGCTTCATCTTTCACATCATCTAAGTTGACATAAAGATCATAGTTTTCAACACTGGCACCCACGACGACTACAGATACTGTCGTTGTTTGGCCATCTTCGGTTGTGATGGTTAAGGTGTAGGTTCCGGGTGTTGTCAAGACGCTTGTGGCATCGATATCAAACACGGTATAAGGAACACTGCTGGTTGGGGATACTTTGTAAGCAACCACTCCAGATAACGTCTTCCAATCTGCACCTGCGACTTCACTTGGAATAAGGGTAATGCTTGCGTTGGCACTCATCTTCGGTACAATCGTGACCGTGACAGTTTTCTCAACATCATTCCCTGCTTCATCCACAACACGGACACTGAATTGTGTATCACCCGGTGTCGTTGTATTCACACTGGATAATCCGGTATAGGTTACTGTTAGGTCCTCTTCGGCAGTGACAATATCACTGTAGCTAATGACTCCGTGTTCTTTGACCCACGATGTTTCCACAACTTCATTTACATCGGTTTGAAGGATGTATAAATGGTTGTTTGTGATTGCAAGGTCTGGGGCTGTCGTATCCGTTACGATAACCGTTAAGGTATCTTGAGTTTTGTTTCCATCACTATCGGTAACACTGATGATGATTTCTGTAGTTCCAGCGACACTGACATCAAAGTTTTCAGGTAAGACAGAGTAAGCAATCTTATCGATCATTTCTCCATCTTCGGCGTCATGTGCTTCAAGTCCTGCAAAGACATCCGTCCATGCTTGAATTTTGTTTGCTTCTGTATTGGCTTTCGCTTCGAAAGTTACCGTTTTACCGGCTGTTGGGAAGGTAAATTCAGGTGCTGTATTTGGATTCACATTGACATTGACACTGAGTGTTTGGTCATTTCCAAAGACATCCTTGAATGTGACAGTGATAGTCGTGACACCGACTTTCTTCGCCGTGATATCACCACCAAACAGTTTCTCACTGTTTTGAGCGACTGTGGCAACGGTATTATCAGAGCTTGTCCATACTAAGGAATCTTGATCAATCAGATCCATATTAAGGATGTTTGTGAGGGTAAACTCAACACTTTGTGTTTGCGGTAAGGATTGCGGACCACTGAGTGGTGCAAGGAGTTCCACATCCTCAAGGCTATCTGCTTTGACTTGTCCTTGATAGTCGAGGACACCGGCAGAGATGGCACTTGCATGCACATCATCGAGTGAGTCCACCACAACCGTACCGGCAATCAAGTCATCTTTGGTGATGTACGCAACATCCGAGTCGACAGCATCATCACTGCCTTGTTTTGGAATTGTAAAGTATTGATAGTCTTCATAGTCATCCATGGAGAGTAATTCATTGAAATCAACACGATACTCACCCACGGCAACATCGAGTTTATAATGACCATTCTCATCAGTCATGCCCTCAGAGATATCACCATCAAAGATGCCTGTATCTTTATTCTTCGCTTGGGCTTTGATGTTTACTTGGTCTAAGACTTCATCGCCAGCATCAAAGATACCGTTTTGGTTTTTATCTAAGAAGAGTTTTCCACTAATCTCTGCCATTTCAAGACGACCCGCTGCGAGGGTTCCCACTTGGGATCCCGATGCGGTTGAGGAAGCAAATTCATAGTAAGGACGGAATGCATTCACAGTGGTAAGTTTTTCGGGATGATCTTTAATGGTTTGACTCGTTTCCGCAATAAGATACGTAAACTTATAGACAATACGCTCCCCATCATCCATACCACCCACATTCTTGATACGAATCATGGTTGTTTCACCGTTTGGTGAGGATTGATTGAAGGTTGCATCGGCGAAGTTCTCATCACGTGCCGTGTTGGAATACGATACTTTATATTTATTCTCGATGGCTTGTTTTTCTGGGCCATCTTCCAGTTTCACGATAACGCCTGCATCATTACGAACATACACTTCGGTTTCGTAGACAGGAATGATGGTCATATCCCAGTTGAAGGTTTCGCCACCCTCACCATGAATGAGATCCCCAAAATCAATCCCTGTTTTTGGAGACGGAACATAGGTTGTAAGCTCTGTCATCGCTTCACCGGAGTTATTCATGATATCTACATAATATCCCGATTCAGAACCCGCAGTGAAATCAACGGCATTCCCGAGCGTAGGGTTATATGCAGGCTCTCTAATTTCGCTACCTTGTTTCTTGAAGTATGTATCAACAAGCAATGCTTTTTGCGATATTACACTAATAGGAACAGAATTGACTCTTGATATGGATCGAACCGAACCGCTTTCTCTGATTCCTAGAGTATCCATCATATTGCCTATTTGTCCATTCACTGGATAATAAGCATTTCCGTTTGGCATCTCGAAGAAAATCATTTGCGCTAAGTCATAGTTTCCTGAACCAACAATAGATGCTTCCAATTGGAAATTAATTGCAATTGGCTGTGCGTATTTTTCAGTTGCAAGTCCAAATGTTGACATTTCGCCAAAGTAATAGCCATAGTTGGCATTTTTTGTAGTAATTTTATAGATTGTAGATTCGTCTACACTACTATAATATGGTGCACTTACAGTATACTCTAATTTGTCATTCATCTTTTGAGATACAGTAATCATATTATTTACCAATTGAAGTCCGCTAATATCCGTTTTCGCAGCATTTGTATACTTTGGAATTCGAACATAAATAGTTGGATTTTGAACAATGTTTGCACGATTACTATAATTGTAACCATTGTTTGCGAGGTGAGTAGTAACCCACATCGGCTCAATAGTCTCAGAGCCATTTTTCCCACCAGCAATAATCGTTCCATTCGCATTGACTGACGAGCGGGCCTGCAAATTTTCTGCACCAATGTTCTCTCTGATTACTTGAGCAGTTTTTATATTTTCAGAGTTCGCAGCCGCACCCCCAGAGCCGTTATCTGACCATGTGCGTAATGTCATTGTTGCAGTCTTTACATTTTCATCATCAACCATTTTTCCAAAAGCGTAAAGGGTCGTTCTACCTGTATAAAAAGTTGGATCACTTACCGTTCCGATATCTCCAACATATGCCTTTACATATGTAATATATTCATTGTTTTGTAATCCTACCGATTTTCGGTTAACACCATAGCCATAAGTACCAAATGCATTCAAACTTTTCATTATCTGTGACCCGGTAGCTTCGCGGAGCGGTGCATTTACGTCATCAAAATTGGTTCTGTAGTATACAATTGATGGTTTTGGTTGAGTCGGCATTACCGGAAGGGATACTTCGTCAGCTAGAAAACCATCACCTACAATATATTCAATCCATTGCTTTTTCTTAGTTTGACTCGCACCATTTATTAATGAAAATGTTGATGCAAGAATTTTATAATCATTCCCATCAGCGGCTTCCTTGCCGCTACTATAGTATCGATTATCCGCTCTAATTTCTATTCGTTCATTGTTTGCTTCTGGGTCATTGACATCCAAAACAACATGTTTCATTTGGTATCTATTTCCGACCTCGATTACTGTTCCATCATACGCGATAACTCTACCAGTAGTAACTGGAGCGACATATGGAACATACTTGCCATCAACTTTTTGTGATGGTGTTGCACTCGAAGGAATTTCATACGTTAACATCCCACCCCGATATGGGTACATGTTTTTTCCAGGGATACCAAAGTGATATGGAATATTGTATGTCGTTTTCACAATCTTATTTTCTTCATCAATGATTGAATCACCAATATATGCAGGATCTCCATATCGTGAGAATACTTTCATTTGATCTGGATAATGCGTTTCAATTTCTGCACCTTTTAGATAAAATGGTTGTCCATACCCATGACCAGCACGGTAAACACTATATAAATCAGAGTTGTATTTTCTCCCGTCTTCAGGAAAAGCTTCCATCACGACAGTTGTTTCTCTTGAAAAGTTCATTATTGAATTTCCAACTGCCTTAACATCTATAGATGTTTTGGAATCTAGAATATCATTTTCAATCAATTTGACGGAGATTCCATTCCCCTCAGACTCTTTAAATAGCTTTGGTCCATAATATAGCGTCATATCAACAGATACAGAAATTGTATCAAATTTTAACGACTTCATTGAAGAATCAATCGTATAAACTAACTTGTTATTATAAGATTGATACTCTGGATTTCTTGTCGGATGTTGTACATCTTTAATATATTGTGACCATGTGGCAATAGTGTTAACCTTTGGGTCAACAAAATCTTCAGTTTTGGCCATAGGAATCTTTTCAAAACGAATCCCCTCGGGTAGTGTAATTTCAATTTGCTTTTTAACATTGAGATTATCAGTAAATTTCGCACTAATAAATAGTTCATAAATTTCACCAGCTGTCCAACCTACATTTTCGTCGTAATTTGGAATGGATATTGACAAATTATTATCACTCGAAGAGTTTCCATCAGCAAAAACAGAGGTCACTCCGACTCCTGATGTTGCGAATGAGGCTACCGCTATAATCATAGCGAGTAAACTTGTAAATAGTTTTTTCATAATTTCCTCCTGTTACAGAAATTCTATGTGTGACGATGCACACATATTTAACAATCCAAATAATATCACCTCTTTATTGATATTCTGTTCGAATGTCATAAACCTATTTTCTGATGACATAAACCTGAAAAAATAGCCTTCGTTTTAAATCGAATGATTATATCTGTCATTAATTTTCTATAATCTTAAGCGTATTTACTTTATGTAGAAAAGTTAATAATTGAATTAGCCCAATAAAAAACTCTGGCATTTAACGTGCTCAGAGTTTCTGAATATTACTTATGGACGGAGATTGTTATTTTCTTGGATTAAGTCATTGACTACTTGGCGAAGTTCACGATTGGATTGCTCAAGTTCAGCAATGCGACTTGTTTCTTCTTCATAATGAGCATCCGCTTGTGCGTACATTTCGACCAATCTCTTTGTTAGGGTGCTGAGTTGAACATTACCTTCAAGGGTACCCTCCTGTGTTGAAATTGTCTCATTGATTTCTGCAATAAGTGCGTTGATTTCCGTAATCTCACTTTCATGATAATGAGATGTATCCTTTTCGAGGAGGGGTTGTACTGCACTAACGCGTGTATTGTACACATTTTGAATGTTAGCGAGTGCTTTGCTATTCATGAATTCCTTATACTCTTCAATGCGAATAAGCGCAGCGTCAATGTTTCCATCTGTAACCAATTGTTTGTATTCAGTAACAATCTCATTTCCTTCGATAACCTCGGCTTCGGTGATAACGCCAGCTTGACGGTAAAGAAGTAATGTAGATTCGTAATCCTTGAGATCTTCATTTATCTCAACAATACGTTCGTTTGTAAGACGATCTTGATAGGTCTCAGTTCGGTTTTGCAAAAAGAGCAACACCATTGAGAGTGTAATCATTACTGCTGCAATGATTATGTAACTTTTTTTTGATTTCTGTGTCATGAGGTGGCTCCTTTCGTTTGCAATGCGTTACCGCGATTAAAATTGCGTTGGACCATTATGATAAGTAAAAGTGTTTGAATGACCACGATAAGAACTGTATTCGTCATGGTTGCATAAGTTCCCAAATTCGTATAACTAATGGCAAAGAAATAAACAAGATTGATTGCAATCACGATTATCTCTAGGAATGAATAAATGTTGATGTTGCGGACTTCGCGATACTTCGTAAAATTACGGATTGCCATAACAACAAGTGCAAGCGTATATGGCAAACAATAGAATACGATATATACCGGCGGAACGGCGAATACTACCAAGGTTATAATTACAATGCTTTGGCAAGTATTCACAAGAATCATCATGATATTGTGCGGACTGAATCCTCGAACAAAGAGATTATTGTTGATTGTTTGAATGCGTTCAAGATTGCCTTTTCGTTTAATATTTAACACCACAGTTGCTACCCCAAGAACAATCATTGCAACTGTAATCAGGTGAATAGCCATTACATTAAGACTTGTCATGATGCAGTTCCTGTGTTTCTTTTCCTTGACGGATGTTGTTGATTCGTCGGTATGTTTCTTCAATTGCCTCACGGTTTTCGTTGACCAATTGGGCAACGATGTAGGCATGGTTGTTCTTGACGTAAACGTAGCCCAACGCAGAATAAAGATTTTTGGTTTCGATTGCTGCGCCTATAAGATTTATCTCAGTAAATTGAAAGAAACTGATGAAATCGCCATGTCGATCAAGAATGGTTCTTTGTCCTGAGTTGGTGTTAATTGTGAATCCATCAATGTCTTGTGAAAACACTTCACCAGCAGGTGATACAATGGTTAACTTCATATTCGGTCCTCTCTTTCTATAAGATATCGTTGACTGTTGCGATGTATAAGAATTTACTTTCATCAATGTGATCCACATCACCTGACAAAATCATCTCAACACTGTCGAGTAAATCTTCGAGTTTAACGTAGTCACCAGAGCGACCTGTATATTGTTGCGATACTGTAAAGTTTTGTGATAAGAAGTTACGCATACGACGTGCACGGTAAACCGTATTCTTATCTTCATCACTTAACTCTTCCATTCCCAGAACATTGATAATTTCTTGAAGTTCTGAGTATTGTTGCAGAATGCGCTTTACATCATTTGCTAAGTTAAAGTGACGTTCGCCTAAATACTCAGGCGTAAGTGCCCGTGAGGATGATACAAGGGGGTCTACGGCTGGGTAGATTCCCATTGAAGCAATCTTACGGCTTAACGTAATTGTTGAATCCAGGTGGCTAAAAACAGCCGCTGCTGAAGGGTCATCAATATCATCTGCAGGTAAGAATACCGCTTGAATCGATGTGATTGAACCATTTTTGGTAGAAGCGATTCGTTCTTGGAACGCTCCAACTTCTTGCAAGAGTGTTGATTGGTAACCTCCTGTAATTGGAATTTTACCTGTCAGAGCCGCCACTTCAGATCCTGCTTGGATAAAGCGGAAGACATTATCAACAAAGAAGAGTATGTCTTTCTTCTCTGTGTCGCGGAAATGTTCCGCTACTGTTAAGGCTGATAATGCATTTCGCATACGAACACCTGGGGATTCATTCATTTGTCCTAACATGATGACGGTTTTATCAAGAAGCCCATCTTGTTGTAGTTCGTTATAAAGGGCTGCCCCTTCACGAGTACGTTCACCAACACCTGCAAAGACAGAATAGTTTCCTGCTTCACCAACATTATAGATAAGCTCTTTCATAAACACAGACTTTCCAACACCCGCACCACCAAAGAGACCGACTTTCCCACCTTTTAAAATTGGGCAAAGTAAATCAATGACCTTGATTCCCGTTTCGAGAACCGATTTCTCCGTAGAGATGTCTTCAAATTTTGGAGGGTTTTGGTAAATGCTCTTTTTCGTATCTGCCTGAACGGCTGGTTTTCCATCAATAGGATCGCCAAATACGTTCAACATACGACCAAGAACAGCCTGGCCTACCGGAACTTCAATGGTACGGTTTAAGTTTCTTACTTTATCACCACGTGATAAACCACTAACCTCACCAACAGCAACAGCCTTCACGGTACTAACCCCGGATAGTTCAACAACTTCAGCTTGGTATTTCCCTTGGTAAGTCTCATACTCAAGTGCGTAACGCAACTCTGGTAAGATGCCTCCATTAAATTCGATTTCTAGGACGAAACCATTGATTGCAATGATTGTTCCTGTGTCTTGATTATTCATTTTCTTTATCCTCCAATACTGAAGCACTCATGATGATATCCATTAACTCACGGGTACTTTCTTGACGTTGTTGTCGATTGCGCAATTTCAGGGTCGCTGCATGTTCTTCTTCCATGGATTCTTTTGCATTCTTCATGGCAATACGACGCGCGCTATATTCAGTTGCAATAGAGAATAAAAGAAAACTATACATTACCCCACAAAGGTAGTTCTCCATGAGAAATCGTTCCATCTCTATTTCATCATCATCGAAGTCGAGAATCCCTTCTAGATCTTCGTGAATGTTTTTTTGTTTTGTCTTTTTATTGTTCTCAAATGTTGGAATCGTTGGGAACAATTCGATATGTTTTGCTTCACTTTGAACAGCATTGATATATTGCGTATACACGATATAGATGCTGTCATACTCCCCTTTATCAATCGAGCTAAGCAGCCATGATGACATTTCAGCTGTATCTTCTAGTGTAATTTCTTCAATTGGAGAATCGATGTATCGGGCGACATGAATCGCACTTTTCTCTAAGTAGTTTTTCCCGTACTTTCCGATAACAAGTGCATCGAAATCACCAATCTCATCGTGAAGTGCATCAATTTGTTGAAATACGTTCTGATTGTATGCACCACAGAAACCACGGTTTGCAGTAACGACGATTGCGATTGGCTTTTTATTGCCACCACGAGCACTCGGATTCAGACTTTTTTGAACTTGCTGTAAGTTGTTCAGAATAATCTGATGATAACTGACAGCATTTTCGGCACGTGTTAAAAGTTTGTTGATACGACTCAAAGTTGAAAGTTCATTCACACGAATGACTTTTCGCATTTTATCGAGTGTTTCAACTTTTTTTGTGAGTTCACTTACTGTTGAGGACACGTTAACGCCTCCCTACTTGAAGCGATTAAGGTATCGAATACTGCAACCATTGGCTCAGGTAAGACAGTTTCTTCCACAACAACACGATTATACTCAGAGAATTCCAACTCAGCGGCAAGTTTTTCGGTAAGAATAACTTTAAACTTGGCAATTTCTGGAATTGACATATCTAGCATGTGATCGTGTTTGAAAGCATAGAGTAAAATGAGTTCTTGTGCTTCTGAGTAACCGCGTTGAACACCTTGTTTAAAGAGTTCCAGTAGGATTTGGCCTTTCTTAATGATAATTAGATTCTCTTTACTGATATTATTATCAAAGGTTAAGAACTCTTTGAGCTCAGAGTATTGCGAGATGATTAACATCAAGCGTGAACTGTATTCCTGCATTAATGGATATTGTGCATTCGCACCAACACGTGAAACCGATTCACCGGTTGCAATTGCGGGTTTTTGTCCACCATTGAACAATTCTGATTTCAAGTATAATTGTCCATCTGTGATTGAAATAATATTGGTTGGAATGTAGGCTGTAAGGTCATCGGACAAGAGTTCAATGATAGGCAGCGCTGAAATTGAACCCGATCCATTGTCTACGTTCAATTGTGAGGCGCGTTCTAAGAGACTTGAATGAATATAGAAGATATCTCCTGGATATGCTTCACGTCCCGGTGGTCTTTTAAACAAGAGTGAAATTGTTCGGTATGTATCCGCATGTTTGGATAAATCATCAAAGACAATTACGACACGTTCTCCCTCTGATGCCCAGTACTCTGCAATCGCCATTCCGGCATAAGGAGCAAGATATTGCATCGTTATACTTGTTGACGCACTTGCAGAAAGAATTGTTGTATATTGCATTGCACCACTCTTCTCGAGTGTTTCAGCAATATCGGCAATATAAGCCATCTTTTGTCCAATCGCTACATAGATACAACGAACATTCTTTCCCTTTTGATTTAGAATTGTTTCAAGTGCAATTTGGGTTTTCCCTGTTTGACGGTTACCCAAAACGAGTTGACGTTGTCCATGTCCAATCGGGGTAAGAGCGTCAATGATTAATTGACCTGTCATCAAGGGTTTGCTGACATCTTCAATACTCATAATCGGTTGGGCAAGGTTGAATGCGGGAACACCCACAGCCTTGCTGATTGGTGCGCCGCCATCAATACGGTTTCCCAATGTATCAATGATTGTCCCCAATTGTTCGTGACTTGCATTCAGTTTGAAGAGTTGCTTTGTTGCGACTGCTTCCATGCCTTCTTTGATTTCTGGTGAATCCTCGAATAGACCAATTCCCAGGTAGCTTTCACTTAAGTCTAAGACAATTCCCGTATATTTATTATCGATTAAAATAAGTTCATGGAGTTTTGCCGATTCTAAACCTGAGCAGAATACAATTCCATCACTGATTCGTTCTACACGACCGTGATACTTAATATAATCTAAGTCCAATGTTTCATCAAACTTACTGATGTTGAAATTTATCGTTTCCTTCATAATTATTCCTCACTTCCATTTTGAGTGTATTTTAGCGCCATCTCTTGGTATGAATAATCTACAAAGATTGATTCATAGCGTAATTGGATACCACCCACGAGCGCTTCATTAGTGACAACATGCCACTTGTACGAATTGGGATACAATTCGTTAATGAGTGCTTGTGCACTCAAAGCGGATTTATCTGATGCTACTGTAACTTCAACGGTTCCACTGTGATTGCGCACGTTGTAAACCTTGATAAAGTTATCATGCAGCTTCATCATTTCTCTAAAGTTATAATTTTTGATCATATACAATAAGAATTCTGCGAAATCGCGATTGCGATTTACAACATCAATTTTCTTATCAATTACGTACAGTTTTTCTTCAGCATTTAACATGCGATCACGAAGAATTTGTCGTAAGGTTCCATCTTCTACATTCGTATTAAAGACTTCAAATGCTGCTTTAAACGATTCTAAAGCATCACCTTGATACAGTTTAAAGATACGTAGAATTACCAAATATGGTAAAGCATTACGCACTTCGAACGTTTCAATTTCATTGCCGAGATCTTCAAATGCTCTTCTAAAGATAACATCTTGATTCTTCACAAAGTCTTGAATCATGTCGTTAAAGATGAGTTTTACAATTCCCTCTGGGTTTGGACCACTTGATATCGGTGGTACCACTTCACAATGGGTTTCGATGGGTTTTTCATAAACTTGAGTATCGAGTGTTGCAAAGTAATTTCTTTCAAGATTTAGACGTTGTGCACGGATATCTTCCATGTACTCCGTCTGCAACTGTAACTTCTCACGATTCATAAGTTCAATCTTACGATTGTTTGTTGCGTTGATGTCTTCGAGTTGTTGATTGGTGATATTCAATTTCTCCATATCTACAATCTCTGTTGTATTCATACTCTTGAAGAAGTTTGAAATCCAATTCCCAAATGAATCGAACATGATCAGCACAAAGCAAAACAGTCCAATACTAATTGTAATTAAAATAATGATTTTTAAAGTGTTGAGATCGATTCCACTTAAGATTGATTCCATAGTCACACTCTACTTTCTATTCAATAAGGTTGCTTAATTTACATATGGGTTTGCATAAATAAGGATGACAGCGACTGCAATTGCAAATAAAATAATTGCAACCAACATTGCCAATCCAACAAACAACATATTTGTTACTTCTGGTTTTGCATTTGGGTTTTTACCAACTGCTTCTGTTGCTTTACCTAAGGCAATTCCTTGCCCAATTCCGGCACCTAAGACTGCAAGTCCTACGGTAATTGCTGCACCGAGGACGCTAAATGCTACGACTTGTTCCATGATTGTATCTCCTATTTTTCTAAGTGAGTGATACTCACTGGTAATCCATTGATGTCAGTGACCATCATGCGGTATTGTTCCGCATCATTTTTTTGATGATTGAAGGTCACTGATTCACTGGTGTTGATCATCATAACGTTTTGTACGGCAACTTCTTGCCACACATTGCCTACCATAACTTCCAACGCTGTGCGAAACTCTGTATCGTAAGGCAACTCACGAAGGGTTGCTTTGAAGGCAGTTGTTTCTGCGTCATATATCAAGGTAGCGTTATTCTTATAATTTAAATTAACAGATTCTGAGAATGTAAACGTTTGAGCAATACCTGTTTCAAGATGTGTTGCATGAACACTCACATGAATGTTTGTAATTGTTCGTTCACGATTCATGTCATCAATTACAAGTTGAGCACCATTTGCACTCGAACTGATGACTTCAAAGCCAAGGTAATGACTTGAGAACAGTTTCTTGGATTGTAATTCATAACTAATACTGTCAACACGATAATCATTGGCAACAAAGGTATAGTTTATTGCAACGTTGCCAGCATTGATTTCAGCACTGAAGTCCGTCAAGTCGGCAGCTTTATCGGTACGAACCGATGTTAAGTCAGTGAAGACTAATATTTCGCTTGATGTTTGTGCTTCCAGACTCAGTTCATATTCTGTATCTTCTTGCAGACCCTTGAATGCAATGCTAGCTCCTTCGCCATTCAACGCATTTGGGTTTACATTTACAGTATGCACATCGCCATTTGATCCCGTTAATGTCGCTTTTCCTGTTGATAAGTTTGAAATCGATGTATCAAACCACAAATCAAAGTTTAGACTTGACGAAGAACTTGCGACGGTACGCGTTAATGCTTTGACTTTGTTTGTTTTGACTGTGTATTGGGGTTCATCTGAAGTAATTTCTTGAGAAACAACACCCTGGTTTCCACCCAAGTCATATTTATAAGCGAATGAGATCGTGTATTCTGTGTCAGACTGAAGGCCTTCAACAGTCAATGTTCGATCATAGGGATTAAAGTATTCGACAACTTTTGTGCCATCACTGGCTTCGAGTGTTACGGCAACATAACCAATAATCGTCATGTCTGCATCATTCACACTGAATTGCAGGACAGCATCGTTCACATTTGCCATTGAAGCAATCAGGGAAACTTTTGGAACATTGTGTCCGCTAATTTGACTGTTAATTAAGTCAATTTGAGCGTTCAATGCTTCGATATCACTGATTGAAGGCAACTTGCTGAGTAACTCTTGAATTTCAGCATCAGTCAAACTGTTGTTGCTTCCGCTTCCATTTCCACTACCACTGTTTCCAGTGTTAGCGCTACTTCCTGAATCCCACCATGGAGTTTCCGAATTGCCACCAGTATTTTCCGACGGCTTGTTTGCTTCGGGTTCTTTTTCTTTAACAGGTTCGTCATTGAGAACAAGTTTCTCGTTATCCGATCCACCGTATTGTGATAAATCAATAACATTTGTCCCAACTGTATAGGTTTCTGCACTCACGTCAAGAACATGGGTATCGTCAATTTTGATGACGAAGTGACCCAAGAATCTCTGTTTTCGTGCATTTTCGAAGAGTGTAACACTCCCTGTTTTATCAATCATTAACAAAGGATTTGTCACCGTTTGCACTTCCACACCATCAACATAAACCGTTCCCGTTGCGGGTAAGAAGTATTGGCGGTTTTGCAATTTGATGACATCGTTTTGAACAATGGTCTCACCATCACTTGTTGCATAGTTGCTTGTGCCATTAACCTTGAAGGTTTGACGCGGTGAGCGACTTGATGCAATTCCTTGTTGATTAATATTGGTAACTTCATTGGTGAAAATAAGATTTCCACTGTTGTAGAAGACAACCGAAACGGGAGCCAATTTTTCAGTTGTATTGTAGGTATCCAATTTCAATGTTTGTTGTGATTGCCAGTTGCGATACAACTCATCATTCGCTGAGAATTGAATTGTTTCTTGGTTGGCATTGAGCACAACACCTGAATCCTCGAGGGCAAAGACATCAAACTTTAATGATTGTGTTGTCCCCCAGAATACCGTTCCAAATACGATTGCGAGTGACACAATCAGGATACCAAAGACGCGTTTATAGTTTTTCATGGTACTCCCCTTTCTAGTTATTTCCTTTTAATGTTTGTTTGTGACCATTTTGGTCGGTAATTGTAATTGTTACATCATCTTGAGCGTGTTCAATTAACACCCCACGACGAAGTTGTTCTGCACTAACTGTTGATTCTTCATTGATAGATCCGTGAATTAAATCATCAATCCAGCTGAATAGTGACCCCTTGCGTTGTACGTTGAGTGTATATTCAACATCATCCGCTAAGTCTGTGCTGTAAACAACAGTGTAGTCATTATCATCCACGGCAATAAAGCTTGCTTTGAGATTATTGTTATCGACGATGGCTAGAATGTTGCCTTCGCCATCAAGTCCTTGAACACTCACGTTTCCAAAGGGTTCTTGATCAAGTTGGATAACCGTGTCAATTCCGTTTTCAACGGACGCTTCACCTACAACGTCACCTTGTGCATCGATCAGTTGAATTTGATCAATTGCATCGTTCTCAATTAATGGAATTGTGACCGTATTGTCATTGCGACGTGCTTCTTGAAGTGCGTTTAATGCTTCATCACTCACAGACAATGCTTGACGCAGTGTCGTTGTAACATCCACATAACTACTTTCAGCGACTTGGTATGATGGTACAGATGATCCTGCTTTATCATATTCTGCGAATACAACAAGCTTGTAACGGCCACTTACAAATGCCGCATCAAAGTCTGATACTTTATATGTATTTCCAGCTGTTTCAGTTTTTGCTGACCCAACTTGAACCGATTTTCCGGGTTGTGATGGATCTTCACGATGCATTTCTGTGCGGTAGACAACATTGGTAATACCGGGTTGAATTGTTTTTGGTTCAAACCCAAATTTCACATCGCCACCTTCAACCTTAACGAAGGTTTCAACTTCGACTTCCACGGTTTGTGTGGATATCTTTTTAGTGGTCGTTGTAATTGGATTATTCCAAAGATCTTTCGTATAACGTGGTGTTACTTGAACTGAGTAGGATGTTCCTGCCTTCAGTGCAACGTTGTTCGACATTTTTCCACCTTGTGCAATTGAAACACCCAGTTTTTCTTGTACCAGTTGAACCACATCACCGGCTGCATTCAATTCATAGATACGATAATCGAAGAGACGTGACGTATCTCCTGCCGCAGCATTGTAAACTCCTGCTGGGTCGGTGAATCTTACATCGGATGAAACCCCATTAACACCAAAGTTTGTCAAATCGATACCGATTGATGCTGTTGGTGGTGTCACCGTTACCGAATATGGCAAGGTTGGATTGTTCATAAAGAGTGTTTGTTGTGGGTTTCCGTTGGTATCGGTAAACTCAACAACATATGCGACATAATACAGATTGGTTGCTTTCGCAATCGGTGATACAACACCGTTTACTGAAGTTGTTAATTTATGAATCGGAAGATCAAGGTTGAAGTTTCCTGATGCAGAAGTAACGATTGTTTCCAACGAACTTGCATAGTCATCTTTGCCTGAGATATAGAGATTCGCATTCGTAAATGCATCTTTCCATCCATCGGCAGTGTTTGGTTTTGCAACACCTGCGCGTGCAAACTGATAATCCGGAATCATTCGAAGTTTAACATTCGAATTCATAGGCATTTTGGTATATTCCAAGTTGACCGAAAGTACACCATATTTGCCTTCGCCAACAGACATAATTTTGTTATCCCAAACATTTGTACTGCTGTACCAATTTGATACAACTTTATTCGCTTCTGGAACAACAATCGGTAAGGTCACACTGAATTCAGAATTCAATGCCTGATCTGCGATTACGCCTTGACCATCGTATTTGTTGTAGTTACCACGAATAACAACTTTGTATGTCTCACCAAGTTTCAATCCAAATTTGCTTACTGAGATTGAAAGTGATTTATTTTTCCCACTCTCGAGTTGCAGCGGATTGCCATTGGTGTCAGTGATTAAAATTTCTTGATTGTTCTTATCTACAAGTGAGACTGTCGTCTCTTTCTTCGTACCATTACTGATTAAGATATCGTCATTATCCACAAGTGAATAACGGAGCGCGATTTCTTCGGTATTGGTTCCACTGGATGACAAGATGTCATATTTTGGAGTAATCAATGATGGTGTAATTAAGTTTTGTGTACGTTTATCAGGAAGGTTTGCATGTGATGCTGAGTAAATATTAACCCCAACAACAGCAGATGCGTCTGGATTTACAGTTCCTGATTTGAAATCAACATACAATGCACCTTGTTTGAATTTATAGTTTCCTTCTTTGCCTAATTCAAGGTTAAAGAGTCCACCCGGTTGGCCGGTTCCACAAACTGTTAATTCTCCGTTGTAGACACAAAGCTCTTCATTAGATGCCTTATCGATAAATCGAACCCCGTTTATATTTCCTGTGCTTTCGTCGTAGGTTCCACCACTTACAGTCAGAACGGATGAGCCTTGAGCACGGGAGTTCTCAACGAGTTTGAACTTACCATTTGATTCCATTAAGTATAATGGTTTTCCATTTGAATGACTTTCAATTGTAGCAATCAAGATATCACCCATGGTTGAAATTTCTTGAATGTTTGCTTCTTCAATATAGACAACACCACGTTGGTAAACTTTATAGGTACGGTCGTATGTAAATTCATAAGTTCCCGAACCCTTTACGTCACCACCAATTGGTACGATTGTTGTTGAGTTAAACTTGTTGGTAAATTCTTCAAAGAGAATATTCTCTACTGTAGCACCCGACTCGTTTTTGACTTTTTCAAACAATGCGTAATCCAAGCTAATTCCTTTACCACCAAAGGCAGGAATATCTGCGAGGATTTGGTGTTCTTTACGGTTTGTTGTACCTGCTTTTAAGGCAACATTCACAATTTGATTTGTGACCGATGAGCTTGAAGGAACCAAGAGATTTACTTCACCCAGGTTGTTAACTGTTCCACTTGCTTGTGAGTTTAAGAGTTTAACTTCACCTTCCATCTTGAATGACTGGAAGTTGAGTGGCGCTGTATTAAACGTGAGAATGTTATTTTCACGATCAACAGGTTGCGTACCACTTTCGGACACTAACGCGTTGAATGGGTATGTGAGTGCATCATCAATATCGTTAATGTTGTACTTCACTTGTGTACTTGTGAGGTCACGTGAGAGAATCTCTTGTTTTACCTCAGGTTGTTTTTTCTTAATTTCATTTGTTTTATCTTTGAGTGTAATCGTGTGGTTCTCATAGTTATCGTTCCATTTGACATCGGCTTGAACATTGATGGCTTGACCACGTTTAACTGTTTTGTTTCCATCATCATCGATTTCAGGATTCAATGTCATTGCCAATTCACCCATTGAATTTCCAACGGATAATTCTTCAATACCGGCCGTATCCAACAACGAGTATTGAACACTTAGAATACCCAAGTCCTTATCAAGAACATTAAGATTTGTTGCATCAAGATAAATTGATTCAAGTCCTGACCCAACATCGGCTTTCCCACCGACATTCATTGTTAGTGCATCAACATCGGTTCCTACAAGTTCTTCTTTGAACTTGAATAAGCTAATGTTTGGAGCAACCTTACGTGTAATTGTTTTGTTGGTAGTGCCTTCTTTGATGTTACTTGTAATGATTTCACCGTTACCGGATTGTAAGACAATGTCATAGAAATATTCCGTATTTGATTTGAATTTTTGTGCTTCTGGTATCTCTACCTCAACACCGTTTTCAAAGTATGAGTCATTGTTTAAGTCTACAACGAGTTTCCCTGCAGGATTAAACATGTTGGCAATATCAATTGCTGTAAAGTCTGACTTTGTACGGATTACATTACCATCTTTATCTTTGATGGTTAATTGAACCGTTTTGACTTGTTTCCACATGCTCTCTGATTCAGAACTCAAACGAATAAAGGTTGAGAGGGCATCGGTTTTAATTTGTGCAGGAACTGCTGTATATTCAACATCAATTGTTCCCAGCATGTTTGTTGTGAGATCAAAGTAACCAATTCCTGTGTTTTTATCATAACTTGGATTGTTAATGTCAATAATTGCACCACCTTCTTCAAGTTGGTACGGTGCATGAACCATAACACGGTAATTTGTATTTGGTGTTAAACCACTAAAGTCCAAGACTTTTACGTTGTTTGCAATATCTGCAAGGTGAACTCGGTTAATCGTAATGCGCTTATTAGCATCGACTTCAGTGCACGTTTCAACACCACCAGTGCTTGAACATGTGTAGATTGAAACATATCCATTAAATCCAGTTTCCGGGATTGCGTCCGTATTTTTTGCTGACTTGAATACAAGTTGTGCTGTATCCAATCCCAGACCATTGTCGGTTAATTGGAATGTTACAATTGGTTTTTCAAAGATTGAGCTGGTCTTGAATTCGTTGGTGATCATCATGACACGTTCTGAGATATCAATACCTTGGTCATCTTTTACATTTTCAAGTTTCAGGAGATAACGTGTATTTGTTTGTAAGTAGGATTCGCCGTTTGGCTTTAAACCTAAGTTTGCAACATTAAGACCTTGAGCAGATACTAAATCTGTAATCTGGCCAGATGTTAATGGAATCGTTGTCCCTACAATTGCTGTTCCATCCAAGTTCGTAATTGTAATTTGTGCATTCTTTACGATTGTACGTGCTTCATCATTAATCGTCATGTTGAATGATACATCGGTTGATGTCGCAACTTTGTTATTAACTGTTGCAAATACAATGGGTGTTTGTGGCACGGTAACTTCAACGGTTGATTGAATGAATTTTTGTGGATTGGCAGTACCCGTTCCAGAACCATCATAACTTGCTTGCATAATTACGGTATATGTTTCCCCCGGTATCATGCCATCTGTTGCGAGAATTTCAAGATTTCCTTCCAAGCCAACATCGGTAAGTGGTTTTGTAACCACACTATTTGCACAAACGATGTTACCATCGACTTCGCTAACATCACTTGACTTACATAAGACAAGGGACGCCTCAGGAATGCCACCAGTCGTATTGAGGCTTCCTGGATCTGTGATTTTATAGTTTATTGTTATTGCATTATAAACTGCAGTTCCTTGTCGTTTTAAACGTACGGTTGGTGCATCTAAGAGTCCAGGAACCTTGAAGTTACGGTTGATGTCAATATTGTTTGCAATGACCTCTTCATTTTGAATGGCAACATCTTCAACGAGAATTTCGTATTCATGTCCGATTGCAAGATTCGCAACCTTGAATTGTTTTCCAGTTACAAGTTCAATGAAATCATTGTTATTAAGCGTAATTTCACTGGCTATGTATTTGTTATCTGTTTTGTCGAAGAAACGTACTTTACCTCGTGTCATTTGCTTAATTAAAGCATCGTTGCCTTCAAGTGTAAGGTTGAAATCTAAGGTTACGATACCACCTGTTGCAGTAAAGTCAGCATCGTCAATTGCGCCAACTTTTACGTCGACTTTTTGCGCAGGTTTTGTTTCAAATACATAAGGATCATTGTTTGCATTTTCTGTTTTCAATTCTGTCATTACAGCAGGATCATTGGCATTAATTGCATAACTTGCCATCATAACAGCTTCATATTTTGTGTCTGCTTTTAAATCTGTAAATTGAATGTTTAATTCACCCGTGATTGCTCCACTCGCGATTTTTAAGTCATTTTCACTTAAGCGGTATGCTTTCGGATTTTCTGTAATACGTTCGCCTGTAAGTGGATTGATTTCATACAATAGAACCACTGGAGGTGTCGCATTGCTGTATTCAATTGAACTTCCGTTACGGATACCCGCATTCAAACGAAGGCGCGAAGCTGTTGTTAAGTTTGGATACTCTTCAAATTTAACATGCGGCTCTTCTTTCGCAGGTTGTGTTGTTGCATTCAGTGTCCCGTTAATAATTGTGATAACGTTGTTCCCATTATCAAGCACACTGTTTGCATAAGTTGTTGTGCCATCGGTTGCCTTAAACGTAATGACATAATCATGTTCAGGCGCAAGGTCTTTACCGGTACGATTTTTTAAGTTAATCACTGTTCCAGCATTAAAAAGATCGGTTATTTCATTGCGGCTAAGTTCAAAGAAAATCTCAGCTGTGCGTTCACTCTCATCAATTCCTGTAGTCACGTCGACAATACTGAAACCAACGGATGTCATCGTGTTCATTTCTCCTGCATAGATTTCCGCAAGTTGCGCACTGAATGATACGGTATTTGAGCCTGTATCGATTAGACTCAGTGTTGCTTGCATATCAGTATTTGCTGCTGTTTTTAAGGTGTCCACGGTCAAGAATGCGGGAATTTCAACATTACCATCGCCTACATTAAACATACCGTTAACTTTCAAAGTATATTCTTGGTCCGCTTTTAAGTTTTCAAAAGTATAGGTATTCATGTTTAAGTCAGCTGCATTCAATTGAACAACCGCTGTTGCTTCACTGCTTACAACGCCACCATTGACTTCATACAAACCAAGATATGGCTTGAGATCAAATTGAATGGCTTGCGTTGTATCTTCGATATTCCATCCCAGTGTCAACGTGTTACGTGTTGACGCATTGAACGTTACTGTTTGAGCAACAGGGGGAACTTTCGACGTTGAAACGGCAACCTTTGATTGATCGGCCACATCACTCAACATTGTCTGAACATCCAAGTTATCATTGTAGGTTACTGTCGCTACAAAAACATAAGTAACAGAAGGTTGATTGGTTGGTACCATCTCTGTTGTGCGTTTGATGATTGTTTCTTGATGGGCAGCGTTTGCTGTAACTTCCATACTTACATATTCACGCGCAGCAACACCATTTGCTTCATAATCACTCAATTCATACCCAACATAACGAATACTGATAACACTGTTATCAACATCCGTAAATTGTGGCAATGACAATGTGAATTGTCCATTGAGATACGTTGCATTAACCGCACCAATTGTAGGCACTTGTTTTAGTGTACGTTTGTTAATCATGAAACTTGATGGATTATTCATCACTGTTCCGTCAATTGTAACTGACTCAATTGCGATGAGGTAATCTTCATTGGAGTCAAGCCCTGTAAAGCTTAGACGTGCACCATCATTGTTTAAGGCAGCAATCTGCGCTGCATTCAATGTCATGTGTGATGGCATACTTGATCCATCATTCTTAAGGTATGAAACCGTGACACTGTCGAGTCCATCAACATGACTTGCCGATAGGATGACATCAATGCTATTTGCACTCAATGTATCAACGTAACCATCAAATTGAACCATATCAATTACCATCTTCTTACGGAAGAATGTAATGTTTTCATGAACAATCGATTCACCTTGATACGACCCTGTTACGACAACATCATAGTTTTCTTTATAATTTAAGTTTGTAAATGTGAAGGTTTGTTCTGAATTACTGGATGCATCAAGTACAACGGATGCACCAATTTGTGTTCCGTTTTGGAATAACGCAACTTCAAGGCTTTGTAAACGGCCTTCACGGTCGGTAATCAATAAATCACCGTTGATTGCGTTGCCATCAATACGTGTGTTCACTTCAACAACGGGAATACGATAGTTTGGTTTTTCAATAACGTTAATTTCTGGAAGGTCAGGAATGTTTATTGAACCCGTGCCATTATTGTTTCCCGATCCAGATTCTGATCCAGACGCTGAACCCGATCCTTGACCTTGATTACCACTATTATTTGGTGCTTCTGGTGTTTCCGTTTCTTTCCCTGTTTCTGGAAGTTCAACTGAAGGAACCTTTTCATCTTCACGTTTCTCAGCCGCATCATCAAAGTTTACGATGACTGCACGCAAATCAATTGAGTTGGCTTCATCTGAACATTCAAGACGCTCATCCAACAAGAAAAACTTACAGCCACCAGTTCCAAGCTTTAAGTACATTTCACTATTAATTGTTTCTTCTTTTTGACTTCCATACAAAAGTGTTGCTTTTTTATTCTCATCCAATGAGACAACAACATTTTTCGAGTCTAAAGTTTTTGAATAGTCACTCCCGTTTTCCAACGTGACTGTATCTAAAATGAGATACTTTCCTGTGTTTAATTTTACAACACTTCCGTTTGGAATTTGTAAATACATATCTTGGCTCTCATCTTGAACGGTATAGACACCGTTTGACTCCTTGATATGTGACTTACTCTTTACCTCATTAATTTGATTCTTGTTGATAATTGCAACCGCTGTTTCAAGGTTCATAATTTCATCGGAATCTAAAAAGAGTACAGCACTATCATCAATTGGATATTCTGCCTTTTTATCAACAATGGTCGCTGTCTCATAAATGCTTTCCTTTTGATAGGTTGCATCACGCGAGAAATTTAGCTTGTTGCCATTTTCATCATAGGTGTATCCTTGCTGATTGATATTATAATGATTGTTGTAACTAAAACCTGAAAACATACCGACCGATACGATTCCAACAACAATTACGAGTACGGCTATAATTCCACCATAAATTTTCTTCATATAAATACGTTGTCCTTCCATCACTAATTTAACTACACTAAACTATATCCGTTTCTGACCTCGAATTTTGCCGTTATGTTATTAACATGTGTGAAATTGTTACAGAAAGAGTTTTTTAGGGGTTTTGTTTGTTTTTGAATGTTTTTTTAACGTTTTCTTAATATATAAAACTAAACTATGTTTGTTTTTCTTCATCAACCAAATGCGCTTATTGAGTGGGTATTTTGACTATTTCATCTGAGTTTCATTAAAATTTAAGAGAACAAATTACTGTACCTGCGTGACATTTCTTTAGTTTGTTAATATTCTCTTCATGTGACATTTTCTCGTTTTCTGCATTTTATTTCCAAATTATGCTACACTTTTATCAAGAAGGAAGTGACCTGATGAAAAAGATATTAATTGTCGAAGATGACCAAGACATTAGTGCAATGCTCGTTGCATCTTTAAGTGATGATTTTGAACTTGAAGTCGCCTACTCTGGGCGTGAAGCGTTGTTTCAAATTGGAGCCCAAAATTTTGACTTGATCCTCCTTGATTTAATGCTTCCTGGTTTGAGTGGTGACGAGGCCATTATCGAAATAAAAATGATAACATCGACACCAATTATTATCATGTCCGCGTTATCGGCAAGCGAAAAGATTATTGAACTTCTTGAGAAAGGTGCCAACGACTATATTACCAAGCCATTTGATGTTAATGTTCTGAAAGCGCGTATTCAAACGCAATTACGTTTGGTTCAACCCAATACAGTTTCACATGATAATGTCTCGTACGGTACCCTCACACTCAATATTGAACGCTTTGAGGTCTGCCATAACCATGTTCCTTTTGTGCTGTCGAATAAGGAACTTCATCTATTGCATACCCTTATGAGTAATCCTCAAAAAGTCTATTCAAAAGCTGAATTGTATGAAAAAGTCTGGCAGGATGAATATCTTTATGACGAGAATACGATGAATGTACATATCAGTAGTTTACGACGCAAAGTCAAAAACGCCTGTGATGGCTATGATCCCATTGAGACACTTTGGGGTATTGGAATACGAATGGGTAAGGTGCCTGAGCTATGATAATGCTACTCATAACAGTTATCCTTGCACTTCTTGCTTACATTATTTTTCTAATCATGGAGATTCGCAATATCAATTCACAACTGGACTATATTCATGACAATGATACGAATGCTGAAATTACGCATGTCAGTAAACTGCGCATTTTTAAATCATTTGTTGCTAAAACTAATCGAATACTCCGTGATGTTAAAGATCAGCAGCGAAACCGAGTTCAGCAAGAGCGCGAACTTTATCAAACGATATCCAGTCTTTCCCATGACCTCAGAACACCGCTAACAACGGCTTATGGTTATGCAAGTCTATGCAGAAATCAACATCCCGATAATACGTTAACGGATAAGATACTCACAAGCCTTAATGAAACAACTGAATATCTCGACTATATCGTGGACTATACAAGCCTTAGTGAAAAAGAAATGAGCCTCAACTTAGAGGTGATTGATGTCACAGAGTTTATCACACAACGCGTCTTACAATACTACGATAGCCTCACTCAAGCGCAGATTGATGTCACACTTGACCTTCAACCCAATGTAACCTTCATTACCGACCCCATAGTTTTAAAACGAATCATCACAAATCTTATTGGGAATGTTTTGAAGTACGGGAGAAAATCTTGTCATTTCGCACTGGTACAAACTGACCCCTATAGCATTAGCCTGACGGTATCGAATACCACCTTAGCGGACAGTGTTGATCTTGATACTATTACACAACGGTTTGTAACCCATGATTCATCACGACAAAATAAGAGTGTCGGATTGGGACTCAGCATTGTTGATAAATGCTGTCAAATTCTAAATGGTACAATGGATTTAGATTATAGCGACCAAATATTCACCGCATCAATTACATTAAAAAATATCGCTCAACCCTAAGTGGTCAAGCGATATTTTTTTTAGAATTCTTTGTAACGTATAACCAATGTTGTTGTAATGGCACTTACTGCGAGTACCCCAATGTTCATTGCAACCGTTTTTACAATGTCAGCATTTGACAGGATTCCCGATACCGCTTCAAACGTTGTTGCAGCGAAACTCACTGCATTAAGCACTGCCCAATCGGTACTCATTTGGAGCATTTGGATTAAGAATGGTGCGACAACCACGAATACAATTGCGATAACAACTGAGTTAACACTCACTTGTAAGCTCATTGCAATCGCATAATACACCGTAATGATAACAACATAGAAGAGTCCTGCTACCATAAGATTCTTAACAATATCTGAACTCAACGGCAAGCTCCCCATACCACCATTTAAGTATCCAAAAAGTGATGCGCTGCCAAACAGAACCAATAACATAAAGAGAACCAGTGATGCAATGAGAATTAACTTACTAATTACAAAGCTTTTTCTACTGATACCACTGAAGAACACATTCTTGTAAGTTCCTTGGCTGAATTCTTGTCCAACTACGATTGAATAAATCGGAATACTAAACCATGAAAATACGGATAACCCCATCGTACACGTCATGATTGCTTCACGCACTCCCCAGACTTTAGTTGACTCAATAATTTGTTGCATGTCTGCATCAAACATTCCTGAAACAACCATGGTTTGCGTTGAAACAATGACACCTACAAGTACAACCATACCAATCACAGTTGCATAAAACGATTTTGTTCTTAAAATGCGGTACATATCCGCTCTCATCAATTTCATCATAATTAATTCTCCTCAATGTTCTTAATTAAATCTGTATAGTAGTTTTCCAAGTTATTTTCACGTACCGCCAACATATCCACTGGAACGTCATTCTGGACAAAGCATTTATTCAGTTCAGCGCTTGTTAGCGTTGTATGAATGTGAATCTCATTGCCACTTACAACCGTATAGGTCGTAATCCCCAAATCCATCAGAACCGTTGCAGCTAGCCCTGGATTAACAGTTTTCAAGATGAGTGTTGCGTTGAATTTTTGATCAAGCACACTTTTCTCAACCTCTTCAATCATGCGACCGTTATGGATGAAACCAAAACGTGTTGATACATGGTAAAGTTCGGTTAGAATGTGACTGGAAATAAGAATTGTCGTGTTATATTCTTTGTTAATTCGCTCAAGAATTCCGCGGAACTCTACGATTGCGATTGGATCAAGTCCATTGATTGGCTCATCCAGTATTAAGAAGTCCGGTTTGCTAACAAGTGCCATTGCAATTCCCAACCTTTGTTTCATTCCCAAGGAAAATTGACGGAATTTTTTCTTGCCCGTATCCCCAAGATTTACGATTGTCAGCGCTTCTTCGATCAGTGTTTTATCACTAATCCCTTTCAGTTCACAGGCAACCTTCATATTTTGATAAGCATCCAAGTCTTTATAGGCTACTGGGGCTTCAATAACTGCGCCAATTCTTTCTAATACTTTTGAGTTTGAAGGTTTCGAATTCAGAAGAACAATATCACCCGATGTTTGTTGTGCTAGTCCTGTCGCAATCTTCATGATTGTTGTCTTACCCGCACCATTGCGTCCTATCAACCCATAAATATCCCCTTTATTTATCGTGATGTTGACGTTGTCTAATGCAAGTTGTTTTCCGTAACGTTTTGTAATGTTGTTTAATGATAGTATTTTTTCACTCATGGCTGTATGCCTCCTTTGACTCCTAGAGTATAGCAAGCATCTCTTAAGTCTCCTATTAAGTGTTTCTTAAATGATTCTTAAATTACATTTTTAGTGCAATTTAGGCTACAATAGAGACAATAGAAGGGGTGAATTCATATGAAGATTGTTCTAATATGTGCAGGTGGAATGTCATCAAGCATTCTGTCAAGTCGCATGACACAAGCCATTATTGATAAAGGTTTGGATGCATCAGTCAGTGCCCACGGTGTCTCCAGTGTTGAAAAGCATGCTGTTGGAGCTGACGTTGTGCTTGTGGGTCCGCAAATTCGCTATATGCTTCCAATCATTACGCAAAAGGTTTCACCGATTCCTGTAGCAATGATTGACATGCGCGACTACGGTACAGCAAATGCTGTCAACGTCCTCAACCAAGCACTGGCACTTATAAAGGAGACATATAATGAGAGATTATAATATTACGAAACTTGCTGAAGCGCTTATGAAACAAGGACGAATGAGTCCCAGCGAAGCTACATCTCACGCTAAAAAACTTGCTCATGAAATTAATTGGGAAACCAATAAGAAAACATTCCATGCCCTCGTCAAAGAATACCTCAAGCGCTAATTGCGCTTTTCTTTTTATTGACTTACATAGATAGACAAGGTATATTATACCTAGATACACATAGTAAAAGGAGGTTTCCAATGAGAAACAATCGCGAATGGTTACGCACTGGATCGCAATTGATGGTTCTATCACTCATAAGTGAGCATGATCGTTACGGTTATGAGATTATCCAAGAACTTCAATCACGCTCCAACAATGTCTTTGAAATGAAAGAAGGTACTCTCTATCCAATTCTTCACAGAATGGAAAATAGTGGTTATCTTAAGTCATATTCCCAAAAAGGGGATTCAGGCAAGGAACGAAAATACTACCGCATTACCACCAAGGGAAAAAAGCAACTTGTTGAGGAAAAAGCTACCTGGGAACAATTTTCACAGTCTGTCATGAAAGTTGTCAGTTCACCTGACCCACATACCACACAATAAAAAATAATGGAAAACTTTAACCGATTTTTAAACACTGTTCTCAGTAAAATTGTTTTTTTCCCTGATCGTAAATCCATAGCAAAAGAACTTCGCGACCATTATGAAGATATGGTTGAAGATCGCATCATTAAAGGAATGGACATTGCAACTGCTGAATCAGATGCACTTTCTCAACTTGGTGATCCTTATGAACTGGGTCTACTTTTGCACAAAGAGCATCATCCTCTATGGGGATGGGGATATTTAATATCAAAATGGACGTGTCTTTTTGCACTCATTTTGGTTGCAATCGGATTGGTTCAACCAACGATACATGCATTGAGTGCCGTCCTTCATCCCGAACCAAAACCTCAAATGATTGATTCAATTCAAGATTCTGATATCCAAAAACACCTTACACTCTACGAGGAGGCTACCTTCGGCAATACATCGTTTACACTTACAGATGTTGTGTGGCTTAAAGATAAAAGTTTACGAATCTATGGATTTGAAACACAACATTCTCCTTTAAATTCTTGGTTTCTCAGTCTTAATTCACTGTCATCGCATGCTCACCTTGATGGCAGAAAGGATATTTCCTCCGGGCTATTTCAAAACTACCTTCCATCAAGTTCCTATACGGATACATTTACATTTAAAAATCAATTTTTCATAAATTTTGAGGATATCTCAAAATTTCCATCAACTCTCGAATTGGACATTCTTCGTGGAGACTTATCAGCTCACAAGTACAAGTTTTATTTGGAGGAATCAAAATGACGCGAAAACTAAAAATAATACTCTTCACTGTAACTACAGTCTTACTATTAGGTCTTTACTCTCTTTTAACAGGATGGCAAATCGGTTATAAGGGAATTATTAAGGACTATGTCCATGCTTATGATTTATCCAGTTATAGTATCGACAAGACATTTAACATCACATCCGATATTAAAATCGTATCTGTTTCCAAAGATTACAACTTCACACTGATTCCCATTAAGCAGTTTGGCCCATTTTATCGACCGCTCACAAAAGAAGAAAATGTTGATATAAGCATGGATTTAGCGAATCCCGAAGTTGTCGCATTCATTAATGTATACTCCAAAGATGATCTTGGTGATTCATTTGTTCCTTCGTTTTATACAAATTGGAGTCGCCCAGCATATCATAAAGATGAACCTTATAATGTACCAACTTACCGTTTCATCGTGGGGAGTACAACACACGAAATTGTTCAAATTCATAATATATCAGCGATTTCTCTGTATTCCTTTGAATTAGCAAACGACAAATATGTCGAGAATTACCTGGGTAATTATGAAGCCTTGGGAGATGATTTCTACTGGGCTCATTATCCCACCGATTTTAGGTTATCCTATGCCGCGAAAATTCAGGTTTCTGATGAGGAATCACACTGGGGACCGCTTGCCTACTTCCAAACAATTCAGAACATCGTGTCAATTACCGATCACCGGACAAATTCAAAACAGCAATTCAACCCCAGCACTGATTATGGAATGCTTCCAACCACATCCATTTTCTATACAACACCTCCCCTCAAAATTGAGGCTAGTAATCCAGAACATCTCTTGTTTACAATTGAACAGCAATTTGGACAAACCGCTTTTGAAGCTGACTATATAACAATCAGTACGACGCAGATATACACGGATGCATCCGATACCATTAATATCGATATTAATGAACGAATTGTTCACAAAGATTCTAAAGAGATTCTTAGCGAATCACTCACAACGATGACTTTAGACAGTTTCAATCTATCGATTATCGAATGCGATTTATTCAGTTTGTTGACACAATAACAGTTTCATACCCTAATTTTGACGGTTTAGCATGCTTTTTTTCAAATTATGATAATATTGTCACTCCTTAGGGTATATTTTATGGTTAAATAGTATTATAAGATGTTAGTGGATTCGTTGAATAAGGGGGTGTGGCACGTGGCACGCAAATACCGGTGGGGACTGGTTACTATAATATTAGCAATGCTTATTACACTTTTTCTGTTTACCCAAGGTTTTCGCACATCCAAAGAGATGCTGATTCGTGAGATACGCAGAGAAGATAATAAATACCAGGACATTGTTTTTGATATGCGTGTTAACAACGATACCGAAGTTATTGTATTTCAGTATGATGACTGTCACTACGCTCCAGTTGTTCTTAAGAAGTCCTTCTTTCTTTGGAAGAATATTGATTACTATTATGAAGACATCACTGTAATGGGAATGATTCCTACAAAAATTGGGGGCGTTGCTTATAACTTTGAGTCACTCAGCCCGACACGTTTGAACTTCCTAAACTTGTCTCTCAATGATGGACGCTCTGTATTTCTTACAATCGATGAAGATCTGGATAATGTTGTTCTTGTCGATGATAAAAACAACCCGATTGGACAATTTGGATTTAAAGACAACATTTTCACACTTACAACAGATAAAGTAGCCGGACGCATTATCGGTTATGATGAAAACGGTCAGGAAATTAAACGCGCAAATGTCTTGTATAGCATGCCCTCTTTTGTGGATTCAATTGAAATCTTTGACACAAAAACAGTACGAAAATTCAAAAAGCCAATTGCATTCCCTTCTGTACACGATTACCTTCGTGCAGAAGATTACCCACTCCTTCCCTTTGTTTCTGAAGATTCATTGGACAAACCCGTATTAAAATTACACGTCAATACACACGAACCTGTATTCTTAAATACCTACTCAGGACTCCTCAGTGAATATGATGGGCATAAATCCTTAACATACTATAAGGTAAATGACATATATATCCTTGAAGTCTTCCGATACTTTGATAATCGCACAGTATATTATGAGGTAAAAGCGGAGCAATTTGATGCAGTGATGCAAGAGGGACTCACCTGGGTGAAGAAAGGATAATATCCTTTCTTTTTATTTGCTATAATGGTAAGTACAGAGAGAAAGCAGGTTGTTTATGAAATACGATGCAATTATTTATGACATTGACGGAACAATTCTCAATACATTTGATATGAATGTCTATCCCTTGATGCGTATCCTCAAAGAGGAATTAGGAATTGATTATGCTTTTGATGAACTTGTTTTACTAATGTCTACTCCTGGGTTAAAAATTCTAAAAGATTATGGCGTTGAAGATCACGAAGTCGTGTACAAGCGCTGGGTTAAGTATGTCAATGAATACGAAGGTGGCGCAACAATCTATGAAAACTTTGATGAAGTGCTCGCCTTATTGCACCATACCTACAAACAAGGTATTGTCTCCGCAAAAATGCGCGATCAATACCATATTGATTTTGTGTCCAAAGATTTACACAATCACATTGATGCAGAGGTATTGTCAGATGATACAACAAAACACAAGCCTGACCCTGATCCATTGCTACTTTGCATGGAAAAACTCGGCGTTACACCGGATCGCTGTATCTATATCGGAGATTCTATTTTTGATTATGAAGCAGCCAATGCGGCAGGGTGTGACTTCGGCCTAGCAGGATGGGGAAACATTGAACTTGAGGGGATTGACGAGCCAACTTATGTTTTCAATCAACCCCAAGATATCGTTTCAGAACTCTTATGAAATCGTTTCTAGAATTCGCACATCAAACTGTTGATGAAAAGCTCGTTCCCGGAATGACAGTTGGTATCATAGATCAAGACGATACCTTGATTGATTGTTATGGTGTGGCATCCTATCCTGATGAACCCCTTGATGCGGATATGGTTTACGATATTGCTTCCATAACCAAGATGTTTACAACTACACGTATCCTTCAATTAATCGAGGATGAACACTTGGATTTTGATACACCTGTATATACTGTATTACCAAATTTCCGCGAACATTCCATCAATATTGATCATTTACTACTTCACCGTAGCGGAATGGCTCCAAGCCTTTCCGGTCGATACACAATGACACGAGAACAAATGATTCAGTCAATTATGAATTGTGATGATTGGCTACATCCAGTAGACACAATCATGGCATATTCTTGTATTAACTATCTTATTTTAGGACTTATTATCGAAGCTCTTGATAAGCCCTTGGAGTTCTCAATACGGGAACACATTCTTGATCCGCTTTTAATGAACGATACAGGATTCAACCCCAGCAACCCTCATCGTTGTGTTCCAACAGAGTTAACAGATCATCGCGGCTTGATTCGCGGACAAGTCCACGATGAAACTGCTCTCGGTTTTGGTGGCATTGCTGGGAACGCTGGACTTTTTTCCACAATCGACGATATGTTGAAATTTGCCAATGGTTATCTGCAGCAGACAATCCTCAAGCCAGAGACAATCGCAATTTTGCGAACTACCAATATTGCCAGTCGATCATATGGATGGAACATCCACACATATGATGGAAGAGATTACCTCTTTCACACTGGTTTTACAGGACCTTCAATCCTTCTCGACTTTGAAATGCACCGCGCTTTGATTATTCTAACAAATCGTATTCACCCAACTCGTGATGATACGGGGTATATACAACGACGTTTGGAACTTTTTGATGCATTTCTAGCAAAATAAAACAGACGCTAATCCATCTCAGGACTAAGCGTCTGTATTTTTTTTATTTAAGTACACCATGCCAAGTCCTGATATAACAATCAATCCTCCAACGATACCCCCGTGATGTCGGCGACGTGTTGATGGAATGGTTCCTTCAGTTTTTGGATCCTTGGATACACCTTTAATTATGGGTTTGTCTTCATTTACTATAGCAACTTTTTCTTGTCCGTCTTCTTCTGCAAAGACTTCTAGTGTACCAATTGTTACAAAACTAATCATTAGAAAACAAACGAGTGTTGATATTATTTTTTTCATAGTGACTCCACATGGTTTCTCTTTAACTTGCTAATTTTACATGTATTTTGATAATCCGTCAAATTTGTGAATTTACACCTGTTTTTGTAAAACGTAATAGCACCCTTTCGATTGATTTTCGATAGTGCCAAACACACCAAGCTATTGCAACTCCTATCAAAGAGCCTACCAAAACATCACTTGGATAGTGAACAAATACATACAGTCTCGAAAACGCCATTATGGTCGCCATTGCGATGTATATCCAGCGATGACGCATCTTAGCAAAGAAGAGAACTCCGGCAACAGCAAATGAGCTTGCTGCATGTCCTGAAGGAAATGAAGAACCAGAAGGGATACCAACAATCAAGTCGATCGGATATACCGTAAACGGTCGCGGTCTCATAATGATTGGTTTCAATATACCACTTACAATCAACAATTCAAGCAACAGTGCAATGAGCGCCAGAACACCAACCAACCGAGTTTTCTTGCGATACAATAAAACTGCAATGATAATCAGCCATAACTCACCATGGTTTCCAAGTGTCGTAAAGACACTAAAGAATCCATCCAATAGTGGATGCGCCCACGTTTGAATCCATTGTAATATACTTAAGTCCATATACACTCCTATTGTTTCACAACCTCTATGTCATGTGCCGCCTTGTAACTAATGACAACTTCGTCTGAACCAATTCTGACATGAAAAGGTCCTTCGTAGGGATCAACGCGGATTAATTCAAAAGAATCTCCAAGCGATAACTTGATTGTTTCAAGATAGCGGAGCAGTTCAACACTATCACGTACACTCATGATTGTTCCTGATTCTCCTACTGCCAAATTTGCGAGCGCTGATGTTTTGGTATCATCCTTCACAGCATTTCCGTAAATAATACTTCCATGAGGGCAATACTTAGGATTGCCCAAGAAGGTAGAAAGCCTATCTGCAAGTAGGTCGGATGTCCCGTGCTCAAGTATCTCTGCATCATCATGAACTTCTGTCCATGAATAATTCAGATGCTCAACAAGAAACACTTCCCATAAACGATGTTTACGAACCAACGCTTGTGCTTCCTTGGTCCCTTTTTCGGTTAGTGCAAGACCCAGTTCTTTGTCTTTGACGACATGCTTAGAATCCATTAACTTACGAATCATTTCACTGGTAGAAGCCGCAGAAACACCCAGTCGCTCAGCCAATTCTTTGTTTGACAGTTTTACGCCACGCTCATTTGTTGAAAATATGATTTTAATGTAGTCTTCTCTATTCGGTGTCATTGAAACCCTCCGCATTAGGCATACCTAATTTATTTCATTATACTCCTGAAATCATAAATACTCAAGTAAGAAACGCAATGCATTCTAACATGTTATAATATATAAAAAGGAGGACGTTTTATGAAATTTTCTTGGCACGGCCATTCCTGTATCTACCTTGAGGCAATGAATGGATGCCGTATTATCATTGATCCCTTTATCATTGGAAATGAACTTTCTGATCTTGATCCGGAATCATTGGATGTTGATTATATCATACTTACGCACGGTCATGCAGACCATGTTGGAGACACCTTAGAAATTGCGAAACGAACTGGTGCTACGGTCATTGCCGTTGCAGAACTTGCTGAGTTTATGGAGAAACGTGGCGCGAAAGCACATGGTATGAATATCGGTGGTCGTTTTGAGTTTGACTTTGGCAGTGTAAAATTTGTTCATGCACAACACAGCTCATCTTACGATGGGTTCTATATGGGCGAACCTGCAGGTATCGTCGTCGACGATGGTTATGCAACAATTTATCATGCCGGCGACACAGCGCTCTACTCCGATATGAGTCTCATCGGCTCTGTTGATGTTGCATTCTTACCTATCGGCGATAACTACACGATGGGAATTGATGATGCATTAAAGGCAGCGCAACGCGTGCCTAGCGAACTCTATGTTCCCATTCACTACAATACATTCCCAGTTATTGAACAAAACCCTTATGAATTTGTAAATCGCCTCGATGGTGAAAATGGGCTTGTTCCTGAAATTGGGGATCTCATTGAAATTTAAAGGAGAATAACATGTTACAAGAACGTTTGAATCGTGTTGTAAACAATCACCAAATGACTTGCGAACACACCAACCACTATATTTACATACTTAAGGGTTTTTCAAAGCTCAAAGACCGATTGAGTGTTCCTGTTGATGCTTTTGATGCCTCACATATTACTCAAAAGAAAAATATGGCAATCACGTATGAAGATGCTTTGAATTTTAAAACTGAAATCATTCATTCTTTGCTTGATAACGCCTATGACCCCTGGGTTGTTGATTTCAATTTCTTTCTTGACGGATACTTGGCAGCAACCGATGCCTATCCGACTGCAATTCCGCTTAATGATGGTTTTCTGGTAACCTATCCACCATTGGATTGGGTACCCGACCGCAAAACATTGTTTGTATTCAATCAGGTCGATCCTTTAAGAGAATTCGGAGTTACAGAGGCACTAGACAATCAGGAACGTTACGAATTATTACAAACATTAGAGTAGGTCTTCCTGCTCTTTTCTATATTCAATGTGAAATATTGCTTAATTTTTGTGTTTTCGAAGAGTTATCATACTTTTTTGGTGGAGAAAATCATATAATAAGTACAATTATATTTGGAGGACATCTTATGAGAGACGTTTATAACTTCTCGGCCGGTCCGGCAACGCTACCCGAGAGTATATTACTACAGTTGCAAGAAGAATTACTAAATTATCAAGGTTTGGGATACTCGATGCTTGAAATGAACCATCGTGCTCCCGAATTCTTTGCGATCATTGATCATGCCAAAGCGACTCTCAAGGAACTCATGCACATTCCTGATAACTACTCTATTGTCTTTCTACAAGGCGGTTCCAGTTTGCAGTTTGCTATGATTCCCATGAACTTTGCGAAAGGGAAACGTGTTGCGTATGTGGATACAGGTTTTTGGTCTGCAAAAGCTATTGAAGAAGCGAAGATATTAAACGACACACTCGTCGTCGCATCGAGCAAAGATGACAATTATCGTTTTACGCCCAAAGGATTTGAGGTTCCTAGCGACTGTGCCTATTTGCATATTACGACAAACTCCACATCAGAAGGTACAATGTTCAAAGAACTCCCTGATACCGGCGGTGTTCCCTTAATCGGTGATGCCTGCTCAAACATTCTAGGTTTTGAATACAATGTTGAAGACTTCGCAATGATTTATGCTGGAGCGCAGAAAAATGCAGGCGTCGCTGGTGTTACAGTCGCCATTATTCGAAACGACATGCTACATGATGTTGAAGGACTTCCACACATTTTAGATTATAAACAACACATCCAAGCTAACTCTGTGTACAACACATCTCCAACTTTTGGGATTTATGTTACCTCACTGGTGTTGGATTGGATTAAACAGGCTGGTGGCGTTGAAGGTATTGCGAAGCGCAATGAATTGAAATCATCTACCCTATATGATTACATCGATGCATCGACGTTCTACCACAATTATGTCGTCGTCGAAGATCGTTCCACAATGAATGTTGTGTTTACTACAGATGATGACCACTTGGACCAAGCATTCATTGATCAAGCATGGGATAAAGGACTCATCAACCTTGCTGGACATCGTAGTGCAAAAGGAATGCGGGTTAGCCTTTATAACGCGATGCCTATGGAAGGTGTCACGGCTTTAATTGATTTCATGGATTCCTTTGCAAAGGAAAATTGCGTAACTCTTTAAATCTTGTTACAATTTGTTTAATACCTTGGAGGAACTATGAAAAAATTACTACCAATTCTTGCATTATTACTCTTCGCCACGGGTTGCGGTTCAAAAGCAACGGTATGTGGCTACACAGATACAACCGACGACATGGATGTTGATATGTCAATCTCTATCAATGCGGATGGTGATGCAATCACCAAGCAAGTCAACACCCTTTCTATCAAGATGGCAACCAAAGAAGCTGCTGATAGTTATGAAGAACACCTTAAAGGCGGTGCCACACTCGATATCCCAGGCTTCTCACAATCCATTAAACGTGATGGGGAGCTTACGGTCATCTCCACGCAATCCCTTGATTTAAAACAAGCATCTCTTGAAGATCTTGTATCAAGTGGTGTCCTTCTCGAAGGAGAAGAAACACTGTCACGCAAAGAAACAATAGACAACCTAAAAGTTCTTGGCTACACATGTGATCCTACAGAATAAAAACAAACGCACATCCTCAGTTATTTGAGTTTGTGCGTTTTTAGTGTAGCTTTATATCCGCCCCATGATGTCCACGCATCATTTCCTTACTGATACGTATAAATGCTTGTATCTCATCATAATAATCGGGGTTGTCCATGACGATTGTTTCGAAGTGTTCCGTTGCAATTTCATAATTTTCAAGCTGAAAAGAAACCACCCCACTGAGAAGGTACCATTCCTCATCGCGATCTTCTGCTGCGATAAGTTCAAGTTGATCGGCAGCACGGTGGTAATTTTCAAAGTTAATGTTTATTTGAATGAGTTTGTATTGTACTTCCAAGCTTCGTGCAACTTTAGGCATGGCATTGATTGTTTGTGCAATGTATTGTTCTTCCATTTTTGTGCGAGCTTCGTCGATGTAAAACAGGGTTGTTGGATTAACAAGCCCCATTTCAATTGCTTGAATGAAGTAGACAAACGATTCCTTATATTGTCTTAATTTAAAGTGAAGTCTCCCAATACTATAATGCCACTCTGGATCTGTTTCACCACAACTTCGCTGTGACTTCAAAATTTCCAACGCTTTATCATAGTCTTTAAGTTGATGGAATGCCCGCGCACGCCGTAAATGAATCGCATAGTCTCGCGATTCATATGGAATATCAGCAATAACACTTAATATCTTTTTATGTTCATTTTGAGCATGGTAAGAATCAAGTTGTTCAATGAGCTTTTGATGGTTTGCCATTTGCGCATATCTCCTCTTATTTATTCTACCGACATAACACTACAAACATGTTGTCTTGTTATCAATCCATTAATTTTTGTTTTGAACATTGATTCCAACGATTTATTCTCTATTTTTACACTTATTAATTCAATAAAACATACGCAACGTTAACACAAATGTTATCTGTTTATGCGGTTTTATGCATACACTCACCTTTAAATCTTATCGTGTTTTATGCATAAATCTTCATACTTATGCAAACGTTATGTGTGCTTTTCGCGTTTTATGACATAAATCAATCAATACAGTACTTCTCGGACTTATGTGCTCAAAATTAGAGTATTATTAAGATAATTAACGGAGGTATCAGAATGTTCAAAATTATGATGATTGAAGACGATCGCGACTATGCAAATTTTTTAAAGGAAAGACTGCTCTTAGAAGGCTATTCAGTTGATGCAGCTCACAGCGCGGCTCAAGGGCTCGAGTATTTGGCGCAAAATAAATACGACCTCCTTATCTCTGATTTACACTTGGACGTCTTAAACGGCATTCGCTTGGCAGCAACCGCAAAAAAAATGAACCCTCGTATCAAAACGGTGATTCTTACGGCAAAACCAAGTGACGATTCGGAACTTGAATCAGTTACTTTAAATGTCGACATGTATCTTGAGAAAAATAAGAGTATCAAATTAATTCTTATCTATATTGCACAACTTCTTGAGTCACAAAACGATTCGCAACGCGACATAATCCTTACATCTTCTGTCGAAAATTTAGAAATGAATGTACGCGCACGTACTGTACTGAAAGATGATACACCTCAAGACCTTACGCCAATTGAATTTGCAATTGTACAGTTTTTCTTAGAGAACAAAAATATTGTGATGTCACGCGATGAAATCATTCAAAATGTATGGGGAAATGATTCTTTGGAAGATGAACGGAAGGTAGATGTCCATATCCGTAATTTAAGAGCGAAGTTAGATATCTTCTCAATCTTTACAGTCCGCGGTATTGGATACAAGTGGAATGAACAAGAATAGACTTACCTTTCTTCGCTTTGGGATTTATGTTTCATATCTCATGATTGCGGCAGTCTTCATCATTCGAATATCCAGTTTCCCCTCAGACTACCGTAATCATGAACTTAGCAGTGTTGAAAATATCGAAAATGAGATATCTTCTATTGTACTCGCCGATCCAAATGATATTGCTGCTTACAAGGACCTTGTAGCAAATAACAATATTGATTTAGTGATTCTCAATGGTGATACACCGGTATTTACTTCTGTACCCTTTACAACCATTGCCGACTTTAATCGCTCAACCAACCCAAAATCTGTTCTGATGTCATCATCAGGAACACTTACTTCATCTGGTATTGACTATCAGATTCTTTTGAAGGTTCACCAAATTCCAGATGATGCATACTTTAAACCGTTCCTTCTCAATCAGTTATACTTGTTGGTTGGTGCCGTTGCTTTATTGATGGTTGGAATCTTTATTATGTTCAATACGTTTGTTCCATCGCTTCAACGAATTCGCGAATCCGTAAACCGTTTGAAACATTATCAATTCGATGCGCTACCCTCGGAAGGTGACGTAATTCTTGAGGATCTCCATCAAATTGGATCTCAATTAACTGACAACTTCGATGCAGTATCACAAAAATATACTGAATTAGAAGTTGAACTTAAGGTTAGCGAGCAACGTCTTCAAAATAGTATGACTGTCGCGCGAACCTTCATTCATGATTTGAAAACTCCCATTCATTATGCGATTATGAAAAACGAAATCGCATTGGATGATATTTCTGATAATCCTGAAGCAATCCATGTACTTACAAAAAACATACTCCACGATCAGTCCCTTATGAATCGCATTAACGATGTGCTAAAGTTACTCGCCACTGATTATGATGCTATTGTGGAAAATCGTGAGGTCTTTAATCTCTCGGCAGTTACAGATTCAATACTGCAATATTTCTCAAAGGAGTTTCGCCTAAAGCGAATTAATATGGAATTGGACTATGATTCAGAAGTTCTAATTAACGCAAGTGTTGTGACATTTCAACTACTCATCCATAACTTAATCTCTAATCTTCTCCAATATGCAATTACCGATTCAACGGTTTCCATAACACTCTACGAAGAAGACGGCTATGTTACCATGTGTTACAGAAATGAGAGCAGTCCGGAAAATATATTGCGAATGCAGCAATCTGAACAGATTTTTAATGTCATTGGAAATAACGATAACCGCTATAGCAGTGGAAATGGCTTGTTCCTGATTAAAGATTTGACACGCATGTTAGATGGAACTTACAGTCTTGATGTTCACGAAGCGAAAGTCTCTACAATTATTTCATTCCCTCAAGGAATTTCAATATGAAACGTTTGATGGTTATTTTACTTCTCCTCGCTTCTTTCTTACCCATTCATGCTGATATCGAAGTTTGGGAAGGCAATATCACGGATATTCAAGAACCCGGAACCTATTATGTAAAAGTCTCTACAACCAACAGCGATGGTGAACTCGTCTCAACTTTGGTAAAAACAGTTATCACTTCGGATAATACTATTATCATTGCAAACGAAGCCATTGATGCCCATGATTTTCAAGTAGGTATCGGCGAAGTCAGTTCAATGGGAATTGATGCAATCATCCGTAAGTCGAAAGCAAAGGCATGGAATGTAGAGACTGGAGCACGCATTCCCATCAGTCAAATGACAATCAATCGCGAGTCTACATCAAGCTATGCGATTACACTGGCAACCGATTCACAACTGTCCATCACGATTCGTGCCATTGAAAAAGAAGATACCCCTATTACATGGGATACCCTCGATTTTCGTCCTCAAGAGTTTAAGAACATTTCCAACAGGTATGTTCAGCTCTCCATCCTCCTTGTTTTCTTGTTTCCACTCGTTCTCTTGATGATTGCACATACTGGCTTTTCACGAAAAGTACGACAAGCAAATGAAGTATTGTTTAAAAGAAAATAGCGATTGAAGTCATGTAGATTTCAATCGCTATTTTTCAACATACCCGCGTACCCATGGGTCAATAATGATATCATGAATCATTTGTTCACCAACCAAACGCAATGTCGCTTTTGACACAAACTTTGAATTTAAACTTCCGTCTTCAACAGCGGATCTAAACTCATCCAATGTAAAATAGACATCACTCGATTTCAATTCAGGATTACTATGGTTTGTATCATATACGATAACATTATTACGTATTGCACCCCGTGCTTGCAATCGAATCATACCGAGGGTTGCATCTGTTTTGATGACATCAATATCTTCGACTGTTGTAATAGTTTGATTGTTGATATCACTCAAGTCCCATGCTTCGGCTCGCACAAGTTCAAGAATTTCTTCATCACTTAGCGATGAAACATCAAGTGTCGTTACACCATCATTCGAATTCAGTGCAATGGTTCGCTCCTCATTAAGTGCATCAAATACGTAAACGTAAACATTAATTTGTGATGTATAGCGTTCGTATCGGGCTTCGATACTTAATCGTATGGGTTGAGCCTTGGGTATCTTGCTTTGATTGATTAGCTCCCACCCAACCAGCGTTACGGATGTCGCATCAGCGCCCGAATAGTTGTCAACAGCGGTTGCGTTCATAAGTTTTAGAACGTTCTCAGCATCAAGTGAATAAGCCTCATCAAATGTAATCGCAATATTGTTGGCCGCAATTGAAATTCGATTGTCGTAAATTGTTGTTGGGACATTAATTTGTGTTCCTCGTTCTGTTGCAAAACGTGTTTGCATCGATCCAACTGCTTGAGGTATATTTGATACCATTGTTATCTTTCGTGACGCAATTTGTGTCATCGTTTGTGTATCCCACGCTTCAACCTCACTTAAATATTTTAACGTGTAGCTGTTAACATGGCCAAGAATAAGCGAAATCGGCTGCGCATTCATGCCTTCTTGATTTGCTTCATCGTATACATCAAAGAGATTCGCTGTGACGGTTGTATGAAGTAGTCCGTTTGATATTGTAACTTGCTGATTGTTTCCCTTAGTCTTGAGCTCTGTTACCGAGAGATTCAATTTCATGGGTTTTTTTGTCGCCAAATCATACACATCTGCTCGTGCTTTTGCCTGTATCTTAGCGACATTGTCTACTTCATCTACACTTGCATTGAACCCATGCGCTAACAATCCCTGATTGGCATTAATATCATTGTAAACATCTGCATTTATTGCCAACATTGTATCGTATCCTGCAATAGTTATATTTATTTTTTGGTTTAATCCAACATCCAATTTGTCCGTATCGATGCGGATTTTTCGTGTCAATATGGTTTCATTGCTTGGTAAGATGTACGCACTCAGATTCATACGATCAACTATACCAGCTTTGCTTGTAACATCCTCAACTTTTGCTACAATATCGTTTCCGATTACTCCGATACTATTTTCACGGTCAAGTGCTGTGTAAATATGTGTCATCATAAAGATATTCTGCAATTTCCCATTAATAACTAGTTGCGTCTCTTGATTAATTCCGACCCCTTGTGGAAGTATGAAATCATATGTATTTGAAGTTTCAATACCAGTATTTAATGCATACGTTTTGACTGCGAAGGAACCCGATACTAATGTTTTGTTCTTAAGGTCAGAATCGCTTAAATATGCACTTTCATAAGTAATCCCCCTATTCTGTTGTGGATCAATCGTATTAAAGAGCCCTGCCTGAATATCCAGTGTAAGATCACACGATCTCAACCGAATTGTATTTATACCAGGATTGAGTGATGCGCTATTATCAACCGTTACTTTACAGGCCTGACTGTTCTCACTCAATTGAAATGATTTCGCATCTGATAAACGGAGAATATCATCAGCGGTTTTTACTTCACCAATGATTGCATTAAAATCATGTGCAGAAATCCCCTTTTGCGAATCGGCGACATCAAAAACATCTGCGTACAAATTAAACACTTCATTCTGTTCATTTATTGTCATTGGTATGGTTTGATTGAGTCCTGTTTCAAGAGGGATTTTTGCTGAGTAGGTCAATCTATCTGTAATATTCTCTCCATTTCTATAAACGGAAACACTGGCATGTGTAATCAAATCATCCACTGACTTGATATCTTTTTGTTGCGTTTTAAATGCCTTTGACATGATTCCCAAATCACCAACCATTGTGTCATAAATATCAACACTGATATTAGCAGAGATCGTAGTTTGAGGCACTTCAAAAATAACAGAACGGTTAAGCCCGCTTGTGTACGTATCGCGTTTCAGAGTTACCTCTGTATGGTTGGTAATATTTTGTCGGGTGGCAATATCATAAATAACGACATGACCACGGTTTAGAATTGTCTTTTTATCTTGAAAATCACTGATCGTTGCATCAAAAGAAACAGCGTTCAATCCAATATTTTTTAGCTTATCAAGACTATCATATACATAGATCGGTAGTGTTTGTGATATTTCATTTTGAGTGTATTCAATAGCAATGGGTTCGTGGATACTTTGTTTGAGTCCATTAAGGGCTGCCACTGAAGTCTGAATAGATACATCATGTTTATAGTCATTATTTTTTGACTTAATTGTCTTGATGAGTGATGCCTCTGTTATTGCTTGTGCTTCTTTAAGCGTAATATTCAAGTGTTCCGTTTCGACTTCTTGTGCCGCGATCGGTGCAACCATTAGGAAAGAGCAAAACACAAATAGTGTTAATGTTAGGATTATTTTCTTTTTCATGCTTTGCTTCCTTCCTAATGGCAAATACCTCGAGTGAGTTTCACGAGGTATTTAACCATTGCTTCATTGTAATTGTAACATACCACTTTTCTATTTTTGGACACTGTCTACGATAGTTTCAGTCTTCAAATTTATGTGAGCGATACAAGACAATTATTTCGTCGAAGATTCGAGTCTTCGCGATGGATTCAAGCGTTTCGAGATGACGCTTTTAGTGAGCAAAATTTGATTCTTTTTTCTTTCGCTTCTCGAGCACTTTTGTGAGTGCGATGACGAGAATACCAAGACCAGTAATCATTAAGCCACTGTAATCGTTACCGATACCTGTGGAAGGCAATACTGGAGATGTTGGGCTTGCTACATTATGAGTTACTTCATTTGTTGATCGGAATGCTTCTTCCGTTTCAAGTTTCGCAAACGCCGTATTTCTAATTGTTGCTGCATTACGGTTTTCAAGTTTATTGACGATTACTTTAAAGCTAACCGTCGCTGTCTCTCCTGGAGCAATTTCCGAGATAGTCCAGTTGAGTGTATTTCCACTTTCATCAACCTTCGCATTTACATCACTCGATGTTGCACTTCCTTGAACATATGTTGTAAATTCAGGAATCGCATCTTGGACCATCATGTTTTGTAAACGACTTGTTCCTGTGTTCTTAACACGGATTGTGTAGGTGATTTCATCACCTTCTTTAACGGTTGAACCACTCATTGGATTACTTTCTTTACTGATAACATAACCCGTATTCATAAAGTGTTCAACTTCGTTTGTTGGAATTTCTGGCTCATCTGGTAAGTGTGTATAGGCAACGTTGCTAATTGTCACATCACCTGGTTTTTCAATCACTTTTACTCTGAATGTTACGGAAACCGTATCACCAGATGTAATCTCACTGAATGTCCATCGTAATTCATTGTTATTCTCAGTCATTGTTGTATTCGCGATATCACTTGAAGTCATCGAATTTGCAACAAGTTCAGTTCCAGCTGGGACAGCATCTTTGACGATGAAGTCACGCAAGCTTTCGTGCTCAGTATTTGTAATTGAAATTGTATAAGTAATAATATCGTTAGCGCTGACGATTGATCCACTAACAGGATCACTCGTTTTAACAGTTGTATAGGCTGCTTTTTGAGAATGTGTCACTGTATTCGTTTCAACAAAGTCGATTTCTGTTTCCAATTTGCCAGCGGCGGTGTTTTCGAGAACACGTTCGCCTGTATAGGTTAATGTATCGACGATGACATCAAATGTCACAATTGCCGTTTCACCGGTTTTAATACCACTGACGACCCACTCTAGTGTTTCGCCTTCTGTAGTCACAGCTGAGTGTGTTGATGTCATGCTTCCTGGAACAAACGTTGTATGTTCGGGAATGTTATCCTGAACAATAAAGTTATTCAAGGTTTCAAATTCAGTATTCTCGATTGCAATACTATATGTAACTGTATCGCCACCATTGACACGTGTTCCGTCCACTGGGAGGCTTGACTTTGTAATGTCATAACCAACCTTTTGACTGTGTTCAACTTCTGGTGAAGGTACTTTCGGTTCATCTGGGAGCCCAGCATAAGCAGTATTTTTTATGCTTGATTCTGTATTGCTTCCCAATTCATTGACGCTTACTTGGAAGCTTACGACAACAATTTCACCTTTATCTAAATCATTGATTGTCCATGTGAATGGCGTTGTTGAATCATCCGCAATGACATTAAAGCCAGGTGTGAATGATATCGAGCCATCAACGTAGGTTGTATTTTCAGGAACACTATCCGTGACTTCGAGATCTTGGAGTGTATCGTTTCCTGTATTTTCAATCGTAATTGAATAGGTAATAATATCACCTGCAGTAACGAGTGAGTGTGTCACTGGATTACTGCTCTTATTGATTGTATATGAAGCCTGTTGTTTGTGTTCGACTTCATTTGTCGGCGTAGGTTCATCTTCTTTTGGAAGTTTTACTTCAGCCGTATTCTTAATTGCTTTATCGCCTACCTTACGCATTGGGTCAACTTTGACTTCAAAGGTAACGTATGCTGTTTCATTCGCTTTAATTTCTGCAATCACCCACTCAAGTGCCACGGCACTTTCTGTTGTTGTGGCCGAATGCGTCGATGTCATGCTTCCTGAAACATATGTTGTACCTTCAGGAATGAAGTCATTGACTAATACATCCTTTAGGGTTTCAAACTTCGTATTTTTTACTTCAATTGTATAGGTAATTGTATCGCCACCATTCACCATTGTGATAGTTTCCGGTGTTGTTGCAGGATTGCTTGATTTTTTAATTTCATAACCAAGTTCTTGCTTGTGTTCAATTTCATTTCCTGGAACTTCAGGTTCACCAGGAAGTTTCGTAATTGCAGCATTCTTAATGCTACGCTCACCTTCTAATTCTAAGTCGTTCACAGTTACAGTAAACCATACTTCAACCGTTTCTCCTGAAGCAAGATTGTTAATAGTCCACGCTTTCGTAGTACTACTGTCATCAAATGTTACATCGTATCCTGGTGTGAATCCAATTGAGCCAACTTCATAAGTCGTAAACTCAGGAATTGTATCGATTATCTTCAGATCTTGAAGAGTTTCGTTTCCTGTGTTTTCAACGGTAATGATGTACTTGATCTTTTGTCCACCTGTAACATTTGCAATGTTTGTAGGCGTTGAGACTGGGTCACTTGATTTTACCGATGTATACGATGTTTGTTGCGTATGCTTAATTTCATTACTTGGCTCAAAGTCAGGTGCTGTTGGTATTTTTGCATAGGCAATATTGATAATCTCTTTATCACCTTGCGTTTCCATTGGGTCTACTGTTACTTGGAACGTAACAGTACCACGATCGCCTGCTGGAATATCACTGATAACCCAACTTAGCTCGGTGCCCTCATTCATTTCCACAACAGTATGTGATCCTGTCATTGATCCGCTTACGAACGTTGTTCCTACTGGAACTTCATCCTTAATAAGTACATTTTTCAATGTCTCATTTCCCGTATTCTCAACTTCAATTGTATAGGTAATCGTATCACCATTGTCTACCATTGATGGTAGTGGGTTACTTGATTTATGCAATACATAGCTGAGATCTTGAGTGTGTTCTACTTCATTTGTATCCGTTGGTGTTTCCTTTGGTAAGTTAATTTGACCAACGTTTGAGATTGTACGTTCGCTGATAGTGTCGAGATCATCAACAATAACAACAAATTCTAACACTACAACCTCGTTTTTCGCTAAATCATTTATTGTCCATTTCAATGTTTCACTTGAATCATCAATTGTTACATCAAATCCTGATGTAAATGTCATTGATCCGGATTTATAGCGTGTAAATTCTGGAATCATATCTGTTACAACAAGGTCTTGAAGTGTTTCATTACCTTCGTTCTTAACAGTTAGGTAGTATGTGATTTCATCGCCACCAGTTACGGCTTGTGATGTAGGATCACTTGATTTTACAATACTGTATTCCGCTTGTTGTTTATGTGTTACAGGGTTTGTTGGGACTTCGGGAAGGTCTTCCATGTTATGGTAGGCCGTATTCGTAATCTCATTCTCTCCCTGTGCTTCAAGCGCAAGTACTTCAACTTTGAACGAAACTGTTGTAGACGTTCCGGCTGGAACTTCTTCAATAATCCAATCCATTTCTGTTTTAGCACTGTTGACAGTTTTTGTTCCATTAAGATCCATAGCAATTGACCCATCAACATAACGTGTCCCCGAAGGAACCACATCACGAACATGGAAGTTACGCAATGTTTCTTTTGTACTATTGTTTGCAATTGTAATGGTATATTCAAGGATATCGCTGTTGTCGACAAGTGCCCCTTCAGTTACATTACTGCTTTTCTCAACAGCATAATCTAATTGTTGTTTATGGACCACTGTATTTGTTTCTTGTGGGTCTTGTGTTCCAACTTTAACACTCGCTGTATTTTCAATACTGCGTCCATCAACATCAAGTCTTGGCATGACATCTACAATGACTGTAAATGTGGCCAACGCCTTGTGTCCAGGTTTAATTTCTGCGATTGTCCATCGAAGATTGTTGCCACTCACACTTGAGGTTGTACCATCAATACTTGATGAGACACCATCTGTAACTGTAATGGCAATTGAGCCATTCTTGTATTTTGTAAAGGCAGGGATAACATCCTCAACGACAATGTCGCGTATTGATTCTGTATTTGTATTGTTGACTTCGACGGTATAGGTAATTTCTTGTTTACCATCCACTGTTTCAATGTCACCAACTGCATTTGGAGATGCAGGGTCTGCGTATTTCTTGATTTCAAAGCCATAGTTTTGATGATGTTCAACCGTATTAGTTGGTTCTTCATCTTGATCAGGCAATTTGCTATAAGCAGTATTCTCAATGGTTACTGATTCAGGGTTGTTGAGCGGATCAACGATAACATCGAAGCTAAGCGTTAATTTCTCACCCTTCTTCAAACCATCAATTGTCCATTTTAGTGTTGATGTTGTATCATCAACAGCTACAGTTACAGGTGAACCTGCTTGTTTCAAGTAATCAATCGTTCCTACCTTATACTTTGTATGGGTTGGAATTGCATCAGTTACAACAAGATCACGTAATGTTTCTTCACCTTGGTTTTCAACAACCATTTGGTAACGAATCACGCTGCCACCATTTACAGAAGATCCATCGACTGGACTTGCTGATTTAGTGACCTTGTAAGCTGCTTGTTGTTTGTGTTCGATTGTTTCAGTTGGCGTCTCATCCACCTCTTCAGGAAGTTTCACAAACGCCGTATTTTCAATCACACGATCATCATCACCTGTGACATCACGCATTGGGTTTACGTTTACAGTAAATGTTACCGTTGCGGTTTCACCCGCAGGAATTGCTTCAATAACCCATTTAATTTCCGTTCCAGATGTTGTGTCTTGTGTAATTGTTGCACTGTGACTTGAAGTAATGCTGTTTTCTTTCAATGTTGTATTGTTTGGTACTTTATCCGTCACGACAATATCTCGTAGCGTTTCATGTCCTTTATTCTCAACAGTGATTGTATATGTGATTGGTTGGTTACCATCAACATAACCTTCAGCGACATCACTTGTCTTGTGTGCCTCATACGCTAAATCTTGTGTATGTGTTATTTCATTTGTATCTCTTGGTGCATCTGTTGGTAAGTGATAGACAGCACTGTTTGTAAATTCAGTGACGCCTGGAACATTGAGTTCATCTACAATTACGCGGAATTTCAATGTAATTGTCTCACCAGCTTCGAGACCATTGACTATCCATGACACACGTCCATTACCCGTATCACCTGCGGTTGAATCAAAGGTTCCACCATTTGTTGGGAATCCTGCTTCATTTGCAAACGTTGTGAATTCTGGAATGTCATCATAGACATTAAGGTTTTCGAGTGTTTCATGACCATCATTTGTTAGTGTCAATGTATACTCGATCACAGCATTACCATCAACAATATTTGCTGTATCATCAACAGATCCACTGATTACTTCAGCGGATTTAACCATTGAGTATTCTGATGCTTGTTTATGCGTAATTGTATTGGTATCTTTGTGTTCAATATCACTTGGTAGTTTGTATTGTGCTGTATTGATAATGTCACGGTTTCCTGTGTAGGTTAACACATTGACGCGAACATCAAATTTCAATGTAACACTCTTACCACCTTCAAGCTCTTCAATAGTCCATTTTACACGATCATTAACAGTATCATGTGAACCTGCAACTGAAATGTCACCGGTTGATGTTATGTTACCCTCAAATGTCGTATTTTCAGGAATGTTATCGAGAACTTCTAAATTTCTTATGCTTTCAGACCCATTGTTTGTGACAACAATGGAGTATGTAATAATATCGTTACCGCTGACCATTTCACCATCCACTTGTGGATCGGGATTGCTTTCTTTGACCACGGTGTAGTTCATGCTTTGCTCATGTTCCGTTTCGTTTGAATCTTTAGGAACATCTTGTTCAGGAAGTTGTGCATGTGCCATGTTCTTAATGGATGTTGTTCCATTCACATTTAAGTTGTTTACAGTAACTGTAAATCTTAACGTGACGGATTCACCCGCAGCCAAGTCACTAACATTCCACGTAATCGTATCTCCTGTTTTACTTGATGTAACCGTACCACTTCCTTCGATTGCAAGAATCTCTTTGAATGTTGTAAATTCCGGTATATCATCTGTTACAGAAAGATCCTTGAGTGTTTCCTGTCCGTCGTTGGTTAATGTGAGACGGTATTCAATCACATCACCACCGTTAACGACACCATTTCCCTCGACATCGCCCACTTTACTGGATTTTACGATTGAGTACTCTGCATCTTGTGTATGTGTAATTGTTTCTGTTTCTTTTTCATCGGTTGGATCATCACTCGCCAAACGGTATGTCGCCGTATTAACGATGGTCTCCGTACCAACATCTTTCATTGGTTTAACCTTAACTTTGAGTATTAGCGTTACAGGTTCATCAACAGTTACGCCGTTGACTACCCATTGAACGTGCGTATCATAAACTGTTTGCTCACTCAATGTATTACTTACTGTCGCTTCAAGAACTTCAACATGGTTTGGAATTGGATCGTTTACAATCACGCCATTCAACGTCTCATGTCCTGTGTTTGTTACTGTAATTGTATAGGTAATAATATCATCACCATCTACCACAGTATTGTTTGTGACATCACTTGTCTTATGGACTTCATAGGATAGTTTTTGTTCATGTGTTACTGTGTTTGATTCTTTCTCTTTTGTATCATCCGGAAGTTTTGCAGTTGCAGTGTTCTCGATTAAACGATCATCTTCAACTTCAAGTGCTTTAATCTTCACTTGGAACGATACATCAATACTTTCTCCAGCAGCAAGACCATTTACAATCCATTGTGGGCTGTCGTTGACCAACATCTCATTGATATTTGGATTATCTTATGGCTGAATTGAATCTTCAACATACTCTGTATTTGTCGGAACAAGATCCTTCACAATCAATCCGTTCAGTGTTTCTTGTCCTGTATTTGTAATTGTAATCGTATATGTAATTGTATTTTTTGTTGCATCACTACCATCAACCAAGGTTGGGTTTGTCTCGTTTGTATCTGGTGTTGCAGATTTTACGATTGTATAGGATGCTTTTTGTTTGTGTACAATTTCATTTGTTTCTTTAAGTTCCGGATCACCCGTTGTCTTGTAGAATGCGCTATTGACAATGTCACGTTCGCTCTCTGATTGCAATGGATTCACGCGTACTTTGAAGCTGTAAGTTCTCACAACATCTTCAGTTTCAGGATTGTTATTGACCTTACCTGGGATGGTATCATTCCAAGTTATGACTTTTGAATCTGTGTTATAGGTTCCTCCTGCAGTAACACTATTCGTGATATACGTTGTATTAGCAGGAATTGCATCCGTCAATACAAAACCATTAATTGATTCTGTAGCGGTATTTGTAACTGTAATGGTATATTCAATAATTTTACCACCATCAACATAATCCGCTGTGACATTGCTTGATTTATTAACTGTAAATCCATACTTTTGTTTATGAACTGTTTCGTTGGAATCTTTCCATGCTGCATCTGTTGGTAATTTTGCTTTTGCAGTATTCGTTATTTCACGAACATCATCACCAATATATGCATCTGGAATAACTGTGAATTCAACATATGCCGACTCCCCAGATTTTAATCCACTAACCGACCACTTCATAAGATTTGGATCTGTATCGTCAGTTGTGAATGTTACACCCGTCTTCGCTGTAAATCCAATTGTTCCTGCACTGTAAACAGTATTCGTAGGAACAGTGTCTTGGATGCTCAGATTTTGTAGGTCATCACTTCCTGTATTCGTTATTTTCACACTGTATTTTAGCGGCTCGCCACCATTCACGAATGATCCCGATGCTGGATCGGCGCTTTTTTCAATCGTGAAATTTGCGTCTTGCTTATGTGTAATTGTGTTGGTGTCTTTTGTCGAGACATCATCAGACAACTTGTACTGTGCGGTATTCGTAATTAAACGAGGTGCATCTTTTGGCGTAATCGTTGTGAGTGCATCGACCGTAACTTTGAATGAGACAACCGCCTTATTAAGTTCACCAGATTTGATGCCATTAACGACCCACTTCAAGTTTGTTGCGCCTTCGGTCATTGTAGTATCGGTCATATTCGAAGTCATACTTCCTGCCACAATTTTCGTGTTTGCAGGGATTACATCTTCGATTTCAAACCCATTGATTGTTTCACTACCTGTATTAATAACGGTAATGAAGTACTCAATAACTTGACCACCTTTAACTGTAGCACCATCAGCCGGATTGCTTGATTTCGCAATTGTATAACTTAAATCTTGGTGATGTTCTACTTTATTAGAGGTTTCTTCCTTAGTATCATTCAACGTTGCCTTCGCTTGGTTTTCAATGATGTTGGTTCCAACTTCACCGAAACTGTCTACGGTAACTTTAAATGTTAAGGTTGCTTTCGTACCATCACCCGCAAGATCTGATAGTGTATAGACTACCTTTTCACTTCCAACAGTTGCATCGTACGCTTTGACTGTTTGACCTTCAATTGAAGATGTCATTGAGTCTGCAACATACTTTGTTCCCGCTGGAATTAAATCTTCAACAACAACTTTCTTTGCATTGTCCTTACCAATGTTTGTAACGACCAATGTATAAGTAATTGTGTCACCGCCATTAACAGTTTGACCTGTTGTTGGATTGCTCGATTTCACGATAGTTATCGCTGGTTCGGCAATGTAGTGATGTGTTTCATTTGATTCTAGGTTTACTTCTGTTTCTTTATAAACCGTTTCATTTTTCACTAACGTTGGTTTGCCATTGGCATCCCATGCTGTTTCTTTATATGTTAGCGATTCTTTTTGTACGTCTGTCATGGATGCGATGTTATCAATTAATTTGATGTAACTTGTGGTCTCACCCGTTCCAGTTATTGCTGTCATATCTGTTTTAACTCTAAATTTAATATGAGCTTCCTCATTTGGACTCATGTTATTGAGTGTCCATTTAAGGTTTGTGGTCGAACCGCTGTTGAAACTCTGTGTTGCCGTTGTTCCTGGCAGACTTGTTCCAACATTATTACTATCATAGAAACTTACATTTTGTGTTCCTGTGAAGGTTGTTCCTGCTGGAACAACATCTTCAACATTGATGGCGCCACTCTTTGTTCCTGCAGCACCTGTATTCTTAACAATTAATGTATATTCGATTTCTTGTCCAAGACCTGCTTGGATTGGATTTCCTTCAGTTCCGTTATTGACAGATCCCGGTAATCCATTGACTACGAGTGCTGATTGTTTTGCAATGCTTGCACTGCGTGAGACTACTTTGTGATACACCTCATTTGAAGGGTAATCATAGTCTTCACCTGTAATCTTCGCAAATGCTTGGTTCTTTACTGCTAACTCATTAGAGCCAACAGGTAATTTCCCAACCACCGCTTTAAATGTAAATGTTGTTGTTCCCACTGGGATATTTACCCCTGTACCAACGATATCGTTCCAGGTAATGGTACGCGCTGCTACATTATAGCGGGAATCTGGAAGTGTTTTGGATGTTGCACTTCCGGGTAATTTATACGAGATACTTCCAGGTACAAAGTTCATACCTACAGGAAGTTTATCCGTTACTACGACACTATTTTGTGCTGATTTTGGTGAATGTACCGAAACAGTATAAGTAACGACATCACCTTCTTTTAGTTCTGCAGGACTTGATTCCGTCCCTCCATCTGGAGTACTTGTCTTCTCTACATAGAATTCTGAATGAACTCCCATATCAAGATAGTTTGCATTGAAATCTGCTTCACGCATATCTGCAAGTGCTGGTAAAACTATGTCTGAGACAACAGCACTCGTTAATTGATCCCCGGTATAGTTACCGACTGCATCATTATTTAAACTCGTCGATACTCCTGGCGCTCTTAACTCAGTGACAGTGTAATCATTAATACTTGTTCCACCATCGACAAAATATACATTGTATGTTCCCTCTTTTAGGTTGGTGAATGAGTATCTACCTGCACTATTTGTATATGTTACTGGAATAGGTGATCCAGTTACGTCTGTGGTTACGAGTTGACCTTTATCATCACGAAGTTCAACTTTTACTCCAGATAGTTTTTTCTCTGAAGCATCTTGTCTTCCGTTTCGATTACTGTCAATCCAAGCCAATCCAGAAATTGATCTTCTTGCCACTTGTGATCGTACTGGAGTCGCCATTAATGGTTGCGTCGATGTTCCACTTACAACAGACGAATCATTTCCGTATATATTCGCTGGTGCATTCCCGGTTATTTTTAGATGATAGGTAATTTTCATTCCAGCCATCGCATCTAGATTTCCCTCAACGATGAATCCCTTCATTTGAGTTCCAGAAATACTATAGGTATAAGTCTTACCACTTCCCGATCTTGAGGCAGTTAACCATCCTGTCGTATTAACATTTGATGCATTAATATTTTGATTTCTAATATCCATGGAATTCGTATACCTAATTTCCATTGGATTCATTGGAGCAGTTGGCACTTTTGAATACTCAATTGTGATTTTATCAACATAATAACTTCCTTCGAAGTTTGTACGTCTTCCGTCACCATTATATGGTAGAATATCCAATAATTTTACACTACCAAGTACATTGGTTGACGAGTTTGCGTATGTGATATTAAAGCCAACATCCTCACCAATTTCGACAACATCTTTTTCAACACTCTTAACAAATTGCGTTGCACCAGTTTTCTTAACAGATGCAGATACACTGTATCTATTATTATTGTGATCATTCAATGCTCGACCATCACCTGTTGCTCTAACTTCTACAGTGTTATTAAAACTGTAGTTATTTATAACATCTTTTGATGGATCATTAACATCTCCAATTGTTGCTTTAAAATGAATTGTTTCTAAGTCAGAATCGACTTTAACATTTGAAAATTTCCATGTAAGTACTTGTCTTATTTTTCCTTGATCAGGATGTCCTGACACGACATTTCCATTGCCATCGTAGTGTACATATGGCTCTGTTGTTACTACGGGTTCAAATGCATAGCCTCCCGACACTGTCCCAGATCCACCTATTGATTCATGTGGTGTATAGTCTCCACCAATAGAAGTTGATCCAGGTATGTATGTTATATTGGGTGGAAGCTTATCAGTAATTGTGACATCACCATACTCAACATTACCCTCTGAAGCCTTGTTATCTGCATATTTATACGAACTATCAATTGCATAGTCGACCGTACGTTTTCCAGTATCAAGGTCAAAAATATATCCTGATGCTTCTGTTCCTTGATTTTGTTCGATTTTCTTTGTTACCGTAGTTTCTTTACCCACAATTAGTAATGATTGTCCTGATTGATATCCACCTGCATGACCACCAGCAAGGGCACCATTTTCAGAATATAGTTGTGGGGAATAGTGAGCCTGAGACAGTGTTCCGCCTGGATTTCTTTCTCCATTAATTTTCCATAATGTTGGTTCAATTCCAAAATTAGTTGGATTACTTGGATCATTTCCTAACATTGTCTTCGACATTTCTATAGGTCGCGTTTTGTCCCAAGCTCTAAAAGAGTTACTTGTAGTATAAACTACACCTGTTGGAGTATCTGCTGGAATATTCATAAAGTAACTGAAGCCCCAACGTGTTGTCGGAACAATTGGATTTACATTGTCGCGATACTCATATAGAAGCGCAACGGCTGTATAGCCAGCATTGTGAAGCTCATCAATTGAAGAAAAATAAATTAAATCTTCTTCCTTGGCATATTCCATTTCATCGAAATTATCCCATCCTTGATTATTAATATTTGGCTTTGCACCATACAAGACTTTAACCTTATTCAAGTCTATGTTTGTGGCCGAGGTTGTCATCCTATGTAGTCTTGATACCCTTCCATCTGTTTCGTTGGTTGGGACAAATCCTTTATCATCAAATTTCTGTAGTAAATTAAATGATGTTAATACTTGATCCTCATCTCCTCTATCATAGTAAATATGACTCCACAGTTGGATATCTTGGTCTGGATATGTCCAGGAGTCACCCATGGCATAATTGGAGAAGTATGTTGGGACTGATGACCAACCTGCGTGATCTTTTGGCGAGAAGAAGTTTAACTTAGATACTCCTCCTTCAGGGAACATCTCTACTCGAAGTTTCACTCGATCATCCGTTGTCTTCATTTGAGTTTTCACTGATTTCCCACTGCTTGAGGTTGCATTTAGGTTTTTGATGTTCATATCAATGTAATAGTCTGTACTCTCAACTACACTCTCAGGCATTTGATTAAGTACCATAAAATAACCAGCACTAAAACTACCAACATTTGCACCCATGTCAGCATCTGGTGCATTCGCAATATAGTTTCTGTCAGGAAATCTCATCATATCATCATCAAATTTATAGTCTTTGAATGTAACATTGATTGTATTTCCATTTTGAACCATTGAAACATTTCCTGGGGTATTGTATATCTGACTTGTATCCGTAGCCGTCGATTTTCCTGCATACGGAGCTGCGTTTATTGCAGTCAATGCGTTAACACTTCCTAAGAACATGTTCCGTTTCAATTGTCCATAATAACTCCCCGTAGCAACATTCATTTTGTAATCCCATAGTAATGGTTGAAGATTTGCCGGTGTTGGAGATTCTGCTGTTGCTGATACTGCTTTTTGCGTATATAGCATATCGACATCAAATGAGAAGTCCCCACTTGGTACCTCTACACCTTTGAGGCCTTTTGCACGATTGTCATTGTAGAGTTCTATAGTCAATGCGTAGCCGAACGCACGACCGTGCTTGCTGTTTCCATTTTGACTTTGTGATATCTCACCACTTGTAAAATCAAAGAACCCTTTTTGGTTTGCGTAAGTTGCTGTTTTGATTTTTACGTTATATTTTGGAGCAGCTGATACAGTCAATTCTTTTGATACAGTCTTTTTGACATCAGGACCATTCTCAGTTTCATTGTTTCCATCTAACCAATACTCAAATTGGGGTGTGATTTTCGTTTTATCTGTTGCCCCTTTTACTTTTAAGTAAACCGGAATTGTTTTAGAACCATTAATTGGTGGTTGCCCATCTGAACTTTTCTGAATGAGTATTTTACCCGTCAACACTTGTTTTCCAGGAGTACTCTTATCTAATTTAACGTCTTTGATTTCTGACATCGCATCAAGATCAAAACTTGCAGTATCAAAATCAACCGGAAGTGTATATCTTATATGAACATAACCTTGGTCAAATGACATGTAACTCGATCCTTCACGAATATTCATCTTCACTTCAATATCATAAGTAACATTATCGAAACTTCTAACTATTCCGTTTGCATCATTAGAGTCATTACCAGGTACATCGTCTGCATCCCAGGGACCACTACCATCAATTGTCTTAAGAATTGTTGCCTCTGTTATGATTGCTTCGTTCGGGGCATCCCATAGATTCCCACCTGCAATCTCTCCGATTGGTTTCAAGTTCTTTTCTTCATCAACCAAATCTATTTTAATTGGGTTGCTTGAAACGTTTCCAAATTCATCTGTCTCGTAGAAATCATAATCTGTTCCATTTAGCGTTCCATAAACCCGGTATCTTCCCGTACCATTTCTATCTGTGTAACTATAGAAACCTGATCGCTTCGTAATTGTATCTATGTCATCTTTAGGATTCGGGCCTTGGTAGAACGACGGTACAGTTATCGCAGTCCCTTCAATGAAGCCGTCCTTTGAAAGATTAATGAATTCCACATTAATATCTTTAATTTTCGCTAACAAATGATTTCCGGTATTGATTGGAACCACTAGTTGACCATGCTGGTCAATGTCGTACCAACCTGCGGATCCAATACTGTCATCAACATTCACTACCTCACCAAATGCACGATAAACTACTTTCTCTGCGTTTGATGTATATGAATAGACATCATATCCTAGAATTCCTGTTAGCACGGTGTCTTTCACAAATGTGGATGATGTAGGAATCGTTCCAATGTATGATTTACCTTTAAAATCAAATGGTGCTGTAGTTTTATATTCAGAAATCAAATCAATTACATTTTCCGACTGTAACTCAGCGTATTGGTTCATTGGATAGAAGCCTTTGTTTGCTCCACTTACCATACCATAGGCACGGTATTCTGTACGCCCTAATCTATTAATATATGTATAAATTTGTATGTTTTCTGGACCAACTTTTGCATATTCTGAATAGTATGCAGGAATGTTTTCAGCTGGTGTAACTTCTGAGAAGTCTCCTGCTGCAAAGTTAGTTGGCTTTCCTGCCTCTTCTGAAGTAGGTGGTACTTCAGTATTTGGTGTTTCTTCTATAGGATCAACTTCTGTAGTAGGAGCTTCCGGTGTTGGAGACACCTCTTCTAGTATTCTTTGATCCTCGGTAGATTTTTTATCATCCGCTACTTTAATGCGGGTTTCTTCAACTGTTTTAAATTCTTTATCAATTTTGTAATATCCTTCATTTACACCATTGTATGTTCCATAGACACGATATTCGTCTGTGCCATCAAATTGTGTAAAGTGGTAAATCATTTTTGCAACATCTGAGCTTATCCAATCAGCATCGATTTTATCTTTGCCTTCATTGATAAACTTATAGAAGTCTGGTACATCTTCTTTTGTAACTTCTAGTATTTCTTCAAAACCTCGATTATTCGTTTCGTCTGCATAGGTTGGAGATAAGCCGAATGTTCCAAGTATAATTGCTGTTGCAACAAGTAAGGAAAAGAGTTTCTTTCCTAATTTTGTTAGTGTTGCCTTCATGCAGGCTCCTTTCATTCAATTGCTTTATTTCTTTAATTCATTCAGTAATCATCAGTAATTTGCCCAGTTTCAATAAAGTCCGCAGTTTTCAGTATTTTCCATAGATTCCAATAAGTTATTTTTTAGTTTTTATAGTTTAGTTTATATGATATTAAATCATTCAAATAACGCCGTTACGATATCTTCTTTAATTCTTTCGACATCTTCAGTGTTTATACTATTAAACACCTTCACATCACCATTCTCATTCACCACAATAATCGCTGGCCAGCGATCACCGCTTAATTGATTGGGTGATAAATGCACAAAAAACTCATCCAAACGCCGATGAACCAAAGTCGAGAAATCATCTGATTTTAAATCGTAGTAGTAGGACGTGATATCCTTATCACTCATAACTTCTTCAAACGCTTCAATTAGAAGTTGTGATGACATTGAGTCTGTGAATCCAAATGTATAGTAACCCTGCTCGAGATTTTTCAATTTTAAGGTTGACTCTACATAGTCACTGTCAATGTAGTGATGTTTCTTTGAAAGATTCTCATAATCCTTCATATCTGCTCTGTTGTCTGTTTGAGTAGAACAGCCAACTATTAACAGCACGAGAAGTACTAAAGAGAATATTTTTCGCATATTCCTCTCCTCCTTTTGTGCCATTAAATTATTACATATATAGAAATGATCAAATATTTAAGTGTGCTCAAACGACGTATTTTCGTAACAAACGACACATTACGCACATAATCTTTACAATATTGTTAATATAAATGACTATTATGTATTTTTCTTAATCTAATTCTCGCCCTTTATATAGTCTAGAAAACTACGCAAAAAAAAAGACAAGTTGGCCGACCTGTCTTTCTTTCTCTCTAGTGCTACACCAGAGTTGTATTGAGTTTGTTTTGAATGTTGTTTCCGTTGCAACGCATTCAATTCCAGGGAACAGCTTGGATCATGTTCTCCGAATCACTTTGTCACTTCCAAGTTGTGACATTGTGGATTTTGTTGTTTCAGTTCCAATACTCAATTCATTCCCGCCACGTTTCCATTGTAGCGTTCGAGATTTGGTTTATAGTGGTACATATTTCAAGCAACTCAGCTCTCGATACTGAGCCACTGAGTTATATACCAATAATGTGCGAGAATTAGAATTTCTTCGCATAGATATGATATAACACATCACCGTACTGTGCCTCGATTTGTTCCGTAATGTACCTTCGATGTCATTAACCAAATTTTTTAGCATTAATACTATACTTAACCGCGCTTTTCCTTAACTGATTCTTAATATAACACATCGATTCTTTTTGATATTCTACAAAAAAAGACAGGTTGGCCGACCTGTCTCTTTCCCTTTTGCAAAATAACTCCTAAACTCTGCACGTTTGATGCATTATCCTCGATACCAACTGATCATTTTAGACGTCAAGCTTGGTTTTATCAGTCCAATCACATTCTACTTCCAAGTTGTAGTTTGTGTATCATTCAATCTCGAATTTGAAGCATCATTTGTTCATTGCTCACTTGTTGCATTGCATAAAGTGTTTGTTTTGTATCATGCTGTTTATCCAATCAATCTCGAAATCGATCAGATACTCAGACACTCACAGAACGCCCATTGCTACAGAATTCCTTGTACTGTTGGCAATGAGTGCGAGATTCTAAAAATCATCGCTTGTAAAGTATAGGATAATATTACTCCCTCTTTTACGATTTGTCGCAAACTTTCTACTTGATGTCACCAACAGAATATAATTCCATTTTTTCTCTGTTTTCATCATGATTTCCACATCGTTTCTTAACACGATTAGGATTTTTGCTTAAAATACATTTTGCATTTCATAAAAAAAGGAGAGCGAATCGTGATTCATTCTCCTTGCAATTGTTATTACTTAAATTCGACGAATAATTCGTAGTATTGTGTATCATCAATACGATTCTCTTTCTCAAATGATAAGAGGTAGTTTCCCTCGATTTCTGCATCAGCTTGATCGACGTGGAAGAATATTGCAACATCTTTTGTTTCTCCAGGTTCAATTGAATCGGAGTGTGCTGCACCCTTCAAACCAAATTCATCAACCATCTCGTAGCCACCTGCTTCGATATCGTCTTCAACAAAGAGTAGTACATCATGGACCCATGCGCCATTCATCGTGTCGACGAGTTTTGCGCTCTCCTCACCATTATTTGTTACTGTAAAGTAGGTTGCAATAAATGTGCTACCGTCTGCTGGTGTGAAGTATTCTTTTCCCATTCCTGTAATACGATTGGTAACTTTGTATCCGTTCATTGTTACTTCAAGTGTTCCGTATTCGGCTTTGTTCCCAAATGGTACAATTGTGATTCCTGCTTCGATTTCATATGGTACTTCAATTGTTTCAGGTTTAATCATGGATTCACCACTTGAACACCCCACCAACGCAAGTGTCATCAAAACACCGATAAATATGTTTCTAATTTTCATTTTCAGTCTCCCATTTAATATCAACTTACTATATCAAATTATAAGTTATTTAGTCCTTCTATGGCTTAATGGGCTGAAATTTGTCATGAACATACAAAAAAGACCCCGCAGGGCCCAATCCTCATATTATAGAAGAGGATTAAATTCTCACCAACGTTATGACCAAGTCAGTGACATTGACATCATAGCAAGTTTTTATCATAAGATTGAAATTTGTTCCAACGTTCTGCCATAAGCTCGAATTCGAGTCATAGTAGTCATTGACGGATGCGACAGTTTTAGACTGTACCTGATAGCTAACGGTTTCACCACTAGCATAATGTAAAGTCACTGTATCCCCTACAGCCGTATTATACACAAGGACACCTGCTGCGTAGTTATGCGCAAAGAGTACATCCATTGTTGTAGCGTACGTAACCCCATTCCACATTCCAAAAGCCTCTGGATTGTTGTCAATGAAATTTTGAGCGACACCTGTATCCACTGCAAGTTGGCTAAAAGGATAGTAGGCACCATTGTGCTCTATGTATTGTTGGTATGCTGGCGCAACTGCTGTTGGAGCAGGTGTACCAGTTGATACTGGTTGTATTGTTGTTTCTTGAACACTAACTTCTTGAGTGACAACTTCCTCTTCTGCGGCTTGTCTTTCAGCAATTTTATTTAAAGCGTGTTCATTGATTGGATTCCAGTATTTGTTCATTGAGTTTCGGACGTTTGTATCCATGTCACGTAATTGCAGAACTTGATCTAAGAGTTTTATACTTTTACTTTCACCAAGTGTTATGCTTGTTCCGTTTGCTTGGATACTGTGATTGTTATTGAGATTACTTTTCTCTAGGATTGACGAATAACCTTTACGAATTTGTCTTTCCTTTTCTGATAGTCCTAGACTCTGACCTCTAGGCGCAGTGCTATCAGCGTAGATTGTCGTTCCGATTGAAGCGACACTTAAAACTGTGACCAAAGCCACAAATATCTTCATATATTTCTTCATAATGTTACATCCCCGTCTTTGCATGTGATATGTCAACGTGCGCACGTCTTCACATCTACTAAGCGTTGCAAACAGCTTGTTATCTTCATCTTCTGTTTGAAGATGTACACATAATACAACGCCCGGTTGTGATGCACAAAGACATTGACTGGTGGCAGCAACTGAATGGATTCTAAATATACATTTTGTTATTCGCACCGATAATCGAGCTCTTGAACTCGCCACTTATTTTAAAGTGTGAAGTTCATATTAATTTATGCATTGTAAAAACGAAGTAATTTATACAACATGTCACGTGTTTTCTGCAAATGAAAAGCCGCTAAATTATTAGCGGCTTGAAGACTCTGATAACGTCTCGTTACATTACTTTTGTTACTTTACTGATTCCCGTAACTATAAATGCAAATCCCAGCGAGAATACGAGGAATCCTTCTGCCCTTCCAGGATTGAATAAGAGATTAATACCATAAACGATAATAATAACATCCAGAATGATTGTTAGAATCTTCGCCCATCCGCCTCCTTTAATACTAAGGACAAATTGCAGTTGGAGCATTGAATCCAAGATGATCCAGAACACTAAGAGATAGGATAGTACTAGTGTGTTGCGAATGAAGTCACCAAAGAGAAACATGAGACCTAAAAGAAGCAACAATAGTCCGTCGACAAAGCTTACGTTTGCATCGGGATGATTTCTAAATCGGAACGCATTTACTAATGATAGAATACCGGATATCGTTACGACCCACCCCATAAGTAATGAAAGTGAGGCCAATGTCGTGATTGGATTATTAATCATTAGTATCCCAAATACTACATATACGATTCCACTTAGTGCTGATACAATCTTAGTCCATACTGTGCTGTTATTCTTCATATGTGTCCTCTCCTTCGATTAATACTGTATTTTCAACGCGCCATTCGATAATTCTCACTCTGACTACAATTGCATAAATACCAAGCGTTACCACTGTTAAGAGCCACCAAAGAAGCCAATGGCCAAACAAGTCCATTGCGGTCCCCGTAAATCGGAATCGCTTGCCTCCAATGACTGCATTTTCTGATTCCCATTTATAGGTTCGCACCAAGACCCATGGTGTACCAAAACCAAACGTGATTGCTGCAATCAAGATATTTACCAATTGAAGCTTTACATAGGACCAAACCGTTCCTTCAAAGTACGAGCGTCTCATATTTTATTCTCCTCCTTTAGTCTTTCTTTGTATTGTTAGAGCGACGTTTCAAGTAAAATAATACGCCGTATACTACCACTACTGCACCAATTGCTGTAAAGATTAATGTTTGCCATGACCCAAATACAACAACCGCAATATAGTTTACGAGTGATAGAATAATTCCCAACATCCCCATAATGATGTAAAAACTCTTGGGTTCTACCTTTAATGTTTTAGAAATGAAGTTGCTTGACTTTTGAAGATAATATCCCCCGCCAATAATCAGGCATGTAACCAAAATAACAACCCAGTTTATACTAAAAAATCTTCCCATATAAATTCCCCTTTTTCTGTTTTATTCATAAATTAAATAACTTTAATAATTTCACGTGCATCCAGATCGTAATCCTGTAGTTTTACGACATGTGTTGTGAAATCATCATATAACTTATAATAATATGTCTGTGTCGTTGCGACCATAAAGGACATATACTGTGTATAGTCTATTGTGTTACGCTTCGTAATGACACTCCCTTTTGGAATATCAACGCCATTAAGTATGTGTGAAGCAGCTATAACCATATCTCGCTCGGTATCAGTCTTTTTGGCACTGAGCTTGGTATAAAGTGTCTTAATGAATCGTGAAGGCGGTGTGAGGTCTCCTGGTACACCAAACGTTCCACTTCCTTGACCAAACGGTTCGAACTCTTGACCAAACAGCGTCCGCGACTCAACTTGAACTGGATCCAAGCCAATATAATTTCTAACATTTGTAAGATGCCATGCATAATCAGGGCTATTGGTAAGAACACCAATTTTATTTTCATGTATCTCAATTCCACGAATTGTTGGTTCTACAATAATTGCATTTCCACTGATATCTTGAAATGACCAATGAAGTGGCGGTGTTGTTCCCAAAAATTCAAGTTCAACTCCCGATACTGCATGTTCTGCGATAGCGTCTTTTACATCATCAATCGTCTTGCATGTTGCCAACATCCACATGATATATTCGTGTGGAGCCAACGCATTTACATCTTCAACAATATCATCATAATGAGCATAGCCTGCGAAGTATAACGCCGCTCCCGATAATCCGAATTCATTAACGCCATCTGCAATTGTATAAGAACCAATATTCTTACCCAATCCTGCAAAAGCATAATGGTTCTCGAGTGGTGAATCTTTCAATGCAAATTTCATTGGATAGTTTCGCGGAATAATTAGCATCTCCGGTTCAAGTTCAAATGAGAAATCCATCGTTCGTGCTAACAAGTAATCGCCATTATTATTCTTCAGTGTAATGTTTGTACACATAATAAGTCCTCCTCGTATTTGATTGATATTTCTATTTGATCCAAGTTCCCTTGGGTCACGCTGTCAATGTCGCCCCCTTTCCTTAATTATAAGACAGACTGTATTTCTTTTCTTGAAATTAGCGATTCTCCACACAAATATCATATGCATTTAATGTTTGCGTGAATTTACAAAAAAAAGATGCAGATTTTCTGCACCATCTCTAAGAATGCTTATCTATTAATGTGCTTTTCTTAAATTTATTTGAGCAAGGTGATTGTTATACACACGTTCTCGAACAAATACACGATGTGTCATTTCCTTATCGATAATTTCGACTTCTCTAACATGAGGATCAACAAAATATCGCAGAACCAATATTGTTACAATCAGCATTAAAACAATGATAACAGGTGCTAAGATTGATTCTGTCATTTTATATGAAGCATCATTAAAACTATTCGTGATAGCAGCAATTGTTCCTTTTCCTCCGGAACTGTAAACCTTATCGACTTTTGATCCATTGAGTGCGATAATCAACAGTATCATTAGAATAGATAGAATCGACACAGCCCCACCATGGAGTTTCTTACCACTTGATTTTACATCAATGATTTCCTCAGCTTTTTTTGTATCGACATATTCTTGAGATGTCTTGGCATCAACTATTTTTCCATCATCCGTAAACTTCACCGGGATTTGTTTATCATCAACAATATAGTAATTCATAATTATCTCCTTTGTTTTGACATCCCCGAGTCTGCATTACTATTCCATTCAACATCCATAAAACGATGTCTTGTCGTTATATCTTAACAAATTTCGCGCATTGTGTGCAATTCCACTCATTTAACAATCGTCTAAATTGCCAAATCATTAACATTGAATCAATGTCATATTGCATGATTATTAACTTTCAAATATTTGAAACAAGAATCTGTTCTACACATTGTCGGTATGATAATCTGTTAAATTCAAACGATGGGACATCGTACCACTCAATATTTTCCTGATTATTCATATACACAAAGTGATAATTCCACAATCGCATTGACTCTTCATACGGCCAATTTGCGCAAATCCACTGATCCCACTCTGGATTTTCCTTATCAAGTAGACGCAAATAGTCTAATGATTGGAATTGTTCATTGCTCCAGCGTGTCGTATTGCGTATTCCTGAACTTACCCATTTTTGATTTGACCAGTTCTTCGCCTTTAGGACTCCCACACGTTTCCAATATACTGTATTGTTGGTTGATTTAACGTCTGCAACAATAGTTATGCAGCTTAAATCCATATCATCGGGGCATATCAAGATGGGAACAATTCCATCAATTTGATAGCATAACAACTGCTTAATATATGCTTGTTCATTTACATTGTTCAACCCTTCCCAGGCTGACCAAAGTTGAGCTAAAGACTTGTCCGAGGTTTGCTTACTGAGGTGAATGTTTAGTGGTTCTCCATCGATATATGGCATTGAAATTTCTTGATTGTATTCAGTTATAGTTCCCTTTTCTATCTGATTCATATTGTTCACCTACTTTAACAATACTATACCATCAACACGTCCTCTAATCCTAGTTTAGTCAAAAGAAAGGCCTACCCGTCGATATGACAGCCAGGCCTTACACTAATTATTTAACTTCATTGTGTTTTTTTATAATGATAAATAACATACCAAGAGCGGCTGTTGTAAATCCTATAATTTCTAATCCTTGGCTTGCGATTCCAGTTGAAGGGAGTTTCGGACCTTGTGCGGTCCACTGTGCGTAAAGCGTAATATCCGCAGTTACTTGGATGATCTCAGCACCAGCATATGCTGTTCCAGTACCATCTGCCTTCGTGTTCCAACCAGAGAACGTATAACCCGTTTTACTTAATTTCCCAGTATTCCCAATAATAGTATATTGTGTTCCTGCAGGAACAGTAATACCATTTGGAACACTACCTGCATCTGCACCATTCCCTAAATACATAACCGACACAGATTGAATGTCAGGAATTTGCTTCCATTGAGCGTAAAGAACGGTGTTTGTATGTTGCGTCACGATATCATCCGCTTGGTAAGGTGTTCCTTTTCCATCAGCCGCTGTATTCCACCCTGCAAAGGTGAAGCCAGGGCGACTCAAATACCCAACGTTACCAAGTACACTATAGTCTGTACCTGCATCGATTGAAGAAGATACAGGTAGCGTTCCTGTAACTGCTCCGTTACCATTATAAGTTACAGTATACTGTGTGACGACCACTGGAATTTCTTCCCATTGTGCATAGAGTGTTACATTTCCAGTAAGACTGAAGACGTCGTCGGCCTTGTAGGGTGTTCCAGTACCGTTTGCAGCAGTATTCCAACCCGTGAAGGTATATCCGTCTCTTGCGAGATTTCCACTGTTTGCGAGCACTGTATAGTCGGTATCTTCTAATTGGGTTGTACCTGTTGGTACACTACCACTGGTTGATTGGTTTCCATCATATGTGACAGTATATTCAACATCCTGTTTCCATACGGCATAAAGAATCGTATTCTCAACATTGAATGGGATTGAATCACCTTCTGTGATATCCGCAACGGTTGCATCTGCAGTTGTAGCCCATCCGAGGAATGTATACCCCGCCCGTGTTGCATTAAGGGATGATCCTGTAAGTACTGTTCCCGAACCCCCATTTTCACTAATATTATAATAATTTGTAGGTTCTGTTCCTAAGTAGTATATATCACCTGTATACGCACCCATTGCATCCAATGCGAATGTTCCACCGTTTGCATTATAGTTATGAACCGCAATTTCTACTGAACCTGCATCTGTACCATTTAGTTTACCACGTTGATCGTATGCTAAGTCGCCAATCTGTCCTGCACTATCGGGACTGATTGCCCCTGTTTCATTTAATCCTGTATCAGGAGCAATCATGAGCGTTGGAACCACAATTGCATCACCTGATGATCCCGCAGTAATTACACTTCCGTTCGCCGCAAGTTGCGGTGTATCTGTACCGAACGCTTCCATATTTGTTGTATATTGAATCGTTGTTCCATTATCAAATCCGACATTCCCAAGCTTGTTGGTTGCTGAGACAATGTTTCGGTATTTTGATTCGGTATCTTCGACACCAGGACTGCTGTAAACATGATTATTTACAAATAAGTTATTCGCATATTGTCCACGTCCTGTAAGGAAACTACCACTTCCAGCAACAGCTCCACCACGTTGTCCTTGATTCTCAACATATGCATATGCTGTGTTCTCAACGAATGTATTAGAGATAAAATTTGCAGTCATGGATGAGTTAGCAAACAACTGAATTGCACCACCACTCAAACCTGCATCTCCGCCATTACCATGGGCTGCATTTTTGAAGAATGTTGAATTCTTAACAGTAAAGATTCCGCCGGATTCACGACCTTGGAACAAGATTGCTCCACCATCGTCACCCGCTTCATTGTACGCAAACGTCGAACCTTCTACTGTAAATGTTGCGTTTTTCTTCAAGTTAATGACCGCAATAGCACCACCATCACCCATAACTGTCGGGCGATTAAGGGTTGCTGTGTTCCCTTCAAAATAGGAATCTTTAATTAAGGTTTGTGAGTTATTGAGTTCTGATGTTGATGGTGCGTAGACCATTGCAATCGCACCACCACGTCCCCCAGCAACTGCACCAGCTCCTGTAGCATGATTGTCGATAAACTTGCTGTTTGTAATTGTTAAGTTACCGAGGAAATCTTTTCCTGCAATCGCACCTCCATCATAACCACCGGCATCATTTCGGTTACTTATGAACGAACTGTTTGAGATTAGAATCGTTCCTTTGGAAACTTCAATTCCCCCACCAAAAGCCCCTGAGTTATTTGTATAATAGTTGTTATTAATTGTGACATCACCGGTTGCCTGTACATACACTGATGTTGACGTATTATTTTTAAATGTTAGGTTTTCAAGTGTCAAACCTTGAACATCTCCATTAATATTTATTCCACTTACCCCAGTTCCTTGACCATCAAAGATAAAGTTACGGAACTCAAGTGTTCCTGCAGTATTACTTTGAATAAAGAATTGCTTATTTGCTGTCGGGGCATACGTTAACCCGCCACCATCAACTACGATACTATGAGCATTTGTCTTGTTGATTATGAGGTTATTCAGTGTTGTTTGATCAAAATCAGCAGTCAATACAATTACGCGATCCGCAGTTGCATTCTCAATCGCCGCTTTTAATTGAATTGCATTTGTTATTTCTCCCGTGTCCGCAACGGGTTGCACTAACTTTGTGCTCTTTTCTTCCCCTGTTGTTTCAATCGCGACTTCAAGTTGAGCAGTCTCTTCGAGCACTTCTTCCTCGATATCTTCCTCAATTATTGTTTCTTCTGTCGTCTCTTCTACTTCTACTTTAATTTCATCATCTAAATCTTCAGCGATCTCCGCATCATCAATTTCAGATTCTTGAACATCTGTTATTTCTGGCGTTACTTCTGAATTTTCGATTGCTAGTATCGGTAGCGATACACTACCAATAAGTAGGATGGAAAGCATTATCATGAATGTTTTCTTCATAAAATAGGTCCTCCTCTATTACATAACCCATTGTACAAAGAAACCATACAAAAGAGCGGAGAATGTAACAGACTGTGTGTTTTATGTAATAAACGTGTGTTTTGTTGATATTATATATTTTGTTTGTTTATAATTAAATTCAGAACTCCATAAAAAAAAGAGCAGACTGGCCAGCCTACTCTCTCTTGACTACTTAAGTAGAATTCTTATCTAATCCTCGCTCGCCACACTACTCTCCGTTCACAAGACTGCTTTGGTTGTCAGCTTATGATGGAGTCCCAGTGTTACCAACGACCTGAGACGAATTTCGTGTGTAGGCAATTCATAAACAAGTTGAGCCTATGCAACAATCCATGCTATTCGAATTCACATTTCATATTGGTAGAACTCATCGCAAGCAAGTACTCTGATTCGAGCTTGACCAGATTGTATGGCTTGCGAGATTTATTATTACATGCTGATTATATCATACGGCCCTTATATTGAATGATGAGTTTTATTAAAATTATGATTTTCTATGCCCTTAATTTGATTATGGACGACAGCAACATCATAGTATTCATTCTCATGACATGATTTTAAGTGATTCACATATCACAAATATCATTAATTTGAAGAGCTTTTCGTTACAACTCTATAAGTCTATATTCTCACATACATGGCGTGCGGTTTTCCAGTGTGATATTAAATATCCACCCGTTTTGCTGGTAGTTTTACTTATGCGGGCATAGCCATGTTATGCCCGTGGTGCTTTACAGCGCAAATGTAGACTACCTTTCACATCGAGTACTTACTACCTGTAAACGGGTCAATGTCTTCCAGCGTCAATTGCGACACGACTTTATCTTCTTTCAACTAATTTGCATTGTATTTCTTTATTTTTCTCTTTCCTGTGGTATCCAAATAATATCCTCGACACCAAAATTGTCGACTTCTATATTTGTATCTCATATTTCCCCATTTGTCATAAATCATTACACTACTTTTTCCTTTCAAAAAAACCATGACACCAGAGACACTCATTTTGGGTGGGATTTCTAAAATCATATGCACATGATCTACGCAGACTTCTGCTTCTATTATATTGATGCTTTTCCATCTACATAGTTCTCTTAATATCGCGCCTATTTCTAGTCGACGCGTTCCATAATATACCTATCTTCTGTATTTTGGAGCAAATACTACGTGATATTTACAGCTCCAAGATGTATGTGATAAACTGTGTGTATCCTTCATTGGAATCGCCTTTGAACAATTGTGAATAGTTCACAGCCTATACCTCAATAATACCAAATGGAGGTTAATTAATGAATACATCGCTAAAGCTATACGTTACCCCCAGACTATCTGGGGGTTTTTACATTCAAAAAGCATATGTTGAACATATGCCATTACTTAATTGATATCTTTGTTGCATTAATTTGCGGCGGAAATGAGCGTGTCATCATGCCATTGTATTCAATGATGAGTTCATCGTTGTTCTTAATATCTTTAATTGTTACAAGTTTTCCATCACCATTAATAATTGATGTTTCAGAGATTCGCACGATAACTTCTGGACCCACTGGCATTTCTCCAGTTTCAGTTGGTGCCACACGAATTACTTCTGTTACTTCAAGCACATTTGCCTCAAACTTAAACTTTGGCTGCAGTATCTTAATGGCCAACGGATTGATTTGCGGTGGCAATGACATTGTCATAATGCCGTTTGTTGTTACTTCAATTTCAATGCCTTCGCGAATTGATTCAACTGTTGCTGGTGTTTTATTCTCAAACTGAAACTCTGTCTTTTGTGTGTGAACAATCATCATATCGTTGTATCCCGCACTTTTCGTATCTAGCGGTACAATGCTGAATGTCCCCTCCCTTACTTCTGAAGTCACAGTTGCTCGAAACGTTTGAAGCTCCAACTTTGTATGTGTTTTCATGCACATCCCCCTTTTTCTCTATTATAATGTGATTTTACGAGAATTGCATGATTTACACTCTTGACACAAAAAAAAGATATCCGAAGATATCCTTATCTATACCATCCCTTAGGGTCAATGATTAAATCCCATAGCTATGGGGACTGGCCTTCCACGATTGTAAAAGCAGCACGTCACCTTGGTCGATATACCCTTGCTCTTTAGCAATTTCAATCAACGTCGTATAGTTTGATAACGTCACCAGTTCGATATCTGCATGTTCAAAGTTTGTTTTTGCCGATTCCAATTCGTAAGTGAATACCGCCATAACTCCAAGTATTTCGATTCCTTCAACGCGGAGTGCTTCACATGCTTTAATGCAACTTCCACCTGTTGAAATGAGGTCTTCAATAACGACAACCTTTGCTCCTTCAGGAATGAACCCTTCGATTTGTTTACTCTTCCCGTGATCTTTGGGTTTCGGTCTTACATATGCCATGGGCAAGCCGAGGATCTCTGCAACCCAGCATGCTTGTGGAATTCCCGCTGTTGCAGTCCCCACAATGTATTCAACATCTGGGTAAATTGCTTTGATTTGTTGCGCAAACCCTTGGGCGATTGTATTACGCGTTTCGGGAAAACTCATGGTGATGCGGTTATCACAATAGATTGGACTTTTGAGTCCACTTGCCCATGTATAGGGTTCGTTGGGACTTAACGTTACTGCTTTCACCTCTAAGAGATGTTTGGCAATGTTCTTGGCTAGGGTCATTATGCTTCCTCCCATTCGCGGACGATATCGTGGTAGGCCCTTACAGGGTCATCACTTGCAGTAATGGGTCTTCCGACGACAATATGTGTTGAACCAATTTCTTTCGCACGTTTGGGTGTTGTAATGCGTTTTTGGTCATCTGCCTTAGCCGACGCTAAGCGCACTCCTGGTGTAACTCTAAGGAATACATCAGATGTGTTATCGCGAATCATCCCTGCTTCCAGCGGTGAACATACGACGCCTTCGAGACCTGCTTCTTGAGTGATTTTTGCATAATTAATTACCGATTCATTCAAGGAAGCATCAATAAGTTGTTCGTGATGCATTGCCTCTTCAGTTGTTGATGTGAGTTGGGTTACAGCAATAAGTTGCGGACCTTCACCCAAACCTCTTTTGGCTGCCTTCATCATTTCAATCCCTCCAGCTGCATGTACGTTTGTCATATCGACACCCAATGCTGATAAACCACGCATTGTACGTTCTACAGTATTGGGAATGTCATGTAATTTTAGGTCCAAGAATATTTTATGACCCCGTGATTTAACGGCACGGACGATTTCTGGGCCGGTTTGATAGTAAAGTTCCATTCCGATCTTTACAAAGAGTGTTTCTCCTGAGAATTTATCCAGGAATGATTCGACGACTTCCATGGTTGGAAAATCGAGTGCGATAATTACATTAGACATTATTTCTTACCTCCATAATTAGTGATTCAAGTGATTCAATTCCAAGTTCATCCATGCGTTTTGGTAATGCTTCAATTAGCTTTGGACAAATATAAGGATCGTGTAGATTTGCGGTTCCAATGGCAACTGCGCTGGCTCCTGCCATATACATTTCCAATACATCATCGACGGTTTCAATACCACCCATACCAATGATTGGAATTGACACCGCACGCGATACTTCGTATACCATCCGAATTGCGAGCGCTTTTACTGCTGGCCCTGATAAGCCGCCTGTTTTGTTAGCAAGAATGGGTTTGCGTGTTTTGAGATCAATTCGCATCGCCGTGACCGTATTGATCATGGTAATACCATCTGCCCCTGCTTCCTCAACCGCCTTTGCAATGGCTACAATATCCGTCACATTGGGTGATAACTTAATATAGACTGGTACAGTTGCGACTGCTTTTACTTTACGTGTAAGACGTGCTGCAATTTCTGGATCAGTCCCAAATGCAACGCCGCCTTCTTTGACATTTGGACAGGATATATTCAATTCAATTGCGGTGACATTTGCAACTTCACTGACGCGACGGCAAACTTCTACATACTCATCCTCCGTCGATCCGGCAACATTCGCAATTACAGGAACATCATAGCGAGCAAGGAACGGATATTTTTCGTTGATGATAACATCCAATCCAGGATTCTTCAGTCCGATTGCATTCAACATGCCTCCAGGTGTCTCACAAACACGGGGTAAGTCGTTTCCAACACGTGCATCGAGTGTTGCTGCCTTCGCCATAATTGCACCCAAGACACTCAAATCATAATACTCCGCAAATTCTTCCCCAAACCCAAAGCATCCACTTGCTGGGATAATGGGGTTCTTTAATTCTAAACCTGGTAAACTCACACTTAATCGATTCAAACCGTCACCTCTTTCGCATTGAATACAGGACCGTCATAGCAGACCCGCTTGTTCTTATCTTTCGTATCACACCCATGGCAAGCACCCATACCACACGCCATGCGCTCTTCCATGGATACATAGACATGATCACATTCTGCGTAGCTTGTTTGTACCATGCGAAGAAGTGGCAGCGGTCCACATGCGTAGACAAACTCTGGCTCAATCCCATCGAGCACTGCACCAACATGACCCTGTGTTCCAAGTGAGCCATCATCTGTAGTGATGCGCACCGAACCCAGTTCACGAAACTTGTCAAGATAGTAGGCATCGTGTGCATTTGCAAATCCGAGTACAAACGTAATATTTGCTTGCTTCAATGCTAATTGTTTTCCCAGTTCGTAAAGTGGTGCCACCCCAATACCACCCCCAACAACCAATACTTCGCTGTTTGCTTGAATTGCTTCCAATTCAAAGCCATGTCCCAAAGGCCCCAATACATCCACTTCATCAAAAGGTTTCATTAAAGCCAAACTTGCCGTACCTTGACCCACAACGCGATAGAGAATCGTTACGGTATCATCTTGGATACTTGCAATACTGATTGGTCTTCTTAATATGAGATCGTCACGGTTTACTTTGATATGAAGAAATTGTCCCGATTCACGCATCTTTGAAACTAAGTTTCCCTTGAGAATCATTTCATAAATTTGATGGCCAATTTCCTTATTGGAAATAACCGTCATGTTTTCTTGTTTCATCGTTTCTCCTCCAATTGCCATGGACTAAACATCCGTGATGCAAGCACATTGATGAGCACATTCGCAGTATCTAATGAGGTGAAAAGCGGAATTCCTTGCTCAGCTGCAACACGTCGAATCATGAATCCATCACTGAATACTTGGCTATCGCCATTCACTGTATTGATAATGAAGTTGAGTTCTTGCGAACGGATGATATCCAAAATATCAATAGCATCTTCATTTACTTTTGATACAGTTTGCGTTGGAATTGAATGGACACTTAAGAACTTCGCTGTATTCTCTGTTGCCAGCAGTTCAAAGCCTAGGTCATATAGTTTTTGCGCCATTGGCAGTACTTCTTCTTTATATTTGTCAGCTACCGTTAAGAGAATCTTGCCTTGTGTGTTGAATCGGTAACCACTGGCAATGAACGCTTTATAGAGTGCTTTTTCCAGTGTATAGTCTGAACCCATAACTTCACCCGTGGATTTCATTTCTGGGCTCAAGTAGGTATCGACACTACGCAGCTTCGCAAAACTAAACACAGGTGCTTTAACATGTACGCCATTTACGTTTGGAACAAGTCCGGATTCATAAGGGATACGCTCTCCCAACATTGCTTTGGTTGCAACTTGAGCCATGGGGATTCCCGTGACTTTACTCATGAAAGGAACCGTTCTTGATGCCCGTGGATTTACTTCAATGACATAGATATCTTCTTTTTGAACAATGAATTGAATGTTCATCATTCCGATTGTATTTAATCCTTTAGCAAGTTTTGTCGTGATTTCAGTAATTTCTTCAATTATCTTAGAACTTAGGTTTTGAGGGGGATAAACCGCCATTGAATCACCCGAGTGCACTCCCGAGCGTTCAATATGCTCCATAATTCCAGGTATCACCACCGTATCCCCATCGCTAATAGCGTCGACTTCAACTTCAATACCGGATACATAGCGATCAATGAGTACAGGATGTTTGAAGGAAAGTGTTGATACATGGTCGTGTAATTCTTGACTTGAAGTTACAATCTTCATCGATTGTCCACCCAGAACAAAGCTGGGGCGAATTAATACTGGATATCCAATACGCTCCGCAATCTTTATCAAGCTTGCCTCATCCATTGCACTCGAACCTTCTGGCTGTTTGATTCCTAGTGCAACCATTGTATCGGTGAATTTCTCACGATCCTCCGCGCGATTGATATCCTCTAAGTTGGTACCAAATATTTTGACGCCTTTTTCTTGAAGACCTTCGGCCAAGTTAATCGCGGTTTGTCCCCCAAACTGTACAATGACTCCTTCGGGTTTCTCATGGTTTATAACGTACATGACATCTTCATGTGTGAGTGGCTCAAAGTATAATTTGTCAGCAAGTTCAAAGTCTGTCGATACGGTCTCGGGATTATTGTTGATAATTATTGCTTCATATCCCATGCTCTGAAGTGCTTTTACACAGTGAACCGTTGCATAATCAAATTCAACCCCTTGTCCAATTCGGATAGGACCCGATCCCAAGACAACGATTTTCTTCGCATCGCTAACAACACTTTCTGTTTCTTGTTCAAACGTACTGTAGAAGTACGGTGCTGTTCCTTCAAACTCACCGCCACTTGCATCTACTTTTTTATAAACGGGTTGGAGTGTATTTGGACCCGTTACTGAGTCAGGCAATCCAAAGAATTTTTGTTCAGCGATATTTTCTGATGTTTCCAGTTCAAGGATGTGACGAGTTTTGTTCAAGAAGAAACGATCAATGTGGGTGAGTTGATAGATATCCTCAACACTAAAGCCACGTCGCATCGCCTCTACAAGTACAAAGAGTCGCTCATCCGTTGGTTTGGTTAGTAATTGACTGATTTGGGCATCATCGTATTTTTTTAGACTCTCAAGATTAAGATAGTCTATGCCGAGTTCAAGTGAGCGAACGGCTTTAAGCAATGCACTTTCAAGGTTTCGACCCAAGGCCATAACCTCACCGGTTGCCTTCATTTGTGTTCCCAAGCGACGGTCTGCGCTTAAGAATTTATCAAAGGGCCAGCGCGGAATTTTCGCAACCACATAGTCAACAACCGGTTCACGGAAGGCTTTGTGATTGGGGATAATTGGATGGTCAATTTTATCAAGCGTTAGACCAACAGCAATCTTTGCAGTAATCTTCGCAATTGGATAGCCTGTTGCTTTACTTGCAAGTGCTGAAGAGCGTGATACACGAGGATTAACTTCAATAACATAATACGTATCGCTGAAGGGATCTAGAGCGTACTGAACATTACAGCCACCTTCAATACCAAGCGCCGAGATAATTTTTAGTGAAGCATTTCTTAACATGGTAATCTCACGTTGAGTCAGGGTTTGTGCCGGAGCAAAGACGATTGAATCGCCCGTGTGGACACCCACTGGATCAAAGTTTTCCATCGTACAAATAACCATTGCGTTATCATCTTTGTCGCGAATTACCTCATATTCAATCTCTTTGAATCCCGAGATGTCTTGTTCAACAAGGCATTGATTCACAGGAGACATGAGTAATCCTGATTTTACGATTTCAATATACGCTTCTTCATTCTCCGCACGGCCCCCACCAGACCCTCCAAGGGTGTAAGCGGGACGTATAATAATTGGATATCCGATGGTGGCGACTGCTTCCAATGCTTCTTCTACCGTATGAATAATCGCCGATGGGGCAATTGGCTCATCCAAAGTTTCCATAAGATTTTTGAAAAGTTCACGGTCTTCAGCTTTTTCAATGGCTTCAACCGATGTTCCCAATAATGTAATTTTAAGTTCATCCAAGATGCCACTTTTATAAAGTTCAATGGCCAGGTTTAAACCTGTTTGACCGCCCAAATTAGGAAGAATTGCATCAACACGCTCTTTTCGAAGAATCATCTCAACAAATTCTTTGGTTAGCGGTTCGATGTATACTTTATCGGCAATATTTGCATCCGTCATAATGGTTGCTGGATTTGAATTTATAAGAATAACTTCATACCCTTCTTCGCGTAATGCAAGACAGGCTTGGGTTCCTGCATAGTCAAACTCTGCTGCTTGCCCAATCACAATTGGTCCTGATCCAATAACAAGGATTCTTTTAATATTACTGTTCATAACGGTTCTCCTTTGTATTGGCGATGCGTTCAATAAATGCATCCATAATTACTGCGGTTCTTGGGTCGGTTTCAGTATAATCATATCCATAAACAGAATCATAAGGGTACTTGAATGCAAGTGGCACTTTGGTATTAAGGTCTTGTTCTAAAACCAACAATTTCTTATCCAAGGATTGGAGTCCTCCATAGTTTGAGGTTACAATCTGTGGGTTAATGTTAGTTGTTTGTTGGGAAAGGAAGGTTCGATTGCTGGGAATCGTATGTGCGAGCAAGTGTGCACCCAACCCGAGTCCCAAGATTGGCGTATGACCAACGAGCTTTGTCAGTTCTAGTTTTACAGATTCTAAGTCTTCTTTGATTGCAGGTCCATTGCTAATCAAAACACCGTGAGGATATGTTGCGAGAATATCCTCAGCGCTACTTGAGAATGGAAGTATTTGCACCCTACATCCTCGGTCTGTGAGGGATTGAATCACGCTTTGTGTGACACCCAGGTCTAAAACTGTAATGTGACTGCCTTGACCTTGAATGCGATACGGCGACTTCGTGGAGACATCAACCATTGCCTTTTTTGTGAATGCTTGGGTATCCAAGATATCCACAAGTTTGGCTTCCATCGCACCTTTTTCACGAATATGTTTGGTTAGGGCACGAGTATCAATACCATAAATTCCTGGTATCCCTTGTTGTATCATATACGTTTCCAATGCCATTTGTGTGCGCCAGTTTGATGGCTTCCCAACATGTTCCCTAACGATTATCCCTGCACAGGTAATTGTAAGTGAAGCTTCATCGTATAAATTAATGCCTGTATTCCCAATTGATGGGTATGTAAAGAGTACCAAACTGTTACTCATTTCTGGATCGGTCATCACTTCTTGATACCCTTGTGCTCCAGTAAAAATACGAATGGGGCCTTGCTGCGCTTGGATGGCTCCAAATGCTTTTCCCGTAAATACCGTACCATCTTCTAAAATTAAATAACGTTCCATCGTATCTCCCCTTCAACCATTGTTAGTTTGCAGTTCCCTTTTAATTCGCGTCCAATAAATGGCGTATTAATCGCTTTCGATACAAAGTCATCTTGATGCACAACTTCGGTCGAATCAATATCGAACACAGCAATATCAGCAATCGACCCTACTGTTAGCTCTTTATTTTTAAAGTTGAAAATTTCTGCCGGTTTGTGAGACATCCATTTTTGAACTTGGGCTAGTGTGAATATCCCTTTTTCTACAAATTCTGTATAAATTAGTGGAAATGCAATCTCACTACCTGTGATTCCAAAAGGTGCTTTAAGAAATCCTTGTTTCTTTTCAGCAACTGTATGCGGGGCATGATCGGTTGCAATGATATCTAAGGTGCCATCTAAGAGCCCTTCGATTAATGCCTTTTGGTCCTCAGCACTTCGTAGTGGTGGGTTCATTTTGTAGTTCGCGTCATCTCCTGGGATGTCCATCTCATTTAAAATGAGGTGGTGCGGCGATACTTCCGCAGTTACATGAACGCCCAATTCTTTCCCAAATCGTATCGCGGCCACACTTTCTTTGCTCGATACATGACACACATGATAGTGACAGCCTGTTTCCTTCGCAATGAGAATATCTCGGGCAATTTGACTCGATTCTACAATTCCCATGATTCCGGGAAGTTCCAACGCTTTACTGCGCCGTCCCTCATGCATGACACCATCATACAGAAGACTCTCATCCTCAGTGTGAGCAACAATTGGTTTCCCTATTGCAGCTGCCGCTTTCATTGCTTTATACATCGTCCCCGCTGTTTGGACACCAACACCATCGTTTGTGTATGCAAAGGCGTTAATTGCCTTCATATCTACAAGTTCATCGCTGCGCAATCCATTTGTGATGGGAGCATAGTGTAATACGTTTACGACAGCATCTTGGGTGATGATTGCTTCAATTGCTTGAAATTTCTCAACAGTATCTGGAATTGGATTGGTGTTTGGCATAGCACAGATTGTTGTGAATCCACCCCGTGCCGCTGCCATACTTCCCGTTTTAATCGTTTCTTTATCCGTAAATCCTGGCTCTCGCAAGTGAACGTGGACATCAACAAGTCCTGGCATCACAAGTTTTCCATCCAGGTCAATAACAGTATCTCCAGTTAGATTGTGACCCATTTCAATGATTTTTCCTGATTCAACTGCGATGTCCACCAATTCTAAGTCGTTATCGCGGATAATTATTTTCCCATTCTTTAAGACTGTTTTCATGATTTTCTTCCTTCTACGATTTTCTCTAAAATTGCCATCCGCATAAACATGCCGTTGGTCATTTGCTCAACAATGCGCGCTTTGTCACATTCAACCAACTCACTCGCAATTTCTACATCCCGATTTACAGGCGCTGGGTGCATAATAACAGCACGCTCTTGCATGGTTTCATAACGATCCAATGTGAGCCCGTATTCTGTGTGATACTCAAAGTCAGTAAGACTGATTTCTTTATCATGGCGTTCGAGTTGAATGCGGAGCAGCATAACCACATCACTGTTTCTAATCGCATCATCAACCGATATAAACGGACCGTATTCAAGAAACGATTCATCGAAGAATTTTGCGGGACCTGCAAATGAAACCTTCGCCCCCAAACGATGCAGCAACCGCATGTTCGACATCGCTACACGTGAGTGTTTGATATCACCAATGATTGCAACCTTCAATCCTTCGAAGCATCCAAACTCATCATAAATCGTCATCATATCCAAGAGTGATTGTGATGGATGTGACCCACTTCCCGATCCTGCGTTCACAATCGATATATTCAAATGTTCAAGTTGTTTGTAGAAATCATTGTTTTGATGGCGAATCACGGCGATTTCAGCACCAATGGCTTGCATTGTCAGCACCGAATCGTACATTGATTCACCTTTTTTCACAGAACTTGTGGAAACATCAAAGTTCATAATATGCATCCCAACCTTATGCTCTGCCATTTCGAAACTATGTTTTGTACGTGTACTGTCTTCAAAGAACATATTCACGACCGAAGCCGATGATTGATATGCTCGCTCTCCTTTTTTGAATGCAACCGCACTCTCAATTAATGATTGAACATCCTCATTCGTCAAATCATCAACACTTAGAAAATCTCTCATTACGCTACCTCCATAAAAAAGCTTAAACTCATCGAGAGTTTAAGCAAGAAACCACTAAATGGTGTTTTCGCTTTTGGAACTCTCGGTACCAATTAAAGTGAAATCACTGTTTATCTATTCTATTGTTACTTCATCAACACCATCTACTTCCGCAACACGTACAAAGACACGTTCTTTCTTGGAAGTTGGTATGTTTTTACCAATGTAATCTGGGCGAATTGGCAATTCCCGATGCCCGCGATCAACTAAGACTGCAAGGGATATTTCTGAGGGTCTTCCCAAATCGATGACCGCATCCATTGCCGCACGTATCGTTCTTCCTGTGAAGAGAACATCATCAACCAAAACAATACGTTTGTCAGTAAGCACATCTTGGTGCGCTACCGTTGCATCATTTTCTTTATCATCACGATATCCATCGATATTAATCGTAATGACATCAATTGGCCCTTCGATTGAACCGATTTTATCAGCAATTCGATTGGCAAGATGTATGCCACGTGTCTCAATTCCAACAAGCACTAAGTTTTCGATACCGTGATTGCGCTCGATTATTTCATACGACAAACGTGTCAATGCACGCATCATTTCCTGATCATTTAGGATTGTTTTCGCCATAATATCCTCCATAAAAAAGAGCCTCTTTTGCGCGAAAAGAGACTCATTAGCTACTAATGAATGATATTTACTCTTCCCTTCGCTGTCTCACAGGACAATGTTAAAGGTCTTTTGTTATTTATAGTTTATCGGTTATCACGGTTGAAGTCAACCACGATACCAACTCTTTTCAATGTTTCTCAAGATTTTCTTATTTCATCTTTTTTATTTTAGCGCTATCGTATTTTTAGTGCATACGCATCATAGCCGTAATCATGTTCATACCCGAGTTTCTCAGCGAGTCGCAAGGATTCTGGGTTGGCTGCATCCCAACTTGGATGGATATTATCTTTGATGCAATCAAGAATCAGTGCTGCTCCACAAGCTGTAGCCAGACCTTGTCTTTGGTAGTCTGGATCGGTGATGATTTGTACTTCTATTTGATCCTTGGTGCGTAGAAATGAACATGCGCCACATACAACACGGTCTCCGTCGCGAACAACGAATCCTTTTCCCATGGATAAAGTGTTCTCTTTTGTATCGTCTTTGTTTACTAAATCTTGCATCGTGGCAGATGCTAGAATGGCTTCATACGCTGATTCATCCAATTGTTCGATTTTATGTTGTTGCGATACCGAGTTTATCATTGATTCGAGTTTCGAAATAGAGAATTGTGTATCCTTCTTCATTGCGTGACGTTGCATCTTGTGAAGACGTCCTTCAAAAGCTTGTTCAATCGTAGTTTTCCAAGAATCTGTTTGTGGGAAGACAATAATCCAATCGGTATCTTCGGGTTGTGGAAGTTGTTTTAAGAGTTCCCCAGTAATATTTGAGGATGCTTCACCACCTAAGAAACTTAGAATATCAATATTTACGACGGCAGTTTTTGGGTTTTTGCTTGGTTCAATCCACCCTTCGCCCTGACCCCCTTCTACATATGCTTTTACATGAAGTAAGGGTACGGTATTTAACAAGTCTAAAACTATCGCTCTCTTTTTATCTAATTTAATCATGGGATATCCTCCATCTAACGCAATCATACCACTCCATTTTCGCGGATGCCTTTCTTTTCAGTAAGTTGTCTCTTTTTGAGGTTAAGTTGCGTAAAAAACAGAAGGTTTACGGTCCCTTCTGTCTCTTAGTGTATTTTATTGTGCGCTTACGTAAGCATCAATCTCATCGAGATAGACTTTCTTATCCTCATCACTCATCCATGCAATTTCAAATGAGTTCTTCGCAAGTTGAATAATATCGGCTTCGGTTAAATTTTCTTTTTCTGCTAAAGCGAACATGTCATCTGAAATGTAGCTTTGGAAGTAGGCTGGGTCGTCTGAATTCACAGTTACCTTTGCGCCTTTATGAAGTAATTCGACAATTTCTTTGCCCTTCATATCCTTGGTCACAAAACCATTGGATACAGGGCAACATGTAAATCCAATATTATGCTCGATGACATAATCAACAAGTTTTGGATCTTCAACAATGTTTGTTCCATGATCAATGCGTTCAACACCAATAACATGAAGTACATCGTGAATATTTTGGATTGAATGCTCTTGGTCAATATCACAATGCATTGTAAGATGGAGTCCATCTTCCTTGGCACGTGCAAATATCTCTTGGAATTTTAATGGTGGATTGTTACGTTCGTCCGAATCCAAACCAACTCCAAGAATGAGTTCATGATATGGTAACGACATTTCATAATGTTCCATTGCCGATTCAGCACTCATATCACGCAAGAAGCACATAATTAAATGCGCACGAATGCCCATCTCTTTTGCATCTTGTGTTGCACGATAGTAGCCATTAATAATTGTTTCGAATGCAACACCACGCGTAGTATGCGCTTGTGGATCAAAGAACAATTCTACATAGCGAACATTGTGCTCTTTGACGCGGCGTAAGTATGCCATTGCCAGATTGTAGAAATCTTCCTCTTCTTGAAGTACATTCATCGCTGGATAGTATACTCCCAAGAATGATGATAGATCATTAAATTGATAACTTTTCTGAACTTCCTCTACAGTCGTTTGCCCAATATCAATACCATTCTTCGTTGCAAGTTGGAGTTTCAATTCTGGTTCCAACGACCCCTCCAGGTGCAAATGCAATTCCGCTTTCGGAATGCCATAAATAAAAGATTTTGTTACGTGTGTCATAGTGTCCTCCTTTGTAACAAGTAAAACTTCTATTAATCACGAATCGATTGAGGAAAAGTGTGTGTCCCCAATTGTTGATGCTTTTACGGTGCATCAGTAGAAACTACTCAACCCTATTTTGAGTATTAAATTGGTGATTAATACATTCATTATATAAGGGAATCCCATTGCCTTCAAGGAATGCGTTCGAAATCCCATAATGCTACCCAGAATTTACAGATTACTATCATGTGTTTGCAAAGAAACTGGAATTTAATCCAGTTTCTTAGTTTTCTTTCTTCTTTCGTGCAACGGCAAGCAAGATAGTCCCAATACTAATAGCGTCAAGCCAAAGTAGTGATGTACCCATTCCCGTCATTGGAAGTTGCGGACCATCGTTTTTAGAAATATCGATATCTACGTTCGGTAAATCGTCTGATGCCTCCACTTCTGTTTCTTTATCATCACTATTTGTAAGTGCGTCTTTGGTATAGTTTACGGAAACAACATGTGATGTCTCATCAAAGGTAATCTCTAAAGATGTCTCAAGTGTTCGCATGAAGCGGCTTGTACGACCATCGATGAGGAATCCTTTAAATGTATAGCCCTCGATTTGTGGTGCTTTTATAATATAGCGCTCACCAACGTACCCTTGTATACTCATTTCTTTAGCAATTTCAGTGCCATTTTCATCTGTAAGTTTAATTATAATTGGCATCCCTTGCTTGCGTTCGTAAGTTACGGTGACTGTTGTCGCAGAGTCCGTTAGAACCCCTTCAAGTTCACCATCAATTTCCTTAATAATCCAATCCTTAATTTCAGGAATTTCTATTGAGAATGTATCACCGATTTTACCATTGATTAAGACAGTATCCCTTAACGAATTGTTAGCTTCATCAACAAATCGCACCGTTATTGGAGCGGCATCCGGGATTTCATAGACGAATGTGATTGTGTGTTCATCACCATCAATTTCGCCTTGTGTCTCCCCTTGTGTTTCAATATGTTTCCATCCATTGATTTGCGGTGCACTCACATTATAAGGATCTCCAAAGTTACCCGTAATTGTTGTTGGTTCCTTCAAGATTTCACCATCAGTATTAATGTAGTTAACTGTTACTGATTTTGGCGCAATACGACGGTAGCTTATTGTTGTCGTATGCGGTTTATCATCAAGATAGCCCATTGTTGAACCTTCTGTTGAATCGATGGTCCATCCTTTGATGTCTGGAATTTCTACAGTATAGCGATCACCTTGGTAACCATTAATGTACGTTGGTTCTTGAATATCATCCCCTAAAAATTCCACATAACGCACGGTGATTGGTTGTGCAGCGATTCTTCCATAGATAAACGTAATTGTTTTTGGTTCATCTGTGAATTTTCCGTTCATGCTACCTTCACCAGTCTGAAATTCCCAATTTTTTATCTCAGCAGGTGACGTGAAATACCACTCACCATACATTCCTGTTAATGTTTCCGATTCTTTAAGCGTATTGCCATTTTCGTCAACATAATTTAGCGTTACTGGAGCACCTTCTGCAAGTGTATAATGCACCTCAATGTATTTCGCTGTATCATCGAACGTTCCACTCAGTGTTCCATCATGAGTTGCATAATCGTATCCCGTCACTTTTTCAATTTCATATTCATACGTATCGCCAAAGTTCCCAGTTATCCTTCGTCTTTGACGAATCGATTCACCATTTTCATCCAAGAAATAAATGTATAAAGGTTGAACTCTTTTTGCTCCGTAGGTAAATGTGATTGTTTGCTCTTTTGTTGTTAGTTTTCCCGATGTAACACCGGTTGTTTTCTTGAGGCTCCATCCATAGATGTCATCCGCTGTGACATTAAATGGATCGTTAACAAATCCTGTGATCGTTTTGGGATCCTGAATCGGTTCGCCAGTGGTGTCAACATAGTTAATTGTTACCGTGCCACCTTTTGTTTGTGTGTATACAAGATTTACTTCATCAGTTCCATCTTCAAACACCACATTCATTGGGAGCTCTCCCATGAATGTCCATCCACTAACGGCAGTTGCGACGGACTGTGTATCCCCATAGAAACCCGTCAATTCTTTAGAATCTGCAATCATGTTACCCTCTTGATCACGATAATTTATGATAATGGTTTTCTTCTCGCGTTCAAAACTTTTGTAAACACGTCCCGAATAGTTAACATTTCGTCCATTTATTACTGCATTCGTGCTCCACGTATTGGCAAATAGTCCCCACGATTCTCCTTTATCAACTGTCCATGTTATGGATTTATCGTCGTTGTAGTGAGCTCGAGCATTTATTCCTGAATTTGCACCGATTTCGACGTTACTACCATCAACACTTGTAATTTTCTCTGTTATATCATATGTATTCTTTTTTAAAATAATGTCATCATCGATTCGTTGTTGTTCAAGTTTTACAGATTCAAGTGTCGTATTTCCATTCAGTATTGTAATATCTGAGATACGATTACCGCCTGCCCAAAGGGTTCTAAGGTTTGGAAGTTCCGTAACGAAGTCGAGATTTTCTACAAATGAGTTTTCAATAACTAATGATTTTAAATTCTTATGTTTTTTTACGAAATCAACGCCGCCTTCTAATTTTCCGAGCGGATTATTTCGGATATCGAGGCCTTCAATTCCCGTAAGGTTATCGAGGGGGGAGTAGTCTTTGATACCTGGATTACTAAATACTGTGAAGAGTCGTAAATTGTACACTTCGCTAACGCCTGAGATATCTTCAAGTGCAGAATATGTAATATTAATGTTATCAAGTTTCTCAAATCGACCGATGTTGTTCAAATTTGTCACAGCAGCGTAATTCATGTAAAGTGCATTGAGATTTGGCAAGGTTGGAATGGAATCCAACGTTGTCAAACTTGTATTTCCAAGATGAAGGAATTCTAGATTCTGAAATGCTGAAAAGCGCGCGAATTCGCTTTCTGGCACGTTATCAGAGCCTATATATATTCTTTCCAAATTTGGAAAGTTTTCAAGTACGTTTAACTCACTGATTGGATTGCTCGCAATCTCAATATCCTTCAAATTATAGAGTGTTGAAAATGCTTCTAAAGACTCAATTTGATTGCTGGAAATTGAGAGTTTAATAAGATTTGGGAGGTTCATTGGTCCTTCAATTTTGCTAATATTATTGTAAGGAACTCGCAATCGGATAAGACTTTCTGAATTTAAAATTGGGAGATAGGTTAAATTTGCTCTAATTTCTAAATGCTCAAGCTTGGGCAACTGATTCACTATTTCAACATTTGTAACTGAGTTTGCTTGGTTTATATACAGATTCTTAAGGTTTAATGCTCTGTCTAACCCTGTCAAATCAAAATCAGTTTTAGAACTGCTGATTCTGAGAGTATCAAGTCTCAGAATCGATGTTTCATTGAGATCAGCGATGTTAATCTTTAATGTTTTCGCAATCTCCGCTTGTAAACCCAAATCAGGCATCCAATCATTCAAATCCGAATCCTGGGTGAGATCTTCTGTACTCGAATTTGAAACATCACTATTGTCTTGTGGTTCGATTTCTACTTCTATTTCTAGTTCTTGTTCATCCGTATTGCGCTCTACTTCATCGTCTGAATCTTCAACAGTTTGTTCTTCATCGATAATTTCTTCGTCTTCAACAACTGTTTCTTCATCTGAAACAATAGGTTCTGTCACGACTTCGTTATCATTTTTTGTCTCTTCAGCAAAAAGTCGTGTCCATTGTGATGTCATCAAAATCCCAAGTGCACCTACAACTGTCAATTTGATTAACTTACTAAATTTACTTTTTTTCATATTATACCTTCTCTTCTCATCTACAAAAACACCCGTTTTAATCTAGTGTTAATTTAACATGATTTGTTAGGTTTATGATTTTATTGTAATTAAATATGCACAAAATGTAATAAGACAATTCCTTTTGCGAAAACTCTGCTCTTGTTATTAATTATTGTGATATTTGATATTAATTTAATTGATAATTAAGGCTTGATGAGTGGGTATTTGAAAAGTCAGCCGCTGTTTGTGACTGACTCTCTATTTCAGATACTATCGCTTTCCTCGATGAAATGATTTGGATATTTTTCCCAATATTCTTGATAAGTTCGCAGTACATCGCCATCCAAATTGAGTTGATACATTCGAAAGGTTACCGTGATGTTTTTAGGCATCCATTGTTCTACGTACGAGTATTTATAAACCAACCCTAGCTTTTTCATTACGGAGCCACTTGCAGGGTTATTTATGTCATGTGTTGCTGTAATAAATTTTACGCGATCTTTAAAGAGCTGACGTATCACTGCGATGCTCGCTTCTGTCACAATGCCTTGATTCCAATGTTGTGGCAATAAGGCATAACCAAAATCCTTCGCTTCAGTCGTGCCAACATGAACATAACCAATTGGAATATTATCACTTTGGAAACAGATTGCGTAGCGATACCCCTTCGGGTTTGTGTACGTATCCAGATACATTTCCTTCAAATAGCTTTCCGCTTCTTCGAGGCTGCTAGGTGGAATCATGGGTAGAAATCGATTGACTTCAAAATTACTAAGTATTGCATACAATGCGCTAACGTCTTGTACAGTAAATTTTCTAAGGATTAATCGCTCTGTCTGGAGTGTTGGTGTATTACTCATTGCGTTCACGACTTTCCCGAAGTTCGTTCTCGCGAACAATAATTTTCTCTTCGTATGCATCAATTTTATAATTTAGTAAGTCAACCGTATCTATGAGAGCAATTGTCGCTTCCAAGATACGATTGCGCTCCTCAATAAGAATTTCTTTTCGTTCCTGTGATGTCGCATCGCCTTGGTAGACGAGTTGAAGATAACGCTTCAGTGAGGCAATTGACATACCGGCGTTTCGTAGGTTTCTTACAAACGTAATACGTGCAACGTCTGCTTCTGAATAATCCCGTTGTCCATTGATTTTCTTTACAGTACTTATCAAGTCGATTTTCTCATAATACCGTAGTGTATCAGTAGAAAGTCCCACTAACTCACTGACTTCTGCTATTTTCATCGCTTTCTCCTTTATACGAGATGACTAAAGTCATGCTCTATAATTTCTTCCAATCTGAATACTTCATTTTCGTAAACATATTTGAATATTGCGCAGTTTCCGATTCGACCTTTTTTATCTCGTGTTGCGATTGCTTCATGTTCCCAGTACTTTCCAAATTGTCCAAGTACGGCTCCATGCGCAACAACGAGAATTGACGACCCTGTTTGAGTTTGGGCTAGCTCGTTCATCGTATCAACGATCCTTTTTTGAAATGGTTTCTCCCCTTCGCCACCATAAGCGACAAAGAAATCTCCATATGGAAGCTTTGGATTTAAAGCTTCGCTTTCACTCTCGAATAAACCAAAGTTCCATTCTTTGAGGCCTTTCAGGCGTGTATATGGCATATCTGTGACCAGTTCTAATGTATCGCTTGCACGTTCTGATGTTGATGAAAATGCCGCATCAAAGTATATTTCCTTATCTTTAAAATAGGCGCCTGCTATTTTTGCTTGTTCAATTCCCAATGATGTTAAAGGGGAGTCTGAGAACCCTTGAACTTTTTTTAAGAGATTAAATACTGTTTGACCATGACGCATAATATAGAATGTTTTTTTCATAATTTCCTCCTTAAGTGTATCATAAATGCTGGAGTTCACTCCATGTCAAGCCTATAATTTTTGGAACTCCCTTACAATATTGTAAGTGTGTTGTTATGTGATTGCATGTTTTTCTCAATGTACATGAGGTATGATTAACACAGATAAGGAGTGCGCTCTATGATACTTTATATCTTAATGCTTGTACCACTCGTATTGGAAACGTGTATTCCTTACATGAGCGCCGTATGGGCAATTCCGGCAAATATCGCAGTTATCATCGCTGTAACTGCATTCGCTGCTTATACGGTTCGCTTGTTTATGCGATCAACGCATGAAGTTTCTTTAATTGGGAAATTCTTCACCGCTGCATTGACCATGAGTGTTGTAAGCTTTGTTTTCAACGCAATTCTAGTCAGTCCCCAACATCAAATTTCCAGTAACCTCTACTTCACGTTCGCTTTGGGGCTCTCACTTTTATACCTGTTTGAATATTATATTACCGAATCTTATCCAACATTTAGAAAAATTGGTATTGTTCTCTTTCCCATTATACTCTTGCTTGCGCTTTGGAAAGCAGAGAAGGCATCATTAATTATTCCATTCATGCTTATCACTTATGTATTTGAGGCGAAAGATCGTGTGCGCTTTGCATGTTACATGTTTTTATCATTTGTATTGTTAATAGTTTCCCTATGGCGCATGAATAGTGGGGATGCACTGAACTATCAGTTCACCTTCATCCTTGCCCTACCTTTCATATCTCATCTTCCCATCCGGCGTGATTTATCAAAGAACTCCAAGTTTCTTTATATTTATCCGCTGGTGATCTGGTTTGGTCACACTGTTGTTACCTACATGTAAAAAAGCAATTGAACTGTCCGAGATATTGGAATCAGTTCAATTGCTTTTTTAGTTCACAGATACTTTTGCACTTAGCCCATTGCCTTCTACACGAACTGCAGGTGCGCCATGAATATGTGGTGACGTATAATTTAGAATGCCAAACGATGTTCGACGATCTGCATAGTAGCACATTTTTCCATTCAACCCAGCAAGCTGTACGCGGTAGTTCGCCTTTGCTTCACCTTCATTAAAATAGGCTTGTGAAGAAAGTCCATTCAGTTTCACCGTGACATCATTATTTGTATTGGTTAGATGAATCGTGTTGCTGACACCGTTGCTGTAGATTCTTCCACCGAAATTGGTAACCCAAATTGAAGAGTTGACTGAGTTTACTTCGATCAGGCCACTCACATTTGTAAGTTGGGCATCAATCTTCACGCCATCAAGTCGTAAATTTCGAATCGTGTAGGGTTCTTTGTAGTCCATAACTACCATTGCTCCGACAGCATCAATTTTAAAATCTGGATTTAGAGATGATGGAATGCTGATACGCATTTCCTCAATCTTTGGTGTATTCATCTCATCGATGCTGATTGTCATGATACGCGAGTGGACTGTAGAAATTTTTAAGACTTCTCCCATAAGTTGGATTTCATACTCTGAGAGGTTTCCATTGACGTATACCTCTGTTTCTTCAGTAATGCTTGGTTCAATAATTATTCTTTTAATCGAAGCACCTTTAATACGAATGGTTTCAATGGGTTTATTATAACTATCTATTCTTTCCATAATTCAGTTCTCCTTTGTTGTTGATACCATCATAGTATCGATCCAATCTTAGAGCCACTAAATCACGGTGAGTTGTCAATTTTTATTGCTAAGTTGTTGTTTTTGGCTTACCCATGACAAGATAGCCACACGCAATTCCAACAAACGAAATGATAAAGTAGATGATAGATTGTGGTTGTGACATACCGCCATATAATACAAATGAGGCTCCAAGTAATGCTAAGAGCGGGAATACATAGCCCTTTAACACACCAAGTTTATGATATCTAACTTCATCGACTACTGTACGTACGTAAAGGAGTCCATAGAACACATATGTAAGCACAATTGGTAAACTGTCAATTTGTAATCCACTAAAGTGGATTGGACCCCATTGGACATTAAATACAGAGAGTCGATGCAAACCCAACCAAATTAGAATAAGTACAAACGATAGGATTGCCGATTTTACAGGGATGTCTAGTGACGTGTTCATGGTTTTGAATACATCTGATCTTGGAAAACTATCACGGATTGCTAAGGAATACGGAAGCCGGATGTAGCCAAGGACCAAGCCATTAATGGAGCCGAGAATTGAAATGATAACGGCTGTATAGATAACCTTAGTTCCGACTGAACCAAAGAGTTGCTCGGCAATATAACCAACAGATCCATCACCCAGTTGCATTATTTTTTCTGGTCCTAGCATTGCATTGATGCCAATAAAATACGCCAAATAGATGGCGAGAATAATAATAGGGGCAACAATGAGTGCTTTTACAAGATTCTTCTTTGGATTTTTAATTTCATGAGCAACTGCTGGGGCGACAAACCATCCGTCATAAGAAAATGCACATGCAATAAGTCCAACAAACAAACCACCACCGATGCGAGACCCACTAATTGCTGTTGATGCAAGGTTTTGTGGCTCACCGAAGATAATTCCAACTATCGACAAGGATAACAAAGCTACAATTTTTATGATGAGAGTAATATTTTGAAACTTACCCGCTGACTTTGTATTTATGATGTTGAGTGCGTAAATGACGATTAGAATAACAAGGGTCGTTACCCAAAGTCGCCAGTCCAAGGGATTGCTTATTCCAAAAATCAAACCAATATAAACAGATGTAATCCATGCCAAGACACCAATTATTGCTGGATAATAGAATACAACTTGAAACCACCCTGAAAGATAACCCATCGTTTTTCCCCACGCAAGCTCCATATATGTAATCAAGCCACCTGCTTCGGATGTCCTTTTTGCATATTCGGAAACACACAGTCCGCCAAAGATGATACCGAAAGCGCCAACAACCCAAAGAAGCACACCGAGAATGACACTTCCTTGTGTAGCTATGAGTATGTCATCTGTCTTAAAGAAGATTCCTGATCCAACTACAATTCCGACAATCATCGCAATCGTTGTGAACAGTCCAAATTTTTTTTCTTTTTCCAAGTTAGTTCGCCTTCGTCTCTATATTAATTGCTGGGTATCAATCGTGATGTCCAACGCGTATGCAATGTTATTATTACCAAGTTCTCTTCTTAGTCCTTCAATAATTACTTCACTTTCATAATCGCATGCTTCATCCAAAACCAAATCAAACATCAGGCGTTCATGAATAATTCTCACATCATGAAACGTAACACCGGGATAGTTGGCTCGTATGTAGCGCTTAATAATGTCGTAAATAGTCGTCATTTCTTCACTATCAATATCCAAGGGATCAAGATGCGTAACAAGATTGATATTCGTTTCTTCATAGACTTCGTGTTCAATTGAGTCAATAATTTCATGTGCTTCTACGAGAGAAGTTACTTGATTGATTTCAATATGAACACTTGCATAGGTATTGTACTTACCATAATTATGTACCAGTAAATCGTGGTAACCAATAATTTTTTGTTCATTATCAAGAATGTCTTTGATTTGGTGTAGTTGTGTTTCATCTGGACGCGTTCCCATTAAATCATTCACAAAATCACGAACCATCATCACAGCTGAGTAAATAATAAATAGTGCAATAGACATTCCCATATATGCATCAATATTGAAGCCAAACCACCATTGTATTAGAATACCGATTAGGATTGATCCGGTCATTAAAATATCATTTTTACTATCCTGCGAACTTGCATGTAACATATCGGAATCAATGCGGTTCGCTTGTTTTGTATAATACCATGCCATGAAACCCTTAACAGTTATTGAAAGGATTAAAACGCCAAACGTATATACCGATACATTGAGCGGTGTTGTAGTGAAAATCTCTCCAAAAGATGTTCTGAGTATATCAATTCCCAAGTAAATCATAATCAGCGAGATCACGAAGCCAGCAATAGACTCAAAACGTTCGTGTCCATAGGGGTGTTCTTTATCGGCAGGCTTCCCTGCGATTTTAAAGCCAACCACGGTTATCAGCGAGGACATTGAATCTGAAGCGTTGTTGATTCCATCGGCAATAATTGCCTGAGAATTCGCTATCGTTCCGATTACGATTTTAGAAATAGAAAGAAGCAGGTTCGCACTGAGTCCCAGTAAACCTGCTTTCATACCTATTTTGTTTCGTTCATAACTATCTTTAATTTTTTTCATGTTTTAATTATAACACAGTGAATTGTATTCGTATCCCTGCTTTGTCTTCAACAATAAGATTCTTATCGATACTAATTATAGAATAATCTTTGTTTTCCTTGAATGCTGTGATAACTGCTTCCAAATTATCAACTTGAACCGTGAAGGACTCCATACCGGTTATGTTGCTTGGGAGTTTTTGGATGTTATTCCCTGCCCAAACATTGGCACCAATATCATGGTGATATCCATTTTTTGAGATAAAGATGGCGTGTCCCATGTCTGTTTTTAATTCATACCCAAGGGTATCAATATAGAAAGAACGTGCTGCCATGATATCATTCAATTGCAAATGAACATGTCCAAGAACCGTCCCTTCTGGCATACCTGACCACGATTCTTTATCAACGAGTGACAAAAGCCTTTGAACATCAACTGCTTTTGTTCCCCCTACAATCGTTCCATCATCATGGATTACCCACGTCTCTCTTGGACGATCAGCATAGATTTCAATTCCATTCCCTTCTGGGTCATTCATATAGAGTGCTTGACTGTAGTCATGATCCCCTGCACCGCTTATTTGATAATGTTCACGACTGAAATGATACAGAATTTGACCTAAGTCTTTTTCATCTGGCATTAGAATTGCTAAATGGTAAAGACCTGTATAATGTTCTGATGGTAACTGGGCGTCGCGATGGTGCACAAGTTCTACAATTGGCTGCTTACCCACACCTAACATGACTCTATCGTCTTGTTTATTTATAATTTTCAAACCGATAATCTGTGTATAAAACTGTGTCATATTCTCTAAGTCTTGTACTCGTAAGGTTACATGGCTTAATTTTGTATTGTCGTTTAGTAACATAATATGTACCTCTTTTCATTAACATAGTAACACACTATGTTAATGAACGATACTCATTTGACCTATGGTTTTACAAATTGATGCAACATTTTATATTGATACAAAGCCATGTCTTCAACTGACGTTTTCAAGCCATTATGGATCCAATCAATAATTCCCATCGTATACCCACCTGCCAAAAAGTCACTGATGAATTCAAGGGGCACATCCTTAAGGTCACCATTTTCTAGGTGCGTTTCGTTGTATTTCAGTACGTCTTCCAGCCATGTCGAGCGAATTAATTCAACGATTTGTTGATCTTCATTAAGGGGTAATAAGTTTCGAAAGATGACTTCATTCTCTTTAATCATGTATAGGACCGATTTAATAAGGTCAAGAGTCGCTTCACTTTGAGCGTGTTCGCGTGTTGACATTCGTTCTGTTTTAAAAAGAAGCTCCAACAAACTATATTTATCTTCGAAGTGGTCATAAAATGTTGAACGCCCCACTAGAGCTTCAACGCAAATATCATTCACAGTAATTGATGCAAAGTTATCTCTTTCGAGGAGGCGTAGCAGTGCCTGCGTTAGATCCCTGTGCGTCTTAACAACTCTTAAATCAGTCTTCATGAAAATGCCTCCGTTTCAATATATAGTACCATTTCCCGCACACTTTTCAAACACTGTTCGGTATCTTGCAGTTCGCGTTTTCTGTTCGTTGTCTTCGTTCACCTACGGGGTTATGATGAAGATGTCAAAAGGGAGACGGTGAGATGAAAGAATCACAAGATAAAGAAATTCAACTTAAGATGGAACAACTTGAAGCCCTCTACAAAGAAGCAGGTAAAAAGTTTCTTGAATTGTCTGATCATTATCTTGATGAGATTGATTCCATTCTTCAAGATCTGATCGACCTCAATAAAAGGAAAGGTGATTGAAATGAAAAAAAGTTTACGTAATTTAAGTATTATCGAAATGATTACAGGGGTGTTATTAGTAGTACTTGGTGTGTACACAATGTACAATCCAAATGCAATTATCGGTGGCGTTATTGTTGCCTTTGCAATTCTTGCAATTGCGAGTGGTATTAGTGATATCGCATTCTACTTCGAATTTGAAAGTCGTACAGGAGCTGCTCCATTAATATCTCTTCTTGGTGCTATCCTCAGTATTATTGCTGGTGTATTAATGTTATTCAACATTAACTTATCACTTACAGTTGTGACAATGCTCTTACCATTCTGGTTTATTGCTCACTCTATCTCACGGATTGCTGCTTCAAGCATCATTCGCAGTGTTGGTGGTGAATCTTCATTCTGGTTATCATTGATTGTATCAGTACTTGGTATCATCACAGGATTCATGTTACTCTTCAATCCCGTTGCTTCTCTTGCAACAACAATTATATTAGTCTCATTCTACCTAATGGCTGGTGGTATTAGTAGTTTCGTTAATGGTATCTCACACTTATCGACATCACGCAGCTTATAGTACTTATGAAAAGGAAGTCTCATTAAATCTTGAGACTTCCTTTTTTAGTGTATTTGACAGTTTGGGCAGACACCATAGAGTTCCAATTGATGGCGATCAATGATGTATTGTGTTTTTGCTTCAACTTGATGTTCATAGTCATGTAACGGACATCCTTCAATAATTTGTATCTTTCCACAAATTGTACAGATTAGATGGTGCTTGTGAATATGACGCTTGTAATCATAGAGTGCTTGAGATGGCTCTAATGGAACTGTCTTGGTAATGATTTCTTTCTCTAATAATACATCCAGGATACGATAGATTGTTGAGAGGTCCATTTCTACTTCCAATTGATCACGCAATTGATTGATTGTCATCGGAAGCATACTGGCTTTGAGAATTGAGAGAACCTCTTCACGCTGCTTTGTATATTTTATCTCATGCGCTTTTAGTTCAGAACGAATATCCATTATGAAACCTCCTTTATAAGTTCAATATCATCTTTTATACATTCCGATACAGCTTGTCCACGACATATGTCATTAAGTGGTTCAAGACTCTCGGGATTGGTGACACGTATATCATACCTCACAAGTGCATCATAGTGTCGGTCAATGACCTCCCCAATATCGGCTACAAGAACCTCAACATCGTTAATAAATTCATACGGAAAGGTCACAGCATAGGTAAACACGCGTTGTGGATAGAGAATTTCCGCCGCTTGAATTGCTTGTGTCACACTGGATCCATAAGCACGAATAAGTCCGCCAACACCCAATTCAGTACCACCAAAATAGCGAACGACTACAGCAATTACCCCTTGCATTTTATTGCCTCGAAGCACTTGAAGCATGGGTAGCCCTGCACTTGAAGCAGGTTCCCCATCATCGTTCGATCTCTCAATATCACCAACAATAAAAGCAGAGCAATGATGGCTGGCCTTAGGATGTTCCTTCTTGATTGATTTCAAGAATAATTTTCCCGCTTCTTCTGTTGCGATTGGTGCAAGATAAGTGATGAATTTCGACTTTATAATCTCTTGTTCCGTCACCACATTCTTTGCAATTGTTTTGTAGTCAAGTTTTTCCATGATTCTATTATAGTTCATTTGCTAAAATGAATAAAGAGAGATAATAGTTTGACATTCAAAGTATTCTTATCTATAATGCTTTTATTGGAGGTAGCTTATGAAAAATATTGCTATAGTGTGTGACTCTTCAGTTGCGCTAACAAAAGAGGAAGCACATGATCTAAACATCACCGTTGCCCCTTTAACACTCATATATAACAACAAAGAATACTTAGACCAAATTGATATGACCTTTGACGATGTTAATGAATTACTGTTACAAAAGACTCATTTACAAACATCACAACCAAATGTTGGTGTCATTATTAATATCCTTGAGGAGCTAAAAACAAAAGGATTTGATCATATTTATGTACTTTCACTTTCTTCTGCTCTATCAGGAACACATTCAGCATTCCACCACGCGATACAAGAAGTGGGACTGGATAGTGTAACCCTCATTGACTCAATGTCAATTGCTGGCCCTGTACAACAATGTGCAAAACTTATTCATAAATTAAATGCTGAAGATAAATCCATTGCAGAAATTACACGTGCAATTGAAGAACTGTTAAAACATACAGTATCATTTGTATACCCACAAACCTTGGATCAGCTCAAAATTAGTGGACGAATTTCAAAGGGTGCTGCAACACTGGCTTCACTCTTGAAAGTAAAGCCACTACTCTATCTTGAAAATGGTGGACAAACGATTGAGAAATTCGGCACAGCTCGTACTGAGGCAAAAGTTTTCGATATGATGGTCGCTGAGTTTAAGAAACATGACATTACACCAGACGCTTTTGATGTCTACTACTTAGATAGCCAAGGCGAAGAGATTGCAGATCGTTTCAATGCTTATTTAAGTGAAAGCATTGGTACCTTCACAACTTCAAACTCAAAACTTCCTGCTGTTGTTGCAGCACATGCTGGAATTGGTACTATCGCTGTACAATGGATACCAAAAATCTAATTTAGTATCCGTGTCGTAATTGGCGGTTTAATGGTATATAATAGTACTACGTAGGAGGTCTGAATATGAAAACAGCAGTTATTGTTGATAGTGGTAGTAACTACTTCAACGAAAATTTTGAGATGGACGGACTCTTCGCAATTCCATTACAAATAATTGATGGCGATAAAGCATACTTGGAAAGTGTTGAAATAAGCAATGACCAAGTCAATGATTTATTAGAGCAAGGTAAAATGTTACAAACATCACTGCCATCACTTGGAAAAATTGAAGAGTTATTTAAGAATCTAAAAGAACAAGGTTATGATCGTGTGTTAGGAATCCCTATTACAAGCGGTATTTCTGGAACCATTAATGCAATGGTTACTGCAGCACAGTTTGCTGAAATTGAGTTTGACTACATTGACTGTTATACTACAGCACGCGTCGAATTTGATCTAGGAATTGCAGCACGCAAGCTTCTGGATCAAGGTCATGACATTCCTCAAGTTAAGGAAGTTCTAGCAAAGGTCATTGATAAAACGGATACATTTATTGTTCCTGATGACTTAACGCATCTTTCGCGTGGTGGTCGTCTTTCACCACTTGCCGCAAAACTCGGTGGTTTTTTGAAAATAAAACCCATCTTGCATCTTAACAAAGATACTAAAGGTGTTATCGAGCCTTTCGAAAAAGTGCGTACCATGTCAAAAGCCATTGATACAGTTATTAATGAAATGAAATCAGCAGGTGTTGATGAAACCTACGCAATTACTGTTGTTGATGTTCGCGCCCATGACGAATTGGATGCAACCGTTGCAAAGCTTAAGAAAGAATTTCCCAATACGATTCTTCATGTTGGACAACTGATTTCAACAGTCAGTGTACATTGTGGAATTGGTAGTATCGCATTTCAATACATGAAATTACCTGAATTTGTTTAAGAAGATGCCTACAACGGCATCTTTTTTCTTTATGATTGCCCAACAATTTACTTTATATTACATAAATTAAGGCTTTGATAGCAATCGTGACACTTTGTGAGCATTTTCGCCTATTATTGTACGGTGGAGGTATTGACCATGATAAACATACTAATAATTGATAATGACGAAGGATACACAAAACGTCTCAAAAATTTCTTACTCGAGAATCGCTATAATGTTGACTCTGCTTTGAGTTCCCTTGAGGGTCTTGAATTGATTGCTGTTAATTCATACCAACTCGTTATCGCCGACTATGACTTACAAAACATCAGCGGCATCAAACTTATTTCATCACTAAAACGGATTGCATCCGATGCAAAAACTATTATAATGACCGGCGATGTTGATGAATCCCGAGAATTAGAATCATTAGACATTGGCGTCGACTTGTTCTGGGACAAATCAAAATCACTTAAAGTACTCTTACGTTATATTCAAATTATATTCTCAGCATTCTTTGATAAAGATAACAACCGTTCCCTTTACTCAAAATCCGAGAATCTCTTGATTGATATGACAAATCGCGTGATCACAAAAAACAGCGCCGAGTATCTTCTGACACCGATAGAATTTGATATCCTTGCACTTTTCTTGAGTGAGAAAGGAAACATTCTCACCAGACACGATATTATTGATCGCGTGTGGGATGAGCCCTATACGGAAGAATTGGAACGTAAAGTCGATGTTCATATTCGTAATGTTCGTAAGAAACTTGCAATTTCATCAATTTATACAATCCGCGGTAAAGGGTATCGTTGGAGTGAAAACGTTAAAGCAAGCAAATAGACAGTTCCAAGGAACTGTCTATTTTTTATTCTGTACGCAAAGCAACAACAGGGTCTTTTTTCGCAGCCATTCGTGATGGGATAAGTCCAGCGATAAAAGTTAGTGCGATGCTAATTGTTATGAGAATCAATGCATGGATAGGATTGAGATTTGCAATATTTGCAGCTCCCGTTAAATCATATACAATCGCATTGATTGGGAACTGTAGAAGATAGGTCACCAAAATTCCGATGGAACCTGAAACAAGTCCAATTAGAAAGGTTTCGGCATTGAATACACGCGAAATATCCTTCTTTCGAGCCCCAAGACTACGAAGCACGCCAATTTCTTTGGTTCGCTCAATAACAGAAACATATGTAATAATTCCGATCATGAATGACGATACAACCAACGAAATCGAAGAGAATCCAATGAGTACATATGAAATAGTGTTAATAACTGTGCCCATAACATTGGTCATAATTTCAGACATATCTGTATAGACAACTTGATCTACTTCTTCTTTATTGTCATTGTATGCATCCAAATGTTCTCTAATTTTTTCTTTTGATTCAAAATCTTTTGGAACAATTGCAATTTGAGTTGGTAAGTCTGAACCACCGATTGACTCCAGTAATTCTTGATACATTTGATCTGCATCCATAAATGGACTGGTTGATATAATTGGTTGTCCCGTCATTACAGAATATGCAGTGCCAACTTCCAATTGTTTTGTAACAATCTTTGATGCCTTTGTAGTTTCCACAAAATCCTTAGTAAGTTGATCTTGATAGTATAGTCCCACATCATACATTTCAAATGACGCATCTTTATCCTGACGCATAACACCTACTATTGTTAGTGTCTTTGCATTGTTGTTGTAATAAAGTGATTCATATTGGTTCACTCCTGGTGTAGGAAATAAGCCCATCTCGTTTTCAACATAGAAGTCATCGTTATAAATCATTTTGAACTCTTTGCCAATTGCGTTGTTCACATCAAAGTCCGCGTCACCGGTTCCAATCATTTCACTCAATTGCTTCGTTATACGATTGTATGAATCGACAACAAGTACAAGTTCATTTGAATTCTGGGGTAAATGTCCCGCTAACATTTCGTACTGCTTCTCATTAAATTCATTGTTATTGAGAAGTGCACCAACATTTGCATCGCTGGTTTGTATGAGGCTGTACTGATCACCATTTCTTTCAATCAAATTCAAATTAACACCCATGGATTCTTGAATCGAAATATAGAGCGATGAATCAAGTTCCTTAATATAATCAATGTATTCTTTTGTGATGATATTCTTCTTTGCATCACGATCAACATACGGCTCATAGACAGAAATTTTTTTTGAGTCTGGAAATTCCTCACCGTTATCCATTCCAAATGAAGGCGGTTGTGAGAAGTTTACAGCCGTAGGTTCTATCGTAATTGGAGAACTTGCCAAGGTCTCTTGTTGCATTTGATTAATGGTTCCAGAGAGTCCTGTTGACAATGCCAGTACTAGTGCAATCCCAATGATACCTATACTCCCTGCAATACTTGTAAGTATGGTACGCCCTTTCTTTGCCCAAAGATTGCGACCACTGAGGGAGAGTGCCGTACGATACGGCATCGCTGTAAGTTTTTGTTTTTCTGTTGCTTGTTCAACATTGTCTGGTTCCGCTTTATTGCTATCGCTAATAACTTCGCCATCTAAAAGTTCAATAATGCGATTGCTGTATTCATGAGCAAGGTCACCATTGTGTGTTACCATGATAACCAATTTCTCTTTAGCAATTTCTTTTAGAAGTTCCATGATTACAACACTTGTTTTACTATCAAGTGCTCCTGTTGGTTCATCAGCCAAGATTATCTCTGGGTCATTGACCAGTGCGCGCGCAATGGCGACCCGTTGCATTTGACCTCCTGATAATTGGTTTGGTTTCTTGTTAAGCTGATCATGCAATCCTACCTTTTCAAGCGCTTCTTTTGCACGGGTTTGTGCTGAACTGCTGTTAATTCCTGAGAGAGTCATTGAAAGTTCAACGTTTTGTTGTACTGTCAAATGAGGAATGAGATTGTATGATTGAAAGACAAAACCGATCGAACGGTTACGATATGCATCCCATTGTTTATCTTTGTAGGTTTTTGTTGATTTACCAGATATGATGAGGTCTCCAGATGTATAACGATCCAACCCTCCTACAATATTTAATAGTGTTGTTTTTCCACAACCCGATGGTCCTAGTATTGATACGAATTCATTTTTTCGAAACGAGAGATTTACTCCCTTGAGTGCTTCCACACTTCCATAATTTTTATGTATATCAACAAGTCTTAGCATAGTATCATTCCTTTTCTGTTGTGTCATAATTCTAACACAGTAGAACAGAGATAGCAAACCACATAAAAAGAAGGCAGTTGCCTTCTCTATATTTCCTGGGAAATACTTTGTTCCCATGCTTCAATTGCATTATTGACGTGTATCATCATATCAGGTGCAAATACATCAACCCATACAGAGGGAGTTTGATGCTTAAACCATGTTATTTGTCGTTTTGCAAAACGTCGTGTGTTTTGTTTGATTAATTCAATCGTTGCTTCCAATGATTGCGTGCCTTCAAAGTACGGTGCGAATTCTCGATAGCCAATCGCTTGCATTGATTGCAAATTAAAGACTGCGGGATCTGTAGCTTGCAGTGTTTTCACTTCGTCTAAAAGACCGTTTTCAATCATTTCATCAACACGATTATTAATACGTTGGTAGAGCATCTCACGATCCCCTTGTAAGAAAAGAATGCACGCGTCATAAAGCAAGATATTTTTTTGTGCTTGATTGGATGATGCTTTTGTCTTCCCTTGACTGTTATTAATTTGTAACGCACGAATCATTCGTTGGCGATTGTTAATGTGAATTGTCTGTGCTGACTCGGGATCAACCTCTTGAAGTTGTCTGTAGAGTTCTTCATTACTCAATCGCTCATCGACCTCACTCAGTGTGCGTTCTTCCTCAAACTGGTAATCACGAAGCAATGCATTAATATACAATCCCGTTCCACCCACAATTATGGGCAATTTGCCACGGCTGTGAATTTCTTCAATACATGCGCGTCCCTCTTTTTGAAACCGGGCGACGTTATAGGGAGTATTGATATTTGTGACATTGATAAGATGATGTGGGACACCTTCTTGTTCATTGATCGTCGGCTTTGCCGACCCAACATTTAACTCATGGTACACCGCAACAGAATCTGCACTGATAATTTCGCCATTTAATCGGTGTGCCAATGCAACACCCAAACGACTCTTTCCAGCTCCCGTCACCCCTGCAATAACCAAGACCTTGATCATCGCTTGAATTCCTTGATGAGTTGTTTGTGTTCTACTGTAATAAAAGTCGGTCTTCCATGAGGACAGTGGAATGGTTGTTCACATTGACGCAGTTGTTCAACAAGCGTCATCATTTCATCCATCGACATATACTCGTTAAAGCGAACCGATGAGTGACATGCCAGTGTTGCAATTACACTGCGACGCATATCTTCTTCACGAATTTTCTTATCCGCTTCAAACATATCCAGCACCTCATTCACAAACTCTTTAACTTCATTGTCTTCAATCCAGACTGGTACTGAACGCAAGACTAATGTATCATCCCCAAAAGATTCGAGTTCAATGTTGAAGGATGCGAAGGCATCGTTAATTTTAGCCAATTGATTGATGATGTTTTTACGCCCCTCAATCATCATGGGAATCAAAAAATCTTGCATCGGAACATCACGGTTGAGTAATTTATTTTGGTAGTACTCATAACGAACGCGTTCCATAGCGGCATGTTGATCAATAATATAGAGTCCCGCATCACCTTGTGCAAGAATATAATTTCCACTTAATTGTGACAGAACTTTCAACGGTTCAATTTTATAGGTAATTACTTCTGGTTCAGGAGTCATTATGATATTTTCAATCTCTGGTTGTGGTGTACTATCGATGGGTACTTCATCAACTTCAGACATTGTCGGTACAATCGTTTCCACGACTTCCTCATAAATCATCGGTGTTGGCTTCACATCAAACAATGGATAGCGCGGTTGGGTGTCATTGAGTAAGTCTTGCTTAAAGTCCTGTTGCACTGGTATTTCGCTTGTTGGTTTGAATGTTATTTTTTGTGGACGCATGTGAGCATCCAAAACGGATTCAAGTTGGGATTGAATAAGCTCAATTAATTGTTCTTCCTTCGAAAGTCTAATTTCCCACTTGCTTGGGTGCACATTAACATCAACAAGTTGTGGATCTACGGTTATCTTCATGACAACAATCGGATAACGATCGGTAGGCATATGACGTCGATAAGCATCAACAATTGCTTTTTGAGCTTTAGGATAGCGAATCATGCGATCATTGATGTACAGCCAAATTGCGTAGCGGTTGGCGCGGTTATGCTGTGGTAAAGCCATGATCCCCTCAATTTTGAAATCATAATTTTCACCACTGAATATCTCTGTATCTTGCGATATTGCGCCACCATAGATACGATGAAAAACATCCAAGCTGTCATCGCGACCAAAACTGCGGAATGCAAGTTTGTCTTCATTGTAAAATGAAAAGGCGATGGCAGGATTACTCATTGCAAATTTTTGCATCGTATCTTGGATAATTGATGTTTCATAGTGAACATTCTTTATATACTTCAATCGAGCAGGAGTCTTTAAAAAGAGGTTTCGAACTGAGATTGTCGTTCCTGCATTGCGTGCAAAACGTTCAACGTCACTTTTCTTTCCATTATCAATAACAAGACGATGGCTTGTTTCACCATCATTCGTTGTTGCCTCAATGTAACTCACGGATGCAATGGAGGGCAGGGCTTCTCCCCGAAATCCAAACGTATGAATTGCATTTAAATCTTGTGTGTTAGAAATTTTACTGGTTGAGTGGCGCTCAAAGGCCTGAACAAGGTCTTCCCCACTCATGCCTTCGCCATTATCGCTCACTTCAATCGAACCCATACCACCTTCACTGATGCGCACTTCAATCTGAGTTGCTTTCGCATCGATTGAGTTTTCAACAAGTTCCTTAATAATACCACCGGGACGTTCTACTACTTCACCGGCAGCAATCATATTGGTAAGATGTGTATCGAGAACATGAACCTTACTCATGTGAATCATCTCCTAACGCTTTTTTTAGATCGGATACAAACATTAGTGCTTCAAGGGGTGTTAATTGATTTACATCCACCGATTGCAGTTTGTGTTTAATGGTTGCGTAGCCTTGGGGTTCAACTTCAATTTGAACTACCTTTGCATCAATATTGACCGAATCCTTGCTAAGTTCGAGTAACGCTAAGTTTTGCTTAGCGCGATCTATAATACTTTGTGGTAAATGTGCCAATCGTGCAACATTTATCCCATACGACTTATCAGCACGTCCGTCAATGACGCGGTATAGGAATGTTACATGGTCATTTTCTTCATGGACTTCAACATGAACATTACGTATGCCACTGTACATTTCCTCTAAAGTAACCAACTCATGGTAATGTGTTGAGAAAATTGTGCGTGCTTTAATTGAATTGTTAATGTATTCGATGATTGCTTGTGCAAGGGCCATCCCGTCATAGGTGGAGGTTCCCCGGCCAATTTCATCAAACAAAATCAGCGAATGTGCAGTCGCTTTTGATAATGCGGCTTGTGCTTCCATCATTTCTACCATGAATGTTGATTGACCCATTAGAATATCATCACTCGCACCCATGCGTGTAAAGATCTGATCAACGATGCTCATTGTCAACGACTCACATGGTACGTAGCAGCCAACTTGGGCCATTATTGCATTGAGAGCAACCATTCGCATGAACGTAGATTTACCACCCATGTTAGGGCCAGTTAAGATTAAGGTATAATCGTCAGCATCTAAAATTGCATCACTGGCAATGTATTGATGATCTTTGAGTGTTGTTTCTAAAACAGGATGTTTCCCATTGCGTATATCCAGTACTTTTCCATCGACAAAATGAGGCTTTGTATACCCTGGAAGTGAAGATACTTCCGCAAGAGCCACAAGCACATCAAGATTTGCGATTGCATCACCAATATGATGAATTTGCTTTGAATAACCATTTACAAATTCAGAATATTGGTCAAAAAGACGAGATTCAATTTCGAGAATTCGATCGCTTGCTTGACTAATTTTCACTTCGTAATTTTGAAGTTCTTCACTGATATAACGTTCTGCAGCTGTAAGTGTTTGCTTGCGTATGTAGCCAAAATCATCACGAACATTTTCTATTTGTCCCTTGCTGATTTCAATGTAATATCCAAATGCACGTGTGTACCCAACTTTTAGATTTTTAATACCAGTGCGTTCGCGTTGTGCTGCTTCATATTCAATGAGCCATTGTTTGCCGTTCTTTGATAAAACCAACAATTCATCCAGTTCATCATCAACGCCACTTTGAAAGGTGCGACCTTCTTTTAATGCAACCGGGGCATCATCACAAATAGTCTTACTTAGTGTTTCCAAAACAGGTTGCAGTCCATCGATTGCAGCAATAAACTGAAATTCATCAAAAGTAGTAAGTTCTGCTTTAATATCAATAAGCACTGCCAATGTTTTCTTAAGACGTACTAAATCTTGAGCGTTGTGTTTTCCTGTTGATAAACGTGCTACGACACGATGAACATCGTATGTTTCTTTAAGAAGATCCACAAGTCGGTCGTTAAGGATATAGTCGTCAATCAATGTATCAATCTGGCTGTGACGTATTTTGATATCTTCGAGATTAACAAGGGGTTGCATTAAGTATTGCTTTAAAGCACGAGATCCCATGTTGGTTCGCGTCCGATTCAAAAAATGATATAACGACAACTCTTTTCCTTTTTGATGATCAATCAATTCGAGATTTGTCATGGTTGCATAATCCATACGTAAGTATGATAAATCATTTAATACCACAACCTCACTTAAATGATCTAAGGAACGTTTGTGTGTATAGATTAGATATTGATTCAGACGACCTAAAGCATTTTGTATGGCATTATCCGAATGCTTAATAGTTGGGTCGACGTCATTTTCATAAGAGATGTAAATATCCGTTTTACCAGAAATTTCAGCGATAATACTTTGATTGAAATCTTCTGCAAGGACAATCTCTTTCACTTGAAATTGTTGCAACACTTTGATGATTTCGACAAAGTCGTTCATCACGCGTATCGCCCGTACTTCGCCACTAACAATATTGCAGCTGACTACGGTGGCATAAACAAGGTCACTATGAATCGCAGCAATCTCTCGTGTTTCATTGTCATCCATTTCAAAGTATGTCCCTGGCGTTACAATTTCAACAACTTCTCTTCGGACAATCCCTTTTACTTCTTTGGGATTTTCAACTTGTTCTACAATGGCTACTTTATATCCAGAGGCGACAAGTTTTTGAATATAGTTTGCTGCAGCATGGTGTGGAACACCACACATCGGTGCTTTTTCATTTCCACCTGCAGATCGTGCAGTAAGGACAAGATCAAGAACTTTCGACGCAGTAATTGCATCCTCAAAGAATAATTCGTAGAAATCACCTAAGCGATAAAACACCAACGCATCATTGGTGTTTTCCTTTATATCCATATACTGTTGCAACATAGGGGTTAAATTACTGTGTTTCATTCGTATCAACTTCCTGAACTACTTCAAGCGCTTTGAGACGCTTCAATTCTTTATTAATTGCTTTTTGAGTCATAAATGCAGCACTCCCCAAGGAAATAACAAATCCTTGACGGGTCTCAACGATACGCGTTACGCCTTGACGGTGCAGTGATGCAACATTTAAAGCATCGCGATCGGTGATGATTGCATGAATTCGTGTGAGTGTACTTGAGACAGACTCAATGTTTTCATAACCGCCCAAGCCTTCTGCAAATTCATTAATACGTTCTTTTTTATTTGTAACGTTAAGAACATCAAGGGCAATTTTTTCAAAATAGAATCGAGTAAAGGCAAAGTATGCTACAAATACGATAACACCTACCAATACAAGAATAAGGACTTTACTAATCAAGACAGATTTTCCAGTAATTCCTAGTAAGTCAATGATATTCCCAGGAGATGCGGACATGAGACTTCCAAAGTAGGAGAACCCAAGTGCAACTGAGAAACCACTGAGAATCGCATAAATAAAGCTGGTCATAAATAAGTGGAAGAAATAAATCGTTGGACTTGTGAGTAACATTAAGATTTCAACAGGTAACAAGACACCACTGATCATTGAGACTGCGATTGCTGCGAAGAGCACAGGAATATTTACATTGCGAACTTTTTTATTGGATATTGTTGATGATATCGCCATAAAGTATCCTGGAACCGCGAAGATATTGAGGACATAGTAGGCACTCGTAAATCGTCCGGCACCAAATGAATTTACAGTTTCTTGAAGTTGAGCCGCCCAAATGTTGACGTCTCCAACAAATGTTTGTCCGGCAAGATTCATCCATGTTCCACCCAAGGTGTTAAGCCAAAATTCCTGGTGAAGAATTGAATCAAGATTTGAGAGTGCAAGCAATCGTTCAAGTGCACCATATGCAAACAAACTCATGGGATTGTTTACATCGTTTGAAATGAATTCCATCATGCCATAAAGTGAATCAATAATATAAGGCCAACCAAATGCAAAGAGCGCACCAATTACTGCACCACCCACTAAGGAACTTACCAAGCGTGTTGTTTCACGATCAACATATGAAAGATTCGCAATATTACGTTTTTGCGATGTCTTTCGGTAAATAAAGCGCATTAAGAAAAAGATCGCCACCAATCCAAAGATTCCGGTGCGATAAACATGCAGTTGTTTCCCGTTAAGCATAATGGTGAGGCTGGATATATAAGATGCTTCTGGTGATGTTGATGGTGTTAAGAAAACCATCGTTACAAGAAACATTAAATAGGAAATTATCCCCGCAACCACAATGTTTGTTTCATTCTTTTGATGTGATAACAATTTAATGAAAACATAAACTGGGAAATATGTTAAAATGATACCACCACAGCTCATCAATATTTGTGATATTGTAACGAGTGTGGCATTATCAAGTTTTAAAATACTGTTTATATATGGATTTGCAATCAAAGAACCGATTGCAATTAAGAAAGAACCGAAGAACAAGGATTTTACAGGTAACTGTAATTGTTCATAATAAGTTTGAAGACGATTCATCTGGAACACCTCTTACTTTTCTTTTACTATTATACACTATAAATATCATTCACAAAAGGAGCGACTATGAACAATTTTATTAATGAAAGCAAACGGCACTTCACGCTCGATAAATTTTTGCTTTTAATCTTGCTTGCCTTTGGTGTCATTAGTATTGTTGCTATTTACTTATCGGCACCACTTTTAAATCAAGGCGTTGCTGAAGCACGCAGTTTGGTACAAAAACAAATCATGTGGTATATCATTGGTTTCATACTTGTCGCCTTTTTACTTAAGATTGGCGTTGACCGCATGTTTACTGTTATTGATGTAGCCTATTGGATTTTAATGGTGTTCCTGTTTGGACTCGTTCTGGCCCATTATCGTGTTATCAACTTCCGCTTTATGGAAGCCATAAACGGAACCAACGCATGGTATCAAATTCCCGGTATTGGTTCCTTCCAACCCAGCGAGTTTATGAAAATTGTGCTGATTATCAAAGCAGCCAACACGATTAACACACACAATATTAATAAAAAAGCGACGACGTTTCGCAGTGATTTTGAACTCATCTTTAAAATGGCGAAATTTGCCATTCCACCGCTTATCTTAATTATCCTTCAACCCGATACAGGTGTCCCTATTGTCATTCTCTTTAGTTTGGCAACCATGTTTATCATTTCTGGCGTTCGCCGTGAATGGTTTATTATTATCGGAACACTTGCTGTAAGTTTACTTTTGGGAATTGTATTCTTGTATCGTACCAACCCAGAACTCTTGAACTCGATGCTTGGTGGTGGTAAAACAAGTTACCGTCTGGATCGATTCTATGGTTGGCTGGACTATGAAAAATATGCTATGTCTCATGGCTATCAATTATTTCAAGCCTTAACATCGATTGGAACTGCTGGAATGACTGGACATCCATTGGGTACACTCGTCGCTATCTATCCAGAAGCACAAACCGACTTTATTTTTGCGGTTATTTCACAAAACTTTGGTTTTATAGGAGCAGCCAGTGTTGTTGCCCTCGTATTCATATTTGATATCAAACTAATTTCAAATACAATCCGCTCTGATTTACCGCGTGAACGTTATATGATGATGGGAATTATTGGTATGATTGTCTTCCAACACTTGGAGAACATCGGAATGATTCTCGCAGTGCTTCCCATAACTGGGATTACACTCCCCTTTATCTCATATGGGGGTTCATCCTTGATGTCATATATGATTCCTATTGCTGTTGCATTTCACATGTATAGTGAAACGCAAAACAGACACAGACACTAAAGACTGGCAACTGCCAGTCTTTTTTTTAAAATAATGCGTTTAGTCTTTGAATGTGAGGAATTGATTTAAAGCGTGCAAATTTCATTGTTTGATCGCTGTTTTTGATTGTTATGGTATGAATGTTATCCAAATGGATGTGCAAGTGATCATAGCATAACAGAGCATGATCAAAAGATTCATGCTTGAGCGTAATCTTTGCTTCAGGATTCATAACCAACGGCGACCCCAAGCTTCGAGCATGACGGTGATGAATTCCCGAAATCTCAGTCATCTGTAATAAATCCAAGCCAGGATATATCACGGCCCCACCAATTGAGCGGTTGTATGCGGTTGATCCATATTGTCCAGAAATACAAACACCATTACCACGGAATGTTTCAAAATGTTGATCGTTGATGAAAATATCCATTGCTTGTGTCTTTACAATATTTTCGACACGCACTTCATTCAATGCCATAAAATGCTGTGTCTTATGCGTATTGGTACACATTACTTCCAAAATTCGTTTTTCATCGATTGTTGGTGTATTGTGAATGACATCGTGAATGAATGAATCCACTTGGTCTTGAGTATAGTCCGTTGAAAATCCCAGCGTTCCTGTGTGAATCCCAACAAACGCTACATTATCAACGAGATTGAGATACTCATGGAAGGCTTTCAATAGGGTTCCATCACCACCAACGCAAACCACTAATTCAGGATTTGCAGCATCATATGTAAAGCCTGCGTGGCTTAATTCATTTTTAATATGCAAGCAGATTCGCTGCGATTCGCTATCGCCGCGATTGACAGTCGTAAAACGTTTCATAATCCACTTCCTTTTCTATCTCTCTTATTGTAACATAGTTATATGAAACAACATTTAGAAATTGAATACAAAAGCATGCTGACAAAAGCAGATTATGATTTACTCGCACGCTCATTACCTTTCGGTAATGCACACGTGCAATTAAATGAGTACTACGATACATCCGATCGCCAACTCTTTGCGCGTGAATCCATGTGCCGTATCCGAACTATCGGTAATCGTCACGAATTTACGATGAAAACTCCGCAACCTGATGGTGTTCTTGAACATGAATTAGAACTGAAAGCACAGAACCTAAACGATGAACGACTCGTTGAATATTTTGACGATTTGGGCATCAATGTTTATGAATTAGAAAGGGTTGCTTTCAGTCGTACCTTGCGCAAGACCTATGATGATGCATACGGAACATGGTGTCTTGACTCAACATCATTCAGCAATCACCAAGATTATGAAATTGAATATGAACTCTTCGAAGCGAATGAAAAAGCGCGCCCACACTACGTGAACACGCTTAATCAATTGGGTATTGAGTTCAAACCATCAGCACCTAAATATATAAGGGCTTTAAATTCATTAGATTGAGTCGTTGCGTAAAGTCATCGACTTGATTCTTAAGTACAACATAGAACTCCAGGTTAACCCCTTCGAGTTCTTTTTTTATCCATGTTGCCATACCAACAATCTCATAGAATTGATTCTTTAATGACGAGCATGGCAGGTACACTTTGGTAACACGTTCACTGTAATCATATGCCAGTGGCCCAACACGGGATGCATGCTTAATGCTAAATGTTAAGTTTTCTTGCAATTGGGTCCATTCAACCGAAACCTTCGACAGGGCATTACGAATGGTCTGTTCGCGAATGTCTTCATAAATTATGTCCATTTCAATACTTGCATTCATGGCAACAAACCACTGATCAATTCCCAAGTCATCTGCCTTCATGAGAAGATCCAAAGCAACATCTCTCCCCTCATCAAGAAGATAAATAAAGGATTCAAGACGTTGTGGTAAATCAAAATTTACTTCACTTAAGTATAAGGGTGACTTAAAAAAAACAACATGATCCAGCTCAATGGATTGAATTTGTTTGGGTAAGACATCATCTTTTGCGGCGGCTTTAATTGTTGCCTCAAAAGATTCATAATCTTTGAACCCATTGAGAGATTCATATTCGGTCCATGTTCGCTTTACGCTCATTGTTCGAATATCGCGCGCACGACCATATCCAATAATCCCTTTCTCTTTTGTACTCGGATGGATATAACGTTTGTCAATAAAGAAAAGTAACGAGCCCACGTCAAAGCGATCAAAATTCTTGGTGCTTAAGCGCCAGAAATTGATGCGACGGTTCCCGTTACTGCGGTGAAATTCAATCATTTTCTCATCAGATAGATAGGCAATTGAACTCATAGCGCTCTCCTTTATTTAATACGATTACGCCCTTCGAAGGCTTTCATTAGGGTCATGTCATCTGCATAATCAAGATGACCTCCAATTGGTAATCCAAATGCCAAACGTGATACTTCAGTTGTTTCTTCAAGTTTCTTTGCAAGATATAGCGATGTCATCTCGCCTTCAACTGTAGCATTCAAAGCAAGTATAACCTCTCTGGTTGAATCATCAATGCGACGAATCAAAGAATCAATATTCAAATGTTCAGGTAGGATTCCCTTTTGGGTAGAAATCAACCCTCCCAAAACATGATATAGTCCATGATATTCATTCATTTTTTCAATTGAGAATGCTTCCTTTGCACTTGCGACCACACAGATGATACTGCGATCACGACTGCTATCGGAACATATCGGACAAATGTCCGAGTCTGTTAAATTATGGCAGATTGTGCATTCTTTGATTGTATCGACCATTGTCACCAAGGATGAAGCAAATACATTAACATCTTCAATATTACGCTCCAACATACTTAGAGCATAGCGTTCTGCAGTCTTTTGTCCAACTCCAGGAAGGAGTTTGAATGATTCAATGAGATCCTGTAGGGATTTCGGATACATAGTATTCTCCTAATCTATTATAGTGACGGTATCTCCAAAGAGGTCTAAGACGCTCTCAAGTGATTCATCTTTAATTTCAGTAATTTCTTCAGATTGAGCCACAACCAATTCATGTTCAAGAACGGGTTGCGGTAGTGTTTGATCCTTATTTAAGCGAACAAACGCATCAATAGCTTCTTTAAATTGACGGTTTGATGTTGATAGCATGACTTTCGGTGTATCAAAGAGCACTTCAGAGAACTTATTTAACTCCATGCGATTGCGCTCTTCTGCTAATTCGCGAACTTCAATATCATTGCTCATGGCAACAACAACAAAGAACGAGCTGCTAAGAACAACTTTTCCACCATTGAGAAGGCGCGCTGGTCGTGCCCATTGTGGATTGTTACGATACATGCTAATTTTTTCGAATTTCTCTTCATCAACCATTCGAAGATCTTTATCTGCTGTAACCATGAGGCGCACAATCATATCATTATCAAGAATTGTTGGTGAAGCCATTGTTTCAGGAATAGTTTCAATGATATCTTCCCCGGCTTCATCTTCAATTTCAAAAGATTCAGGACCCTCCTCTTGAACATTCATCGTTTCAGGAATGACTGCTGTGGTTTCGGGCTTCGCTTCGTATACAGGTTTGACTTCAGTTTGAGGTTCTATCTTTTTGACCAAAGGTTGTACAGAAGTTACTGCTGGTGTTTCATGCACTGTATCAGGAGCTCCCCCTTGAGAATTAAAGATATCGATTAAAGCTACTTCAAAGTACACTTCTGGATTTTGTGAGAAACGCATTTTCTCAACATACTCCAAAAGGACATCGATTATTTTAATACGATCATTGGGACGATAGTTTACGTCTAAGAATGTAATGAATTCGATAACATTTTGATCTGCAAAACGCATATCCTTCGTATGTGTATACACGATACTGTCTTTCAGACCACTGACCAAATCCATTACAAGGCGTTCGTAATGAACACTTTGTGCACTAAAGGCGTGGATTATTTCGAGAAGCGCATTCATATCTTGGTTGATAAAGCTTTGAAAGAGTTTTATCTTGTCTTCAGCAGTAATAATGCCATTTGCTTCATAGATTTGTGCGAGTGTGATTTTTTCATCTGCGAGAACAATTGCTTGTTCAAGGATTGTAAGTGCATTTCTTAACCCACCACCAGAAAGCGATGCGATTAATTGTGTAACACCGGGTTCTGATTGTACTTTCTCGAGTTCAAGAATATGATTCAAACGCTTGGCAATTCCCTCATCAGGTATGCGGGTAAAATCAAAACGTTGGCAACGCGAGATGATTGTTGGTAACACTTTGTGTATTTCTGTTGTAGCGAGAATAAAGACAACATGACTTGGTGGTTCTTCCAAAGTCTTCAAAAGGGCATTAAATGCCCCTTGTGTTAACATATGTACCTCATCAATAACATAGACTTTATATTTCCCTAAAATTGGCGTGTATTTCACACGCTCAATAAGACTGCGAATTTCATCGACACCATTATTACTTGCGGCATCAATTTCGACAAGATCGGGATGATTATTTAATTGTACTGCTTTACAGTTATCACATACACCACAAATTGTTTTATCAGGGTCGGTACAGTTGACAGCACCCGCAAAGAGCTTAGCAATTGATGTTTTCCCTGTCCCTCGTGGACCACAAAGAAGATAAGCATGTGATATCTTATCTTTTTTTATTGAATTTACTAATACATCGACGATATGTTTCTGTCCGACGACTTCATCCATAGTTGCGGGTCGATATTTACGATATAACGATTGGTAAGCCATATTATCACCTATTATTCATTATAACATAGGGGCACTAGGTTGTAATTAGTTATTTAATCTCTTATAATTTATGTATGGAAAATATAAAGAAAAAAAGAAAATTAAATCTCCTCACAGTTGTGGGAGTTATCATGATTGTTGTTGGGTTGGGTATTGTTGCGTATGATGTTGGTACAAAATATTTTGACCGCCGCTCACAGCAACAGGAGTTGCAAGACTTCATGAATGCACCACTTTTAAATGACGATGGCGAATTGCCTACCGAAGGCGTTGATGTTAACGTTTGGGGTACGATTCAAATCGATAAACTGGGCGTAAATCATCTGATTGCTAAAACCAATGATTGGAATTATCTATCACGCTATGTTGTCGCCTGGGAAAGTTCACCAAACCCACCAGCGAAAGGAAACTTTGCAATCGCAGGTCACAATGGTAACTGTGCCAGCTGTGTATTCCGCGACTTTGATAAGTTAGAAATTGGCGATGAAGTAAAACTCAACGATAAAACTTCAACGTTTGTCTATGAAATTACAGATATCTTCACTGTTGACGCTACCGATGTATCAGTACTCAATGATACACCAGACGAAGCAACCATTACATTGGTTACATGTAAAGAGCAAATGACCAACGATCCAAACCGAGTTATTGTTAAAGGTCGACTCGTTAATACCATACCGAATACATAAAAGGGACTCAATTGAGTCCCTTTTTTTATATTAGTTTTTCCATCATGATATGATCGATGTCAGCATCAAGAAATATATCCCCATACTTTGCATACCCATTATGCTCATAGAATGGAACAGCACTCACTTGTGCGCCCAATTCCATGCGTTTGAAGCCATTATTGCGTGCTTGCGTCTCGGTATAGGCCATTAGTTTTGAACCAACTTTGAGATGACGGTGCGACTTTAGAACCGCAACACGACCAATCTTCATCGTATCGTTGTTTTTGAAGTATCGTGCAGTTCCAACGACATCGCCCTTATAAAATGCACCGATATGAACAACATTCTCGTTATCCAAGACGTCATACTCGTCAATTTCCAGACTGAGATCAACATTTTGTTCTTTTACAAACACTTCTTTTCTGACTTCAAGATATGCTGCAAATGTTTCTTCTGTAATGCGTTTAACCTTTACCGTTTCTTCACGACGGTCTTTAAAAAAATTCACCATAAGTTCTTTACTCTCTTCTTCCATTATCCCATTAACAATATATGGATAGTGATTGTATCCAACAATTTCTTTTATTTTTAAGATGCTTTCAATACTCCCACTGTTGGGCTCTTTTGCGCCATATACTATCGTACCAAGATGCGCTTGCATTACGGCTCCTGTACACATTTGGCATGGCTCAACCGTTACATAAAGTGTGCATTCTGATAAATTCCAAGTTTTTAAATGTGTTGAGGCTTCATCAATGGCAAGAATTTCTGCATGGGCACTGGCACGTTGCAAGCTCTCGCGCAAATTATGGGCTTTTGCGAGGATTTCGCCGTTTCTTACAATAACTGCTCCAACGGGTACTTCCCCTTTTGCATAAGCTATTTTCGCCTCTTCATAGGCAACTTGCATAAATTTTTGATGTTCCATGAATGTTACCTCACTTTTGAGTATAAAAAAAGCCACTACACACATAAGAGCTAAATTAAGGCTGCTGTATTCCTACCCTGACCTGGTTCATTAGAATATGTTGTAGTAGCATACTTATTATACCAAATCTGTCGTTTAATGCAACGTTTCACGTGAAACATTGTGCTATAATTTTAGTGGAGGTTCTTATGATAAAACTTATAGCTACAGACATGGATCACACCCTACTAGACAACGATTCAAAACTCCCTGATAACTTCGGATTGGTTCTAACGAAGCTCGAAGAAAAGGGAATTCAATTGGTGTTGGCATCAGGAAGGACATTATTCAGTATAAAAAATAAGGCACACGATTATGTCGACCGTCTCGCATTTATATCAGACAATGGGGCCATTGTTGAAAATAAGGGAACCGTCGATTATATTTCTGAAATTAGCGATGCAAACATACAATTTATTCTTGATGCATGCCGTTCTTGCACTGAGGCATCGATTATCGCATCAAGTATTGATCGTGCTTATGTCGAACTTCGCGAAGAATCCCATCGTGAACCCTTACACGAGTACTATCTCGACTATACAATCGTGGATGATATATCTAAAATTGACGATGTGATCGTTAAGATAACGATGATGAGTCAGCATAATACCGTTGATAACTACCATAATACGATTGAACCCCTGCTTTCTAATCAATTTAACGCCGTTATGGCGGGGAAAGTATGGATTGATGTGATGAACACAGGAATTGATAAAGGTATAGGATTGAAGCACTTGATTGACTCGCTGGGTATTCACGAGGACGAGGTCATGTCCTTTGGTGACTATCACAATGACATTGGCATGCTTACACTTGCTACGCACTCATTTGCTGTATCCAATGCACACGATGATGTAAAAGCAGTTGTATCAAAGGTTATTGGAAGCAACCAGGATAATTCGGTTATGAATCAAATTTTAGAGACTATCGAATAAAGAACTCCTTGCGGAGTTCTTTTACTTTGTTGGAACAATTTTATCTTTAAATCCCATGTATGGACGGAGTGCTTCTGGAATTAGAACCGAACCATCCGCTTGTAAGTTGTTTTCTAAGAATGCAATTAACATGCGTGGCGGTGCAACAACCGTATTATTCAGGGTATGTGCGAACACACGTCCTTCCTCTGTGTCTATTCTAATTTTTAAGCGTCGTGATTGTGCATCCGTAAGATTTGAACAACTTCCTACTTCGAAGTATTTCTTTTGGCGTGGACTCCAGGCTTCAACATCTACCGACTTATGCTTTAAATCAGCAAGATCTCCAGAACAACATTCAAGTACGCGTACAGGAATATCTAAAGAACGGAAGTAATCAACGGAATTCTTGTACAACTCTTCAAACATTGCTGCACTGTCCTCTGGTTTACATACAACAACCATTTCTTGTTTCTCAAATTGGTGAATGCGGTATACTCCACGCTCTTCAATGCCATGAGCCCCTACTTCCTTACGGAAACATGGTGAGTAGCTTGTGAGTTTGTGTGGTAACGATGCTTCCGGAGTAATTGTATCGATATATTTTCCAATCATGGAGTGTTCACTTGTACCTATAAGGTACAAATCTTCGCCTTCGATCTTATACATCATGTTTTCCATCTCTTCAAAGCTCATAACCCCTGTAACAACATGACTACGAATCATGAAGGGAGGTATAACATAGTCATAGCCACGATCAATCATAAAATCTCTAGCATACGTTGTTACCGCTGAGTGAAGTCTCGCAATATCTTTTTGTAGATAATAGAACCCTTGACCACTTACTTTACGTGCTGAGTCAAGATCAATACCACCAAACGACTCCATAATGTCGACATGATACGGAATTGCAAAGTTCTTTTCTTCATGTTCACCAACTGTATAGAGTTCTACATTTTCACTGTCATCTTTTCCTATTGGAACATCATCCGCGATAATATTTGGAATTTGCATTAAAAGTGCTTGAAGTTCATCATAAAGTGGCTCTTCGCGTTCTTCGATTTGCTTCAATTCTTCAGCAAATGCTTGAACTTGGGATTTAACTTCATTTGCTTCATCGATTTTCTTTTGCCCCATAAGCATACCGATTTGTTTGCTTAAACTGTTGCGTTGACCACGTAATTCATCAGCACGGGTCTTAATTCCACGGTATTCGATGTCTAACTCTATGATTTTATCGACCATAGGGAACTTCGCTTCTTGAAACTTCTTCGTTAGGTTCTCTTTAATAAGCTCCGGATTAGTACGGAATAAGTTAATATCTAGCATAATTTCCTCCTGAAAATAAAAAAACACCGCTTTAAGGGACGATTGAATCGTGGTGCCACCCTTTTTCTAATGTTTCACGTGAAACATTACTTAAACAGATAACGGTTGTTGCCGAATAATCTCTCCAGGGTTGAACTACAAGTCATTATGATGGTTTGCACCAAACACCATCTCTCTGCAATAAGTCTCTCGTATTAGTCCCTATCAATGAGTTTCTTAAATTATAGCCTTAAGGGTGTATGATGTCAAACACTCTTATGCTTTTTGATTTGAATCCCCAATCCCTCTCGGAAATATCCAGTTAAAGACCCTCATTCAAGCACAAAAGAAAAACAGCACGTTACTAACGCGCTGTTTACTAATATTAATCAATAAGTTCTTCGGCTACGACTTCAGCTGTTAATGAATCGTCTTCACTCACAGCCTCTGCATCCTCGTCAATTGTCTCTGTTGGTTTAATAACTGCAACAGAGGCAACAACATCGCCTTCACCAACATTGATGATACGTACTCCAATTGTTGATCGTCCGTAAACACCAATATTTTTGACTTCTGTTCGAATAACAGTTCCATCACTTGAAATAACAAGCAACTCTTCTTCACCATTTACAGCGCGAAGGGCAACAAGACTACCATTCTTATCAGTGACATTAACAGTTTTTACACCTTTAGCGCCACGTTTTGTTAGACGGTATTCTTCAAGTTCAGTACGTTTTCCATATCCTTTTTCAGTAATTGCTAAAATGTAGTTACCTTCACGGTCAGTGGCAACACCAACAACTTTTCCGCCGTCAACGTCAAATCCACGAACACCCGAGGCACTTCGTCCCATAACGCGGACTTCATCTTCTTTAAAGCGAACCGCTTTACCGTTATCACCACCGATGATAATTTCATTCTCCCCGTTTGTCATACGTACAGCAACAAGTTCATCATCTTCACGAAGTGTGATGGCAATCTTACCGTTTTGGCGAATAGATTCAAACTCACCCACTTCAACACGTTTAACAATCCCTTGTTTTGTAACAAAGAATGCATATTTCGACTCTTCATCATCTTTGTGAACTTTCACAAGTGTTTTGACAACTTCGCCATCATCCAAGTTTAGAAGGTTTACAACTGGTATCCCTTTTGCAGTACGACTTGCAGCTGGGACATTGAATCCACGTATACGGTAAACTTTACCTTTATTTGTAAACATCATTAAGTAATCATGGGTTGAAAGTGCCAGGAATTGATCTATGACATCTTCATCATATGTGCTCATTCCCTTAACGCCTTTACCACCACGATTTTGAACATTGAATGAATCAATGGTTGTACGTTTGATATAACCATTCATTGTCATAGAAACAACGATTTGTTCTACTGGGATTAAATCCTCATCAAGCATATCAATATCCGCTTCAATGATTTCAGAGCGTCTTGGATCACCAAATTTAGTTTTGATTTCAATTAAGTCTTCCTTCACGATGTTTAAAACACGGTCGTGGTTAGCAAGAATATCTTTCAAGTCTTCGATTGTGAGTAACAATTCTTTATATTCTGATTCAACACGATCACGTTGCAATCCAGTCAAACGACGGAATTGCATGTCGAGAATGGCTTTCGCTTGAATCTGTGAGAGATTAAAGCGCTCATTAAGCTTGGCACTTGCCTCAGCATCATCATTGGATGCACGAATAATATTGATAACTTCATCAATATTATCGAGGGCAATGATCATTCCCTCAAGAATATGAGCCCGTTCTTCAGCCTTTTTAAGGTCAAACTGTGTACGACGGGTAATAATTTCAATCTGGTGGTCGCGATAATGTTCAAGAATTTGCAATAAATTCAACAATTCCGGACGACCGTCCACTAACGCAAGCATATTCACCCCAAATGATGACTGCATTGCTGTTAAACGATAGAGTTGATTAAGAACAACTTCGGGTTGCACCTCGCGGCGTAACTCAATAACGATCTTAATTCCTTCACGGTTTGATTCATCGCGAAGGTCGGTGATTCCATCAATAAACTTCTCGCGAACAAGTGAGGCAATTTTCTCAACCATGTTCGCTTTGTTAACTTGGTATGGAATTTCAGTAATGGTTAGAACTGGCTTACCATTCGGTAATTCTGTCACTGCAACTTTTGATCGCATTACAACAGAACCACGTCCTGTTTCAAATGCTTGCTTGATACCAGAGCGCCCTAAGAGGTATGCTCCTGTTGGAAAGTCAGGACCAAAAATATAATTTTCCATCAATTCACGAATCGTAATCTCAGGGTTTTCAATCAACGCAATTGTTGCATCGATGACTTCACCAAGGTTATGAGGTGGAATATTAGTAGCCATCCCAACCGCAATACCCGTTCCCCCATTTACAAGTACATTGGGGAATCGTGAAGGCAATACAGTTGGTTCATGTTCTTCACCATCATAGTTTGGTTGGAAATCAACTGTATTTTTATTAATATCACGAAGCATTTCCATCGAAATTTTTGACATACGTGCTTCAGTATAACGCATCGCAGCTGCACCATCACCGTCAATGGAACCAAAGTTACCATGACCGTCGATGAGCATGTATCGATACGAGAAATCTTGTGACATACGAACCATTGAGTCATAAACAGCAGTATCACCATGGGGGTGATACTTACCAATTACGTCCCCAACAATACGTGCAGACTTTTTATAAGGTTTATCGCTGTGCATTCCTAAGTCATTCATCGCGTATAAAATACGACGGTGAACAGGTTTTAATCCATCACGAACATCGGGTAGCGCACGTGAGACAATAACAGACATAGCATACGAAACAAACGATTTCTTCATCTCTTCGGAAATACTACGTTGTTTTACACGATCAAATTGTTTTTCTTCTTCCATGCGTTCCTCCTAGATATCCAAATCAGCGTATTGGGCATTTTCTTGAATGAATTCACGACGTGGTGCAACTTCATCACCCATCAATGTTTCGAAAATCATATCCGCTTCCATTGCATCTTCAATTTCAACTTGTATTAATGTACGTTGTTCTGGATCCATGGTTGTATCCCAAAGTTGTTCAGGGTTCATTTCACCAAGACCTTTATAACGTTGTACGTTGAATTTATCACCGAAATCCGGTTTCAATTCTTCCAATTCTTCATCACTATAGGCATAAGCCATCTTGTTTCCACGTGAAATCTTATAAAGTGGTGGTTGGGCAATATAAATAAATCCACCTTCAATAACAGGACGTAAGAAACGATAGAAGAATGTTAAGAGTAGTGTTCGAATGTGAGCACCATCGACGTCAGCATCAGTCATGATAATGATTTTATGATAGCGAAGTTTTTCGAGATTCATCTCTTCACCAACACCGGTACCAAACGCAGTAATCATCATACGAATTTCATTGTTGTCAAAAATACGATGAAGTCGTGCTTTTTCGACGTTAATAACTTTACCTCGAAGTGGAAGGATTGCTTGGAATTTACTATTTCTTCCTTGCTTTGCACTACCACCCGCGGAATCACCCTCGACAAGGTAGATTTCACTTTGTGCAGGGTCACGGTTGGAGCAGTCAGCCAATTTACCAGGTAAGGACGAGACTTCAAGTGCTCCCTTACGTCGGGTCAACTCACGTGCCTTTCGTGCAGCTACGCGTGCTTTTGAGGCTATCATAGCCTTTTCTACGATAATCTTCGCATCTTCAGGATGTTCCATTAAGAAACGTTCCAATTGTGATCCGAAAATATTCGAAACGATTCGACGCACTTCACTGTTTCCAAGTTTTGTCTTGGTTTGTCCCTCATATTGAGGATCAGGATGTTTTACAGAAATAATGGCCGTTAATCCTTCACGAACATCATCACCTACGAATGCATCTTCATCTTTTTTTAAGAAACCTTTTTCTTTAGCATAACCATTAATGACTCGTGTAAGGGCAAGACGGAATCCATCTTCATGAGTTCCCCCCTCTTGAGTGTTGATATTATTGGTGAAAGAATAAATATTTGGAACGAAGCCGTCATTGTATTGCATGGCAACTTCAACAAGTATTTGATCTTCCTCACCTTCAACAGAAACAATCTCTTCATGAATCACTTGTTTATTGCGGTTCATATAAGCAACATACTCACGAATACCATCTTCATAGAAGAAGATTTGTTCACGCGTTTCCTCTGGCTCACGCTCATCAATAAAGGTAATTCGAATGCCTTTATTCAAGAACGCCATTTGGCGAAGACGATCGCGTAAAATATCATGGGTGTATTCCGTTGTTTCTTTGAAAATCTCTGGATCGGCTTTAAAGCGAACTGTTGTTCCTTGTTTATCCGTAGGTCCAACTTCTCTAAGTGCAACAGCAACATTACCACCATTTTCAAAACGAAGGTAATATTCTTTGCCGTCTTTGTATATATTTACTTCTAAGAACGTCGATAAAGCATTAACAACAGAAGCTCCAACACCGTGAAGTCCTCCGGATACTTTATACGCTCCCCCACCAAATTTACCACCAGCATGAAGCACTGTATAAATTGTTTCAGCAGTTGAGACACCTGTTTTCTCATGAACTTCGACAGGAATACCCCGTCCGTTATCAGAAACAGAAATAATATTGTCTTTATCAACCTTAACTTCGATAGCAGTTGCATAACCAGCGAGTGCTTCATCAATTCCGTTGTCAACAATTTCCCATACTAAATGGTGAAGACCACGGGCTGAAGTACTCCCAATATACATACCAGGACGTTTACGAACCGCTTCCAGGCCTTCCAAGACCTGAATATCATCAGAAGTATATGAATGTTCTACTTTGTTCATTGGCATTAATTACCCTCCTTATGGACATGACCACCACGGACGTCGAATACATTAAGTTCCCTTTCGGTCATAATGAATCGTAAATCTGTAGTAGTTATAAACACTTGCATTGCAGCTGGCAATATTTCAATTACCAGTTTACGACGTGTCTCATCAAGCTCAGAAAATAAATCATCCAAACATAATATTGGATAATATCCTTGACTCTCGAAAATCAAATCGACTAAGGCCAATTTGTAAGCAATCATCAACATTCGCTTCTGTCCTTGAGAGGACACATTCACAACAGGGATACCCTCAACCTTAAAAACAAAATCATCACGGTGAATACCAACTTGTGTCATCCGTAACTCTTGATCACGTCGCAAGGACTCTTTCATCTTCGTGTGTAAGGAAGTTTTAATATCTTCATCCTCCGGCGACACAGAGCATCTATAGTCCAACGTAACATGTACGTCTTGTTGGGTAATCATCTGATAATAATGGTTGATGCGTGGTTCAATACGCTTTCTAAAGGCATTACGTTGTTTTATGATGGGTATTTGCACACTCACCAATTCATCAGTAATAACTTCCAGGTAATCCGTATCAAGTGCTTTTGACTTTAAATATGCGTTACGCTCCGAGAGAACGCGAGTATAACGCGATAAAATTGCAAGATAGTCTTTGGAAATCTTCCCCAACTCAAAATCAACGTCACGACGTCGTTTCCGTGGAGCATCAGTGAAAAAATTCAAATCATCAGGATTGAATAGAACAACATTACAATAACCAATAAAGTCACTAAGTTTTTTTATGACATTCTGATTCACCTGCAGGAATTTCCCCTGTTCACTAATCACAACACCTAAGCGATGCTTCGAATCTAATATAGCATCAATCTTTGCAAACTGCTTTTTATCTTGGATTAGATAGCGATCGTCATTAACGCGAAAAGAGCGTCCTGACGATAAAAAAACAAGCGATTCGATAATGTTTGTCTTTCCCTGACCATTATCCCCAATGAATACAGTGAGGTTATGCGGAAAATCAAGACCCATCTGACTAACATTTCGAAACTGTTGTAAGGTTAACTGATTAACTCTCATCATCGCTGGCAATTTCATGAGGTTCCCCATTAATCACAACTTGATCTCCAGGGTACAATTTACGACCGCGGCGATTTTCTTCGTCACCGTTGACTTGAATTGAAAATGTATGAATTAAATGCTTGGCTTCTCCGCCAGATTGCACATAATCTTTAATCTTAAGAAATTGTCCCAGAGTGATATAAGGCACTTCTTTTTTCATATTATCCATCCTTTTTGATACCCTTCTATTTTAACATAAATTCGAATAAATTTCACGCTTTTCAACATAGCATTATAACGCATTGCGATTGGATTAAAATAAAGTTTGTTCCTGTGGATAAATGGTAAAAATATACAGGTAGAAAAACATAAAAAAAGATGTCATCCTGTAGGACAACATCCACGTTATATACTAATCAAATGTACGAACTGGCAAGGCTAATTGAATGATAGAATTATCTTCTGGATTCAAGAGCACAAATGCTTGCATCTCGCCAACAAATTTAATTTTAACAACATCTGTTTTAAATGACTTCAACGCTTCAATCATATAACGACCGCTGAATGAAATACGTAAATTGCCGCCAATATATTCAATCGGTTTCAAGACTTCCTCAGAAGATCCAATTTCTTGAGATTTCGAGCTAATAACAACCCCTTCAGGGCCTGCTTCAAGTTTGACAGTCCAATAGCCTTCACTCTTCAAGAAAGAAGAACGGTCAATTGCATTGATCATTTCTTGCTTGTTTACGAGTAATTCAAAACCATATTCTGCAGGTATCAAACGGCTAACATCTGGGAATAGACCGTCAATTAAGCGTGATTGAATCAATGTTGAATCCACGTAGAATTGAACCAGCTTGTCTGAAACAGCAATAATAACATCTGTGTTCTCACTGATTGATTTTTGCACTTCATAAAGATTTGATGCAGGAACAGAAATGTTAAAGTCAATTGCTTCAGGCAACTCAATTGTTTTCTTTGCCAAACGATAGCTATCCGTTGCAATACTGTTTAAAATTTTCCCGTCTGTCTTAAAGTTAACGCCTGTAAAGATAGGACGGTCTTCGCTTGTAGAACATACGAAAGCAGTTTGCGAAATAATTTCAGATAAAACAAAACCCGGTAATTTGAAAACTTTCTCGGGTTTCGAGAAATCAATGGTTGGATACAAATCTGCTTTGCTTCCGTTGATATTGTACTCTGCTTTATTACCACTGATGCGCGTTAAAGCACCATCAATGATTTCGATGTTTATAATATCCGCATCAAGTTTACGAACTGCTTCAAGAATATAGCGCGCTTCTAAAACAACTTCACCTTCTTCATAGACAGTGAGTTTATTATCATCATTCGCAACCAATATTTCACGGATTGAAATATTGGAATCACTTGCAACTAAAGTTAAGGCATCATTTCTTAAGTCAAATTTAATTCCCGAGAGAATTGGTAAAGGAGAATGAGTTGATGCTGCTCTACCAACAGAAGATAATGATTTATACAACGATTGTTTTTTGATATTGAACTTCATAAATGCCTCCGCTTTTTTAATTATTAATATTGGTCTTATTATACCATAATTCAGTGAACAAGAACATCAATTCTTGAAATAATAATAACGCAACGCGCGTTATATTATAGTAAATTCTTTAATTACTATTACTAAGGGGTGTGGGAAAGTGGACAAAACACATTATAAGCCTTAGGTAAGGACTATTAGTGACCTAAAAGGATGGGGTACAATTGTGGATAACTGTGGACAAAATCCACAAAAAAAAGCAGAACAGAAATTCCACTTTATTTGAATTTTCCTTCAATTTCAAAGATTGCTTTACCCAATAACTGATCAACTTTTAATTTCTTTTCTATTTTATCACATGCACTGATAATCGTAGAGTGATCACGTTTTCCAAAATCTTCACCAATTTTGTTGTAGGGAAGATCCAGATGTTTCCGTGACAAATAGATAGCAATATGGCGAGCATTTGAAATTGCTTTTGTTCGTGCCTTGGATACCAGTTGCGCTTGTGTGAGACCATAGTAGTCGGCGACAATGCGCTTGATTGTTTTTGTATCAAGCTCTGTTGATTGAATTTTCTCACCGCTACTCTTGAAAGCAGCCATGGCAATATCGATATCAATGTGTTCATTATCAGAGAACTGAATGGAATAGAATAGAAGACGATTGAGTGCACCTTCTAGCATCCGGACATCTTTGGAATAATTTGCGGCAACATAGCTCAATACATCTTCATCAAAGACATCAGGATCGACACTACGATTTGCAATTTTCATTTTTAATATGGCGAGCGAAGTTTCGAACTCAGGTGTGTCGACACCGACGGAGAGACCCGATGAGAAACGGCTAATTAAGCGGTCCTCAAGCCCCTTAATCTCTGTGGGGAGTCGATCACTTGTGATAACAATTTGTTTTCGATTGTAGATGAGTTCATTGAAAATATGGAAGAAAATCTCATGGGATTTCTCTTTACCTGCTAAAAATTGAATATCATCAATTAACAGCACATCAAGGGCATACATTTGATCTTTAAACTCTTCGATTTCACGATTTTGAATGGATGACGCAACCAAGCGTACAAAATCAGAACTTGATGTATAGAAAACTTTAGCATTTGGGTTGTTTGCTTTTATATAATTACCAATTGCGTTGAGCAAGTGTGTTTTTCCCAATCCGGAATTACCATAGATAAACAAAGGTGTATAGAATTGCCCGGGGCGGTATGCACAGCCTAGCGCAGCAGAATGGCTCTCTTTATTACTGGGTCCAACAACAAAGTTATCAAACGTTTGATTTGCAACAACGCCATCTGTACGAACAACTTGACGCTGTTCAGGAATAATAGGAATATTTACAGGATTTTTCTTACCAAATTCTCCCTCTTCCATCACTTCGCAGACCATATTATCTTTGTCTAATACATTATTGATGGCTTTGTTTAGGTAATCAATTTGATCCTGGAGGATTACTTTTTGCAAATATGTGGATACAACGACGGTGGCGCTGGCTTCATTTAAAGCCCCAAGACGCGTATCAGATTCAATATATGTCTTGAAAATCATATCGTCGAGCGGACTATTTTGTTGAATAAACAATTTGACTTTGCCCCAAACATCTTCTAAATAAAACTTCATTGTTGTCATAACAGCGCTCCCTTACTAGAACTATAATAACAAATAAAAAGGGCTTTTTTTATGAAAAAAACTTACAAACAAGTTTCCCACATTTGGAAATCGAATAAGCCGCCTATTCAGTGGACAAACAAGAGTTTTCCACATTTGTCCACAAAATTCAGTGTGTGGAAAGAATGGGGAAAGTAGAAAAAGTAATCCACAACTGTTGATAACTTTAGCAATTGAATGATTAATTCGAATTGACAACATATTTCAAACACAATAATATGCAGTTTATAAGGGGTTCAAAGTAGTTTCCCGCACTATCCACATTATGTGGATAAACATTGTTGAAAACATGGGGTAAATCGTGTGGATTACGAGTTTAGAGATATAATTCGACGATTTCTCAACACAATTTCTCAACAGATATTGGGATGCTTTCCCCCATACTGTTATAAAAGGAAAAAAACTGTAACGATTGTTGATAACTTTGTGTTAGATTTCTTAAACTTGAAAAAAAAATGCCTATTTGCCTGCATGCGTTGACATTTGAGAACAGATTATATATAATTTCTAAGCATTTGCTCTTAATCGTACAAAGAAGAACTGGAGGTGGTTTTCAATGAAGAGAACTTATCAACCGAGCAAGCGGAAACACCAAAAGGTCCATGGCTTTAGAGCCCGAATGAAAACAGTTGGCGGACGCCGAGTACTTTCACGTCGTAGATCAAAAGGAAGAAAAGTGTTATCTGCATAATCAGTCACCCATGCGGGTGACTTTTTTGTAAAAATACAAAGAAACATATGAAAAAAGAGAAACGGATAAAAAAAGCTGCTGAGTTCCAAAGCATCATGCAACGCAAACGATTTAAAAATTCGGGATCGTTTTGTGTATACATTAAGGAACGGGCTGAAGAAAATGCGCGTTTTGGGATTGCTGTTCCCAAACGTCTTGGTAATGCAGTTTTTAGAAATAAAGCAAAGCGACAAATTCGCGAGATGCTCCATGAAATTACGGAGATTCCAAGTGATTATGACTATATTGTTCTGGTACGAAAGAACTATTTGGAGTCAAGTTACGAGGAAAACCGAAAAGACTTGGAAAACCTACTGAAAACGGTTAAAATATAAAAGGTACGTAAGTTAGGAGATTTACATGAAAAAACATAAAAAAATATTACTCCTGGGTCTATTGCTGATTCTGTTAACAGGATGTACAAGCTACATTGACCCTGCTACAAAACAAGTTTATCCAGAATCAATCATCCACCTTGGTGATGCATGGACATGGGGTGTTGACTCTTGGTTTGGCGCAATCTTTGTTTGGCCAATGGCACAAATATTGAACTTCTTTGCACAATACACTGGCGCATTCTTATCAATCGTTATTGTTACTGTCTTAATTCGTTTGGTTACTCTTCGTAGTTCAATCAAATCAACAGTACAACAACAAAAAATGCAATTGCTCGGACCTGATCAAGCACGTATTGAGGAAAAATACCGCAATCGTACTGATCAACAGTCAAAAATGGCAAAAGCTACTGAGATGCAAAAACTCTTTGAAAAACACGATATCAAACCAATGGCAGCATTGGGTGGACAATTCTTACAATTACCAATCATGATTGCAATGTATCAAGCCGTAACACGTGCTGATCTTATCATTAGTGGTAAAATCTTAGGAGAAAGCCTTGAAAGAACACCGGTACAAGGATTCCAAGAAGGAAACGTAGTCTACATTGTTATCTTTGCATTAATGGTTATATTCCAAGCGTTATCAATGTTCTTACCACAATACTTAACAAAACGTAAGATGAAGAAACGTCCAGGTGATAAACCAGCAGCAAACCCTGGTCAATCAATGATGTATATGTCATTGGCAATGATCACATTCTTTGCCCTACAATGGAACATTGGTATGAGTTTATACTGGATGATTTCAGCGTTAGCACAATTATTACAAACGTTATACATTAACAACAAATACGCAAATAACTAAAAAGGGAGGCAATCATGAAGCAATATACAGCCAAAAATTTGGATGATTTACTCAAACAAGTTGCAAACGAGAAAAATGTAAACCCAGATGAATTAGTTTACTATGTCATTGAAGAAAAATCAGGTTTCTTAGGTATTGGTGCTAGTGTAACTGCTGAAGTGTATGCTCTCAGTGATGTATCGGATTTTGTGAAGGCTTACCTGCAAACATTCTTTGATGGAATGGGGCAAGCTGTAGAGATCAGTGTTGAACAAAGTAAAAGCAACATTCGTATTGCTATCAATGCCGAGAACAATGCAATTCTCATCGGTCGTGGTGGAAAATCATTGGAAGGCTTAAACCTTTTGGTGAAGAATGCTGTGAACGCACAGTTCAAGCGTCGCTTCTTTGTTAGTTTAGACATCAACAACTATAAGAACGAACGTTATCAAAAACTTAAAGCAATGGCTAAGCGAATTGCAAAACAAGTTCAACGTACGAAAGTTGATGCAACATTGGATCCAATGCCAAATGATGAACGTCGTACAATTCATAAAGAATTAACGGAATTCCCTAACATTCGCACAGTAAGCGAAGGTTCAGGACGCAATCGTCATCTCAAGATCGTCTATGATCCAAATAAAGAGTAAGGGAACCCCCTTATTCTTTTTATTTAAAAGGTGGTATGTATGAAAATTATCGTCGGGTTAGGAAACCCAGGAAAACAATATGAAAAAACGCGCCACAATGCAGGATTTATTACCATTGATAAAGTGGCGAAAGCTTTGGGAGTGAGTGTCACAACGAAGAAGTTTAAAGCACTCATCGCAGAAACATTTGTGCGAGGTGAAAAGGTTATACTTGTTAAACCACAAACTTATATGAATCTATCGGGCGAGTCTGTTCGCGAGATTGTTGATTACTATGATGCGTATCCTGAGGATATAATTGTTATATCAGATGACAAAGATCTTGATGTAGGCATCTTGCGCATTCGCACCAAAGGCAGCTCGGGTGGACAGAATGGTATCAAGAGTATTATCAATCATCTTGGAACTCAGGAGTTTACCCGTATTAAAGTGGGGATTGGTAAAAACCCTCTTATTAACACCGCAGATTATGTTATGGGAAAAATTGATGAAGAAACAGCCATTGATCGCGCAGCACAGGCAATTTTAGATATCATCGAAGGTAAAGAAGTGCTGGAACTTATGAATATCTATAATGTGAAGGAACAGTAATGGATTGGTTAAAAACGTATTTAAAAAATAATGAAATTGTACATCAGTACACCCAGGGCAAAAACAACTTTGCCCATTTAAGCGTGCTCCAGGAGTCGCTTTTAGCAATTGGTGCGACATTGAACCAATCAAAACCGCTCTTCATTGTTAAAGAGAATGAACAACAAGCAGCCGATCTTTATGCGGAGATTAAGCGATTGAATCCTGACTCTCGAGTTGTCTACTATAACCATGAAGAGTCCTTGCGCGTTGAAGTCATTGTACAATCAGAAATCATGCGTGCGAATCGGATTGATGCCCTCCATAAAATCATCACTGGTGATTATGACATTTGTATCACTCATGCGATTGCTTCAGTGCGAAAGCTTTCCCATCCACAAACACTGCAAGAGGAAATTATTACGCTTACTGTTGGACAAGAAATTGCTCCGGAAGTCCTTGCAAAGAAATTGCACAAAATGGGCTACACACGCGTCAAATATGTTGAACAACCGTTTACCTATGCCTTACGTGGGGGTGTTTGTGATGTGTTCTCAATTCAAATGAATCAACCCTTGCGGATCGAATTCTTTGATGTTGAAATAGAAAGCATGCGTAGTTTTGATATTGACTCACAACGCTCAGATGCCGTTCACGAGACAGCAACACTCGTCTTTGCAAATGATGTTATCTTAAATGAAACTGAAATCAGCGAGATTGTTGCTGCAATTGACTCGCGTCTTGCTCCAATTAAAGATGAGGAACTCCGAAATAATGTTGAACTAAAGCGTGAAACATTATTAATGGGAGAGTATGATGCGACCCTATATCCTTTCTTAGGGTTATGGGAAGGCTATGCAACCATTTACGACTACGTCAAAGATGCGCAAAGAGTACTGAGCCCTGTTGAAAGTATTGAACGTATTCTGAGCCAAAACACCTTAGATGTGCATGAATTTGTACAAGAACAATATGAGATGAGTGAGATGTTGGCGATTCATGATCTTTATGCTGATTTTAATCCAATCTTAAAAAAATCGAAACTCATGCTGGTTCATGAATATCAAATTGAAAATGAAGTACACATTCCGTGGCACGCTGCAAACATCGTCTCTGACTCCATTCAGGAAACGCTAAAGTGGATTCGTAAAGAAGCCATAACGCAAAAAGTCATTATTGCTTTGGATGAGAATACCATGGAAGACTTTATTCGCGAATTGTTGGTGGCCGGCATTGATTATGCAATTTTGACCGACTACCCTAAGAAAAATGGTATCTACATAGATTACTCGGAAATAAGCAGTGGCTTCTTTTTAGAAGACGATCAGATTATTGTGTATACAGAAAAAGAGTTGTATCACTATAAAAAGCGTATGTATCGCTATGACAATAAATTCTTACAGGCCGAATCGCTCAGCCAATTGCAAGATCTAGACACATCAGATTATGTCGTTCACCGCCAATATGGTATTGGAAAATATATGGGCATTACAACAAAAGAAATCGAAGGCGTTCAAAAAGATTTCATGCGCATTATGTATCGTGATGGTGATGAACTCTTCGTTCCGTTAGAACAGTTTTCGCTGGTACGTAAATATATGTCTTCCGAAGCAACCGCCGTACGCCTGAGCAAACTTGGGAGTGCGACTTGGCAAAAAAATAAAGACCGCATCAAACAAGATGTGGCCGATGTGGCGGATAAACTTGTTAACTTGTATTCGTCACGAATGGACAGTGTTGGTTATGCATTTAGTCCTGACAATGCGTATCAATTAGAGTTTGAAGAAGAATTTGAATACGAACTGACACCCGATCAGAAAATTGCGATTGCAGAGATCAAAAAGGATATGGAAAGACCTGTTCCTATGGACCGCTTGCTTATTGGGGATGTTGGTTTTGGGAAAACAGAAGTTGCCATTCGTGCAGCATTCAAAGCATTCGTTGATAACAAACAAGTCGTCTTCTTATGTCCGACAACAATTTTAAGTGCGCAACATACGCGTACATTTAAAGAACGGTTTGCAAACTTTCCAATTGTTGTTGAAGTCTTAAATCGTTTTGTCTCAGATAAGGAACAAAGGGATATTATCAAACGCACTCGTGAAGGCAAGGTCGATGTACTTATTGGAACACACCGTGTCCTATCCAAAGATATCAAGTTTAAGGATTTGGGTCTATTAATAATCGATGAAGAACAACGCTTTGGTGTTGAACACAAAGAACGTATTAAGGAGTTTAAGGTCTCTGTGGACGTATTGTCACTCAGTGCGACTCCAATTCCAAGAACATTGCAAATGTCGCTAATTGGGCTTCGTTCGCTCTCTCAACTCAACACACCACCTTCCAACCGCCTTCCCGTAATGACGTATGTCATTGAAAAGAATGAAAAGACCCTTCAAGATATTATTTCGAAAGAAATTAACCGTGGTGGTCAGGCATTTTACCTCTTTAACAACGTCGAACACATTTATAATGTAGCCAATCATTTGGCCATGAATATCGAAAGTGCTAAAGTCGCTGTTATCCACGGTCAGATGGACCGTAACGATATTGAAGATGTTATGTTACAATTTATACGTAAAGATGTAAACGTGCTCGTGTGTACAACAATCATCGAAACAGGAATCGACATTCCAAACGCCAATACAATGATTGTGGACAATGCCCACAAGTTTGGATTGTCACAGCTCTACCAAATTAAGGGTCGTGTAGGACGATCAGATCGTCTTGCGTATGCTTATTTTGTCGTTCCAGACAAGCGTAATATTACTGAAATTGCACAAAAGCGACTGCAAGCAATCAAGGAATTCACACAACTTGGAAGTGGCTATAAGATTGCCATGCGTGACCTCACAATTCGGGGTGCTGGAGAACTTCTCGGTGGGAACCAATCAGGGTTTATTGATACCGTAGGAATCGACTTGTATGTACAGTTACTCAAAGAAGCCATTGCACAACGCCAAGGAAAACCAATAACTACTCCTGAAACAGAGGAGCGCCTAAATCTTAAAATTGATGGATATCTCCCTTCTGACTTTACAAGTGATGATGGTGAGAAATTGGAACTGTACCAAGAAATCAATGACATTGAAACCATGGAACAATTAAGCGCATTCTATGAAAATATACGCGACCGCTATGGAAAACTTCCCAGCTCAGTCACCATGTTATTGGAGAAAACACGTTTGGAGATATTCCTTAAAGATGATCGTATTAAGTCATTTAAAGAACGCGTTAACAAAGTTGAACTCATCTTTACTGAAGCATACAGTTCACAGGTTGACGGTGTTCATCTCTTTGAATTGATATCAGACCGTTCCAGTGAAATTAAAATTAAATATATGAATCAAACGATTATTATCACATTGCCAATGTATAAAGATTGGGCAGAAGATATAATCTATATTTTAGAAAACCTAAAGGAGAACCACAATGAGACTCGATAAATATCTTAAAGTGTCCCGTATTATCAAACGACGTACTGTCGCGAAAGAACTTGCTGATGATGAGCGTGTCTTTATCAATGGCAAGAAAGCGAAGCCAGCTTCAGAAGTTCTCGTTGGTGATGAGGTCGAAATTCGTTTCGAACACCGTCATATCACAATCGAAGTGACATTTTTAAGCGACAAAATCATGCGAAATAACCCACCAATGTATGATTTAGTTTCTGACAAAAAAGTAGAACGTCCTCCGCTTTCTTAACATTACTCACACAAAACTTTGTGACAAAACACTGGTATATCACAAGTTTAAATGACTGAAAAACAATGAAACACTTAAAATAGCCACTGTTGTCGCATTATTTCAATTCTGTATGACTTAAATGATACAAGAAAAGTTAAAATATGTGAGTGTCTTAAGGCCCGTGAATGTTGGGTGACAACTCTTGCATTGAACTAAATTGTCAGTATAATTATAAGAGTAAATATGTAAAGGAAGATGAGACACAATGGCTCAAACGATGAAGAAAAAAACAAGAAAGTTATCACCTGTTGCAAAAATTGCGACAACTATTTTTGGTGTTGCTGTTCTTGCATTCTCAGGAATTATGATTACCAATTCTGTAAAGGAATTATTATCGACAGCACAATTGAATCGCGAACTTAACACTGCACAGGAACAACTTGATACAATCAAGAGCGAGCAAGCTTCACTCAATAATGAAAAAGCACGCTTACAAGATCCCGCTTACGTACAAAACTATGCGCGTGGTACTCAATTAGTGTCAAAATCAGGAGAACAAGTATTTATCCTACCAAAGTCTGATAAATCAGAATAACGATAAAGTATAGAGGTGTCATACCATTACGATCGCAGCGATCTTATGGTATGGCATTTTTTATTTTGCAGTTTCGTGAATTTTATGAACCGAATATATGGTTTGTTACGAAAATGAACACTCTCATGACATAATGACACAATAATTGATAGGTAGCCGATATAATTCTTGAGAAACTAAGAATTGAGGGGAATACCAAATGAAATGTAAAAAAATAAACACAACTAAAAAAGCAATACTGTCCTTGATGGCAGTCCTAAGTATTTTGACGCCAACATTGATGTACGCAGATACACAAGAGACAGACCAATACGAAGAACGATCCGTAGAATCAATTGCTGACTGGATGCCAGATGCTAATGTACAAAGCGTTGTAGCGGAGAAACTTGGCAAAGAAATTGCGCAGATTACCAAAGCCGACATGGATAACATTTATAGTTTAGATTTTCGATTACTTCCCGCTGGAACAGAAGTAGATCTCACAGGGATTGAATATGCGACAAGGATTAGGAATTTTGATACAACGCATGTACGCGTTATAAATATGCCAGAGATTGCGTTTCCAAACTATGCTTCGCTATTTGTAAGACCCTTCGAAATGCAATTTATGAATCCACAAAATGTGGTCGGTAATTTACACATTGGAAGCTACAACAATCCAATTCCAAGTGAAGAACTTGTGGGAATTGGGAGTTTGATGGAAACATGGACCGTCAGTATCTTCACAATATATAGTTCTGGAATGAGAGACTTCTCGACATTGAATTTACCAGACAATCTGTCAGAATCTTATGGAATGGTTATGGAAAGTGAGGAACTATCATTAAGTTCAGTTCAAAGGCCTGAAACTGACGATACACCCCTCTTATATTCAAATGATACGTTGATGGACACTCAAGGGATTCCCCTGCTTTCAGCACGCTCAAACAGCGCCAGTGCACCGATGATAATATACGAACGCGAAGATGGAACGTGGGTATACTTGCAAGAATCGAATGGCTTCACATTAACAGAGGAAGGCATCGTAATTGATGCGCTTCCCCAAGACGTTGAGACCTTTGCAATCCACTACATGCCACCTGCACGCTCGTTTACAGGATCAATCAACTATAGTGTCAGGATCAATGTTGCAGTCAAAACGAAAGGTGCACCGATAAGTGTGTCGTTTGTTGATCTTGAGAATCAACCTCTTGCTAACACACAAACGATTCATGGAAATATTGGCGAATCGTTTCAAGCAGATGCTCCTGAAATCTCAAACTATGATTATGTTCGGAGTGAAGGACCCATAAATGGAACGATAACCCATGATCCTCAAAGTGTCACCCACATCTATGAACGTCAAGAGGGTATGAACGTTATCGTAAATTTTAAAGATATAGGTGGAAATACAATTGCACCTCAGAAAAATCTGCAAGGAAAAATCGGAAATGCGTTTTTTAGCAATCCAATTGCGATTGATGGATACACTTTCATACGCTCTGAGAATGCTGAGGGCCTGTTTACAGACATGCAACAAGTGGTCACTCATATCTATTCAAAAGATATCATTGAGTCATCAGTGACGGTACATTTCGTGGACGAGGATGATAATGTCATTCATGATTCAATTATGAAAAAGGGTGATATTGGTATTCCCTTTACAGCAGAAGCAATCTCCATACCAGGTTATCAATTGGCAAGTCTGGAAAAAGAGATTCAAGGGACTTTCATACCGACGCACCAAGATATTGTATTCAAATACAGACCAATTAAGAATGAAGAAAAACTTCCCAATACGGGCGTTACAAATACTAAGATACTATTCGGATATGCATTCCTGACAACAGGTTTTATACTTATAGGAAATCAAATCCGCAAAAAAACCAGAAAAGCTTAACGTTTTCTGGTTTTTCAACTTTATTCTAAGTTTTCTCCGTTAGAAGCAACCACACCTTTATACCAGGCATAGCTATCTTTTAGACGTCGTTTACCACTTCCTTTGCCATAATTATCCAAGTCAACATGGATAAATCCATAGCGTTTTGACATTTCAGAAGAGGAACAGCTCACAATGTCAATAGGACCCCAAGGGTAGTATCCGCGGATATCAACGCCATCCATAATTGCTTCCTTAATCTCAGCAACATGTGCTCGTAAATAATTGATACGATAACTATCATGAATCCTTCCGTCATCTTCAACAGTATCGAATGCACCAAACCCGTTCTCAGTAATATAGATGGGTTTTTGATAACGATCCCAATATTGGTTGAGCGCAGTACGAAGTCCTAAGGGATCAATAGCCCAACCCCAGTCACTTGCTTTGAGATACGGATTGGCTTTTGTTCCTTGTTTTGTTATCCAGTTTTCATTGTCAATAATTGAAGAATAGTAATACGAGAAAGACATAAAATCAGCAGTATGTTTGAGATCCTCAATATCACTCGCAGGAATATAAATATTCAATGCATTATCATGATAGAAACGGTGCACATAGCCAGGAATCGTACCTCGTAGGAGTACATCAGCATAATAATATTCCATTTGGTTGCTCTTCATGGCTGCAAAGACATCTTCAGGTTTGCATGTTGCAGGGGCTGCAATCCAATCACAAAGCATCATCCCAATATTATTATCAGGGTTGATATCGTGGCCAATTTTTGTGGCACGTGCACTTGCAACAAGTTCGTTATGAACGCCCTGATACTTCGCTTCGAGCAGATTATCAACTTTGTCCTCAGCAATTCCAAGGTGATTGAAAGATTCGTGTCCGATGAGATTAATTTGATTGACAACAATCCAATTTTTGACTTTTCCATTGTAACGCTTAAAGCATGTTTCACAGTATGTCACAAAGAAATCAATAACATCACGATCATACCAACCCCGATAGTTTAGGGTCAGATTCAATGGCATTTCATAGTGTGATAGTGTGACCATGGGCTCCATTCCAAGTTGTAACATTTCATCAAAGAGGTGATCATAAAATTGAAGTCCTGCTTCATTGGGTGTCACATCATCCCCATTTGGAAAGATACGTGCCCAGCTAATCGATGTTCTGAATGTATTAATACCCAACCCTGATAAGAGCGCCAGATCTTCTTTGTATGTATGATAGAAATCAATCGCTTTTCGTTTTGGATAGATTCCTTTTGTATCGGTCATAGCATGTTTTACATAGTCGGTTGTAACTTCTTTATTGCTCTTCCTTTCAAGAGCGATGTCATCACGGAATTCATTAATATCCGCAATTGACCAGCCTTTCCCACCTTCTTGCCAGGCTCCTTCAGCTTGATTGGCAGCAATTGCACCGCCCCATAGGAAATCTTTTGGGAATTTTGTATTTATCATGATTGATCCTCTACTTTCTTAAGGCGCGCATCAATGGCACGCATCATATCAATAAGACGTTTGGTGATATTGAGTTCACTGTAAATTGTCATGAGTGTATCTTGAGCATGTGTAAACAAGAGTGAAGGATTGTAAGTCTCGCCGCGCGTTTCATCCTGTATAACTTCAGTTTGCAATTGATGCGCAACGCGAATTTTATCAAATGCTTCTTTCATTTTTGAACTTGCCAGCTCGAAATCAAACGCTGCCAGTGCTTTTTGAGCTTCAGTTGAGCACAATCGTGCATCCCCTGCATTCAAAATAATATCCATTGAAACCTTTGTTAATGTATCATTTTCCATATTAGACCTCTTTCAATTCAGAATTTTCTAAAGCAATTTGTTGGCGTTCATAGACTCTAAAGAATGGGAGCCAGATGAGTGTTGCAACAAGTACAACGCCAGCGAGTAAGATTAATGCTGGAATCGAACGTGTGATTAACCACGTAGAAATTGGGAACGGACAATACCACATCTCAAATACAACGTTTGGAATCGGAGCAAAGGCAATAACTTTGGTGAAGACCCAAACGATGATTGGAAGAATAATTCCTTGCAACCACATTGGTATCATAAGAATTGGATTCCAAGCAATGGCTCCAAAGACAATGGGTTCATTAATGTTAAACACTGATGGCCCAATACACGCCTTTCCCAGAGCACTGAGTTTCTTTGAACGTGACATTGCACACATGATGACAAGCGGGAAAGTACAGCCAATACCACCTACCCATAGATATGATGAATACACGGTAGAGTTTGTTACTAAATTTGTAGCAAGTCCTGAGATATTTGCTTGCATCGCATCAAGAAATACAGGGGTTAAGATTGGTGTTAAAACCCATGAAGATATACCAAGTGAATATAAGAAACAGAAAATAAACATGGTAAGTGGGAATCCAATTGGAGATTCAACAAGACCTGCCAAGGGTTTGAAGATTGCTAAAACCATATTGTATAAATCAAATCCAACAAGGTCGACAACAATCCAACCAAAGAGAATGATGATCCCAATCGGTAGCATGGAGTCAAACCACGAGCGTACAAAGTCAGGGATAACGGATTCTTCCTTAAAGAAAGAGAATTTCGAGAAAATTGTAAACACAACAGCCGAAATCAATCCAGCGACCATTGCGATAAACATACCCCCAGCCCCCAAAGACTCATGACCAAATCCAGGGTTACCCGATGCAACAACTTGAGGGGTAATGATAATTAGGAATAAAACAAGACCGGCAAGTCCTGCATTGATTCGATTCTTGCGAAGGCGTTTCTTTTCCATAATGTTAAATGGGACGAGAAATGCCACGAAGAGTGATACCATTCCCATTGTCCAACCAAAAGGCACCCAGAAATTAGGTAAGTTTGGAATGTAATCGTTGAGGATTGTAAGCATACAGAATACAGAACCAAGAAAGATAAAAGGTAAAGTCTGCATAATGCCATCTTTGATACCAACAATCCAGACATTTGTATTTACCTTATTCATTTTTGGAGCAAATGAATTTTCCAACCAATGAATTAATTTATTCATGAGTTTGTTCCTCCATTCCGATTTCTTGCATCAGATGGTCAATTGCTCTTGCACCATCCAATGTTGCGTAATACTCTGGCCTCATCAGGATTACCTTAACAGGTGCATCCCCGATGTAACTGTCAACTTCATCTAAGATATAGGCGAGATGCGGTCCGACCATCAAGACATCAATCTCGTCGATGTAATTCTCAATCTCAGACTCACTGCGCGCAGTAATCGATGCATCAAGTCCTTTTGACGCTGCGGCTTTGCGCATGTTAGCGGCCATAAATCCACTACTTGCACCAGAACCGCAAACCAGAAGAATTCTAAGTTTTTTCATAATGTAAACTCCTTTTCTACCTTCATTATGAATGGGTTAGCGTGGTGCAAATTTATTTTTTCGCACGCATGCGGTGCAAATAGTTACATCGTCGTTGTGACAAGATTGGTATACTAATATAGAAAGGCGGTGATGAGATGCTGGACTCGAAGTACGTAGAGATTTTGAATCATTTAAGCAGTGCAACTTCATCAATACATGCGACACATTTGGCCGATGCGCTTGGAAAATCCGTGCGAACTGTAAAAAGCTATGTCAAGTCAATCAATGAAAGCTATCCAGGACTCATCAAGGCATCACCGTATGGATATGCACTAAACCGTGAACGCTACAAACAGATTGCCATTAATAGCGTTGTCGCAATGCCTTCAACACCCGATGAGCGTCTTGTGTACATTATTCGCTCGCTCATTAAGAAAGAACATCTAAATATTGTTACAATTGCCTACGAACTTCATGTGAGTGAGTCAACAGTTCGTGCCGATCTTGCCCAACTCAAAAAAAGGTTAGACACGTACTCACTAACAATGAAAGTCGAAAAGCAAACCGTAGTTATTCAAGGATTGGAAAAAAATAAACGACGACTCTTAACATCAATCCTCTACAAAGAATCCAATCAAAACTTTCTCAATATTGAGTCATTGCAAAACAACTTTGATGAGTATAATATATTTAAAATCCGTGATATTGTCGTCAGTACACTCAACGAAGCCCACTATTTTGTGAACGATTATGCATTGATGAATCTGATTTTACATATTGTGGTATCAATCAGCAGAATTCAACACAACAATACATATTCTGACTCCGAAACAATGGACATTATCAGTACCAATACTGAGATACAAATTGCAGAAAAAATAACACAACGGATTAGTTCTTATTTTCAGATTCAGTACAGCAAAGAAGAAGTATATGAGTTATCGCTGCTTATTTTAAGTTCGGGATCTAATATCAACTTTAACGCCGTCAATGAATTAAACATTGCATCCTATATTGATGAAGGCGTTTTGAATTTGGTCGATGATTTGATTAAAAGTATCAATCGTTATTACTATATTGATATTAGTGAAAATCAATTCTTCTTTCGCTTTGCATTGCACATCAATAATCTTCTCAAACGATTGCAAATGGGAAGATCCAATAAGAACCCCATCACAATGAATATTAAACAAAGCTGTCCTCTGATCTATGATTGCGCAGTTTCGGTAGCTCACGATATCAGTCATCGTTTTAATGTGCAAATTAGTGATGATGAAATTACCTACATCGCATTTCACATTGGTGGTGCTTTAGAAACTCAAAAAAGCCTTGGTAACAAGGTAAGTTGCATCTTTATTTTTCCACAATACTACGACATGAATCAGAATCTTTATAACCACCTTACGGAAACGTTCCATGATTCTTTGGTTGTCCAAAATATGGTGACCGATGAATTTAGTATCGAGAATTTCGATGTGGATTTAATCATTACAACACAACCGCTGCAAACTACACCAGTCTTGCCTGTTATTGTGATTAATCCATTTAAAAATGAGCGTGACACTGCACAAATTTATGAAACAATCCATCGCCTTAAGGAGAATAAGCGTCGCAACACCTTTAAAGAGACCATCAGTACGATGCTTTCTTCGCAAACCTTCTTCCTCAACGATGAACCAAGAAACCAGCAAAATGTGATTGATTTTTTGGTTTCTAAAGCAGTAGATATGGGGAGTGTGGGTGAAATGTTCAAACAAGAAATTATGGATCGGGAAGCGATGTCATCCACAGGATTTGGGAAAATTGCAATTCCCCACTCCATGCGAATGAATGCAGAGAAGACATCAATGCTCGTATTCATCAGCAAACATCCAATCCGATGGGATACAACCGATGTTAATCTTGTCATTATGCTTACAATTGCTAAGGATGATCGTAAAGTATTCGCGGATATCTTTGATCCACTTTCGATGATGCTCACAGAAAGTGTGGTCATTGATCAGCTACTACAAGCAACGACGGTTGCATCATTTATCGAAGTTTTAGGGTATAATTTTCAATAAAAAAAGCCCGCTAAGGGCTTTAACTATTTATTAAGGTAGTGTTTAAGGCGGTAAGCAAGCGCAATAGTTTTCGCATCCGTTATTTCGTTTCGCATAATCCGAGCTTCGATTTCGGATAAGGATAGTCGATAAACATGCAATTCCTCACCTTCATCCAAATCTTGGCCAACAAATTCTAAATCAGTCGCATAATAAAGATGCAATGTCTCGCTCAAAAACGCTGGTGAACTGTGAACGAATCCTAATGGGACAATTGTTTGTGCCGTATAGCCTATCTCTTCTCGTAATTCCCGCAGTGCAACTGTTTGTGGGTCTTCGCCAGGGTCTGTCTTTCCAGCAGGAAACTCCGTCATAACAAGCTCCGTTCCGAAGCGAAACTGATCAACAACATAGAAGGTTTCATTGTCATGGGTTGCTGCAATACAGGCGCCACCAGGGTGCTTTAAAACTTCCGCAGTGAAAATGCCGGCATCTGTTTCAAAATCGGTATTATAAAGGTCAACAATAATCCCTTCGTATCTTTTATTTTCGCTTTGTTTTTTTAACGTTTTTACCATTTTTTTCTTCCTTTCGGGTTTGGATGTAGTGATAAACAAGATAAATCATTGCAATCACAAACAGGACGCCAATTCCGTAAATTGCCCATTGTGATCGTGTGAAAAAGTGGACAACTAAAAGTACAAATAAAAAGAAAGAAATTGCTACATAAATATTATCTTCTGAAGCTCTTGTAAATGCTTTTTTCCATAGTTTCATCGTATAAAACTCCTTAATCTCTCTCCTATTTTAACGGAAACCTATTTTTTAAACAACTTTATGAATGGGTGCATGATATAATGAATAAAAAGAGGTGTCGTTATGGGATTATTTATATCATTTGAAGGACCAGATGGTAGTGGGAAAACAACAATTACGAAATACGTGAGTGAATACTTCATGGCAAAGAATATTGAAGTGCTCTGTACTCGTGAACCGGGGGGAATTGGAATTTCTGAGAAAATTCGCAATCTGATATTGGATCCCGTAAACACAGAAATGGATGATCGTACCGAAGCGTTATTGTATGCGGCAAGTCGACGTCAGCATTTAATTGAAAAAATCTTACCAGCACTTGAAGCAGGTAAGATGGTTTTTTGTGATCGTTTTATTGATTCATCATTGGCATATCAAGGGTACGCTCGAGGAATTGGTATTGATGCCGTATGGAACCTAAACATGTTCGCAATCGAGAACAGACTTCCCGATATTACCATTTTCATCGATTGTGATCCGGCCATTGGTTTGGAACGTACGGGAAAACGTGGTGCCATGGACCGACTTGAATTAGCAGGGGAGGCATTCCATAACCGTGTCTATGAAGGATATCAAGAAGTGATTAAACGCTTCCCTGATCGCATTCATGTTATTGATGGGAACAGAACTGTTGAAGCAGTCGCAAAACAAGCAATAAAAATCATTGAGGACGTATTATAGATGAAAGAACAAGCCAAAGCATTAAACTTATTTCATAAACAACAAGAGAAGAATATGGTTTCGCATGCATACCTAGTCGTTGGAAAAAGTGATGCTTTTTCTTTTGCGACATATATGGCGCAGAGTTTGATGTGTCGTGAACAAACAATTGGTGCGTGTCAATCGTGTTCAGTTTGCGAGCGCATTGCGAACAACCAACATGGTGATTTCAAGGTCGTCAGCAGTCGTGACGAGAGTATTAAGAAAGACGAAATCGTATCACTTAAAGATTACTTTACCCAAACAAATATGGAGCAAGACTCTCATAAAGTCTATATTATTGAAGACGTTGAGAATGCAAGTATTTCCGCCATGAACAGTATCCTTAAATTTCTAGAAGAACCTGAAAGTGATATTACAGCAATCTTGACAACGTCCCAACCCAATCGTGTTCTTGAAACAATCAAATCCCGCTGCCTCTTAATACAACTTGAGAGTCACGATCAAGAAGTACTTTACCATGAAGGACTCAACAAAGGACTTGATGAACTGGACGCCTACCTCTTATCAAGGATATCAAACAGCAGTGAAGAAATGGTAGTGATTGCTGAATCTGGAGCCTATGTGAGTGTTATGGATGTCGCGTTTGAGTTCGTTGATTATTTGAATCAAGGAAAAATACGCGAGGCAGTTGTTCACGTACAGCATGAAGGCATCAAAAACAAGAAAATAGACAAAGAGAATATTGATTTCTTTATGGATATTGTGATTGTTGTGATGGGAAGCAGTGCAAACGGCGCAGTCCATGCAAAAGTGACAAACATTGATGAACCAACACAACTCAATTACAAGAAAATTATGCTCATGCTCAAAGACCGAATTCGACCGGGAATCAACACGAATCTACTTTTGGATCAGCTCGGCTATGAGTTTATTAACTATCATAAATCCCGTGTACTTTAGGAGGAACCCAATGATAAAACAACAAAGCTTTAAGAACGGACTACCCACCCTCTATCTTGTTGCGACACCAATCGGTAATCTGCAAGAAATGAGTCCTCGCGCAATTGAGGTATTGAAAAGTGTCGATGTAGTCGCAGCAGAAGATACTCGGAATACGGGTAAACTATTGCAACACTTTGAAATAAAGACAAAACTAATCAGCCACCATGCCCATAATGAAAAAGAAAGCGCGCAAGGAATTCTTGAATTATTTAAGGAACATGAAAGCATTGCCCTTGTTAGTGATGCAGGATATCCCCTCATCTCAGATCCTGGACAAACTCTAGTAACCGATGTAATTGCAGCAGGCTATAATGTGGTCCCAATATCAGGACCAAGCGCATTCTTAAATGCCCTCGTTGCATCAGGACTGGTAGCTCAACCATTTGCTTTTATGGGGTTTCTTGAACACAAGGAAAGTCAGCTAAAGAAACAGTTGGAAACCAACAAGGATTTGCCGATGACGACAATTTATTATTTATCGGTTCACAAGTTAGCAAAGACATTAGAAATTGTGTATGATGTACTCGGTGACAGACAAATATGTCTTGTTCGTGAGCTTACAAAGATGCACGAAGAATTCATACGAGGCACTGTTTCCGAGGTTATTGAAGCTATTGAAGTGATTAAAGGTGAGTTTGTACTTGTAATCGACAAGCGTCAAGAAATCGGTGTCATAGACTTTAGCAGCCTTGTTACCCAAATTGACGATGAGATTGCAACAGGAAATTCAATTTCACGTTCAATTTCAACAATTGCCAAACGTAATAAAGTCTCAAAAAATGAACTGTATGCATATTATCATGACGAAAAATAGGAGATAGAAAATGAAAATATTTGACTACGAAGATATTCAGTTAATTCCCAACAAATGTATTGTAAAAAGTCGCTCAGAATGTGACACAACTGTAAAATTTGGAAACCATACCTTCGCAATGCCAATTGTTCCTGCAAACATGCAGACAATCGTTGACGAAACCGTCGCACTTTGGCTCGCAAAGAATAACTACTTCTACGTCATGCATCGTTTTGACGAAGGACGTCGCTACGATTTCACCAAAGAAATGCAAGCTGAAGGGCTTTTTGCATCCATCAGTGTTGGTGTTAAAGACACTGAATATGACTTTGTTGAGAAACTCGCGCATGATAACGTCATTCCTGAATACATTACTATTGATATTGCGCACGGACATTCCGAGCAAGTAATATCAATGATTAAACATATAAAGAAACACTTGCCTGCAACTTTTGTAATTGCTGGAAATGTCGCAACGCCTGAAGCAGTTCGTGAACTTGAAAATGCTGGAGCGGATGCAACCAAAGTCGGTGTTGGTCCTGGTAAGGTATGTATTACGAAGTTAAAAACTGGTTTTGGAACAGGTGGTTGGCAATTATCAGCACTTGCATGGTGTGCAAAAGCTGCTCGCAAACCAATTATTGCCGATGGTGGAATTCGCAACCACGGAGACATTGCAAAATCAATTCGTTTTGGCGCAACAATCTGTATGATTGGATCGCTTTTTGCAGGTCACGAAGAGTCGCCTGGTGAAATTGTTGATGTGGATGGTGTCACATACAAAGAATACTTCGGAAGTGCATCAGAGTACCAAAAAGGTGAACATAAAAATGTTGAAGGAAAGAAGATTCTTGTTCCTTACAAGGGAAATCTTGCCGATACATTATTAGAGATGAAACAAGACTTACAATCATCAATATCTTATGCGGGTGGTCGTGATTTAGAGTCAATTCGCAAAGTTGATTATGTTGTTGTTAAAAATTCAATTTTTAACGGTGATCGCTAATTCTATGCTATAATTAACATGGTGATATGATATGAGTATTAAATTAACAAAGCAAAGACAAGAGATTTTAGAAGTGATTCAAGCATCAGAGGGTCATATGACCGCTGATCAAATTCACTCAACCCTAAAAGATGGGGGCGTATCTATCGGTATAGCTACAATATACCGTAATTTAAACGTGCTCTTTTCTGAGAAACTCATCAATCGTGTCCGCCATCCTGAGTTGGGATTTATTTACGATAAAAACCTCCACGATCACTATCATTTCCGTTGCCGTGAATGCAACCGTATTGATGATGTGGAAATTGACTATCGTGATGATCTCCACGCACTTGTTGAAAAAGAACTCGGGTGTCTTGTTATCGAACATGACATGACTTTTGAGGGTATTTGTAAAGAGTGTTTGAAAAAACGTACAAACAAAAACTAATCCCGAGCCAATCGGGATTTTTTCTATTAGGAGGAAAGACATGGAAATGCATAAGAAAATATTAAACTTCCGAGATATCGGAGGCATTCAAGTGAGTGGTGGTCATGTAAAACCACATAAACTACTACGCGGTGGACCGTTGGAACATCTTGATTCGCAAACAGTGAATCGCCTTTTGAATGAATACGAACTAAAAACTGTTATTGACTTAAGAACCTTGGATGAGCAAGACCGTCAACCCAATGACATGATTGATGGATTGACATATGTACACCTTGATATCTTAGGAAGACGTCAACGAACAACAGCAGACCCAATGCGTATGATGAACCAAGTGAAAAGTACGGTTGCTCATGACCACATGTGTCAATTAAACAATCAATTAGTGCGTGATGATCATGCTCAAATGGAATACCGTCAATTCTTTAAAGAACTTCTGTTAAATGAAGAAGGTGCTGTATATTTCCATTGTTCTGCCGGAAAAGACAGAACAGGATTTGCGGCCGCTCAAATACTCAAAATTTTGGGAGCGTCTGAAGAAGATATCATGAAAGATTATCTTCGAACCAACGAACTTAACAAAGACAACCAACAAGAAATGCTCGAAAAGATGATGGAAAAATTCCCCGATGTTACTCCAGAACAAATCGAGAACTATCGAGGATACACGATAGTTGACCCCGAATACATTGGTACGGCATTTCGTGCCATTGAAGAGGATTATGGTACATTTGATACCTACGTTCAAGAAGTATTACAATTGAGCGCGGATGATATCCTAAAACTTAACGAAATCTACGTCGGATAAAGCAAAACTCAGCTGAAACTAATGGCTGAGTTTTTTAATGGATAAGTTGTGAGAACGGACTAAATAGGCTATAATTACAAGGAAATAAGCGGAGGCTTCTTATGAAAGATAAAAACAATTACTATATAACAACCGCGATTGCATATACATCTGCAAAACCTCATATTGGCAATGTCTATGAGATCGTTTTGGCAGATGCAATTGCACGCTTCAAACGGGAACAAGGATATAATGTATACTTCCAAACGGGAACGGATGAACACGGACAAAAAATTGAAGAATATGCACATGCTGCAGGCATTACACCCAAACAACATGTTGATAATATTTCAGATGTCATCAAAGGACTCTTTTCATTGATGAATGTGGAGTACGACCACTTCATACGTACAACGGATACATACCACAAAGAGCAAGTTCAAAAAATATTCAAGCGACTTTTTGATCAAGGCGATCTTTTTAAAGGATTCTATGAAGGATGGTACTGTAAAGCAGATGAGTCATTCTATTCGGACTCCCAAGTCGAAAATGGCATCTGTCCAGATTGTGGTGCAACGATTGAACGTCAGCAAGAAGAAACGTATTTCTTTAAGATGAGTAATTACCAAGATCGTTTGGTACAACATATTAAGGATAATCCAAGTTTTATTCAACCAGAGTCTCGTAAGAATGAAATGTTACAGAACTTCTTGAAAGAGCCACTTTTTGATCTTGCCGTGTCACGCACAAGCTTCAAATGGGGAATCCCAGTTGATTTTGATGCAGAGCATGTCATTTATGTTTGGATTGATGCCCTTGTAAACTATATTACAGGCATTGGATACGATGCAGATGGCAATCACGCCCCTGAATTCTACGAGTGGTGGCCTGCAAATGTTCACCTTATTGGAAAAGATATTCTTCGATTCCATACGATTTACTGGCCAATTCTCTTGATGGCACTTGATCTTCCGTTACCAGATCAAATCTTTGGTCATCCATGGTTGCTTACTGGTGACAGTAAGATGAGCAAATCAAAAGGAAATGCCGTATATGTCGATGATGTTGCCGCAGTTCTGGGTGTTGATCCGGTTCGCTATATCATGCTTCATGAAATGCCATACGAGCGAGATGGACATATTACCAATGAGTTGATGATTGAACGCATTAACACAGATTTAGCAAATATAATTGGAAACCTTGTGAATCGTACAGTTTCAATGGTCAATAAATACTTTGGCGGAACCTTAACGGTAAACACTGTGAGTGATTCGATTGATGACGAACTTATCGCATCGATTAAATCTTTAATGACAAATGTTGAGCATAAGATGGAAACATTGCATGTTTCCGACGCAATTTCTGAAATCGTCGCGCTTTTCCGTAAAGGAAACAAATATATTGATGATACACAGCCATGGGTACTCGCAAAAGAGGAAGCATCGCATGGCCGTCTTCAAACTGTTTTATACAATCTTGTTGAACTCATTCGCGTAGGTGGTATCGCACTGCAACCGTTTGTTCCGGAAACAGCCGTAAAGATTTTGGATCAAATCCAAACCCAACACCGCAGTTTCGAACAAGGACATCAGTTTGGTCTCTTTGAACTGGGGCATCCTGTTATTGAAAAGACAGAAATTATTTTCTCTCGTCTTGATAAAGAAGAGACACTTGCGAAACTCGAAGCGCAAATGACACCATCTACAGCAAGTCTGGAAGAAATCGAAGCTGTTGATGAAATTACAATTGACGAATTTAAGAAGATGATTCTCAAGACAGGGACAATTGTTGAAGTAGAGAAACATCCTAAGGCAGACAAATTGTACGTTGTCCAAGTGGATTTAGGTTCAAAGAAAGTTCAAGTTGTCAGCGGTCTTGTGGAACACTTTAGCGTCGACGACCTAATGGGTCGTAAGGTTGTCGTAGTTGAAAATCTCAAACCTGTTAGCTTGCGTGGCGTCATGTCACACGGTATGATTCTTGCCGCAAAAGATGCTGAAGGCATGGACCTTGTATCCGGTGGTGTTGTTTCTAACGGAACACAAATTAGTTAATGAAAGTCACAGTCCAAAACAGACTGTGACTTTTTAAGTCTTTCTTAGAATTGGTATCCAGTAGGAAAATGAGTTAGAATAGTACAGAAGGAGATTTGATTGACTATGAAAATTGTACTGGTACGACATGGCTACACGATTGGAAATGATTTGGGAACCTATACAGGTTGGAGTGATACAAAGCTCTCTGAAAAAGGAATTGAAGAATTACATGAGTATCGTGAAACATACGCATATCCCAAAACTGATCGCTATTATACATCTGATTTGGTCCGAACAATTGATACATTCAAACTAATTTATGGTGATGAAACACCAATTAATGAATCGTCGCCCGCATTTCGTGAAATTCATTTTGGTGATTACGAAGATATACGTTGGGATCAAATCGATAATATCCCCTATAATGAAGTATATATTCGCAACCAACCGCATGTAAATGGTGAGACAATCTCACAGGTTGCATTGCGTATTTTTGGAAAGTTGAATGCGATTCTTGATGAAATGGTAGTTGCACGAGAAGATTCATTGACGATTGTTTGCCATTCAGGTATCGTTAAAACATTCCTCATGTTCTTGGCTCCCCTATCTTTTGATACATTCCGTGAAATCGCTACACCCAATGGGCTCGGATACATTATGGATGTGGATTATGATGTCGTAAACAAACTTGTAACTATGAATAATTATATTGAAATACCGAAGAAATAAGTAAAGGGGATTCCATATGGAATCCCTTTATGGAATCCCCTTTTAATTTGGAATAATCGGTAATTGAACGCTAAAGTAATGGGCGATATCATCAGAGAAACTATAGATTAACAATGTATCGTAACGATTCTCTGAGTAAGCATACGCTTTGAGCTGAGTATCGAGTTTCTTTGCATCTGCTGTTGTAAGAGTCAAACTTTCTGAAATCGAAGAGGATATATCCCAAACGTTTGTTTTTCGAACATAGCCGGAGATTGGATTATAATAATGAAACTCAGGATCCTCAATCGGCGCGATGAAGCGTTGGAATGTAAACTCGGTATCGATGGGGTCGATAAGATGCGTTTCGAGGTATTGGAGTGTACGGGTATGGCGCTCATCAATATTTAACTGGAAGATTCTGTCATCGGAGCCATAAGCTAAAATGTACTTGAGATACCCCCCGTTCTTGGTGTAATCATCAACTGTGTAATTGCTAATCTCTTGCCGGTAGATTTCAACCAGCTCATCCAACTTTCCAGTAAATGTATAGCGAGTTGAGAATGATGGTGAGAAAAACTCTACATAGTCGGGGTAATATTTACCGCTTAAGATTGGATTTACTTGTGACTGTACTTCCGTAGTGAATGCAATCGGCAAGAGTGTATCAAGAAGTGAGTTGTGGACAAGGAAAGCACGCGACATGCGACTGCCATTTGTCAGTACATAGGCAAATTCAAGACTTACATAGTTGTTGTAATCAGCATTTGGGTCGGTCAGTTCATAGGCGTTGTCAGATACGAGCCCTCGTTTCGAGTCAATGCGGCCAACGATATCTTCGTGGAAAACAACGAATTGACGAATACTCTCGGGGTCATTCAAAATTAATTTATTCGTTGATGTCATCCCAATGAATGGAATTTGCGCTATCGATGATTCGCTAATTTGGATACTCTCGATATCTTTGCTATCAGGAATCCTCTCGGTGAACCCAAAACCATTGGTGAAATAGAATGTGGACAATATTACCAGGGTTGTAACGACCATGATGGCATAGTTACGTGTTACTTCTTTAAACTTACGTGTTGAACGGTTCTTGATGATGTTTAAGAGAACATAAACAACGAAAGCTAACAATATTGGAATGGTAATAACACGGGGTGATAAGAATGATGCATCTATTGTGTTTACCGTGGACCAAAATGCAATAAGTCCAACCAAGAGTATGGCTGTGAATAAGGAAGTGATTAAGGAAAAGAAGACACGATTTGTAAAGGGTTCTTCGGTTCTCTCGGAACGACGGCGTTCATAAAGCCAAATTGAAACAACATAGATAATAATTGAAATGATGAACCAGTATGAAGAAATAATACTTGGATCAACACTCAGTCCCATGGGTACAATCACAGCTAAGACTGCAAGGTGTGGTGAAATGAAAGGCAGAATATCGCCACTACCACTTGCAAAACCTGTAATGAATCGACCTGCGAAGAATTGGATTGCTGCATAGGCAACAAAAGGCGCGATGGATAAAATACCGGTGTAGATGATTGCATCAGAGAGAGTTCCTGTATTCATAATTACAAATACAGTGAGTGCACTGATCGAAATAAAAATAACAACCAGGCGCATAAAAGTAAAAATATGAAGTGATGTAAAAGGATTTGCGAAAAGCAGAAACGTCAATATATAGCCGGTAAAATAGGTTAATGCAAACGGAATAAGTACAGCAAGTGCTGCAGTAACTATATAGGTAATAAACAAATCACGACGTCGAATTGGAAGGGCATGATACACATCCACCGCACGACTGGAGAAAAGGTAATGGAAGAAGATAAACGGAGCGATAATCATCAATCCCATCGTAATAAAAGCTAATGTACCTACTGCAGCATTCACTCCGAACAATTCAGTAGGACTGTAGTAAATGTTAAGACGTTTTATAATAACCGGTATTGGAAATGTCGTAAATAATAAAACTGTAAATACAAACGTCAATGCTTTAAGGCGCTTGAAATGGAAACGAATCAAGTCAAAATTAATGCGCGATGTAAAGAGCGTTTTCATTTTTAGTACCCTCCCATTTCGTACATGAATATTTCATCAAGTGAAACGTCATCACGTTCTAGTAGCAAGGGATTGAGGCTGTTGAGATAGTGTTCAGTGGTTTCACGACACCCTTTAACAATCATGGTAAATATTTTCGCCTTTCCTCCTAAAAAGATAGGAGTAAGTTCAGCGAAAAGCGCGGGATCGATTGGCTCTGCAAAGGCAATCCGATATTTATGATAATGCGTAATGATATCCTCTTGGGTATAATTCAAACGAATCCGTTTGTTATCCATAATTGCAACAGAATCGCAAATATCTGCGAGTTCTTGCAAGTTGTGCGAAGAAATGACAACAGTACGCTTGTATGTGGAAACCTCTTCACTGATAATTTGGCGAATTTTAAAACGCATTGTTGGATCGAGACCATCAAAAGCTTCATCAAGAAGGAGTACCTTTGTACGTGATGCAATTCCCAAAGCTAATGAAACGTGACGCTTCATCCCTTTTGAAAATGAAGCAATTGTATCTGTTTGTTTCAAGCCAAAGAGTCTGATCAACTCAAAGAAGCGTTCCTCAGAAAAATTTTTATAGAAGACACGGTAGAATTGCTTCATTTCTAAAATTGATGCTTTGGTCATAAAATAGGCATCGTCACTGACAAAAAAGATTTCTTTTTTTGCATTGGGGTTGTCATAAACATTTTCTTCGTGATAGGCGACGATTCCCGCATCGGCTTGAAGGACACCACAAATGAGGCGTAGCAAAGTCGATTTCCCTGCCCCATTACGTCCAACGAGGCCTAGAATTGTTCCAGGTGGAATTGAAATGCTGATATCCTCGAGTATTGATTTGTTTTCGTAGCGCTTATTCACATTGATGAACTGTATCATAATTTATTCCTCTCAAGAAACAATGAAATTGCCTCTTCTGTCTCACCCAACTCTTTAAGTTGGTTATGCGCCTTTAAAAACTGCGCATAGGCATCATAAACAATGGTATTTACTCCCTCAGTAGCATCCGTTACAAACGATCCCTTCCCCGGAATCGAATAAATCAATTCATTCATTTCACATTCATGGTAGGCCTTTGAAACTGTATTGGGGTTAATCCCAAGTTCTTTAGCAAGGACCCGTACAGTAGGTAATTGTTCGTGCGGTTTCAAAACACCCAAGGCGATATATTTTCCGACTTGTTGTACGATTTGCTCAAAAATTGGCGTTGTACTTTTTGTATTAATTGAAATCATACACCCACTCCTATCTGTACCATTTATAGTAATACAGTAATACGCCGAGCGAAACCTGTCAAGAGTTTAGGCATAAAATCGTCGAAACAGACGGAAATATGGTAAAATCTAAGTCGGAGGCTTTGAATATGTATGATGTAATTGTAGTTGGAGGGGGTCATGCCGGCGTTGAAGCAGCAGTTGCTGCAGCGCGTCTTGGGCAAAAGACGGCACTCTTCACAATAAATATAGATAGAATCGCAGCAATGCCGTGCAATCCATCAATTGGTGGCCCTGCTAAAGGAATTGTTGTGCGTGAGATTGAAGCGCTGGGTGGCGTTATGGGAAAGATTGCCGATAAGACGGCATTACAGTTTCGAATTTTAAACTCGAGCAAAGGACCGGGCGTGCAATGTTTACGCGTCCAATCTGACAAGATTGAATACAGCAAAGCGATGCGTGATGCTGTTTTAAGTGAACCTGGAATTGAAATTGTTCAAAAGATGGTTGAGGGAATTGCGACGGAAGATGGAAAGATTACAGGAATTCTCTGTGCAGATGGCGAAATGATTGCAGCAAAAGCAGTTATCATTACATCCGGGACATACATGAGTTCCAAGATTCTACTGTCTGATAAAGTAACTCATTCGGGCCCTGAAGGGGATCCTACCACAAACAAATTGTCAGAGTCGCTGCGTTCTTTAGGTCTCAAGACATTCCGACTAAAGACTGGGACACCTGCGCGTGTTTACACAGATAGTATTGATTTCTCAAAAACCACAATCCAACCCGGTGATGACAAACCCTACTACTTTTCAAATGCAACAAAGAAGGAAGATGTCATCCAAGAACAATATGCGTGTTATCTCACCTATACAAATGCAAATACACATGCAATTATCGAAGCAAACTTAGACAAATCCAGTATGTACTCGGGTGTTGTTGAAGGTGTTGGTGCGCGATACTGCCCTTCGATTGAAGACAAGATTGTCCGCTTCGCTGATAAGGATCGTCATCAAATTTTCTTAGAACCCGAAGCAGCATCTTTGGATACAACCTATGTACAAGGGTTAAGTTCATCACTTCCCGAAGATGTTCAAGATGCAATGATTCGAACCATCCCTGGACTTGAAAATGTGCGCGTTCAAAAATACGGTTATGCGATTGAATATGACGCAATTGATCCCATTCAATTGAAACCGTCTCTTGAAATAATGACTGTCGATGGTTTATTTACTGCAGGGCAAATTAATGGAACATCCGGTTATGAAGAAGCTGCCGGTCAAGGTTTAATGGCAGGTATTAATGCAGCGCTGAAAAACCGCGGTGAGGAACCCTTGATTCTTAAACGTGACGAGGCCTATATTGGTGTTATGTTGGATGATTTGGTAACTAAGGGAACCCTTGAGCCCTATCGCCTTTTGACTTCGCGAGCAGAATATCGCTTGTTACTACGTCATGATAATGCATACCGTAGACTATCACATTTTGGCCATCAAATTGGTTTGTTAAGATCTGATGCGTATGCGGCTATCGAAGATGATATCGCAACAATCGATGCATTTATTGAAACATCAAAAACAGTTAAGATTCCCCACAATGATGCATTCATTGCTTATTTTGAACAAAAGAATTCCCCATTTGACGCACATGATTTAAGCGTCTATGATGCTGTGAAGCGTCCAGGGATTGAATTACTGGAAGTTCTTGAATTACTTGATATGGACGTCAGCGCCGATTTGGCATTCCAAATTCAAGTCGAGATAAAATACGAAGGCTACATTAAAAAGGCCCTGAAAGATGCAGAAAAACTGCGTTCCATGGAGAACATTAAACTTCCAGAAACACTGGATTACAACTCAATTGACAATTTATCAATTGAAGGAAAGCAAAAACTAAGTGCGGTTCGTCCCCTAACAATGGGACAAGCATCACGTATCTCAGGAGTGAATCCAGCAGATATGGCAATTCTTGCGATTGTCTTAAAACAACGTACTCAACCTTAATATTCAAGAGTCTACATCGAGTAGACTCTTTTTTGTCGAATCATCTTCGAGTTAAGTTACTTTTATCACCGTTAAAGCGTGGTATAATAAAAGCAACAACGAGGAGGGTTCACCATGAGAATTGCAACGATTGGAAGTGGATTCATTGTTAAAGAATTTATCAATGCAGGTCGTGAAATAGCCGGAGTCGATTTTGTGGCTGCGTATTCAAGAACAGCTGCAGGTGCACGGGCGTTTGCGGACGAGATGGGCATTGAAAAGAGTTACGATGCACTGGATGTTATGTTTGCCGATGCAGACATTGATTTTATCTATATTGCATCTCCAAATAGTTTACACTATCACCAAACAATGCAAGCTCTAGAAGCTGGGAAGCATGTGATTGTCGAAAAACCGTTTGCTGGTAATGAGGCACGTGCTAAAGAAATGATTGCTCTTGCTAAAGCAAAGAATCTGATGCTTTTTGAAGCAATTTGCAACATCCACATGCCTCACTTTGATTATATAAAATCACAATTGGAGCGCATTGGTCGAATTCGTGCAATTCAATGTAATTTCAGTCAATACTCAAGCCGATATCCTCAATTGCTCGATCATGTTATAACCAACGTTTTTGATCCAAGTTTCTCTGGTGGTGCCATGGCCGATATTAACATCTACAACATTCATTTTGTAGTTGGACTCTTTGGGTCACCCAATCAGGTATCCTATATTGCCAACCAATATGAGAATGGTATTGATACCTCAGGCATCCTTACTATGAAGTATGATGACTTCGTCGTGGAATGTGTCGGTGCAAAAGATAGTTTTTCTTTCAATTTTGGACAAATTCAAGGTGAAAAAGGATACATTATGGTACCCGAAAGTGTGAGTCTGATTAAATCTGTCGAAATCGTTACAAAAGATGCGAAAATCGACTATAATATTCAAGATAAACACCGTCTTTCATACCAAATTGCTGCTTTTAAAGAAATCAGTGATGCTCAAGACTTTGCCAAACGTGATGCATTGTTTGAGCACAGTCTCGCAGTAGTTAGAGTTGCTGAAGCGGCACGAAAGTGTATTGATTTAAATTTTGAATTTTAAGGAGTTCGTATGACTTTAGAGGAATTTATAACGCAGTTAGAACCATTAGGAATTGTTGCTTCTCCCAAGCAGAAGGAACAATTTTTAACGTATAAGAATTTGATTCAAGAAGTAAATAAAGTATTAAACCTGACGGGGATTGATGATGATGCCGGTATCTACCACAAGCATTTCTATGACTCACTACTCATTGCTCCAGCAATGAAACCCCAAGCAACACTCGCTGATATCGGCAGTGGTGCTGGATTTCCTGGTATTGTAATTGCAATTGCACGACCGGATATCCATGTCACGTGCATTGAGCCGACAACCAAGCGTACCAATTTTTTAAGTCGTGTTGTTGAGGCGTGCAACTTAAGCAACGTTACTATCTTGAATGAAAGAGCGGAAGATGTTATTGTTAACGCTCGTGAATCGTTTGACTACGCAACTGCACGTGCTGTTGCCTACCTTGATATTCTCAGTGAGCTGTGCATCCCCTTTATTAAGGTGGGTGGTGTGTTCCTGGCAATGAAAGGTGCGCGCGGATTAGAGGAGTACGAGGAGTCTAAAAAGGCGATTACAATTTTGGGTGGAGAATTGTTAAGAACCCATGAGTTTAATGATGATGTATTGGGAGAACGCTTTAATTTAGAAATTGTGAAAATTAAAAATACTCCAAAGAAATATCCACGCAGTTATGCTAAAATAAAGAAGACACCATTGTCGGGGAGGGCACATGATTGATCAGACAGAATTAGCCATTGAAAAGATAAAACCGAATCGATATCAACCAAGAACAATATTTGATGAGGAAAGTCTGATGGAACTGGCACAATCAATTCGTGAAAATGGACTTATTCAGCCCATCGTCGTTAGAGAAGTTGGCGACCATTATGAAATCATTGCTGGGGAGCGACGCTACCGAGCGATGATGATGTCCGGTTTCCTAACTGTACCCGTAATAATAAGTAATATCAATGATGAGAAAAGTGCTACAGTTGCACTCATCGAGAACATTCAACGTGAGAACTTGAGTGTCCTTGAGGAAGCAAAAGCCTTTCGTGACATCTTAAGGATTCAAGGAATAACTCAAAAGCAATTGGCGACACGTTTGGGTAAATCACAATCCGCAATTGCCAATAAAATCCGCCTTCTTGATCTACCTGAACCGGTTTTAGGAGCATTGGGAGAGCGTCGCATTACAGAACGCCACGCCCGCGCTTTGTTAGGGATTGAGCGTGAAAAACAAGAACATGTTCTTGATGAAATTATTAATAAGAAATTGAATGTTAAGCAAACAGAAACGCTTGTCAATAAACCGCGGAAACACAAGCCAATCACACGGGGTATCTCACAAAGCGTAAAAATTGGAATCAATACGATCAAGCAATCCATTGGTATGATTGAGAAAACAGGAATTCCTGTTCAGCATGAAATGAAAGAAACCGAAGACGAGGTTGTAATTACAGTTCGTTTTCCTAAATAAATTGAAGGATGTGAGTCAATGGGGAAAATAATTGCCGTAGCAAATCAAAAGGGTGGCGTTGGTAAGACAACCACAAGCATTAACTTATCAGCAGGCTTGGCGTATTTGGGCCAAAAAGTACTCTTGATCGATCTTGATCCGCAAGGAAACGCATCGCAAGGTGTGGGTGCGAATCGCATGTCAATCAAGGAAAGTACTTATGATTTAATTTTAACCGAAAAAGAAGTTGGCGATGTGGTCTTAAAATTGACGACACCACCAATGGATCTCATTCCAGCGACGATTGATCTTGCTGGTGCCGATTTGGAAATGGTGGAGTTTAAAATCGGACGTGAAAAATTACTAAAAAACAAACTAATGAAAGTTAAAGACGATTATGATTTTATTATTATAGATTGTCCCCCTTCATTAGGTCTTTTGAATACAAATGCACTGACTGCTGCGGATTCCGTTATTATCCCAGTTCAATGCGAATACTATGCACTTGAAGGGTTAACACAACTTTTATCAACCATTCGTTTGGTTCAAAAATTATTCAACCCAGACTTAAAAATCGAAGGTGTATTGTTGACGATGTTTGATGTGAGAACGCGCTTAAGTGTTGAAGTCCAACAAGAAGTTCGTAAATACTTTAAAGAACGCGTTTATAAGAGTAACATACCACGAAATGTTAAATTATCCGAAGCACCATCGCGAGGGAATACAATCTTTGAATATGACTTAAAGTCAGAAGGCGCAAAAGCGTACGCTTCTTTAGCAAAAGAAGTCTTATCACAACATAAGAAAGAGAGTGAAGCAAATGTCCGATAACAATCGTTTAGGGCGTGGTCTTGGAGCAATCTTTGGTGATGATGTCACAAATGTACTTGAAGATATCCAACAAGGAAAAAATGATAATTTTGGTGGAACAAAAACAACTCTAAAAGTTAAAGATGTTCGTACCAATCCCTATCAACCACGTCGTCATTTTGATGAAGAAAAAATTCGTGAATTGGCAGAATCAATCCGTACACACGGACTCTTTACCCCCATCCTTGTTCGTGAAACCAAAAAAGGGTACGAACTTGTTGCTGGCGAACGTCGCTTGCGCGCTTCAAAAGAAGCTGGAATGGAAGACATTGCAGCGATTGTTGTTGAATTTGACGATGCTCAAATGATGGAAATTGCCATTATTGAAAACGTGCAACGGGAAGATTTGAATGTTATTGAAGAGGCAGCGGGCTACCAATCACTTATTGAACGATTGGGTCTTACTCAAGATGAGGTCGCGAAACGTGTCAGCAAGTCACGTAGCCATATAACCAATCTCCTTCGTCTGTTACGTTTGCCAAAATCAGTTCAAGAAATGGTCAGTGAGAATAAACTCACGATGGGTCATGTTAGACCGCTTGTTACACTTGAAGATCCAAAAGAGATTGAGCGTTTTGCCCAACAGATTTACGACCGTAAATTATCTGTTCGTGAAACTGAAGCACTTATCAACAATGAGCATACTGAGAAAGTACCGGTAAAACCTGTCGATAATTCACAATTCTCATATGCAAAGTCACTTTTTGAAAAGAAACTACAAACACGCATTAACATTGATCAACACAAAGTAACCATTCACTTTGAAGACAATGATGATTTGAATCGTATTTTAGAATTGTTAGATATTATGGAGTAGCATTCGCTACTCTTTTTTTGTGGTTAAAATGAAGAATCTTAAGAAACATGTGAGTAGAGCGCGGTTCTCTTTTGTGAAAATGACTTTAGTTACATTGAATCAACATTTCATATCAAGCCATGCAAATTTTAAGGAAGATTCGCTATGATTATGGGACGGAGGACGTATCATGTCAAACAACATTGAAATTAAGCAACCCCCTCTCATGTATCGCGAAACACAAGCATTAATTGAGAAGATCGAATCGAAGATTGGAATGCCAATGATTGTATATTGGAACTCATTCAATGGCGCTGTCTGTCAGAATGATGTTCAAGCATTTTATAATCTCTTTAAAGAAGTTGGAAATCTTGATAAAGTTGCCATCTTCATTAAGTCAGATGGCGGTGATACTGTAGCTGCATTGCGAATCGTAAATGTAATTCGAAACTATGCAAAGAATGTTACAGCACTGATCCCTTTAGAGGCTGCATCATCTGCAACTTTGATTACCTTGGGTTCGGATGAAATCCATATGGGTCCCCTTGCCTACTTAACACCCATTGATTCATCAAAGCGTCATCAATTATCGCCTATTGATCCAGTTACAAATGGAAAGGTGTCCGTTTCTCAAGACGAAATCCAACGTATCGAAAAATTATGGCACGAGAACGCCCCTCAAGGTGCTGTTCACCATTATCAAGAACTATACAAGTATGTACACCCTATTATCTTAGGGTCATTAGATCGCTCAAGTTCGCTGTCTATCCGTGTGGCTAAGAATATCTTATCCTATCACAATCATGATGAAATGGAGTGCGAACGCATCAGTAAGAAACTCAACAGTGAGTACCCAGCACACTCCTTCCCTATCATGTCACGTGAAGCGAAAGAGTTGGGATTGAATGTCCAAGAGCTGGATGCTGAAGTACATGACCTACTCTTAGAACTAAACAGTCTCTATTCAGAAATGGGTAATAAGGCATTTACTGATTTTGATGAGTTTAATTACCATGACAACCAAATATTAAATATTCTTGAGGCCAAAGACCTTCAACTGTACTACCAAAATGATAAAGATTGGTCGTATATTAAAGATGAACGTCGTTGGCAAGTTCTTAATGATAACAGTTATTGGTATAAGAATACGTTTGATGCTGAAAATGACATAAAAAAAGAAATTGTTTATATTTCGTAAAACGACTTCGGTCGTTTTTTTTTAACCTTGATTAGTAAAGTATGGTAAAATATCGGAAGACACGGAGGTGCTACATATGAATCTTGTTTGGCAAATTATTGGTCTAGTTGGAGCGCTTGCCGCAATTCCCCTCGGCATTTACATGTACCGTAAGAAGTACTTGGATATATTTGTGGTCGCGGGAATGGTTGTATACATTGCCCTTTTTAGCAAAATGGACCCCAATCCCTTTTTCGCCATAAACTCAGACAACTTGTTGGTGCGTTTTGTTAATGACTATCTGCTTATTCAGTTGTTTTCAATCACAATCACGTTACTTGTTGTACTTGTGTTGATAAAACTTTACCGTCGATTTATCAAGAAGGAAAAAGAGTAACGGGCGAAAGAGCGGAAATACATGTTAGATTTGGTATAATAAATCTAGGTGATAGGTATGATAATAGCATTAACTGGAGCAGGGATCAGCAAAGCATCCGGACTGAATACATTTGATGAAATGCCAGGTATCCGACAAAAGCTAAATCGAGAGTATCTCGAAAAACATCCGGAGGATTTTCGTGCATCCGTAGCAGCAATGGGTGATGTGTTTTCAAATGCACGTCCTAATGACGCCCATCTGGCGTTGGCGGAATACAATATTCCTGTTATAACCATGAATGTGGATGGATTGCATGAACAAGCTGGAAGCCATCCCATTAATTTACATGGTACAGTGCCAACTCAAGAAGAACGTGAAAAAGGACTTAATCTTGAAAATCGACCCGTACTCTATGGCGAGCAGGCACCTAATTATCCAAAAGGAATTGCCTTAGTGCAACAACTCAAAACTGGAGATGTTTTATTGGTAATTGGTGCTTCGGAGTATACGGTCATTTCCAATGACATTCGTAAGATTGCTGCAAACAATGGAGCAAGCGTTATCGAAATACAAAAGAACGCTGAAATCAATACGCGAAAGGTACTCGAGAATTTAATTAAAGGAGGCAGTCAATGATTGTCGCTTTTACAGGTGCTGGAATTAGCAAAGCATCGGGAATTCAAACATTTATGGAAACACCAGAGGTACGTGATCAATTATACCGATCATTTGCGCTCAATCATCCCGATCAATATAAGGAAACTGTACGGGGGTTGGTGGATGTTATTTCAAAAGCAAAACCCAATGATGCCCATCGTGCCTTGGCAGACTACAACATACCAGTGATTACCATGAACATCGACCGACTTCATGAGCAAGCGGGTTCAGAAACAGTCATTGCATTGCATGGTGTATTACCGGAGATGGAAGAATTAGAATACGCCGACCAATTGTTCAATAAACCGGTGCTTTATGGTGATCCCGCACCCAACTATCAAAAAGCAATCAATCGCATCCTTAAAATGGAGACAGGTGATACCCTTCTTGTAATTGGAGCATCGCGATATACGCAAATCGCCGTCCAGTTGCGTGAGATAGCCTATAGCAAAGGTGCAAGGATTGTCGAAGTACAAGAAAATGCAGAAGTAGAAGTGCGCAAAATATTAGAAAAGATCATGAACAAATCTTAAAGGAGATACCGTGAAACGGCAAACATCAAGACAGCAACATTTTGTGTGGTTGGGGATCGTAGTGCTCGCACTATTGACAACACTTATTGCTTACCTACTGAAACGCTAGCACCCAATGGTGCTTTTTTGTTGCCGATGGTTTGCGTATTCATTCGTTTTTCCTTATAATAAGTGCATGATAACAGACACAATAGTAGCAATAATAACAGCACTTCAAGAAAGTGCAATATCCGTCATAAGACTCAGTGGTGTGGAAGCAATTGATTTTGCGAACACACTCTTTTCTCGTGACTTGCAAACAGTTCCCTCACATACCGTTCAATACGGTCATATCATTGATCCAATTACACACAAACCGGTAGATGAAGTACTTGTAAGCGTATTTCGTGCGCCACGTACATATACCCGTGAAGATGTCGTTGAAATCAGCTGTCACGGTGGGGTTCTTGTAACGCGTAAGATTCTTGAACTCTGCTTATCCGTAGGTGCTCGTCATGCCGAGCCAGGTGAGTTTACGCAACGCGCATTTTTAAATGGTCGTATTGACTTGTCGCAAGCGGAATCTGTGATGGAATTAATCCAAGCACCGAATGAATTTGCGCAAGAACTTGCCATCTCTGGTGTCCAAGGCAGTGTAAAGCAACTCATTGAACCCTTACTTGAGAAACTCATTCAAATCATTGCCAATATTGAAGTCAATATTGATTATCCAGAATACGATGATGTTCAAGTTCTAACCGAAGCCATCATTATGCCATTAGCGAAAGAATTTGAAGCAGACCTTGCGAAAATTTTACGTGAATCAAAAAGTGGTCGAATTATGAAGGAAGGCGTTAAAACCGTCATTCTTGGAAAACCGAATGTAGGAAAATCGAGCATTCTCAATGTGCTTTTGGATGAAGAAAAAGCGATTGTCACTGATATAGCAGGAACGACTCGAGATCTGGTCGAAGGGTGGATTCGCCTTGAGAACGTTGCCCTACACCTTGTAGATACTGCCGGCCTTCGTGATACGGGTGACATTATCGAACAAATCGGCATTGAAAAAAGCCGACAGGCTTTGGAAAGTGCTGAACTTGTGATTGTAGTATTTGATGCATCGCAAACGCGCGATCAGGAAGATCGCGACTTACTTGAAGCAACACAAAATAAGGAACGTATTATCGTATATAACAAGCGTGATTTATCAGAAGCAATTGCGGATGATGGTGTATCGGTCAGTGCACTGACTGGAGATGTCCAAGCGCTTAGAGATGCAATTAACACACGTTATGTTGAACACACACAAGCACTCGAAAAACCAACACTCTCCAACAGACGCCACATCGCAGCAGTTCAAAAGAGTTATTTGGCAATGCAGCGCGCCATTGAAGCATTGGAGTTTGGAATGGAACTTGACCTTGTGACAATTGATCTCAATGAATCCTATGTTGAATTGGCATCGGTGATCATGCCGCGCGAAGATGTGAATGTTTTAGATGAAATTTTTGCCCGCTTCTGTTTAGGGAAATAAGAGAAATGAGGATGTGTTATGAACTATCATTGGATTGACTCCCATGCGCATATTGCAAGCGAAGGTCTTTTTGAAAACTTTGATACGATTGTTGCAAATGCAAAAGAACATGGCGTTACAAAAATAAATATTATTTGTGGAACACCTACAGAAGTAGAAAATGCGTTATCAAAAGTGAATGGTGATGCAATGTTTGACCTATCTATTGGTGTCCATCCAACAGAAATACGCGAACTGACTGAAACAGATATCAAGGCGTTAGAACATTTTTATACACATCCGCAAGTCGTATGTGTTGGTGAAATCGGCTTGGATTATTACTGGGATGACAGTTACAAGAACCTTCAGGAAGCCATGTTTATTCATCAAATTGAACTTGCAAATGCATTTGACTTACCGATTGCTGTGCATTTGCGTAATGAGAAAGATGGCGATTCGGCGGTTAAAGATGCGCTGCGAATTCTAAAAGAACATCCCGTTAACAAACGTGGTGTCATTCATTGCTATACAGATACAGTCGAAAACGCAAAGCAGTTTCTAGATATGGGTTACTATCTTGGATTTGGTGGTATCACAACATTCAAAAATGGCCAAAACGTCCGTGATGTCTTGGAAATCATGCCGATTGATCGGATTCTAATTGAGACAGATTCGCCGTTTCTTGCCCCGGTTCCGATGCGAGGAAAACGGAATGAACCAGCTTATGTATCATATGTTGGAAAGCACATGAACAATCACTTTGGTAAGGATATGCGCGAACAACTCGCGCAGAATTACCAACAACTTTTCATAAAAAGCAAAATATAAAGAATAAGGCTTGTATTCTAAGATACCTCCCACTAATATAATAGGTAGTAGGAGGTATTTTAATGTATAAAAACTTTATCTTTGATATGGGTAATGTCCTATTAGACTTCAGCCCGGACTATATACTATCGCAATTTACCCACGATCCAAAAGAAATCGAATCCTTGAAATATGGCATTTTTGCAGGTGAAGGATGGAAGCAATTGGATAATGGCGATACAACACTCGAAGAAATTATTACTGATGCACTAAAAAAAGTATCTCCCGAACAGCAAGCAGTCGCTGAACGCGTGATGCGCGAGTGGCAAAATTACATGCCAGAACGTGCGGAGATGGTAAAAATTGTTCACCAACTCAAAGATGCAGGCCATGGCGTGTACCTTTGCTCGAATGCTGCAGCAAACTTCCGTGACTACTTCAACAATTATGATGTCTTCAATCACTTTGATGACCTTGTTATCTCTGGCGAAATTCACATGTCGAAACCCGACCGTGGCATTTATGAACATGTCCTTACAAAAAACAAACTCGATCCAGAGACCTGTCTCTTTATCGACGACTCACAGGCAAACATTGTGGGTGCAAAGAAATGTGGAATTGCGGGTTACCATTTCAATGGTAACGCAGCGCTATTTGATCGTTATCTACGCGCAATTGGTGTCTATTAAGAGGAGGAACTAACATGTACAACGCAAAAATTAATCGCAAGTCGAATCGTAATGATGTTACTGAATCACTGTATCTTGAAAATCAAGGTGATGTTATTTTAGCCCTTGTGGATTATTTCCGTACAACCTTTAAAATTGAATTCCCATATCATGTAACCGATGATGCATCAGTTATTGATGTATTGGTTATCGATCATGAAACCAATAATGATATCTTTGAGGCATTCTTCAAGCACGAGCAAACAGACCTTGAGGTCATGGCATACATTGCAACAGATTGGGAATTTGAGACACACGAAGTGATGAATGTTTGGGAGACACTCAAAGAGATGCTCCAAGAAATTGATGAAAATCAAACCGTAGAAATCGCAATATCATAACAAAATACCGCCAAGATTAGCACCGGCGGTATTTTTTAATGTGATGTTTTTTTAATGATGGTGTTGCAGACCAGTTGAATAACCAAAACGATGAGTAAGATGACAATGACACTGGCAACGGTAATATCGGTCATTGAACGACCGTGGCCGTAACGAATGACAAACGATGCCAAGCCACCACCACCGACAACAGCACCAGATGCAGTAAGACCAAGAAGGCTTATTAAAGTAATTGCGATGGATCGCACAATTGAAGGAACACTTTCTTTCAAATAGACCTTAAAAATAATCTGAAGGGGTGAAAGACCAATGGCTTGTGCAGCTTCGATAAGTCCACTATCCAGTTCAGAAAGCGCCAGATCGACTTGACGAATGAAGAAGGGTGTACAACCAACGATGAGTGGAAAGATAACGCCTTCGACGCCATAGGGGACTCCGGAAATAAAGCGTGTTACATTCAGAAGCATCGCTATCAAGATAACAAACGGAATGGCTCTGAAGAAATTTGTGAGTGCATCAATCGTATTGTAGACCAAACGATTTTCGAGAATATTTCCTTTACGGGTGACAACAAGAATCACCCCAGAATAATTCCGAAAACGATTGAGAAAAATCCCGAGACTGCAAGCATATACAAGGTCTCAATAATACCAAGAATAAATTCATCCCAATAGGTAATGAGGTTAGGTGCATAAAAACCGAGAAATTCAAACATATTAATACACCTCTACTTTCACATCGATGGTGTTCAGATAAGCCAAGGCTTCTGCCTTGCGCTCGCCAGAAAGGATGATAACCATTGAACCGATAATATCTTCTTTTACGACTTCGATATTTGCAAATACAATGGATGCATTAACTTCAAATGTACGACTGATATAAGAAATCACGGAATCCTTTGTACTTTCACCATAGAAATCAATGCGAAGGAGTACCTGCCCTTCTTTGAGGTTTAAAATACCAGGGTTTGTAGTAAGGGTCTCACTGAGTTCATTCATATTCGTGGTATTATTTACGAAATCCTTTGAAATTTGTGCCTGAGGTTTGGAGAAGATTGAAACAACATCGGTCAACTCTTTAACTTGACCTGCTTCCATGACGGCAACGCGATCACAGATATCTTTGATGACGCTCATCTCGTGTGTAATGATGACAATGGTGATTCCAAGTTTCTCATTAACTTCTTTGAGCAATTTAAGAATGGTGGTTGTCGTTTGTGGGTCAAGGGCACTGGTCGCTTCATCACATAAAAGAATCTTTGGATCATTTGCAAGTGCGCGTGCAATCGCGACACGTTGCTTCTGACCACCGGAAAGTTGTGATGGATAAGCGTGTGCTTTATCTTGGATACCGACAAGGTCTAAGAGTAGGGTCACTTTATCGTGGATTTCGTGCTTTGTCATTTTTGAGTTTACGAGTGACAGGGCAACATTGTCGAAAACAGTTCGTGATGCCATAAGATTGAATTGTTGGAAAATCATTCCAATTTTGCGACGATGATCGCGCAGATCGCGCTCACTTAAATCGTTCATGACAACACCATCAATCACGACGTCCCCAGAACTGGGTTTTTCAAGCAAATTGATACAGCGGACAAGTGTGCTCTTTCCGGCACCACTGTAGCCAATAACACCAAAAATCTCTCCAGCTTCAACCTTAAATGACACATCACGTACAGCGTAGAGATTGCCGTGATTGGTTGTGAATTCTTTTGATACGTTTCTAAACTCGATCATATGCGTGTCCTCTCTAAACATAAAAAAAGCCCGTCCCTAAGGATGAGCATGCTCATGTTACCACCTTAATTTACCAAAACTTCACAGTATTTGATCTTTGTAAGTAAAATTACTTTACACAATAACGGGTGTAAATCGGTATGATTTTAGGAATCCCTCAACCATACAGCTCCAGATCCATATTCGCAGGTTCTATTTGATCGGATCACACCACTACCGACTCTCTTGGCAAACGATTCCTACTACTTAATCTTTCATTGCTTTTTACTCATTATCATGTAAAAAGGCTGTTTTGTCAATTGTATGATTGAAGAAAAGGAATGCTTTCGCATCCCTTTTAGTCTTCACGTATTTCATTGAGAAATTTATAACCAAGTCCACCCAAGAGACCCCCAAGTGTTGGTGCGATAATGAATACCCATACTTGGCTCAAGGCAGTGCCTCCTGTTAAGAGTGCAGGACCAAAGCTTCGTGCTGGATTAAGCGATGCACCGGTAACGTTAAACAACACAAGAATCAGTGCGGTGAGTGTTAGTCCAATGACGAATCCTGCAGATGAAGATGTGGCTGCATGCATGATCACAAAAGTAAAGATTGCTGTTGCCAAAATTTCAATAAACAAAGCTGCAGTTAATGTTGCACCACTTGCTGATAAGGAATCGTAACCATTCGCTCCCAAACCATTCAGGTTGGTTTGCCCAACCAAAAAATTCAAAGCAAATGCGGCGACGATACCACCAATAAATTGAGCAATAATATAACCAACAGCATCTTTGCTGGTAATTTTCTTGTTCATAAGAAAAGCAAGGGTCACGGCGGGATTCAAATGCGCTCCGGAAATCTTTCCGATCAGACTTGACGCAGAAAACAACACTGTAAACCCAAACACGAAAGCAACGATCAGTGGATCAGAACCAAGGAACACTGCTGAAGCACATCCTAGAAACACGAGAAAAAACGTGCCTAAAAACTCAGATAAATATTTTTTCATAACATCCCCTCCTGGACAGTCCTATTTTATAGTCTTCATAAAGGGATTACAATTCGTTTGATTCCGACTTATTGGTATGCTTTTCCAATAATTCCAGCAATACCGTCCACAGCTATCTCTTCGGGTAAAACCATCCATAGGGGTGTTTTACCGAAAAGTGGGAATCCGCCCGGTTTGCGGTCGTCACCATTCCAACGAATTGCATACATTTCTTTTCCTTTCCAGTTTACGAGGGCTACAGCATAACTCTCGTCACCACCATCAAATAAGACACGAACATTTGTTGCCGTACCGACAACATCTTCTGGTTTAATATACGTCATTCTTGCTTCCTCCTTTTATAGATAAATTATACCATGATGTTCCACTCCTCGAATCATAGACACATCAAACCAATAAAAAAGACAACCAAAGTTGTCTTGCTGATTAAGATAGTCAATCGCAATCGTTGCCAGCGATGCGCTGGTTGTCTCAAGAACATCATCATTCCAAGCAAACTCAGGATGATGATGGATGGGCTCAGGTTTTCCATTCTCATAAATACCAACATAGTAATACGATGAAGGTACTGCGAGGGCGAGATATGCAAAGTCTTCAGCACCGAGACTTGGGAATTCTTGTTCCAATACGGTATCCTCTCCAAAGTAGTTGATCAAACTTTGATGTGCAAGACGAGTCATTGCGTCATCGTTAATCAATGGTGGGTAGGAAGGCATGTAGTTGAAGTCGTACGTTGCACCATTCACGGTACACAGCGATTCCAAAGTTGCTTCAAGAAGCGCTGAAACAGTTTTGCGAGTTTCTGGGTAAAGGGTACGAATTGTACCACCAACAGTACACGTTTGAGGAATAACATTGAGTCCCTCACCTGCGTGGATGGTTGTAAATGAAACGAGTGCTGGTTTCACAGGGTCAATGCGGCGTGTCAGGATGAACTGTGCGTTTTGAATGAATTGTACAGCGACGCTGATAGGGTCGATTGTTTGTTCCGGGCTGGCTGCATGCCCACCTCGTCCCGTAATCGTGACTTCAAATTCATCAGGCGCTCCAAACATTGCACCGTATCGTACTTGTACTTTACCGTGTTCCAGATGTCCGCCAAGGTGGAGTCCAAAAGCGGCATCAACGTGGGGATTTTCAAGGAGACCGGCATCGATCATGGGTTGAGCCCCTCCTGTTGTTTCTTCTGCTGGTTGAAACATTAATTTTACAGTGCCATGAAGATGTTCTTTGACATCGTTAAGAATCATGGCGGCTCCCATAAGGCCTGCTGTATGACCGTCGTGTCCGCACGCGTGCATCAATCCTTCGACAGAGGAGCGATAAGGGATGTCTACAGCTTCAAGGACTGGTAATGCATCCATGTCAGCGCGAAGCAGCACAGTCTTGCCTGGGTGCCCTCCGTGGATGAGTCCGACGACACCTGTTCCGGCGAGGGGGAAGTTTTCAATGCCCAGGTTTGTTAGAAACGCTTGAACATAGCGTTGTGTTTCAAACTCCTCATTCGCAAGTTCGGGATTCTGATGGAAATGGCGCCGTGCCGCAACCATCTCTGGTAAATATTGTTTTGCAAGTTGTTGAATTGTTTCTTTCATGTGTTGTCCTTCTATCCTCTAAATCTCTTGAGGAATGCTTTTGTTCGATCAAATTGTGGGTTGTTGAAGATATCGTCGGGTGTTCCTTGTTCCAAGACAACACCATCATCCATGAAAACAACCTTATTGGAGACATCGTGGGCAAACCCCATTTCATGGGTTACCACAACCATGGTAAGGTCTTCATTGGCTAAGTCTTTCATGACACTTAGTACTTCTCCGACCATTTCTGGATCCAGTGAGCTGGTAGGTTCATCAAAGAGGAGTACTTTGGGATTCATGGCCAATGCGCGTGCAATGGCAACACGTTGTTTTTGCCCACCGGACAATTGCACTGCATTTTTATTAGCGAATTGCTTCATACCAACTTTATCCAAAAGTTCGAGTGCGATGATTTCTGCTTCGCCTTGACTGCGACCAAGAACCACAACCTGAGGGCGTACACAATTTTCCAAGACACTGAGATTGTTAAAGAGATTGAAATTTTGAAAAACGATACCAATGTTCGTGTGCAATGTTTTTGCACCGACTGTTTTAATGGATTCATTATTAAGTAAGACATCGCCTTGATCAAACTGCTCAAGATCATTCAGGCAACGAAGCAGCGTAGATTTTCCTGATCCTGAGGATCCAATAATTGAAATTACATCACCACGATGAACATCGAGGTTGATTCCCTTGAGGACTTGAAGGTCTCCAAATTTTTTATGTAGGTCTCGAATCGAGACAATAACGTCATTTGACATAGGGGTGCTCACTTTCTATATATTGTTTGACTTAAAATCAGTCACAGAGGTTGGATAGCTGCTCGCAACTTTTTTTGTTTTATCCAATCGCAGTTCCACAAAGCGCAAGATAAAGGTCAAGATAGTTGTAAGTGTCAGGTAGATTGCACTGGTAATCGTAAATGTTTGGAATATTTGATAGGTCGTTGAGGCAATTCCGTTGGATACGAAGAAGAGCTCAGTAACTGCAATAATATTAAGAACAGAAGTATCTTTAACATTAACGATTAATTCATTACCCAAGGCAGGGATTGCATTTTTAATTGCTTGGGGAAGGATGATATTCTTCATTGTTTGCCAACGCGTGAATCCAAGACTCTTCGCAGCTTCGAATTGGCCAGGATCAATGGCTTGAATACCACTTCGCATTGTTTCGGACATATAGGAACCGGTGTTGATACTTACAATAATGATACCGGCGAGAATGTTTCCAAAAGGAAGGTTTGACCAACGGAAACCTGGGATGAGCATTGAAACACCATAGTAGAGAATCATCGCTTGTACCATCATTGGAGTACCGCGGAATATCGTGATGTAGATATTGGCAATGACATTGGTAACTTTAGTACCACGTGTAATGGCCACAAACAAGGCAATCAAGAATCCCAATAATGTGGCGACAAGAGAGATACCCAGAGTTGTGAGTGTTCCGCGAATAAAGGATTGATAGTTGTTGGCAAGGATAGTCATCACCTGATCAAAGAAATTTCCTGTTGAGAACGTTCCTGAATTAATCGCCGTGTCCATTAATTCTTGTTGGACTTCACGGGGAATGGTTGCAAGAGCAGCATTCACTTCATCTAATAATTCAGTATTGTTCTTATTAATTCCAATCGCAACCCCAGCCATTTCCTCTGTAACGGTAAATCCTTGTTCACCATCCAATTGAATGTAAAGCAGATCAGGGTTTGAAGCATTAATCATTTGTCCCGTACCATTATCAGCGACGAAACCATCCAATTCACCCGATTGTAATGCAACAGTCATGGTTGGGAAGTCTTTGAGATTTTCCACTTTTCGTACATCGGTTAATTGTGAGAGTAATTTTACATGGAATGTTCCAATCTGAGCTGAAACCAAAGCATTACTCATATCGTGGATGGTCTTCACATCTTTGAATGGACCATCACGTTTGACAACAACACCAAAGGCTGTTGTATCATCCATAAAGTAAACATTGGAGAAAGCAATTTCTTGCTTGCGCTCATCGGTTGGTGACATACCAGCAATGACGGCATCAATTTGACCCGATTGCAGGGATAGAATAAGACCTTCCCATGTAATTTTTTTAATAACGAGTTCTTTCCCCATTGATTCTGCAACACGTTTGGCAATTTGAACATCGTAGCCGTCACAGTATTGACCGCCATCTATGGCAACCGCAGAATCAGTTTTGTTGGGCTGAGTCCAGTTATACGGTGCATAACCACACTCCATTCCAACGGTAAACGTATTCGAACCATCGGTTGTTGTTGCACATCCTGTAACGATGAGCAATAAAACCGAAAGAAGCATCCATAATTTCTTCATTGTAATTCCTCCGTCTTATAAAATTGAACTCTTGAGGGTATAAAAAAGACTTTAGCTTGGATTTGGCTAAAGTCTCTGCAGTTTATAGCGCCAATCCGGATGGATCGAGTGATAGTGATGTTCTCACTATCCCCACACGGTGTTTATGTCTAAACACAATGTTCGGCGATGATTACCTTTTTGAAGCGTCTTTGTATACCTACTCGACTTCATACTCTGATGCACCGCTACCTCTATTCAATTTTCTATACTTTACAATGGAACGTTGTTTGTGTCAACTCAAACGATTGGGAGTATAATGATGGGGAGAGGTGACCTATGGAACAAATACAAAAACAACGTGATTTTTTTGAGTCACAGGGTACACATGATATTTACTGGCGTAAAGCGCGCTTGCGCGAGTTGCAACAAGCAATTAAAACAAATGAATCCGCATTGTATGAGGCATTCAAACATGATTTGGGGAAATCGCAATTTGAAGCATACACAACCGAAATTGCGATTGTATACCGCGAGATAAAATACATGCTTCAGAACTTGGATCGCTTATCCTTAGCGAAGCGTGTCCGAACACCGTGGGTTTTGATGGGGAAGCGAAGTGAGATTCGTAAGCAACCGCGTGGTAATGTTCTCATTATGAGCCCCTTTAACTACCCGGTTCAATTATCGCTAGTGCCGCTGGTTGGTGCCATTGCGGCAGGAAATACGGCAATTGTAAAATTATCGGAATTCACACCCAGCATTAATCAAGTACTCATTAATATGTTGAATGTAACGTTTGATGATCATTATATTTATGCAATGGATGGCGATGTTTCCGTCAATACAAAATTACTCGATGCGTCGTTTGATTTTATATTTTTTACCGGAAGTCCCCATGTTGGAAAAATTGTCATGCGTGCAGCATCGGAGCATTTGACTCCAGTGATTTTGGAGTTGGGTGGAAAGAGTCCGGCCATTGTTTTAGATGATGCCAAGATTAAAGCGGCAGCGCAAAAGATAATCTGGGGCAAACTCATCAATACTGGACAGACCTGTGTTGCTCCAGACTATGTTTTAGTGCATGAAAGTCGTTATGATGACCTTGTTGAAGCGATGAAAAAAGCGATTGAATCCTTCTATGGCCAAGACATTAAAAACAACCGTGACTATGGGCGCATTGTAAATGAAACGCATGCAAAAAGACTGCGCCTCATCATTTCAGACAATAAAGAAAACATCATTTATGGTGGTGATAGCGAAGGACGGTACGTTGCTCCAACACTCCTGCGTGATACAATCCTTGATGATGAGATATTTGGACCGATACTACCAATCCAGACATTCAAAGAAATACATGAAGTCAAAGAAACCATCGCAAAACATCCCAATCCCCTCGCCCTCTATTTGTTTACAGAGACAGAGGATCATCCGCTTTTAAATGAGGTGCGCTTTGGCGGCGGGATTGTGAATGATACAGTGCTTCACCTGGTTAACGATCGACTCCCTTTTGGTGGTGTTCGAACGTCGGGTATTGGACATTACCATGGTGAGCACAGTTTCGATGCTTTCAGTCATGTTCAAGGTATTATGCATTCAACATCGCGCTCATTGCCCGTCATGTATCCCCCTTACACGTCATGGTACAAACGGTTGAAAATCATTCGAAAAGTATTCTAAATGTAATTTCTCATATAGATTTCAATTCGACACGTTATAATAAAGAATAAGAGGTGTTTTCATGAACAATTTTCAATACATTAAAGATTTAGGCATTATCACAGGTGAGGCAAATGGCTTCTATTTCATTTTGCAATACAGCCGTCGCAAACAAGTCGCTGTCTTACAGTTCAATGTTGGTGATGAAACGGATGGTGGCATCCTTGATTTCATCGATGACTATCGTGAAGATCACCCAGGGATAGGATCATTGGTCGAATTCAATCGAATTAAGCCACAATTTCTAATTCCTGTGAGTCTTAAAAAAATAGATATGGAACATGAATTTCCGATGATCGTTGAAGCGATTTCCTTTGAACTTATGGATCGTGGTTATGTGCAACGATGCTCAATTTCTGGGAATACTCAAGACCTGGGCATCTATAGAATCGGAAAGACGGTTGATATTCTAAACCGTGATATTTATCGTTTGGAACTCTTGGATCGCGAAAACACATATAATAATGAAGAAAAGAGCTCAATCAAGGCATACGGTGGTGCATTTATTGGAATGCTTCTGGGTGTTGCGATTTGGGTTGGTGTCATGCAACTTCGTATTATGGCGGGATTCATTGGTTTTTTAATTATTACATTCGGGTTTCAAGGCTATGAGCGTTTTGGTGGTAAATTAGCGCGCAAGTCGATGTTAACCATTTTAGTTGGTTCTGTGCTCATGATATTTGTTGCAGAGTATGTATCAAGAGCAATTGATGTATACCGTGCATTTGGAGGTGCTTATGGTTTCTTCACTGTGCTTACGGATGTTCTTCCAGCATACATCCAAGAAGGGACCATGGCGCGTGCAATGGCTGGAAATATCGCCATTGGAATTGGGTTAACCGTTCTCTCTTCATGGGGTCGGATTAAAGAAAAAATGAATGAAGTTAATAAACCATTGGTAACTTACCCCATTCTCGAAGCAAATCCTATAAATGAACCGATTTGTGAAGATTCTTAAATAAAAGTAGGCTCTCGAGTACATATGAAGAGACTTTAGTGACATTTCGCCATATTTTGATAAAAATATGCGTATAATTATTTTGCTATTTAAGGAGAAAATATGGAAAAATTAGAATACATGCGTGACATTAATGTCATTGCAGGAATATCAAATGGGTACTACTTTATTATTAAACCAAACCCTCAACAAAACACGAGTACGTTGCAAATTAATATTAAGGACAATGTATCGTGGGGGCTCAAAGATTTCTTAAAAGATCTCTACAAAGAACACAAAGGAATTGGTCGTCGCTATACGGCACCGAAAACATCAATTTTGATTCCAATTCACTTGAAAGAAATCGATATGGATCTTGAATTCCCAGTGATTATTGATAGTATTACGGAATTTTTAAACGAAAAAGGTGCAGTTCAGGTCTCGGCAATATCGGGACAAGAGCACGATTTGGATGTTTATCGAATCAATGATAATGTTGAAATCATGTCAAGTTCAGAATTCAGTGAGCAATCGCAAAAAGAAGAAAGCTTCTACAACAACAAAGGAAATCCTATTTTAGGTTACTTGGGTGCAATCGGTGGGATCGCCATTGGGGTAATTGCATGGGTCGTCATTAGCGTTAACTTCAACTATATTGTCGGACTTATTGGTCTTCTAATGGTTTTCCTTGGTTACAAAGGTTATGAGAAGTTTGGAGGTCGTTTGACACGAACTGCAGTTATTATGATCTTCTTGCTATCAATTGCTGGTGTTATTATTGCTGAAGTTGTTTCGACAACAATCGCATTGGGTAATGTTTTCAACGAATTAGGATACTCAATCACATTCTGGGAATCATTGACTGAATTATTCCCATTCGCAATGAGTGATTCAGAAATTGCAGTTGAGGTATACAAGAATATTGGTTTTGGGTTATTATTTACAGTATTAGCAGGATTTGGAGTGGCACGACAATCATTCCAAGAAACAAAGCGTGATTTCTTGGCATACCAAGTATTTCGTCAAGACGCAACGTTTGAATAATTATTAACGGAGGAGATATTATGATCAATCACATCAAAGAGCTTAAGAATGGATACAACTACCTTTCAGATATTGAGGGTATTTACGGCCGCGAGAATGATATCCTATTTGTTGCTTCGGGTCTGGATCGTAAAAATATGATTTGTCTCACATTTTCGGTGGAACGTGGTGCTGAGTTGGTCGAAAAAATTGAAGCACTTCGAGAGAAATATGACGCAATTCCATTGGGTGGCGTCTATATGGATGGTTATACCTTGAATGTAGAACTCAACCTGGTCAATATTGATGAGGCTAAAGATTTTACAGATATTGTGGATGCAGTTACTGCGGTGATTGTACGCAATCGCAGTCAGAACATCAGCTCTGATGATGGGAAGACAGGTGACATTGGAATCTTTAGAATTGGCACCAAGATGGTAATCCTTGATGGTGCGGGTTTTGAAGAAACGACCGAATCAATGTCAGAACAATATAAAAAGAAATCAGATTCACCATTGATTCCTTATATTGTTGCAATCGGTGGGATGTTGTTAGGTGTCGCATTATGGATACTTATTGGCCGTATTGGATTCATTTCCGGAATTGCGGGTTACTTTATCCTAAGTTTCGCAATCAAAGGGTTTCAAAAAATGGGTGGACAAATTTACAAGAAAGATGTCTACATTCTTCTTGGACTCGCACTCTTCATGATTTTCTTCGCTGAATTTACCAGCATCGCATTGAGTATAATGAACATGGGTAGAATTACATTGATTGAAGCGTATCAAATCACTTGGAAATTTATTGTCGGAGACGGTGGGATTTTGCGAGAGTTTCTCTTGAACGTTGCCATTGGTATTGGTTTATCATTATGGTCAAGTTGGGGATTGGTCAACAATCTTCTCAACTTTACACCAACATCCAACAAACGCGTACGTCGTCGTAACACACGCTTGCTCTAGAAGCGTGCAACGTGTACTATAAGTACGTGGAGAAATAACAATGAAAACAAAAGACTTAACAATACAGGCATTGCTTGCGGCTGTTTATGTGGCTGTATCGCTTGCACTACAGCCATTGAGCTTTGGACCAATCCAAGTCCGCTTGGCAGAATGTACCCTCTTATTACTCTTGGTGAACAAGAAACACATGGTCGGAATCATTCTGGGTTGTTTTATTACCAATCTCTTCAGTCCCTTAGGGATGGCAGATGTTGTGTTTGGAACACTTGCGACAGCAATCACATGTTACGCAATGGTCGTAACAAAAAATGATGTTTTAAAACTACTGTGGCCCGCTATTATCAACGGTCTGATCGTTGGGGCTGAATTAACGTTCATTTTTCAAGATTTACCCTTTTTCTTCAACGCCTTCTACGTATTCGCGGGTGAAATTGCGGCGGTATTTATTCCTGGAATGATCTTGAAAGACAAGTTAAAAAACAATGCAACAATCCAGAATTATTTTGGTTAGAAAAGACTGTACGAAAGTACGGTCTTTTTTATCGTGAGTGTTGTGTGTTATTTCTATTATGTATGTGTTTTCATAAGTGGCTTACTTAAGCCTTATAATGAAGTTTTAGAGGAAAAAAACCAAGGATATAAACAGTCTGGAAAGTCTGAAAAGCTCTCTAATCACACAATTTCACACAATCTTTTTGATGATGATGAGAGGTACTCGCCTTAGGGTATCAAGAGTGTTCAAAAATACGAAAAATCGAAAAACTGCCTCTAAATTTGACCGTATTTAGTCGTTATGCTATATTTTCGTGGTCTTTTTTGAAAGGAGACAACGTAATGAAGAAATCCATAATGACTATAGTTATGCTAGTCATGGTAGCAATTATGAGTGGTTGTGCCGTAAATGCGGATGCCACACCTGAAATAACTTACCCAAAATTAAATGATTTAACGAGTCAAACAGAGGAACCGTATCGGTTCGAAATTGAAACAGTACAAGAACCGCTTGAGGAGCTTGGTGTTGAAGAACGAGAAGCATCGTACGTCGTAGACGGTGGTGCAAGCTGGATTTTTGCCAAAACTCAAGATGGAGAACGTGGTTACAAAGAAACAAAGTATAAATTAACATATAACAAAAAAGACGAATTACTATCACGTGTCGAAATACCGAATTCAACTGAAGTCTATGACTCAACACCAACTGTCTATGAAGGCGGTCAGGTAGCTCAACCAGGAGCATACTATGAAGCAAGTCGTATTACACGCTATGGCGTTGACTGCGTCGGCTGTAACATGGGTGCCGATGGACGTGGTGGTACTGCATCCGGTGTTGGTGTCGGATTGGACTCAGTTCGACAAAAAGATGGTACATGGTTACCAGGGATGACCTATGAAGGTTATTATGTCATTGCGACATCTTCAGCCCTCCCTCTATGTACAGTTGTGGAAGTAAGCAACCATACAGTGAGCGGTGCTGGGATTCAACCCGGTGTTCCATTTAGAGCGATTGTTCTTGATCGTGGTGGCGCAATTCAAGGATCAAAGATTGATCTTTATGCAGGTTCAGAGTCTGCATTATCCATGTCACAAGGTCATGCTCAAGATGCGAGTGTAGAAATTATCAGTCTAAATTCACGTTACCAAAGCGATGGACTTTGGAACTGTGGTGTCTAAACTGGGGATAGCCCCAGTTTTTTTCATATTTTAAACATGATATAATAAACGCATGAAGAAACAGAAAATTCAAGAGGTGATCGTGGTAGAAGGAAAACACGATCGCGAGAAACTCTTACAATGTATCGATGCCGATATTATTACCTCGTCAGGAACACACATGTCGCAAGAATTTTTGGCATTATGCCGCCAATTCCATAAGGAACGTGGTTTAATTGTGTTTACAGATCCCGATGGACCCGGTGAAATGATTCGTCGCCGTATTATCGAAGAAGTGGGAACAACAAAACATGCTTCATTGCACGTCCTACAGACAAAAAAGAAGCAAAAGGTTGGAATTGAACATGCAGATTGCGAAGATATCGTGTCAGCGTTACAAGAAGCGGCGACGTTTGATGTTGCTACAGAATCTTTGTCTTGGCACGAATTCGTTGATTTGGGGCTCACAGGTGGGTCTAATGCGCAAATGCGTAGGGATTGGTTATCCGAATCGTTTAAGTTCCCGAAATCTAACGCAAAGACGACCTTTAAATATTTGAATATGATGAATAAAACTGTTGCAGATTGCCAAGCAGCACTGAAAGAGAGTACCTTATGAAAACAATAGCAAATTATTCTGTAAGTATGGAGATACTCAAGCGATACGAACGCAGAGCCAAGAAACACTTTGGTCAAAACTTTATGATTGATCCTTCTGTAGTCCGTAACATTGCAACCTACAGTGGCGAAGGCGGAACCGTTTTGGAAATTGGTCCTGGATTGGGAGCGCTCACGCAACAATTGGCGGAACGCTATGATCGCGTGATTGCTTATGAGATTGACCCACACATGGTTGAAATTCTCAAGGAAACACTCGAAGACTATGATAATGTTGAAATCATTTATCAAGATTTTTTGAAGGCTGATTTGAGTGCGTTCAAAGAACCCATCACAATCTGTGCGAATTTACCTTATTATATAACAACCCCAATTCTCTTTAAGCTTATGGAATTGGATATCATTGCAATGACAATTCTTGTTCAAAAAGAGATATCAGATCGTTTAACTGCGCATCCTCAAACCAAGGAATACTCGGCGCTGAGCATTCAAATGCAATACTACTTTGATATCAAGACTGTAATGAAAGTTTCTAAAGAAAGCTTCCATCCCCGTCCAAATGTAGAATCAAGTGTCATCAAGTTTGTTCCCCGCGAACACAGTTTGCCTTATGATGAACAAACATTCTTTACATTCGTAAAAAAATGCTTTCAATTCCGTCGTAAGACACTTGTAAATAATCTCAAAACAATTGATAAAGAAGTAAACTACGCTGAAATTTTAGAATCACTTGGACTTGATCCAAGCATTCGCGCTGACTATCTCACATTGGATGACTATGTGCGTCTTTATGGAGCATTGTATGCGTAGAAAGGCTTTCGCAAAACTGACATTATACTTACATGCGAAGGAGCGTATTGATGGTATGCTTCATTTTAAGAATATCATCGTACCCATTGATCTTTTTGATATGATTTATTTGGACAAGCACGAAACGATGCATATTGAGACGGATAAAACATACCTACCCAACGATAAACGAAACACCGTCTATAAGACGTTGATGATTATGAAGGATCGTTACGACATTACGGACAACTTTAAAGTACGCATCGTTAAAAATATCCCAGCCCAAGCAGGTCTTGGTGGCGGAAGCGCGGATGCAGCAACTGTGATCACCATGATTAATGATATGTACCACTTAAATCTTAGTGATCAAGAGCTTATCGAAGTTGCCTCACAAATTGATGAAGATACCCCCTTCTGTCTTTTCAATCGTCCCATGATTGTAGAGGGAATTGGGGATAAATTAACCCCTATCGAACTCGAAACGGATATGTATTACCTGCTAGTTAAACCCGGCTTTGGTGTAAGTACCAAGTCCTTTTTGCGTAGGTTCAAAGACTTCCAAGAAGAGAAAAGCCTGGAATTATGTCTTGAGGGTATCGAAAAAAATGATTATCAACAAATTGTAGACAATACCCACAACGATTTTCAAAAGCCGGTTATCAAACGAAATGGTCGCCTGCGCAAAGTCGTACGCACACTGCGTGAAGGTGGATTGGATGGGGTTTGCATGAGTGGAAGTGGTACAACGATTTATGGATTAACCCAGGATTTAGATACTGCAATGACACTCTATAATAAGATTGTCTTTGACTATCCATTTGTGAAATATGGCCGGATTGGCAAGTAACCAGACAGAAATGTGATAAAATTAAAGAGGAGGAAATCAACTATGAAAAATGCAATCGTTTTAGCAGCGGGTAAAGGTACGCGCATGCAATCAAGTACAAACAAAGTGATGCATCATATCTTACACAAACCCATGATCGGTCTTTTGGTAGATAATTTAAAAAAGGTCGATGTCGACAAAATCATTGTGGTAACAGGTCACCAACGCGAACAAATTGAAACCTATCTTGGCGACAGCGTCGAATATGCCGTTCAAGATGAACAAAAAGGAACGGGAGATGCGGTTTCCCGTGCTACACAGTTGCATGGTGTTAAAGGATCAACGTTGATCTTACTTGGCGACTGTGCCTTAATTCAACCCGAAACACTGACCGAAATATTTGCAAGTCACGAAGGGCATGACTTAACCGTCATGACTGCACAACTCAAAGACCCGGGTTCATACCGTCGGATTATCCGCGATAATCAAGGACAGATTGAGCGTATTGTCGGAAACCGTGACCTCACAGATATTGAACGCAACATAAATGAAATCAGTGTTGGTGTCTATTGTGTTGATAACGAATTGTTATTTAAATATTTGCCGGAAATTGAAGACGATGAAAACACATACGAACTCAATATCATTAAACTGGTCGAGATTATGAAGAAGAATGGTCATTCGATTCAATCACTGCGTGCTGAAGATTATCAAGAATTCTTAGGAGTTAATGATCGTTTCCAATTGAATACATCCAACAAGTGGTTGCAAGATCGTATCAATACAGTTCATATGCAAAATGGTGTCACGATCATTAACCCAGAATCGACATACATTGGACCCGATGTGGTTATCGGCCAAGATGTCACGATATTCCCAAACAATCACATCTACGGAAAAACAACAATTGGCGAAGGAACCATTGTTTATCCGAATTCATGGATTGAAAATGCAACCGTTGGTAGGAATACTGCCATCGACAGCTCCCGCATTACGGACAGTACCATTGGTAACGAAACAACCATTGGACCAAATTCACACATGCGCATGAAGACAATTGTTGAAGATAAGGTGCGAATTGGTAATTTTGTTGAATTTAAGAACACAAAGTTCGGAGAATTATCAAGAAGTGCACATTTAACGTATCTAGGGGATGCAAATGTTGGGAAAGATGTTAATATAGGTTGTAGCGTTGTCACCGCAAATTACGATGGCAAGCATAAACACCGAACGGAAATCGGTGATGGGGCATTCATTGGAAGTCATTCCACACTGATTGCACCTGTAAAAATAGGGGATAATGTGGTTGTAGCCGCAGGTTCAGCACTCGTTGATGACGTCGAAGACGGAGCATTAGCAATTGCACGTTCACGACAAGTGGTGAAATCTGGCTATGGAGAGAAGTTTAAGAACAAAGAGGGACAGTAGATTATGATGAGTCAAGAAAATACAGTGATATTTGCGTTGTCGTCAAACGTTGAGTTAGCAGACGAAATTTGTGGACATTTAAACATGCCACGCGGCCGAATTGATGTACGTCACTTCGCCGATGGTGAAATTTTGATTGAGCCACTTGAATCAGTGCGTGGAAAACATGTTTATATTATTCAATCAACATGTTTTCCAGTAAGCGAGCGCTACATGGAAGTCTTAATTGCATTGGATGCATGTCGTCGTGCATCTGCAGATGAGATCACAGTTGTTATGCCATATTATGGCTATGCACGCCAAGATCGAAAAGCACGTGCGCGCCAACCAATTTCTTCGAAATTGATGGCCAATTTACTTACAACTGCGGGAGCAAACCGAGTGGTCACAATTGACCTTCATGCACCGCAAATTCAAGGATTCTTCGACATCCCAACGGATGACTTGACTGCCGTTGCCATGATTGGACAATATTATCGTGCTAAAGATTTCAAAGACGAAATCGTCATTGTTTCACCAGACCATGGTGGTGCAACACGTGCTCGTAAATTATCGGATACAATTCCCAACTCGACAATCGCAATTATCGATAAACGTCGTACAAAACCAAACGTTGCAGAAGCAATGAACTTAATTGGTGATGTTGATGGAAAAATCGCCATTGTTATTGATGACATGGTCGATACTGCTGGATCACTAATGGGTGGTATAGATATGCTTTACGCTCGAGGTGCCAAAGAAGTCTATGCAGCATGTACGCATGGTATTCTTTCAGGACCCGCTGTTGAACGTATTGCGAAGTCACAAATTAAAGAATTATTGACTACAAACACAATTCCCCTTCATGATGCAGCGCGTAGTGTTGAAAAAATCAAACAAATATCAGTTGGTTATATGTTAGCGAAGGCGATAGAGGCCATTCAAAATCATACGCCTGTAAGTACACTTTTCGATCTCTTTAATGACTAATTCATTGAAAGTTGTTAATATCGTTATTGTTTTCAATCCCTCGGAAACAGAAGTACTTATGTGCTACCGTACTAAAGACCCTTATAAAGGTTTGTACAATTTTCTTGGTGGAAAAAAAGAAAACAATGAGAGCAATACAGAGTCTGCCTACCGTGAGCTTTTTGAAGAGTCGGGAATTTCATCGGCAGACATCGAACTTACAGCGTTATTTACAACACAATATCACCGTGATGGTATTGAACTTCAAGTTTTCTTTGGAACACTGAAACATGCAGTAGACTTGGTTCCTGAAAAACATCCGCTTCATTGGATAACAATAGCGGATCAAGACTTTGCCGATAATACAAAGTTTGCAGGACAAGGAAACATCAAGCATATGGTCGAAATGCTTGTGAATTCACAACAAGGCAAAGGATTATAAGAAAGAACAAGCTTCTATGAGAGGCTTGTTCTTTTTACGATGTAATTTGAATGTAAGAATTGCTGTTGAAACTATAAATGTAGGAACGTGTTTTCAGATTTGGATATTGTTTAGTCATCACAGCGACATATCCTTCAATCTGATCGCGGTAGCGACTGACTAATTCTTCAGCTGTAGCGTTGTCGCTTTTAAAGTCGACAATCACCACTTCGCTTGAATTGAGTGCATAAAAGTCAATGATTCCCTCACCTGCACTATCAATAAATGGCATTTCATGTTCAATAGTTGGGAATGCGTAGAGACTCTGTGTAAATGGATTTTGGTTGTATGCAAGCAATCGTTTTCTAAATACAGGGGCAAAATCTGAAAGGTCTTCATCAGTCCACACGCGGTGTGGCAGTGTTTCAACGGCCTCGTGCAAGATGGTTCCGAAGGCCATTCCTTCTTGAGAAAACTGATGCAACTGTAGTGGCTTATTGGAAACCGCACTGTATGTGGTTTCGGTAGTGTCGAATTTTAACGCAAACATTTCGTTTGACAGTGTGGATATTTTCGCGTCTAGCGATTCATTTGGAATATCTTCGGCATTAATAATGGTGAGGTTTGTTGTGTTGGGACTGGCTGCATAGAGAAGCTCAGCCTTTCTGCGATGGTTAAAGAGATAGGTTGGTGTGAGTGTTTCACGACGAAACTCTTTGACAACATCGACCATAATGAGGTGTTTTTGAGGCCGCGTTAAGGCAACATAAAGCAAACGTAAACTTTCTTCCAATTCTTCATGGTCTTGTTTGTATTCCACAATTGAACGCAATATGTTCTTTTGTTGAATGCGATATGGCATTTCAATATGGTTCAAAGCAATTCCAAGACGGTCGTCGGTTAGGAGTGTAGAAGCATGATCACGAACCGTATGCCCTCCCATCCCCCATAAGAAGACAATCGGAAATTGAAGTCCTTTGGATTGATGGATGGTCATCGAAGTCACGACATCGGCTTCGTTATTAAGCGGTGATGCCTCACTGCTCGTCTCATCTTTGAACTCACGCACAAACCGTATAAACCCAAGCAAGGTTGGGGTCGCAGTATCTTGATAATGGGATGCTTTATCAAGAAGAAAGTCGACGTTTGTTTTATCTTGTAAGGACAATGCCCGATTATAGGTATTATTCATAAGGATAATATCCTTAATGATAGTCACAATATCTTCGCTTCGCCAACGTTTGATAGTATCGAATATCAAGGCGTACGTTTGTGGATCATGAACTTTTAAAGCCTCACGAATGGATGGTTCATCACTGAGTTTCAATAAAGCGATTTGGTCATCGGAATATCCGATAAATACAGATTTTAAAACATGAACAAGATAAAAGTCATGTTGATTCAACGCGTAGTTTAAGATGTGCAGGATATCGGCAATAACTTCTGATTGATAGAAACCGCTTTGATCATCAATATAGTGTGGAATGTTGGCGGCAACAAACGCTTCCTTAAGGAATGCTTTACTCGCGTGTGATCGAACGAGGATGACCATATCGCGAAATGCATAGCCTTTTTTTGAGTAGGCAATTATTTCCTGGGCAATAAGGGCAGCGCGCTGTTGATTGCTATCATTCTCGTGATACGTATCGCCACGTTCGGCGATGAGAAACTCAACAGGGTGTGAGTCTTCCGACTGTGCTGGAATACCAACATTGACATGGTCGTGCTCGGTATAGGTGATTCCTTGCGTAATATTCATGAGTTTATCGAAGACATAGTTGTTGTAGTCGACAATGTCTTTTTTTGAACGATAATTGAAAGAGAGATACAAATTCATCGTTTCTTGATCATGCATCAGTGCTTGCATAATGCCTGGCATGGCACCACGGAAGCGATAAATGGACTGCTTGATATCACCAACGCGGAAAATATTCTTTCCATTTGAGACAAGGCGAATAATTTCATCTTGGTACTCATTGGTATCTTGAAATTCATCGACCATGATTTCAAGATAGTGAGGTTGAATGAGTTGCGCAATTTCACCGTGGTTGACACTCAGTATTTCAAGAGCCAAGGATTCAAAGTCACTAAAATCAAGACAGTTTTGTTCAACCTTCAACCGTCGATATTCCACAATATAATCATCCGTTATTTCAAGAAGATCAAGAATATCGGGGAGTTGTTTGTTAAGTAAATGGATGCGTTGGTCCATGGGTGCATGCTCTACAATGATGGCATTGATGGCGTCTGCAAGCTGGTTTCGGGCTGTTGTATAATCATCGTTTTTTGAATCAGCGGCAATTTTGAAGTCGAACAAAGGTGAAAATTCATCATAAAAAGCAATGTCTTTATTTAAGACAAGATGTTCAATCTCAAGAAGTCTTCCAAAAACTTGATTCAAATGCGCGGACTGTTCAAAGTATTTGGCTTGTTTTTTGTCGTTGGCATCATAACTTGAATCGGAAACAGCAATAATCGCTTGAATGGCACTCTTGATATCCATAATTGCAAGCGCATAGCGGTGAAAAAACGCATCCTTGTAAAGACTTGGAAGTTGCTCGAAGGATTGTACATTGTAAGTTTGGGTCACGGATTTCATCTCAAGATGTGGGTGTTTCTTGCTAAGAAGCCAATTTGCACAGGTTTTAATCGCATTGTTCAACGAAGCAAAATCGATTGGGTTGGTCGAAAAAATATCAAGCAAGCGCTGTGTCTGCCGTGGTTTGATTGCTAACCATTGCGTCAATGTGGACTCTAAAGCTTCGTTTTGAAGTAGCGTTACAGCCGCGTTATCCATAATGTTTTCGGTCCGACTGGGGTTAATACCCAAGATATACCCATAATTCTTTATGATGGTAAGGCAAAAGGAATGGATTGTTGAAATTTGAGCGGTCTCAACCAAGGCAATTTGCTCCGCAATAAATGCATCATGGCGTGCATTGTACTCGTCGTTTAGCGCGGCAAGCAGCCGTGTCTTCATCTCAGAAGCAGCAGCCTCTGTAAAGGTCATGGCACAAATCTGATCAATGCGTACACCATCGGTGATGATTCGCTTCATAAGTCGGGCTATTAAAACTGTAGTCTTACCAGCTCCAGCTGAAGCGGAAACAACGACATTTTGGTTTAGTGCATCAATTGCGAGCTGTTGTTGGGGATTAAACGTTGTCATTTATCCTCGTCCTCCTTCCGTAAATCAAGTGTTGGATCGCTGTTAATAATGATGGCATCTTTATCGAGAATACCATTTAGAATATTGGTACTTAAGTCTTTATATATTGAGGTAAGCAATGGTCGCACTTTATTCATATCAAATTCGCGCTTCCATAATGACATTCCTGCTTTTGTCATTCTCAGACCACCGTAGAATGTATCAGTGTCAAAATGATCGCCAGGACGATCAAACATCCAACCACTGTATTTCTTGTCTTTCATCCACAGAACTTCATAATCACTGTCATCCACCACAATTCCCTGTGCAAAGCTATACTTTGCATAGTTTGTATTAATATTGCGATTTCGGAATCCAAAGTAAAAGACTCCGAGTACAGGTTTGTTGTAGCGTCGTTCCGCAATCATTGCATACGTGAGCAATTGCAATTGTTCACCTGCTTTGACTGCCGGCTGACTGAGGCTTAATGCGGATGATTTGTAGTCAACCACTAATAGATGCGAATCGTTCATGTCAATACGGTCTATAATGCCGCGCAAATGAACCGCTTCAAAAAGGTCGTGTGTTGAGAAACGCTCCTCGAGAGCATGGACTTGAAAATCAGTATTCGCAATGGATTCGAGAATTAAGGGGATGTTTAGTTCCATTAAGGCATCATTGCGTCTTTTAATCATCGCAATGCGATTGGAGTCTTTTGGGAAAACAGCGGCAATATTGGTCCATGGATCTTGGTTTGTGATGTTGTGTGTCGCTTCCATTAACGCATGATTGATGGTTCCAATGATACGGGCATCAAAAGTGAACTTCTCTGGTTCGCGTAGCCCCAAAGCACGTTCAATGAAGAAGTTATAAGGGTCTTGAAGGTACATTTGAAAGGATGAAATCGATCCTACTATAGCACCGTCACGCAGGTATACTTGAGATGCAATCTTTGGATCGAGATGGCGAGTACTGATTTCCCGATCATGAACTTGAATCAAATTCCAAGAAGAAAGGGAGATGTTGTTTTCATCACAAAACTGCGCTACAGGATACGATACTTCATGGCTTTTTCCTTCGTAGGTTGCGGCGTTATAAGAGAGTGTGAGATGTGTTGCATGATTAAAGATACGTGCTTGGTTGTCCAAGTCGTGTTGCGTACGCACATCCAAACTAGGAAATCCTGCGATAGCACCAACATACGACTCATCCAAAATGCCTGTTCGTGAAGGAATTGCGGGGAAATTTTTTGCACTGAGGTCAAGAACATACAAATGATCTGGAGGGGTGAGCGGGAGGTTTTTGATGTCGACCACGCGAATCGTTCCGTTACTTTTAATGTCAGTTCCAATTGTATCAAAATGTGCTAAGAAAAATTCGTGTGTAGACTCTGCATAGAGATGGTAGTTGCTTTCAAGGAAAGCCTTAATTTTTGATAAATCATTGGTGCTGTTTTCATAAAGCGTATCGTAGGCAAAAGCAATAACGTCTTGGTATGAAAGGGAAAGGAGATTTTCCAGGAACGCTTGCAAGACGGCGACATCATCTGCAATGCGTTCTCGAACGCGATATATCTCCTCGTAACCTTGAATTTCATGAGCGTAATAAAAGGGCTCAAGAATAGTTGTGTTATCAATCTCAAAATGACGAATATAGTAAACCAGATCGTCAATGTAACGTAACCCAAGTGGATTGGCTTCAATCAATGTAATGATGGCGCTGATCGAACGCTTTTGCGCAACATTGATAATACTTAAGTATTGTGATTTTACCATTGTTGTTGTGCGGTCTTGCAACACTAAATTCAAATCATACCGTGCAAAGACAGATTCGATAAGTGGTTTTCGTGCTGTTAAATTGGGGACCGCGATTACAGCGTCTGTAATCTTATGGGTGAGCAAATCTTGTGCAACGGCTTCAATCTCAGAACGGATGTTCAAAGCAACCTTGAACCGTATGGAAGATGGTTTTGATGTGTGTTGGATTATAAAGGGTACATCGTGACGCTTTAAGAAAAAAGTATGATGATAAGAAAGGCCAGCGGCGACTGCTTGATACTGTACGGAACGCTTTAGTTGAGGAGCAGGAATAAGTGGACGTATACTTTCCAAGGCTAAAGCAATTTCTTGTTGTAATGGTGTCTTTTGAGGAAGTGCTGACAAGGAAATACCATAGCAGTCTAATTCTTTGATTAACGCAATCAAAGATTGAATGGTTTTAGGGAACTTTAAAACAGCTGCAATTTTATCGAATTGTAAGGTTTGTAACATATTAAAACAGGTTACTTCCAACGCGTTCTGGTCCAGAATTGCTTCATTAAAAGTGAAATCAAAATTGCGAACTGAAGTTCCCATGACATATGAATTTCCCTGGAGTAATGTTTGTTTAAATTCATCGATGAGTGATGAGGTGGTTATGTAAGTTTTTCGCATAGTATGTCCCCCTATTCTATAATTATAGAACATATTGCAACTCGAGTGTGGACTACTTTCAAAAGTTTGTAAAATATGTCAAAATAGAAGAAACATATAGGGGGGACTAGTATGAGCTTAGTAAGCGTTTTAAAGGACGTTAAAGACTTTCGCGCCGGCGCAAAAGAATGTGAATTTAACGGATATCTCGAGGATTATTTGAATGTAGAGAATCACCCTCATGATGCATTGTATCAAAGCATTGCAGCGATGGATGATTCGTGTCGAATTATGATTAACTTTAGTGTGTTTATCAATAAAGATTTAATAGCGAATAAAATTATCAGCTATAAAGATATCTTTAAAATACCAAAGTGGTACATTAAGGCACCCGTCATTCTTTATTCTCAAGGTGATGATCATGAGTTTGCAATTCTACTTGTGGATCGTAATTATCTTGAAGCAAAGGGAATCTTCTATTGTCTTACTGAGCAAGGCGCACTATTAGAACGTTATCGCAACAATGTACTCGTCTTAACATTTGATGACGAAACTACAGTTGTGGAGTTATACCGACTCATGTTGGAAAAAGGAAACATCGCTCCTGTACTTCAAAGAGAACAAGACAGACGCCGTATTGGCTCAATCGAAAATCTTGGCGAAGTAGCGGTAGCCACAAGTCGTGAGCGAGTGGAGACATTACGCGAAAGCTTTGAAATAGAGCCGTCAGGCCGAGCAACGCGCATTCATGAAGCGATTGCGTCGTGGTACTTGATTAAGAAAATGGTCTATGTCCATACCATGCTCGACCGAGAATCCTTAAACACAGCAAGTGGCGGGGATATCAAAGTTCAACGACAAAAGGCGAAGGAGTTAAGTTCAAGGGTTGAGTTTATTCCCTTTAGTGAAATGTGGAGGCAGTAAAAATGAAATTAGTATCATGGAATGTTAATGGGCTACGTGCCGTTATGAATAAGGACTTTGTGGGTATATTTAAGGACTTGGATACAGATGTGCTTTGCTTACAAGAAACAAAAATGCAAGCAGGACAACTCGATTATGAGCCAGAGGGGTATCATGCCTATTATAACTACGCAGTAAAAAAGGGTTATTCTGGAACCGCAGTGTTCAGTCGTACGGAACCTATCAATGTATCCTATGGCATTGGCATTGATGATCACGATCAAGAAGGTCGCGTCATCACCTGTGAATATGAATCATTCTATTTGGTTTGTGTTTATACACCAAATTCGCAACAGGATTTAAAACGCATCGATTATCGAATGACATGGGAAGATGACTTCCGCGCCTACCTTTCGGCTCTCGATAGCGTAAAACCTGTTGTTCTCTGTGGGGACTTGAATGTTGCTCACAATGAAATTGACTTAAAGAATCCATCAGCAAATCGTAAGAATCCAGGATTTTCAGATCAAGAACGTGCGCAGTTTAACAATCTCTTGAATGATGGATTTGTGGATTCGTTCCGTTTCATTCATGGTGACGTCACCGATCGATACTCATGGTGGAGCTACCGATTCAATGCGCGCAGTCGCAATGCTGGGTGGCGTATTGACTACTTTGTAGTTTCTGAGAAGTTAAAGGATAAGATTAAAGATGCTGAAATCTATGATCATGTTATTGGAAGTGATCATTGTCCAGTTATGGTCGAGATTGATGTTTAGAATAGGGAAACCTATTCTTTTTTGTGAATTTACAATTGATTATCACTATCAATTGCCATATTAAAGTTTTGAATAGCAGTTATGTTAAAATAGACTTCATACATCACACAAATTACACATGCATTAAATTCTCAACGGTATGATGAAAAGAGTGATACCGAATCACAAGGAGGCTATGTTATGAGTAAAGTTGTTTTAATTGGTGCAAACCATGCAGGGATTGCTGCAGCAAATACATTGTTGGATAATTATCCTGAGAATCAGGTAACAATATTGGATCGCAATACAAACTTGAGTTATCTTGGATGCGGTACAGCATTGTGGGTAGGGCACCAGATTGATTCTTCTGATCAATTGTTTTATACAAACAAAGAAGCTTTTGCAGCTAAGGGTGCCGATATTCACATGCAAACTGATGTAAAACGCGTAGACTTTGACAATAAAAAAGTTTATTACGAAGATGCAAATCATCAAGAGTCTGTCGTAGACTACGATAAGTTGATTTTGGCAACAGGTTCAACGCCAATTGCTCCAAAACTTCCGGGAATGGATTTAGAAGGCGTTCACTTTGTTAAACTGTTCCAAGACTCACAAAAAGTCGATGCATTGCTAGCACAAGATCATGTAAAGAATGTTGTCGTTGTCGGGGCTGGATATATCGGTGTCGAAATGGCAGAAGCAGCACAACGTCGTGGAAAACATGTTCGAATTGTTGAAGCAGCTGATACATGCTTGAGCAGCTACTACGATAAGTGGTTCTCCGAGGATATGGACAAAGTGTTAAGTGATCAAGGCATCGAGCTCAACTACGGTGAGATGGTAACTGAGTTAAAAGGAGATGGCGCCGTATCGAAAGTCGTCACCAATAAAGGCGAATACGAAGCAGAACTTGTTATTCTTGCTATCGGATTTAAACCTAATAACGAATTGGGGAAAGATGCACTGGAACTTTTTGATAATGGTGCTTACCTTGTGGATCTTCACCAACAAACAAGTATTAAAGATGTCTATGCAGTTGGAGACTGTGCAACACTTTACTCCAATGCACTCAAGAAGACAACCTACATTGCGCTGGCAACCAACGCGGTTCGTTCGGGTATTGTAGCAGGTCATAATATTGGCGGAACACCTCTAAAATCACTGGGTGTCCAAGGTTCAAACGGAATTTCAATTTATGGTTACAACATGGTCTCAACAGGTCTAAATATGGAAGCAGCAAAGAAAGCGGGATTCGATGCTGTGTATACTGAATTTGAAGACTTACAAAAACCAGGATTCATGGATGAAAACAACAATGTCAAAATTCGTATCATCTATGAACGCGAATCACGCCGTATCATCGGATCCCAAATTGCATCCTATACGGATATCTCAATGGCGATTCACATGTTCTCACTCGCAATCATGAAGGATGTGACACTCGAAGAAATTCAACTTGTTGATATCTTCTTCTTACCTCACTTCAATCAACCGTATAATTACATTACAATGGCTGCACTCTCAGCAACAGCTTAGATATCAAATGAAAACCGTGTTGAAATTTCCGAACACGGTTTTCGTTTGCATTTCTAAAAGAAATTGATAAAGTGATAATATATGAATATAAACAACAAAGACTCGCCACAAAGATTAAACTAATGTGTCGAAACTTCACAATTTGTCTCAAAAACAAACGAATTCGCCCCCAGAAAACACACCAGAACCACAAAAATGACTAATTTGAAAACCATCTCACTTTCAAATTAGCAATCTGTGGTAGTTATTTGATGAAATGTAGAGTATTATGTTGATAATACAGTGGAGGTAGTTGCATGGGATATTTAATTTTTGCGGGTGTTATTGTCGGTGTGCTAGCGGTTGTCTTTCTTATTTCAATGATATGGATTCGCTCGAAAAATGCGATGGTTGTTCAACGCATTCGTAGTGAATATGGGATGGTTCCCGAATTCGAGGGCGATTCTCGAGATTTTGAAAGTGTGAAAGACTACTATCGTATGTTTCCCTCAAAAGATGTGATGGATGATATTACATGGAATGATTTGGATATGGATAGTGTGTACAAACGAATCAATAATACACAATCCAGCATCGGTGATTCATACCTTTATGCTACCATGCGTGACCAGAGTGCACGAAATCTCAATCAAGTAGAAGAACATGTATCCTATTTTTCACAACATCCCAGTGAACGATTGGAAATCCAAACGGAATTGCGTCGTATTGGTAAAATCACCTATAATGGGTGTTTGGATTTTATCCACAACCCACGTACCTATAATGAACACTTGAATATCATCTACACAATCATGCGGATTCTTGCGGTTCTTGGGATTGCGATGATTTTCATTCGTTGGGAGCTTGCGATTGCTCTTATTTCATTGACGGCGATCATAAATTTCGCAATTAATGAGTCGTACAGTCGCAAGATTCAATCTGAGGCCATTGCGATGGGGATGCTTGTTGCAGCAGTGAATGCGAGCAGAGCGATTGCGAAACTGAACCTTACTGGGTTCGAGCAGCAAACAAAAACACTTACTGAAAGTAATCGTGTATTCCAAGGCATTAACATGCTTTCGGGGTTTGCCATTATATCTGCGAGTACATTCAATCTTGCAAGCAGTCCGATTGGAGAGATCTTGGGAGCATACTTTCTACTAACACCCCTATCTTTTGACATATTAGTGAAACGTTTCAACAATCATTCGGATGCAGCAATGGACTTGTATACAACACTGGGCTATATTGAAACCATGATTAGCGTTGCTTCCTATCGGGAAAGCCTTGATAACTACTGTCAACTTACCCAAAGCGATGTCCTGGCTCCTGTAGTCGCAGGCGTGATCCATCCACTTATTGAGAAGGGGGCGATTGGAAATACAGTCACGCTCCATCAACGAAATATCATTACCGGTTCCAATGCAAGTGGAAAATCAACATTCGTGAAGGCAATCGCATTGAACACTCACTTGGGACAAATCTTCAATACATGTCTTGCAACATCCTTTGAGATGCGACAATCTTTTATCGTAACTTCAATGGCAATTCGCGATGATATTGAATCAGGAGACAGCTATTTTGTAAGTGAAACCAAATCGATCAAGCGGATAATTGATGAAGTTAATTCACACGAATACTCATTTGTTGTGATTGATGAAATACTCAAAGGAACAAATACAATTGAACGTATTGCAGCATCGGCGTCAATCTTAAATGCATTACAGTCAAAACCATGTTTCGTTTGTGCAGCAACCCATGATATTGAGTTAACCGAAATGATGGCAAACAGTTATCATAATTATCACTTCCGTGAGACAATTGAAGACTCAGCGATCAATTTTGATTACACAATCTATGAAGGGCCATCGAATACGCGTAATGCGATTCAGTTACTCGAATTTATGGGATATGATGCGAAACTTGTAGCAATTGCGCGTGAGCTTGCAGAGGACTTTACAATCAAACGGACATGGAATACTCTTGATTCATAACATTTAAACATTCAATTATGACATCACAGCAAATACTATCGCAGCATATGATAGGATAACTGCGAGGTAAAATTATGAAAAAAATAAGAAAAATAAGTGTAATGTTCATTGCATTGTTTGCATTGCTAGGATGTGCATCAAAAACAGCAGAAACCATTGATATTAATGATGATAAGGTTCCATCCGTTTATGCGATAATTGGTGAGAAAAAAATAACGGGAACAAACAGCAAAATAGAAAACGGTGTCCGTACAACGATTTTGACGTATGGGAAAAATGATCTCTCGTATGATGAGGTTGTAAAGTATACAGAGACACTAATTGACGATCATAATTATATTTTGACGCAACAAGTTGAAGACCAAGCTGATGGAAGTAAAGAATGGGTCATTGCCAATGATTCAGTAACGGAAGGTCATATTGTTCTGGTTGCATTCCACTACAGCGAAGAAGGCGAAACGATCATTGATTATGTTAGCGGTGAAGGAACACTTACGCGTTATGAATAACCTTGGAGAAATCTGAGGTTTTTTGTATTTAAGTCAATCAGAGGTGTTCTTTTCGTGTGCAGCACCTTAAATCGATTCATATATGCGCTTACATAAAAAATAGTTACACGCAATCTTGCATAAAACCGACATTTTAGGCTCATGTATGGTATACTTTATCTCGTGTGCTAGAAAAGAAGTAGGAATATAAATGACATTTAAAGAATTAGATTTATCCCCGGAAGTCGTTCGTGCGATAACTGAAAAAGGCTATGAAGCGCCAACAGATATCCAACAACAAGCGGTTCCAATTTTATTGAACAATCACGACTTATTGGCACAATCACAAACAGGAACAGGTAAAACTGCAGCGTTTGGATTGCCTATCGTGAGTTCATTAGAACGTGAAGACAAAAAAATAACCCAAGCGTTAATCCTTTGTCCAACACGTGAATTATGTATGCAGGTTGCCGAAGAACTTAGAAGCTTTGCTCGTTATAAAGACGATTTAGAGGTTGTAAGTGTCTACGGTGGAGCACCTATTGACAAACAAATTAGAGATATCAAACGTGGCGTTGATATCGTCGTTGCGACTCCAGGACGTCTCATGGACCACATCCGTCGTCGCACAATACGTTTGAACAACTGTCACAAAGTTGTTCTTGACGAAGCCGATGAAATGTTGAACATGGGATTTGTGGATGATATCCGTGAGATATTCACTCACCTTCCTGAAGAGCGCCAAATGGCCTTCTTCTCAGCAACAATGCCTAAAGAAATTATCAAACTTAGCGATGATTTCTTGGTGGAACCACAAAAGATTGCGCTGTCACGCAATAATTTGACGGTCTCACGTATTGAACAAATTTACTATAATGTTGAATCAAACAACAAAGTAAACTTGGTAATCCAATTACTACAAATCAACGAAACAAAGGGTACAATGATTTTCTGTAATACAAAGAAAATGGTTGATGAACTCGCTACGGAATTAAATAAAGCAGGATATCCAGCTCTTGGACTTCATGGTGACATGAAACAAGAAATGCGCACCATGGTTATGAATCGCTTTAAACGTGGAATGGTTAAAGTCTTAATCGCGACGGATGTTGCTGCTCGTGGAATTGATGTTGATAGTATGGATGTTGTTATTAACTATGACATCCCTCAAGAACTAGAATATTATGTTCACCGTATCGGCCGTACGGGTCGTGCTGGTAAAGAAGGACTTGCAATTACATTGGTTACACGTCGCCAACGCTACGCAATCAAACAAATTGAACGTCTTTCAAATTCAGAAATCAAGGAAACACCTTTACCAACAAAAGATCAATTGAACCAAGTCCTTGTCAATACATTGGCACGTGACATCCGTCAATGGTCATCATCAGAGCAAGGAAAATTATTCTCCATTGCTTATGAAGGGCTTGCTGCTGAAGGGTTTACACAAGAAGAAATTGTGACTGCATTTATTAACAAATCAATCGCAGAAAATAACTTAGAAGCAATTAAAGGTGATGCACCTTCAAAACGTGTTCGTAATCAAGGTGAATTCTCAAAGATTGGTTTATCAATCGGAGCAAGACAAGGAATTAGTGCTGCTCACTTGGTCAGTGCAATTGCTACTGCTACAGGAATTCGTGGAAAAGACATTGGTCGCATTGTCATCAATGATAATGGAAGTACCGTGGAGATTCCTCGTGAATTGGCAAAAGAAATTATGCCAAAGATTGAGAAAACTGACATTAAAGGAAATAACGTATCAGTAGAAATGCTTGAAGAAATTTCCATTAGTGAACCACGTCGTCGCCGTGAAGGCGGAGGTGGACACAATCGTGGACGCAATGATCGCTCTCGCGGTGGAGACACACGCTCCCGTGATAGCCGTCGTCGTGATAGTGGGAGTCGTCAACGTGATGATAAACCACGTTCCGATCGAAAAGGGTCAGGACAACGTCGTGATAGAGGAAGATAATTATCTTCCTCTTTTTTTATGTAATAGCAAAAATAGCGCAAAATTTCACAAGTTCTTAAATAATAGCACCTCACTTGTGAAAAGTTGTGACAAATCTTAACAAACTGCTTGTTATTTATTGACCAAGGTTGGATAATATAAGTACAATGAAAGAGCAAATAGGAGGAATTTGAATGAAAAAGTTATTAGCAGTATTACTCGTTTCACTTCTTGTGCTAACAGGATGTGGATCAAAAGGCGAAGATAAGCCAAGCGGAGAAACTCCAGCAACAGGTAAAGATTACAAAATCGGTACCGGAATCAAAGTTTCAGCAAAATCAAAAGAAGCAGCTGACGGAAAAGACGGAAGCTTCGAAACAAACGTATACTTTGCAACTGTAGTTCTTGATGGTGATAAAATTGCTCAAGTCCAAATCGACGTAGCACAAAATCAACAAGCAGTTAAAGCAGACGGTACAATTGTTAAATTTGAGTTCAAAGGAACTAAGAAAACACAAGGTAAAGATTACGGAATGGCTGGAAACAGTGGCATTAAAAAAGAATGGTTCGAACAAATTGAAGCATTAGAAGCATGGGCTGTTGGAAAAACACCTGCTGAAGTTGCTGGTTTAGCAACAGAGAAAAAAGATGATGCTCACCCTGCAGTACCTACAGATGCTGACTTAACATCATCCGTAACAATTTCAGTTCAAGATTACTTAGATGTTATTGCATTAGCTGTAACAAACGCAACAGATGTTAAAAATGTTGCAAGTGTTGGTATGTCAGCATCAACAACAGGTGCAGAAGACAAATTAGACCTTAACACAACAGTTGCTGTATCAGCATTTGATCCAGAAGGAAAAATTGTTTACTCATTCATCGATGACGCTAAAGTAACAGCAACAATCGACGGAACAACAATTACTCCAGCTACTGACTTACGTACAAAAACTGAATTAAAAGAAGAGTACGGAATGAAAGAAGCAAGTAAATTAGGTAAAGAATGGTACGAACAAGTTGCAGAATTACGCGCTTGGGCAATTGGTAAGACAGCAGAAGAAGTTGGACAAGCTTCAGATGCAGATATCACATCAATGGTTTCATTCTATGCTGGTGGTTTAAAATCAGCAGTTGAAGCAACAAAAGCTTCAGCAAAAACAATTGGTCAATAATTGAGAACCCAAAAGCTAACTTCGGTTAGCTTTTTTTGTGGCAAAAAAAAAGAGGCATTCATTAGAATGCCTCTTAACTAGTTAACTTTTGTAGGTTCGGAATATGTTGTTCCTTTTGTATCGACGTGAATAGATTGAATAACTTGGTCCTCGTCCGGACGGTCATTCGCGCCACGTGGTGCAGTAACAATTTCATCTACTGTATCCATTCCTTGTGTTACCCGACCAAATGATGCATAGTCACCATCAAGGTGTGGAGAGTCTGCAGTCATAATGAAGAACTGTGAACCACCAGAATTCTTATCTTGGCTTCGGGCCATTGAAAGGACACCGCGATCATGAACAAGGTTATTCTCGAAACCGTTGTTTGTGAATTCCCCTTTTATGCTGTATCCAGGTCCACCCATGCCAGATCCTTCAGGATCGCCGCCTTGGATCATAAATCCAGGGATGACACGATGGAAGATAACCCCATCATAGAAACCGCTGTTTGCGAGTGTGATAAAGTTATTCACTGTATTTGGAGCAACTTCTGGAAAGAGTTCGATTTCAATAGTCTTTCCATTTTCCATCGTAATCGTTGCAACTGGATTTGATGGGTTTGACACTATTGGGTCATTCTCTGTAGTTTCGGGTGGTGTTGGTTCCTTTGGCGTTTCTGCCTTTTGTGTACATCCCACCAGAACAAGCGATAATAGTAATGCGAAAGTGAAAGTCTTCAATATTTTTTTCATATGTTCTCCTCAATAATATCTCTAATTATACCATTGTCTCGACCACATGCAACCGAACTAGTTGAGTGCGATTGGAAAACAAACCTCGGTAATCCAATTTTCAGGATTTGGGTCATCAGAAGGACCTACAAGATAAATGTTGAACATGGGACCACTAAAGTCGTAATTGCTTTCACTAATCCATGTTGCAATACTTTCCGTAACAGCAGCCATATTTTCATAACTGCCTTCCATGAGAACAGACGCTACAAATTCTGCAGGAGCATCGAAAAACTTAACATGTTTTGTATCTTCCCCTTTTTGTAGGACGGCTATTTGAATTTCGACATCAACCATTGTTTCTTTGTATTCTTTGTCGTGAAACTTGGCAAGGGCATAACTTGGATTGGCGTATTTTATAGACTGCGAACCAATTTCTTGTGCCATCATTCCCCATGACTCTCCTTCGCTTTGAAAGTTTGGTAGAATTTGACGTAGGCTCATGACAGATCGAGCGGGAATTTCTTTTGTATTGACGGTATATTTCATGCTATTTGCATCTCCTTTTAGTTGTTGTACCATACTATCGAGATGTGCAATACGCTGATTAATGATGGTTTGATCATCTGCTAAAATTTGTCGTTGGACTCTGAGATACATGTGCAAAGTATTACCCGTGTCATCGCTATTTAGAATTTCACGAATTGCTGATAGACTCAGACCAAGGTCTTTGAGTGCTTGGATTTGATGACTGGTTTTTAATTGCGATGCATCATAAAAACGATAGCTGCTGTCAGGGTCAATAAAGACGGGTTTTAGTAGATCGATATCATCATAATGGCGCAACACACGAATGCTGAGTCGCGATAGTTTGGAAAAATCTCCAATTTTAATCATAGAAAAGGATCCTTTCTCTTGAGCTCATCTTTAGTATAGACTCTAACACAGTGTTAGAGTCAAGAACAACTTACATAAGTTTAAAACCCATCGGCGTTAGGGTTATGCATGTTGGAAATAATTCAGATATAAATGCACGGTCGTGGGTAACACAAAAGATTGCTTTTGGAAATGCTTTAAGAACACGAACGACTTCAGCAACAGAATCGGGGCTAAGGTTACGTGTTGGTTCATCAAGAATAAGTAAATCGGGGTCTTGACGAAGGATTTTAAGAAGGGCGGTTTTGGTTCGTTGTCCACCAGAAAGTTGATTTAGCGGCGTTGTCATTTCTTCACTGGTGAATCGAAGCCCACCAAGTGCAGCTGCAATGGATTCACGTTCCTCCTTTGAGCCGTCAATGACACAATTATCAAGTGGAGATTCGTTGAGATTGATGCATTGGTGTATATCTTGGTGCAAAATTGCGGTACGAAAGGGCAGAGTTTTCGTAAAAGTATTAAGGTAATGGATAAATGTTGTTTTACCAGAACCATTATTACCAATACATGCAATTCGATCAGTTGTAGTCATGGACAGTGTCAAAGCAGTGGCCAAGCGTTTCGATTCGATCAATAGTTCAGGTAGATCGAATTTAAACAGGTGACGTGTGGTAATGGTTTGAATACCCTGCGGATTGATAATTACAGGACTCTCTGTTTCAATATGGGATAAATCGGAACAGCGTTCAAATCTTCGTTTTTGTGCTTTGAGGTTCTTCATTTTCTTTTGAAGACCGGGATCGTTCCTGGCGACATGTCTTAATTGGTGACTTACCTTATTATACTGTTGTTGCCAACGTTGTTGTTGTTTCTCACGCTCACGCATTTGGTTATCGGCTACATTATTGTGATGTGAAATCATGCGCGATCGCGTTGTGTGGAAATCATCGTAGGAGCCTTCAAATAGGGTGATGCGTGATTTGCTTTTACGACTTAATTGCTCGAAATGAAGGATGCGGTTAGCAGTATTCCTTATAAGATGTGTATCATGGGAAACGAAAAGTACGGGCTCTGTAAGTGAAAGAAGCCATGATTCAAACCATACGATCGTCTCTAAATCAAGATTGTTGGTGGGTTCGTCAAAAATATAGACATCAGCACGCATGAGGGCAACTTTCAATAATTGTATACGAACACATTCACCACCACTGAATGACGATAACTTTCGATGATAGTCGGATTCCGTAAGGTGAGGAAGCAATTGATGCATAAGGGATAGAAACTTGTGGTACTTCTCCCATTGATAATCCAGGGCAAAGTCATAAAGTGTTTGTTGTAACGCTGTTGTGGACAGTTCCTGTTTCATGTAACCGAAAAGCAATGTTGTATTACTAAGATTCTTTGATACGTTCAGGTTTGTCTCATCAATATTATTGGTTAATGCTTTAAGAAATAGACTCTTGCCATTTCCTTCTTCGCCAATGAGGGCGATTTTATCGTAGGTATTTACAGACAAAGAAAAAGACGTGATGAGCTCACGTCCTGCTTTTGTCGTAACATTCAGACTAAAAGTAAACATAGTAAAACTCCTCCTATTTAATATTATTTTTTAATGAGGAAGTTTTCCCAATTGCGTCACCGGTCTAGCGAATGCTACCTTTCTATGCAAATACAGTTTAAAACTTTGGGCACATGATGTCAATATGCATGAACTCACTCATTGTTAACGTGAGCTGTTCTTCTTGAGAGCGCGTAAATTATTGGAGCGCTTGTACTTTTTCAAGGCTTCATCGTTGCCTGCATATGTCTTTTCAGCTGAGTTCAAATTCTGAGGTTGATAGAAGACTTCATTGCGAAGTTCATCGGGAAGATATTGAATCTTATGCCACAAATCGCTGCGACCATAGTCATACATGTCTTCATCTTCAACCCCAACTGCGTTGAGGCGAAGGTACTTTGGGACTTGGTGCGCAGTTTTTGTGACGGTTTGCAATGCCGCATCGATTCCCGCCTCAGCACTTTTAGACTTTGGTGACAATGCACACTCAATCACAACACTACTAATGGGAAGTCGTGCTTCAGGGAACCCAATTTTACGCGCTCCTTCAAGGGCTGTTACAACGCGTGCACAAAGTGAGGGGTTGGCCAGTCCAATATCTTCATAAACTGTGGCAATGAGTCTTCGCTCAATTGAGTCAAAGTCACCGACAGTAATAAGTTTTGCAAGATAGTAAAGGGCTGCGTTTACATCACTGCCACGAATGGACTTTTGAAAAGCACTCAAGGCGTCGTAATAGTTGTCGCTGTCTTTATCCATGGTGATGTTCATTGATAGGGATAGTACGCTTAAGTGGTCCATGGTGAGGTGCTTGTCATGGGTTGACTTGGTCAATAAATCCAAGGCATTCAATGCATAACGCGCATCACCGTTGGCGGAACGCGCAATGGTTTCAACAATATCAGTATCAATAATATAAGCAGACTCGTAAGAATCAATGGCGCGATTAAGGACTGCGATGAGATTATCTTCCGTCAAGGGTTGGAATTCAAAGAGATGAACCCGCGATCGAATCGCTGGGTTGATTGAGAAATAAGGATTTGCTGTTGTCGCCCCAATCATCGTAATCAAACCACTTTCCACGTGGGGTAAAAGAATGTCTTGTTTGTCTTTGTTGAGACGATGAACCTCATCAATAATTACAACAAGTCCACGACTCATTTCAGCTTCCACAAACAATTGATCCAATTTTTTCTTGTTATCCGTAACCGCATTAAAAAGACGGAAAGGACGTCCGAGAGAGTTGGCGATTGCCATCGCTGTAGTTGTCTTTCCTGTTCCAGGTGGACCAAAGAAAATCATCGAAGGTAATTCTTTATTTTCAACCAAATTTCTCAGAATATGATTGGGTCCCAATAAATGGTCTTGGCCAATAATATCGTCGATTGTTTCGGGTCGTACTTTGTATGCTAAGGGTTTGTTCATCGTATATTCTCCTGTTTATATTGTACCATGAATCATGTAAAATAGAGTGAAGAGGTGAATGGTATGAAAGTTGTAATTCAAAGAGTGCGTGAAGCAAAAGTAATTGTAGATGATAAAACCGTAGGGGCGATTCAACAAGGTTATATGCTGTTGGTGGGGATTGAAGATGGCGATGGCGATCAAGATATTCGCAAGGCAGCCGATAAAATTGCTGAAATGCGTTTGTTTAACGATGAGGATGACAAAATCAATTTGAGCATCAAAGATGTTGGTGGCGCAATTCTATCCGTTTCTCAATTTACATTGGCTGGAAATGTTCGCAAAGGAAACAGACCCAGTTTCATAAATGCAATGCGCCCAGAGGCAGCAAATGAAGCATTTGAACGATTCAATGCGCACTTGCGTAATCATGGATTGCATGTGGAAACGGGTATTTTTCAAACGCATATGAATGTAATCTTGGACAATGACGGACCGACAACACTGATTCTTGAAGTCAAAGATGGTAAGGTCCAGTAAGGTGTGGTATTATAATTGATGGAAATGTTGTGGAAAGGAGGCGTTTGAATGGGAACATTACTCGATGGTTTCATGGTATCAAAGGCGATACGCAGTGAGCTTAAAGACCGCGTTGCAAAATTAATCAGCAATGGAAAACGGGTGCCGTGTCTTGCTGTTATTATTGTTGGTGAAGATCCCGCATCTCAGACCTATGTAAATTCAAAAGCAAAGCAATCCAAAGATGTTGGATACACATCACAAACGATTGCTTTGCCAACGCAAACAACACAGGAAGATTTAATCAGTGCAGTTGAAAAACTCAACCACGATAATAATGTGGATGGGATTCTTGTTCAATTGCCTTTACCACAACATATTGATGAAGATGCATTAATCAATGCAATCGCACCAGAAAAAGATGTGGATGGGCTTCACCCACTCAATGTTGGTTATCTAAATCTTGGAGAACCAACATTCATACCTTGTACACCAAAAGGGATTATCCGCTTGTTGGATTGGTATAATATCAATCTTGAAGGGAAACGTGCGTTGGTCATTGGACGGAGTCGATTGGTAGGAAAACCAATTGCTGCCTTACTCATGGCACGAAATGCAACTGTAACAGTTGCGCATTCGAAAACCACGGACTTGAATGCACTGCTCGCAGAAGCAGAAATCATTGTTGTAGCCATGGGACGTCCGGAGTTTATTAAAGCGGAGCACATTAAAGCGAATCAAGTATTGGTTGATGTGGGAATTCATCGCGGTGATGGTAAAATCATCGGCGATGTTGAACACGCAGCCTATGAGAAAGCTGCCTTTGCGACCCCGGTTCCCAAAGGCGTTGGTCCCATGACAATAGCAAGCCTTCTTGAAAATACAATGGAAGCATACTTAAGAGGAGATCATCATGAATAAAAAAGAATATGGTCTTGGTGATATTGTTCAAATGAAGAAAGAACATCCATGTAAAAAATCCCCGTACTTTAAAATTACACGGATGGGTGCAGATATAAAAATTAAATGTGAGGGGTGTGGTGCAGTCATTATGCTCCCCCGTCATGATTTTGAAAAGAAACTTAAAAAAATAATTGAAAGAAACGAGGAATTATAATTTATGGCATTAACAGCAGGTATCGTTGGACTTCCAAACGTTGGAAAATCGACACTATTTAACGCAATTACAAAATCACAGGTTGAAGCTGCAAACTATCCTTTTGCAACAATCGAACCCAACGTTGGTGTCGTAAAGGTTAATGACCCACGACTTGAGCAAATCCGTTCGAAAATTGAATCAAAGAAAATCATTCCAACGACATTCGAATTTACCGATATCGCCGGTCTTGTAAAGGGTGCCTCACAAGGTGAAGGACTCGGAAACCAGTTCTTATCAAACATTCGTGAAGTTGACGCAATTGCCCATGTCGTGCGCTGCTTCGCAAACGCCGACATTGTTCACGAGCATGGTACAGTGGGAGATCCAATCTCTGATATTGAAATCATTGAAATTGAACTCATGCTTGCCGATCTTCAATCGGTTGAAAATCGTATCAAACGTGTTGGTCGTAAGACAAAATCAAACGATAAAGAAGCCTTGTCAGAAATTGCAGTGTTGGATAAAGCGAAAGCATTACTTGACAATAACAAGCCTTTATCAGAGCTAAAACTCACCGATGACGAGCGAGCACTTATCAAAACATTCCATTTCTTAACCATTAAACCCGTAATCTATGTCGCAAATGTTGATGAAGACAGCCTCATGGATATTGAATCCAACGAAATGTATCAAAAAGTCAAAGCGTATGCAGATGCTCGCGGAAGTCGCGTTGTAACTGTTTGTGCAAAAGTCGAGGAAGACTTATCAAGCCTTGAAGATGAAGAGCGTGATGTTTTCTTAGAAGAGTTGGGTGTTAAGGAAAGTGGTTTGGATATCCTTGTTCGCAACTGCTACGATATTCTTAATTTACGTACATTCTTTACGGCTGGACCCCAAGAAATTCATGCGTGGACATTCACAAATGGTATGAAGGCACCGCAATGTGCGGGTGTGATCCATACTGATTTTGAAAAAGGGTTCATTCGTGGTGAAATTTACAATGTTGTTGACCTTATGGAACATGGATCAGAGCAAGCAATCAAAGAAGCTGGAAAAATGCGATCAGAAGGTAAAGAGTATATCATGCAAGATGGTGACATTGTTCACTTTAGATTCAACAATTAAGGTGCATTTGCACCTTTTTTTGTTATGTGTTTAAAATTTCAAACTCTTGTGCAATCATTTCATAGTAAATAAAAAGTTTATGCTATAATATGGATAGGTAAGGAGGAATATTCTATGAAATTAGTACTCGCAATTGTATCAAACGATGACAGTTCATCTGTCTCAGCAGCATTAAATAAAGAAAACTTCCAAGTAACAAGACTGGCAACAACAGGTGGCTTCTTACGCGCTGGAAATACAACTTTAATTATCGGTGTTGATGATGATCGTGTGGATGCATGTTTAGAAATCATTGGTAATGAAGGTAAGAAACGTACTGAAGTGGTGCCATCAACAGCATCTTATGATATTGGTCGTTACGCATCATTCCCAGTTGAAGTTCAAGTGGGTGGAGCAACGGTCTTTGTAATGGACGTTGAAGCGTTCCACAAGTTATAAAAGAAAAAGCGCATATGCGCTTTTTTATTTGTTATAAATTCGTTGATGATGCTTCACTTCTTTTAAGTAGAAGTCTGAAGACTCATTTCTTGTATCGAGGATTTGATGTGAACCGTCTTTAATAAGTGATGCATTGAACATTGCTTCATATTCTTTAATGTTTAAGGCTGTTCGTTTTTGTAACATTTCATCATGATCAGCAACTAAAGCATTTTTATAGTCTGGTTGTAAAATTCCGCTGAAAAATTCACCGACAGCGCCAGAGCCATAACTAAACAAACCAATGCGGTCTCCAGCATGTAAACTTCCTTTTTCCAATAAAGAAACAAGGCTTAAATAGAGGGAACCTGCATAAATATTGCCAACACTTCTATTATAGTACGTGCTGTCTTTGAAGTTTTTAAATAGGGTTGCATGGTCTTCTTCATCTGCAATTGTACGCAAAGCCTTCAATCCCATTTTTGAGTAGGGAATATGGAATGTAAATGCGGCAAAGTCATCAAGGCTTCTTTGTGTTTTTTCCATATAATCAGTGTAGACTTCTTCGAAGAATCGTTGGTATTGCTCGTTTGAGTATTTCCCATCAACGAAAGCGAAATCACTGTAGTTTGGTCGCCAAAAATCGAGAATATCATCCGTGAAATAGGACGTGTCATTTTCAAGTATGAGAATTTTTGGATCCGCCGCGATTAAAATCGCAACCGCACCAGCACCTTGTGTTGGTTCTCCACCACTGTTGAGCCCATATCGGGAAATATCACTTGCAATGACAAGTGCTTTTTTTGTAGGATTCAATGCGACATGACCTTTAGCAAGTTGGATTCCTGCAGTTGCCCCATAGCATGCTTGCTTCATTTCAATAGCGCGAGCGCGCGGATTAATTCCGAGCATATGGTGAATTGTGGTTGCTCCTGCTTTAGATTGGTCGATTCCGGACTCCGTCCCCAAGATTACCAAATCGATCGATTCTAAGTCGGCTTTCGAGAGTATTTTGATAGCAGCGTTAGCGCCCATAGTTATGGTATCTTGTGTGATTGGAGGTACAGCCATTTTATCTTGTCCTAAACCAATGGTATACTTGTTTGCGTCGACACCACGAGCCTCTGCAAGCTTGGTCATATCCAAGTAGTAAGCAGGCGCGTAGAAGCCAATTTTATCAATACCTATGTTCATAAATGCATCTCCTTTTATGGTACACCTATTATAATAGGAAGCGTTGTATTTAGCAAAGAATAATAAAAGTTTTGTCTTTACGATAAACTAAAGGTATAATATACAAGCCGACAAAAAAAGGAGTGATTTATTTGCGAGACGTAGTAATCGTAGGTGCAGCACGTACTGCCATTGGAAAGTTCGGAGGAAGTTTTCTGAACACATCAGCAGTAGAACTTGGAACTGCAGTTATTGAAGAAGCAATAAATCGTGCTCAAATTAAACCCACTGACGTCGATTATGTTGTCATGGGTAATGTCATTCAATCTGGTCTTGGACAAAATCCAGGACGTCAAGCAGCGGTTAGAGCAGGCGTACCCTACTCAACACCAGCGATGACAATTAATGAAATGTGTGGTTCAGGAATGAAGTCCATTCACTTAGGTATGCAATCAATCATGCTGGGTGAAAGTGATGTCGTTGTTGTCGGAGGATTTGAGAATCTCTCACAAGCCCCACATTTGGTTAAGAATGGACGCTTTGGTTCAAAAATGCAAAATCTCATAACAGTCGATGCAACAACAGTTGATGGTTATACAGATGCATTTACACAAGAACTGATGGGAATGACTGCAGAGCATGTAGCAACACAATTTAATGTGAGTCGCGAAGATCAAGATGCATTTGCACTTGAATCGCAAAGACGCGCAACCCGTGCTCAAGAGTTAGGAATTTTCAAAGATGAAATCGTACCTGTAGATACAGGAAAGAGCATCATGGAAACGGATGAATACATTCGTCCCAACTCATCAATTGAAGCATTACAAAAACTAAAACCAAGCTTCAAGCAAGATGGAACTGTTACGGCAGGAAACTCATCGGGCGTTAATGATGGTGCAGCAGCACTTGTCATTATGAGCCGAGAAAAAGCTGAAGCCATGAATCTAAATATTATTGCGACCATTAATGGTTTTGCTGAAGTGGGGATTGATCCATCAATTATGGGTTATGCACCGTATCTTGCAGTGGATACATTAATGAAGAAAACAAATACAGATATCAATACAGTCGATCGTTTTGAATTGAACGAAGCGTTCGCTGCGCAATCATTAGCCGTTATTCGTGATTTGAAAATCAGTGAAGAAAAGGTTAATGTCAATGGTGGTGCCATTTCAATTGGTCATCCAATTGGTGCTTCAGGAGCACGCATTATGGTTACCTTGCTTTATGAACTGATGCACTCAGATACAAAACGAGGTGTTGCCTCATTATGTATTGGTGGTGGCATGGGTGTTGCGATGCTTGTTGATCGAGAATAGAATTTTTCAAAACGTTGTAAGCGTCGCTTATGACGTTTTTTTTACGAATGTGCCATATGAAATCAACCGAACGGTTGATAGTAAGGAATGCCTTTCCCCAGTATAGTTTAGGAGAGGTGATACTATGTTAGAAATATATGAATTAAATAAAAAGTTTGGTGATAAGGAAGTGGTAAAGAACATAAACTTTAAGGTTGATGCACAAGAGGTGCTTTGTATCCTTGGTCCCAATGGAGCGGGGAAAAGCACGACGATTAACATGCTGACAGGAACGCTTGCCCCGAATGGTGGTAAAATCTTGTTCGCTGGAAAACCAATTCAAGAGAATCTTCAAGACTACAAACAAGTTTTAGGTGTAGTTCCCCAAGAAATTGCTTTGTACGAAGATTTGACAGCACTTCAGAATATTACCTTTTTTGCTTCGCTCTACAACATTCCTAAAAGAAAACTCAACATGAAGTGCATGCGCGCGCTTGAGTATGTGGGGTTGGGCGACCGGGCGAAGGATCGTGTCAAGACATATTCTGGGGGATGAAGCGGCGTCTCAATATCGCGTGTGCCATCGTACATGAGCCGGAAATCATCATCATGGATGAACCAACAGTTGGGATTGATCCACAATCGCGAAACCGCATTTTGGATACCATCCGTGATTTACGTGACCAAGGAAAGACAATCATTTATACCACACACTATATGGAAGAAGTTGAGGCCATTTCAACACGAATTATTATCATGGACCATGGTGACATTATTGCGCGCGGTACAAAAGAATCATTGAAAGCGGAAATGGGTGATATTCGAACATTTACAATAACGGTTGAAGATGGACGTACGATTAACAGCGATGCAATTTACAGTATTGAAGGAATAAAGGAAGTTAAGATTCAAGGAGAATCGATTAAGGTCACATCACTCTTAAGTATTGAAAATCTGGATCAGGTTATTGCGGTGCTTATTGGACAAAATATAAAGATTCAAAGTATTCAGACGGCAATGGTGAATCTAGAACACGTATTCTTGGATTTGACTGGAAGAACGTTGCGTGATTGATATGAGACAATTTATAAGAATACTGCGAATGGATTTGGTTAACCTTTTTTCCAATCCAGTGTGGCTGTTTATGAATGCGGGGTTTCCTTTGCTTTTATTCTTTATAATTGGGAATTTGACGCGTTCACACTATGGGGACACACTTTCTTCTTTTGATTACTATGCTGTGACATTACTTGTTTATACTGCTGTGAATAGCGCAGTGATGGCTTCCAATACATTTTTAGAGAATCAGATTAAGTCGGCGAACATTCGTATTGCCTATGCGCCCATTAAACCGAAATTCATCTTTGAAACGAAGATATTCGCGACGCAAATCTTTATCTGGGTATTGATGGTTGTGATGGCGTTGATTATGCGATTTACCACAGGCGCTAACTTTGGTGGTATCCCAGGGTTGCTTGCGTTGGGGGCGATTTCATTCTTTGCTTCTTGCCTGGGCGTTATGGTAGCTTGCTTTATGCGTTCAGAGGAAACAGCGAATATGCTCGTAAGCAATCTCATTGCACTGTTCGCAATTCTAGGAGGCACATTTTATTCACTTGAGGGGTTTGGGTCCGTATTTGTAATGTTATCAAATCTTTCATTTGTGAAGTGGATTCAAACCGGTATGTTCCAACTCATATACGATCAAAGAAGTAGCCTTATTGTTACAACAACTGTGGTTTTAGTTCTCCTCGGTCTTGTGATGATGTGGATCTCACGAAAAGTGTTTAAAGTGGAGGATTATTTATGAGAGCCTTGTGGATAAAAAACTGGCAACGGTTTGTACAACGAAAGTTTGTTCTAATTATGATGATGAGTTTGACCCTAATAGCAATTCTAGTTGCTGTATTTTCAACCACGGTAACACCAAAGGTAGCCAACCTTGTGGTCGTGGGTGATGGGGTAGTTCCCCATGAAGAGGCGTTCAATATTACGCGCCAAGACACACAACCTCTTTACAGTGACCTGGTGTCAAATCGCTTTGATGCTGTAATCACCTTTGTGGGCGAGTCGGTGCGGGTTTCGTCGCTTAAGAGTGTGGACAAGGTGCAGCAAATTGAGATGACATTAGGAAAAGGTCAACCTCAGATTACGTTAACCAACGGCGAAATTGGTCAACGCATTGTGACGTACATGAGTGTGTTCCTTTTAATGCAAGGCGCATACATGATGTTCTTGGTTGGTGATGATCTTCAAGGCGGTCAGCGCCAACGTATTTTAACCAGTCCAATGCGTGCAAAACAGTACACAGTTGGAAACATAAGTTTTATGTTTGTATTCATCACCGCGACGACAATGGCATTTTTACTCGCCATGCGCTTGTTTGGCGTAAATCTTGGGTATACGCTCATAACTTATTTTCTCTACGTATCGACACTGACCCTTGTAGGGATTGCGTTTTCTTTTTTAATGTTTGTGATTGTCAAGAAAACAGATGGTGCAACGATGTTAACGCAAGCTGCCCTAATTCTAACAACACTATTGGCAAATGCATCTGTTGACCAAAGCAGTCTCTTACACAGTGTTGTATCGGCATTGCCACAACATGCGATCTATCAACCCTACGGCGTCTATTATGGTATTATTTTGTCAGGAGTATTCCTGTTTATCGCAAGTATGTTAGTACAAAGAGCGCATAATAACTAAAGTGAGGTGAGTCCATGCAGTTGATTTCCGCAAAAATGAAACGTCCCGAACTACCCAAAGCAATGATTTCGCGGCCTAATTTGGAAACGAAACTCAAAAAATTGGGCGATTATCCTTTAACATTTGTTGAAGGAATTTCAGGGACCGGAAAATCATTGGTGGTTTCGAAGGTTGTCTCACAATCTTTCCCCAACACAGTATGGCTATCTTTAGACGCAACATGCAATCATGTTTATGTTTTTTGGAAGTATGTCATGCAAATGTCAAACATTGAATCGCTAAATGCTGTTGAGACCTTGGGCATGGATGCTCTGGAAACTGCGCTGAATACGTTTATCAATATCTTAAATGAAGGCGAAGCACGAGTCTTTGTTTTTGATGACATGCATTACATTAACGATGCAACAATTCTTTCGATGGTTGATTCAATGATTGCCAACCTCCTTCCTCATATTCACATTGTTTGGATTACCCAACCGCATGGTCAATTTACCTACACAAAGTATCTTATGAAGCATAAGATGCTTTTGATTCGTGATGAAGATTTGCGACTCACTCATGAGGAATCCTTGGACTACCTTCAAAATGTGCTTGAATACACGGGTGATGCGTCATTAACGATTGCGAATTTTGCTGAAGGTTGGGTCGGTGGTTTGCATCTTGGGGTCGCTGCAACAATTTGGGAACAACGTTTGGATGATAATCTCATTGATACCTATCTTGAACGAGAAATATTTAATGCCTGCACACAAGACGAACAGCGTTTTATGGTAGAAACATCAATTCTTACCTATTTTAATCAGCCGCTCATTGATGCGTATCAGCCAGGTTCAGATCTCAAAGCGTTGTTAGCGTCGTTTACGAAACGTCATATTATGGTGCAGTATGTTGGTTCGGATGTGCGATATCATCATATGTGGCAGGATTTTCTACGTCGTAAATTTCAAAGTCTTCCGGATCATGAGGCAATCCGACGGCGTATTGTTGCAATCTATACCGATCAAGGGGATGCGTATGAAGCGATTGAACATCTCTTTGAACTCAAGGACTATGTTGCAATCATGGCGCGTGTCGTAACATTGGCACAATCAGCAACGACGTTCGCATTCTTGGGTCGTGTTCCAATAATGGCAATCGTCGATAATTTTGAGTTCGCCTACCAAAAACTCTTTTATCACTATGCCAATATGGAATTCAGTGCGTGCACAGAGATCTTTCGAGTAATCAGTACGACTGAAAATTTGGACCCGCAATTCCAAGCGTTCAAAGGACTTGAAATCCTGATTGAACCTGCGAATGTGGGGTATCAGCATGACACCGTCGAAACACCACGTGCTTCAGAACTGACCCAAGCCTTAGTAGGAGTTCGAAATGCTGCGATGCATTATTATAGAGATCGATTCCACGATGCTCTGATGGTTCTGCAAGCAATCGATGTCTCTACAGTTGAAAGCGAAAACCCATACTTGCGTTTTTATGTGCTAAATATAACGGCGCAAGTTTATGAGGAACTGGGGTATCTAAAGCAAGCACTGAATGCATCCAAGCGGCTGCAGGATTACATCCGTACAATGGCAATGCTCGATTTTATTCGTGTAAGTCACACCATCAGTGAAATTGGGATTCTCTTGAAACAATATCGATTGGGGGATGTTGAAGTCGCGTTGGAATCCATTGGTGCACGCTATTTGATAGACTTCACCAATATGCAAACTGCGTATCAGTATAATTATGTAGAGTATCTGTATCTTAGAGGAAACATCGAAGTGGCATACAGAGAATTTGAAAATGTTGTCCAGCATGGATTGAAGGATGGCTTGCTTGCCTACTCAAGCATCTTGAAACATCCAATTATTCATCAACAACTTTCGTTGACCCTGCGAAATCAATTCAAAGACAGTTATGCAAAAGCAGATTTTCACACGTTAAACAGCCAATTGGTTTACGTGCGTTTGTTGTTGATGGAGCAAAAACGGGATATTGCCATTGAATTGGTAGATCGCATTCTTGTACACGCACGGCGTGAACGCATACACTTGAAGGTGGTTGAAGCATCACTGATTAAAGCATCCATCGTCAATGATGCGCGCATACAAATTGCTTTGTATAAAGAGGCGCTTTATTATGCTCATCAGGATTGCATTATGGAACCGTTTATGGAAGATCGTCAGGCAACCCTTTCGATAATTCAAACCCACGGGAATCATCTTCTTACAGATGTGAGTCAAGCAGAACTGCATTTTCATCAACAAATTTGCGCACATTTAAACGTGAATCAAGAACAACTTACCGAGCGTGAAGTTGAAGTGCTGAAGGCCTTAGCACAAGGAAAAACAAATCGGGAAATCGCCGAGCGTTTGTTTATTTCATTAGCAACCGTAAAAACACATCTCATCAATCTCTATCGTAAATTAGAGGTGAGTTCGCGCGTTCAAGCAGTTCAAAAAGGCGTTGCGTTGGGAATCATCAAATTAGAGTCGATTTCTTAAATCGGCTTTTTTAGTGTGCGCTAGTGTGCGTGAGCATAAACCGTGATATAATAAACTTGATGTTTTTGAAAAGAGGTAATATAAAATGGAAAGAGTTCGAGTAAGATATGCACCAAGTCCAACGGGTTTTTTACACATTGGGAATGCGCGTACAGCTTTGTTTGATTATTTAATTGCAAAACACTATGGGGGAGATTTTGTTTTGCGTATTGAGGATACCGATATTGAACGGAATGTTGAGGGTGGAGAAGACTCACAATCATTCTATCTTGATTGGTTGGGAATTGTTCCTGATGAATCACCAGAAAAACCAAATCCTAAATATGCGCCGTATCGCCAAATGGAGCGTTTGGATATCTATAAAGAATATGTTGATAAATTGATTGTTCAAGGTGATGCTTATAAGTGTTACTGTACATCTGAAGAGTTGGATGCAGACTACAATCGTCAAAAAGAAGCCGGTTATGCTTCAACACGTTACAACCAAAAATGCTTCCATCTTAGTGATGAAGAAAAGGCAGCAAATGAAGCGGAAGGGAAACCCTTCTCTGTGCGTTTGCATGTTCCAGAAAATGCAACATACACATTCGACGATATGGTTCGTGGTGAGATTACATTCGAATCCAAAGATATCGGTGACTGGGTCATCGTAAAATCAAATGGAATTCCGACATATAATTTTGCTGTTGTTATTGATGATCATCTAATGGAAATCTCACATGTATTCCGTGGTGAAGAACATATTTCGAACACACCGAAACAAATGATGATTTTCGAAATGTTTGGATGGGACATTCCGCGTTACGGTCATATGACACTCATCGTCAATGAAACGGGGAAAAAACTCTCGAAACGTGATAATTCAATTATGCAATATATTAGCCAATACAAAGATCAAGGCTATTTACCCGAAGCAATGTTTAATTTCATGTCACTGCTAGGGTGGTCACCAAAGGGTGAACAAGAACTCTTTACACATGATGAATTGGTTGCGGAATTTAGTGAACAACGTTTATCCAAAGCGCCATCAATGTTTGATGTTACAAAATTAACATGGATGAACCACCAATATTTAAAAGCGAAAGATGATGCAGCCTGGTTGGCATTTGTACGCCCATTCGCAGAAGCGGCTCATGATTTAAGCAATAAAGATGAAGCATGGGTTAATACGATGTTATTGCTTTATAAAGAACAATGCCAATACGGTGCTGAAATTGGTACGCTGATTGATGGTTTCTTCAATGAACCGGTATTGGGTGAGGCTGAAACAGATGTCTTGAGTTGGGAAACTACAGGAGCTGTTGCGAAAGCATTCTTGGCAAGCTTACCAACTGACTGGACTGTTGAAAATCTAAAAGAAGCGTTCAATACAACGAAAACAGAGACAGGTCTAAAAGGAAAACCATTATTTATGGGGTTGCGTGTGAGCGCAACACATCAATCACACGGTCCAGATTTAATGAGTGCGTTATACTTAACCGGTGAAGATGTCATCCGAAATCGTCTTGAGACGTATGTCAATTCACTTTAAGGAGTGTTTTGAACATAAGGTAATGCGTGATACGGTCCATGGATACATTCACGTTAATTACCAACTTATTTGGGATTTGATTAACGCACCGGAATTCCAAAGATTACGCCGTATTCATCAGTTGGGTGGAACGAGTATGGTTTACCATACGGCTGAACATTCGCGCTTTTCACACTCTTTGGGAGTGTATGAGGTTGTACGACAAATGATTGAAAAGGTCTCCGGTCTCGGTGATGTTTTATCGGAATATGAGCGGGTATCTTTGTTATGTGCGGGTTTGTTGCATGATATTGGTCATGGGCCCTATTCGCATGCTTTTGAGGCCGTAACGGATGTGAATCACGAAACCTTTACGGATCGTATCATCTTAGAAGATACGCACATTAATCGCATACTCACAGCTGTAGATGCTCAATTGCCGCAAGTGGTGAGTGATATTATCGCGCATCGTCATGAACGCGCATTGCTTACCCAAATTATCTCCAGCCAATTGGATGCAGATCGTATGGACTACCTCCTGCGCGATTCGTATTTCACAGGAGTCAGTTATGGGGAGTTTGATTTGCAACGTATCTTGCGAACAATGATTGTGGTTGATGATCGCATTGTGATGAAGGAAAGCGGGATTCATGCTGTTGAAGATTACATCATGGCACGCTATCAAATGTATTGGCAAGTTTACTTACATCCAACATCACGGAGTTTTGAAGGGATTCTTCTTTCAATTTTTAACAGAATGAAGGATTTAACACTTGAGGATTCCGACGCGATGGATTGCGTATCCTTCTTTAAACCATTTGTGCGTGAGGGGAGTATCTCATTGCAATCGCATTACGAATTGGATGAATCAACGTGTATAAGTGGGTTTATGACATTAACCAAAAGCGATGATGCGATTCTTCGTGATCTTGCATCACGCTTATTGAATCGTGTCTTATTCCAATATGTTGATTTTGAGTCGGATGAACAATTACAAAAAATAGAGAATGCTGTAAATACGGCGGGTTATGATACAAACTATTATGTTGTGAAGGATTTTACAACACAAACACTTTATCAAACACCGTATGAGCAAAATGTTGATTCGGAAATTTATGTTTCCATCGATGGAAAACTTGTGGAGTTATCGCAAGCATCGTCCATTGTCCGCGGTTTTGTCATGGGAGAAGCCAAAGAAGATCGCAAGGTCTTTTATCCTAAGGAGATAAGATATGAATAAAGATACATACAGTGCAATACGCAAGAATATAATGACTGCTTTACCAAAGAATACCGTAACATTCTTGTTCAGTGGCATGGGGGTTCGAAAATCAGCTGATTCAGAATACCCATTCTATGCCAATCGAAACTTCTATTATGCTACAGGGATTGAAGAGCCTGAGGCGGTACTGGTTTTTGATAAGGATAACGATCAAACAATTTTATTCCTAAGAGATATCGATCCCAACATGGAAAAATGGGTTGGGTATTTTATGAAGGATATCGAAGCGCAAGTTATTTCCGGCATCGAAGACATTCGCTATTTTAGTGAATTTGATGCCTATGTTGAATCTGTACTCGCGCGCGATGTTCAAATCGGATTGGATTTTGACCATGATACATTAACAGAAGCAATTCACGGATCGGGTATATCTTTTGCTGACTATGTGGGGGAAGAGCGTGTCATCAATATCTTTGAAGACATTGTGTCATGCCGTATGGTAAAACTTCCTGAAGAAGTTGAAGCAATCAAAGAAGCGATTGAAGTTACCAATCAAGCAATCTTGTCATCCCTTGAGATGATGAAACCGGGTAACAATGAAAATGATGTTGCTGCACGTTTCCTCTATGAGGGAAACAAGGCACATGGTGAATTGATGTTTGATACCATTCTTGCTGGTGGTAAGAATGCGACCGTACTTCACTATGTTGAGAATAACAATGAACTCCATGATGGTGATCTCTTACTTTTTGATTTAGGGATTAAAGTAAATGGATATGGTGCTGATATCTCAAGAACATTCCCGATTAATGGGAAGTTCACTGAGCGTCAACGCGAAGTGTACCAAGTTGTGTTGGATACGTTCCACGCAGTAAATGAAGCCATACGCCCAGGCATTAGCATCGTCACACTGAATGATCTTGCTAAAGAATACCTTGCTGAAGGCTGTATTCGTTTGGGATTGATTGATGATCCCAAAGATGTGTCACGTTACTATTACCACTCAATTGGTCATTCGCTAGGACTCGATACACATGATGTATGGTTGGACCGAGATGCACCGCTTGTACAAGGCAACGTTATCACGAATGAACCTGGACTCTACATTGCAGAAGAAGGCATTGGAATTCGTATTGAAACCGATGTATTGGTAACAGAGGAAAGCAATGAAGATTTGGGTCCGCAAATAATTCGAGAAATTGATGAAATTGAAGCATATTTAGCGAAATAAATGTGAATATAATATGAAAGTGGCGGTCAATACCGTCACTTTTTCTTTTTTTGAGCAAAATGTATTGACATTACAGTCAATTTTCATATAATGCATAGGTAAATATGTAAGGGGGCACTCAATCAAAGTTGAAAATTACAATTACACAAAACTCGCGAGATAATCGTTCGAAGGTAGTCGATAACGCTGCTACGATGGATGATTATGGCTCGTATCGCCGCATGACTTACGCCGAAGAGAATGGCGCCATTGTCGTGATAGACATCTTAAGTGATGAAATTTCGCTCAAACGTCAAGACACATGGTTAACTCAAGGCTTGTTTCATAGATTTGATAAAACTGAAATGCTTGTATCGAATGAGCATGGAACCGTAATATTTGATGTTAATGTAGAAGAAATGCAGATTGAAGAGAACTTGCTTTATATTAGGTATCATTTGAGCCAAGGTAACGAACGTATCGATACCCTTGAGTTTGAGTGTAGGTGGGAACCGGAGGTATAATCTATGGCATCGAAATCATTTAGTGATATTGCATTTGAAAAATTACAAAAAAAGAAAAAAGAAGTATTGTTCCAAAAACTTTGGAAAGAAGTATCGGACGAGGTAAACTTGACCGAAGAAGTTGCGAAACGAAAAGTCGCATCATTTTATAACGCGTTGATGTTAGATTCACGTTTTATTGCTCTTGAAGGTAATAAATGGGATTTACGCGACAGACATACCCTAGAAAGCTTGCAAATTGATCCAGATCTTCTTGAAAGTTATGATGACTATGAAGATGAATTTGAGGATTATGAAATCGAAATAAGCGTCGAAGACGAATAATTATAGATTTCAGTTGAAGTAAGTATTTTAGTTTGCTAAAATAAGAAAGGGCAGTAGGCTTCCATTTGATGGGAGCTTTTATTTTGTTTAGAAGGAGAAAATGATGACAACAAAGTATATTTTTGTAACCGGAGGGGTAGTTTCGGGTATTGGTAAGGGGATAATCGCATCCTCGGTCGGACGACTTTTAAAAAATCGTGGCATGAAAGTGTTCATGCAAAAGTTTGATCCTTATATTAATGTTGATCCAGGGACAATGTCGCCTTACCAACATGGTGAGGTTTTCGTAACCAAGGATGGTGCAGAAACCGATCTTGACTTGGGTCACTATGAGCGTTTTATTGATGAAGAGTTAACGCAAAATGCGAGCATTACAACCGGTCGTGTCTACCAAAGTGTAATAAATAAGGAACGTCGTGGCGATTATAATGGTGCAACCGTTCAAGTTATTCCACATATTACGGATGAAATTAAAAATAAAATCTATGCAGCTGGTCGTGAATCGGGTGCCGATGTTGTTATCACTGAAATTGGTGGTACTGTTGGGGATATTGAGTCCCTTCCATTCTTAGAAGCAGTTCGTCAAGTCCATGGCGAAAATAGAACTGAAGATGTCGTCTTCATTCACACTACACTGATTCCAAAAGTTCCTGCTAGCAATGAATTCAAAACAAAGCCTACTCAACACAGTTTTAAAGAGCTCATGTCATACGGTATCAAAGCAAACATAATCGTTACCCGCTGTGATGAGCCACTCACAAATGATATGAAAGCAAAAATAGCACTTTTCTGTGATGTAAACGAAAGTGCCATTATTGAGTCTCGTAATGTCGAGAACCTTTATGAATTGCCGTTGTCATTCCAACGTCAAGGTTTGGATGATTATATTATGCATAAATTTGACTTAGGCCATACTCCAGAAGCAGATATGGTGGAATGGGAACAAATGATTGAGCGTGCTACGCATTTAAAGCATGCTGTGAAGGTTGCGTTGGTGGGGAAGTATGTTGAACTCCATGATGCATACTTATCCGTAGCAGAGGCGCTGCAACATGCTGGCTACGAAGTGAGCAGCCAGGTAAACATTGATTGGATTGATTCCACAACGATTACCACAGAGAATAAAGATGATATTCTCAAAAAGTACGATGGAATTCTTGTTCCCGGTGGTTTTGGTGAGCGTGGTGTTGAGGGCAAGATTATTGCAGCTCAGTATGCGCGTGAAAACAATGTACCATATTTCGGAATTTGTCTCGGAATGCAAATTGCAATGATTGAATTTGGCCGTAATGTTTTAGGTATGGAAGGGGCTCACACAACTGAGATTAACCCTGATACAAAATATCCAATTATTGATTTAATGGAAGACCAAATTCATGAAACAGACTTAGGTGGAACGCTTCGATTGGGAGATTACCCATGTGAGTTGAATCCAGAAGGAAAAGCACATCAATTGTATAAACATGATGTTATTTTTGAACGCCATCGTCATCGTTATGAATTCAACAATAAATTCCGCGAACAGTTCGAGGCAAATGGCGTACTATTTAGTGGATTAAGTCCCGATGGGCAATTGGTTGAAGTGGTTGAACTTAAGGACCACCCATACTTTGTTGCATGTCAATATCACCCAGAATTTAAGTCGCGTCCAAACCGCGCACATCCATTATTCTATGGATTTGTCGATGCCTCTTTGCAAAATTCTAAAAAGAGAGTAAAATAGAGATAGAAATTAGGAGGAAGTTTAAATTATGGCATTAGTTTCAGCAAAAGAAATGTTAGAAAATGCACGTGATGGCCACTACGCTGTCCCTGCAATCAACATTAACAATCTCGAGTGGACAAAGGCAGTTCTCTCAACAGCACAAGCAATGAACTCACCAATCATGGTTGCAGTTTCAGAAGGTGCTGGAAAATACATGACAGGTTACAAAACAATCGTCGGTATGGTTAAAGGTATGATCGAAGAATTGAACATCACAGTTCCTGTGGCACTACACTTAGACCACGGTAGCTACGAAGGCGCAAAAGCAGCGCTTGCAGCTGGATTTACTTCAGTTATGTATGATGGATCACACTTAGATCTTGAAGCAAACTTAGCACAAACTCGTGACATTGTTGCAATTGCACATGCGCAAGGTGCATCTGTTGAAGCCGAAGTTGGTTCAATCGGTGGAGAAGAAGATGGAATTATCGGTTCAGGTGAATTAGCAGACCCAGCAGAATGTAAAACAATGGCAGATACAGGCATTGATTTCTTAGCTGCAGGTATTGGTAATATCCACGGTAAATATCCAGAAAACTGGGCAGGATTAAGCTTCGAAACATTAGAAGCAATCAAAGCTGCAACAGGAAACATCCCATTAGTATTACACGGTGGTTCAGGAATTGACGAAGCACAAATCAAAAAAGCAATCTCATTGGGTGTTTCAAAAATCAACGTTAATACAGAATTACAATTAGTGTTTGCAGCAGCAACACGCGATTTCATCATTGCTGGTAAAGATTTAGAAGGTAAAAACTATGACCCTCGTAAATTATTAGCACCAGGATACGATGCAATGGTTGCAACTGTTAAAGAAAAAATCGAAGTTTTCGGTTCAGCAAACAAGGCTTAATTTAAACAACTTCAATAGAGAGACTCCACGTGGGTCTCTTTTTTATTTGTGCGTAATATTAAGAAATGTGCAAATCTCAGTGTAAAATTGCTTAGAACCCCCTGAGAGTACACCATTAAGCCATCAAGTGTGCAAAAATATCTTGAACACGAGACCGTAAAGATGTAAGATAACCTATGGACTCGGAGGAAATTATGAATTCATTAAACGAAACAGTTGCACTGGTTAGTGAACTGGGAGAAGCGAAAGTTAAAAAGAGTTTAACAGCTAAATTTATTTTAGGTTTTATTGGAGGCGCCATGGTTGCGCTTGGGTATACCGCATATATTATTGTTGCATCAACAATTCCAGGGGGATTAGGGGTCTTCTTGGGTGCGAGTATTTTCCCAGTAGGTTTGATCATCATTCTGTTGGCAGGTGGTGAATTGATTACTGGAAATATGACCGTCGTTGCGACGGCACTTTTCAATAAGAAAGTAAGTGCTAAAGAATTGGTTGCAAACTGGGTTGTTATATCCGTCGCAAATATTATAGGCGCGTTGTTTGTCAGTCTTGTATTGGGTGTCTATCTTGGGACATTAAACCCGCATGTTGAATTGGTAAATAAATTGGCAACGGGGAAAGTACACTATGATGCATTGCGTACCGTTGTATCAGGCATTGCTTGTAACTGGGTCGTGGGTCTTGCTGTATGGTTGTGCATGAGCTTTAAAGATCCCGTTGCGAAAATCATTGGGATTTGGTTCCCTATTATGGTGTTTGTTATTTTAGGCTACCAACATAGTGTTGCGAATGTCTTCTTGTTATCGGCAAGTATGGCATATGGTGGTGTAACATTTATGCAGTTTATCACGAATTTTACCTTTGCTTTCATTGGTAATATTATCGGTGGTGCTGTATTTGTAGGCTTGTTTTACACCCTAGCAATTAAGAAAGCAAAATAGTCAAAGAGGTCCAATTCGGGACCTCTTTTTTTGTGGTGATTTGTTTGAAAGCGAAAAGTGCGTTATAGTATAAGGGTATGATGTGGTTTAAATTGACTACATTAAACTCTTTTAGAAGTTGTTTTTATATATTCAGCGTGAATCTTTAAGGGAATGTGCAGAACATTCTTTTTATTATGTATCTGCATCATAGTAGAGGAGGATAACGATGATAGAATATCGTAATGCTAGTAAAACCTATAATGGTAAAACTGTAATCGAGGATTTGAATCTCTCGATTAAGAAGGGTGAATTTGTGTGTCTCATCGGACCTTCGGGGTGTGGAAAAACGACAACACTCAAGATGCTAAATCGTCTCATTAATAATGACGGTGGGCAAATATTTGTCGATGGTCAGGATATCAATAAAATGAATATCACGGACTTGCGTCGCAGTATTGGTTATGTAATTCAGCAAATTGGGTTGTTTCCAAATATGAGTTTGTATGACAACATTGCTGTTGTACCAAATCTTTTGAAATGGTCAAAAGAGGATATTGACGCGCGCGTTCGCGAATTGATGCCGCTTGTTGATATGCCGTTTGAAGACTATGCACATCGATACCCTAATGAATTAAGTGGGGGACAACAACAACGTATTGGCGTACTTCGTGCGTTGGCAGCCAATCCACCCGTAATCTTAATGGATGAACCGTTTGGTGCGCTTGATCCTGTTACACGTGATGTACTTCAAGATGAAGTGAAGTCATTGCAAGAAAAATTGGGAATCACAATTGTGTTTGTCACCCATGATATGGATGAAGCAATAAAAATGGCGGATGTCATTGTCTTTATGGAGGGTGGAAAGATTGTACAACAAGCGTCTCCAGAAGAAATGCTTCGCAATCCAGAAGCAGATATTGTTAAACAATTTATGGGGAAACAGATGCAAGATGATGGTGAACCTGTTGATCTTCTGTGTTCAGACCTCATGAAACCCAATGTTTTCAAAGTCTACAGTCGTCGTCCTATTTTGGAATGTCTTGGTCTGATGCGTACTCGGGATTTAAACTCAGTAGTTGTCATTGATGAGGCTCGTAAATACATGGGTGTTGCATGGATTGAAGAATTAATTGCAAAACGAAATGAGCTCCAAGTTGTTGGAGAGGTCACTGAGGCGTCGGTGCCGGCTTTTTATACAACAGACGATGCCAAACTCGCAATTGCAGAAATCACCGAAAACAAGCGTGATTACGTGGTTGTGATGAATGGGCAAGAAGAAGTTGTTGGAATTATTACCCGTGGTTCAATTGCAAGGGCGCTCACATCAGTTGTTTGGGGTGATGAACGTGCTTGATTTATTCATCAGTAATTTACCAAAAATTCTTATGGCAACATTGGTTCATGTTAAATATGTCATTATTTCCGTTACTCTAGGTAGCATTATCGCAATTATCATTGCATCAGTATTGTCACGATACAAGAGATTGTCAAAGTACATTCTACCCATAATTGGTATTTTTCAGACAATACCTGGGATTGTATTTATTGGAGTGCTCTTTGTTTACACAGGTATGCGTCCGATTACTGTGTATATCGCATTAACGGTCTATGCCATCTTTCCTGTCCTCAAGAATACCTATGCTGGAATTCTTGAAGTAGATGATGGCTTGGTTGAAGCGGCCAAAGGAATCGGTATGACAAAATGGCAGTCGTTGTTCAAGGTGGAATTACCAATGGCAACCTCGGCAATATTCACAGGGATACGCATGGCAACAGTTTATACTGTGAGCTGGGCAGTTCTTGCGGCCATGATTGGTCAAGGAGGATTGGGTGAATTTATTTATGTTGGGATTGATACCAATGTACAAGCCTATATACTAATGGGAGCAATTCCTGCGGCGCTGCTAGCCATCGTTATGGGATTTATCGTCGATACTTTAAAAAGTGTTGTTACTGCTCGAACAATGCGTCAAGGAGGTCAACATGAAGCTTAATATGATACTCGAACATCTCTTTCTGGTGATTGTTTCAGGATTCTTTTTGTTAATCTTGGGATTGATTATTGGTATTGTTGCATACATGTTTCCCAAAGTGAAAAAGCCTATCTTATTTGCGGTCGATGTCTTGCAAACGATTCCAACCCTGGCGATGCTTGGGCTACTCATGGTGTTCTTTGGCCCAACTACCCTAACGGTCATCATCAGTTTGGTTTTATACTCATTGCTTCCCGTAGTGCTCAATACAGTTACGGGATTGGATGGCATTGATGGCGGCATTAAAGAAGCTGCGATTGGGATGGGGATGACACCCCTGCAACGCTTGCTTAAGGTTGAATTACCGCTCGCGTTCCCCTTAATATTCTCTGGTATGCGCATTGCAATCGTAACCTCTATTGGGGTTGCGGTATTTGCGACATTTGTAGGAGGTGGAGGACTTGGTGCGATACTTTATCGTGGTGTCCGTACACAAAATATGAAATTGCTTGCCTACGGAACACTTGCACTTGTGGTGATGTCAGTTGTTATCGATGGCCTGATGGGACTTTATGAGAAAAGATTGGAGCGTCGTTAATATGAAGAAAATAGGAATTATGCTTTTAATAATGGTCATCCTCACCGGGTGTAGTACACGTGGTGAGAATGATCTTGTGATTATTGATGGCGACATTGCGGAAATGAATATTGCAACATACATGGCTAAGGCGATGATCGAAGCAAACACAAATTATTCCGTATACATTCAACCATCGATGGCATACAACCTCGCCTTTGATCAAATTAATAATGGGAGTATGGATATGACACTCAGTTGGGATGGCACACTTTTAGCAACATTCTTACAAACAGACCCATCAACGATCCCTAACGGTGTTCCGCTTTATGACTTTACAAATCAAAAAGCAGCACAAGAGAGTCATGTAAAACTTCTCAATAAACTGGGGAACCAAAACTCGTATGTGGTAGCAGTATCGGGGGACTTAGCACGTGAGCATAGCCTCACAACGGTTTCTGATCTTATTCCACTGGCTCCAGAACTTGTTTTTGCAGCGGAACACTCATTTTTTGATGAAGTTGGATCCGTGCGATTCAAACCCTTAATCAATCATTATGGGTTGAACTTTAAGTCAGCAAACTCGATTGATATCGGCCTTAAATATGCGGGGTTAGAAAGTCAAAACATGGACGTCACACTTATTACGAGTGCTGATGGCATGATGAATAAATATGATGTCGTCATGTTAGAAGATGATTTGCACTTCTTTCCAGAATACTACAGTGCATTTATGGTTAATCAGGATATTGAGGAAAAATATCCCGGAGTTGAAGCGGTTCTCAATACTTTGTCAGGACATCTAACCGACGAAATTGTGCGTGATTTAACATATCAAGTTGATGTCGAGGTTCGCGATCCGCAAACTGTGGCCGAATCATTCTTAAGGTCAAAAGGCCTTATCGAATAACCACACCGAAAAAGCCTAAGAAAAATTAAGCTCTGTGTGTAAAATGTGAAATGTGTTTGTTGTATTGACGAAACTATGAGGCTAACCTAATTCATATCTATGAGAAGTTGGTTTTCACTATAATTCACGCATGATTTGAGTTATAATAATCATGGATAAAAGGAGTTGTGTGGATGGTAGAAGTTATAAAAATTGAAGGTGGAAAACGCCTTAATGGAAAAGTTAGAATTGGTGGCGCAAAAAATGCAACTGTTGCATTGATTCCTGCAGCAATCCTAGCGGACAATAGTGATGTAAATATTTATGGAGTACCTGATATTTCCGATGTTGAATCACTCTCACAATTACTAAGTGAATTAAATGTATCGGTGACATCGCCGACACCTGAACACTTTCAAATCAATACATCAAATATGAAAAACATTGATCTCGACAGTGATGCCGTAACCAAATTACGTGCGTCATATTATTTTATGGGAGCACTTCTTGGAAAGTATAAGTATGTCAGAATGATTATGCCTGGCGGCTGTTACTTAGGACCCCGTCCCTTTGACTTACACCTTAAAGGCTTTGAAGCACTGGGTGCTACGGTCGAGTATGCTCAAGGATATTATACGATTAAAGCTGAAAAACTCGAAGGTGCAAAAATCTATCTTGATTTTGCATCAGTCGGAGCAACAATTAACATTATGTTAGCTGCAGTGCTTGCGGAAGGTCGTACTATCATTGAAAATGCTGCGAAAGAACCTGAAATTATTGATGTTGCAAACTTCTTAAACAAGATGGGTGCTAACATTCGTGGTGCTGGTACAAACATGGTTACAATCGATGGCGTCGAAAAACTTGATGGAAAACCTCATGAAATTATTCCAGATCGAATTGAAGCGGGAACGTATATCATTATGGCTGCAGCAATGGCAGATGATGTAACGATCGAAAATATTATTCCGCAACACGTTGAGGCACTCACATCAAAATTGATTGAGATGGGCGTAAATCTTGAAATTGGGATTGATTCGATTCGCATACAAAAATCAGCCAGTCTCAAAGCTGTAGATATTACGACACAGACATACCCTGGTTTTGCGACGGATCTTCAACAACCGATGACCTCACTCTTAACACAAGCAGAAGGACCATCCAATGTAAAAGAAACAATTTATGCAGAACGCTTCAAGCATTGTGCTGAATTGCAACGTATGGGTGCCAATATTGGTGTTCATCCTGCGCAAGCAACCATTACCGGTCCAACACCATTGTTTGGAAGTAAGGTTGTTGCAACAGATCTTCGTTGTGGGGCATCACTTGTTGTTGCCGGCTTAATGGCAGATGGTGTTACTGAAATTCATGAAGTGTATCATATCGATCGTGGTTATGATGATATTGATAACAAACTAACCGCTCTTGGTGCTAAGTTCTGGCGCGAAGAAGTTTAGTTCGCAAAGTAGATTATTACGAAAATATGTAAAAAAAAGGAAGTGCTCGAAAGAGTGCTTCCTTTTTGGGTCTAAATAATGAATTGTCGTAAATATTTGTAAGACAGGATAACAGACTTGTCAATTGCTTCGTTGTTGTGTTCAAATGCTTTATCTTCAACTTCAACACAAGCATATCCATCATATCCAATACCATACAATGCGGATGCGAAATCATCCCACTTAATGTCTCCCAATCCTGGTAATTTAGGACTCATGTATTCAAGGGGTGTTGCCATAATACCAACATCATTGAGTTTGTCTTGATGAATAGTGATATCTTTGAAGTGAACGTGGAATATTTTGTCCTTGAACTCGTAGATTGGTTTAATATAGTCAATATGTTGCCAAACAAAATGTGAGGGGTCGTAATTGATACCAAGGTTTGGGCTGGGGACACGTTTGAAGACCTCTCGCCAAACGGCAGGACTTGTAAACAAATTCTTTCCCCCAGGCCATTCGTCTTCTGTGAATAACATGGGACAGTTCTCAATCGCGATTTTAATGTTTCTCTCTTCTGCGTAAGTCATGATGTCATTCCAAACAGGGACAAACGAATCCAAGTTTGCGCTTAATGATTCATGATGATTGCGTCCAATAAATGATGTTACCGTTGCAACATCGAGTAAGACAGCTGCATCGATTACTTTCTTTAAATGATTGATGCTTGTTTCACGAACAGTGACGTCGGCATCGAGAACATTCGGATAATACGCAAGAGCAGAAATATCAATATTTCGCGCTGCACAATAAGCTAAAATTGTTTTTGCAGATTCGTGAGTCAATGTAGCGACATCAATGTGTGATACACCTGCATAACGACGTTCTGCTTTGCCACGAGGCCAGCAACAGACTTCGACACATTCATAGCCGACTTCTTGTGCAAAATCAATCATGGGTTCAAATTCGTAATGACCCAATATTGCACTGTTAATGCCAAATTTCATAATCTAGTTCTCCTTAATGGTCATGGGAGTCGATTCTCTCACAATCAACTCAGTTTCTAAATAAATTTGTTTCGCAGGAATACCGGGTGTAATAATACGCTCGATTAAGAGCTCACACGCCTGGCTTCCCAGTTGATAATTAGGTTGTTCGATTGTTGTTAGGGGTGGATCGACCATTGTTGATATCTCAATGTTATCGAAACCGATGATGGCGCAATCTTCAGGAACACGTAATCCTTTTTTGCGACATGCTTTTAATGCTGCGATAGCGTAAACGTCTGAGACGCAAATAATGCCATCGGGTTTATCCTTCTGATTCAGGATATGGAGAATATTTGAGTAGGCAAGTTGAAAATCGACAGCTGATAAATGGGTGACGAGTTGTTCGTTAACGGGCACGTTGTGCTCGCTCATAACAGCTCGAAATCCTTTTTCACGAAGTCGTGCGTAGTTGAGTTTAAGGCTTGAGTTGATGAATGCGATGTTTTTGCGACCTAAAGAAAGCATGTATGACGCTGACTTGCGCATGGCTTCCTCATCATCGATACATACATAACTTACGCTTTCATCACCGATATACTCTGAACAAAAAACGAGCGGCGATTTGTGACGCAAAACATCCACAATCGGGGTGTATCTTTCTTGAGTGATTGAGGACAAAAAGATAATCCCGGCATAGTTTTGTGACTTCAGAAATGCCTCGTAGTCTGCATATGTTGTATATTGATTCTTTGTTTGTAGAAATAAGATGTCATAGCCATTGTTTGCTGCTGTTTCTTGAATACCATCAAGAACAGGGACATTAAATGGGTTACTCATTTCCGTAACACAAACTAAGATTGTTTTGCTTTCGTTATCAGAAAGCAGTTCACCTTTGCGTATTTCAAAGCCTAATTCTTTGATGGCATCGTGGACACGCTGCTTTGTTTCTGGCTTCACGCGATCTTTCCCGTTAATTACACGAGAGACGGTCGCAATGGATACGCCAGCGCGCATCGCGACATCTTCTATGGTTGGTTTTAGTGTTTTGTCAATATCCATGATGTCCTCCAAATCCGTTCTAGGATATGTGAATTATATCATGAGAAAGTTCAAAATCAATTTTTTACGTAAGAAAACATTACAATTGTGATAAATAATTATCAAATTACATAAATAATGCAGAAATTTATTGACTTTTTGTTATGAAAGGGGTTACTATTTAAATGCAAAGTGTAAATAAGTCTATATTTACTGTAAAAAGGAGATTGACACAACATGAAACAGCATAAAACAATGAAAGCAGCCATCGTTGGAACGGGTTTTATTGGTAAACAGCACTATGAGGCGATTCGTCGTCTGCCTAATACAGGCGTTGTGGCTGTGGTGGATGCCGATGCAACTAAAATTGCTGCGTTTGCGCAAGAGTATGGTATTGAGCATGCTTTTACTTCAATGGAGGAGCTGTTGGACAATTTAGAAATTGATGTTGTCCACATCTGCACACCAAACTTCTTGCACTATCCAATGGCGAAATTAGCCCTTGAGCGTGGTGTCAACGTATTCTGTGAAAAACCACTGTCACTGACAGCACACGAGTCTGAAGATTTGGTTCGAATTGCGAAAGACAAACAGGTTCATCATGCAGTGAATCTCAATTATCGAAGCAATGTGATGGTGCGTGAAATGCGTCATCGTATCCAAAACGAGCAAATTGGTAACGTTTTGATGATTCAAAGTGAGTATATTCAAGATTGGCTTATGTTTGATACGGATTATGATTGGCATTTCTTACCGAAAATGGTTGGTCCTTCACGGACTGTTGCCGATATCGGAACCCATGTATTTGATATCGTTCAATTTGTGACAAACTCCAAAATAAAAGAAGTATTTGCGAACTTGGTTACGGTTTATCCACAGCGATTCCAGCGTGAACAACGTGGCGAGACATTCAGTCAAGAATATGTGGGTGAGGCAAAGGCCGTTGATGTTGTCAATGAAGATGCGGCAATGATTATTGCTCGCTTGGATAATGGAGCTCAGGTAAGTATTGTCTTATCCCAAGTAACAGGTGGTTACAAAAATGGTTTAGAGATTGTTGTTAGTGGATCAAAGTCTTCCCTAACGTGGAAACAAGAAATGGCCGATCGTCTTATTGTTGGTAACCGATTGGGTGGGAATGAGATGCTGTATGCTGATCCCAAGTATGTTGATCGTAGTCTGAGTGATTTTATTTCTTTACCTAACGGTCATGCAGTGGGTTGGGCAGATGCATTCAAGAATTCAATTCATGAATTTTATAAAACCATCCAGAATGATGTGTACCAATCGGATTCGATTGTGGACTTTAACGAGGGTCACTATCTCATGAAACTTGTTGAGGCTACATTGGAAAGTAACAAAACAAAACAATGGGTGACAATTCATGAATAAACGCCCGATTGCTGTTAATACGAATACCTATCATGGTTTCTCACTTCAAGAGGCACTCGATAACATTGCCGAAATTGGCTACCATAACATCGAACTCACCGCAACGGATGGGTGGACAGAGCATGTCCACCGAACAATGAGCATGCATGAACTTGTGGCAATTAAACAAGAGATTGCACGGTTGGGTTTAAATGTTGTGGGAATGAGTGGTCACACCAATCTAATGGATCCGACGCGGTTGGGCGATTTCATTGATAACATGCATCTTGCACACTTCTTTGACAGTAAGTACATCGTAACGTCGGTCGGAGAAGCACATCTAGAGGATGCGAATCATGCGAGTGATGATCAACTCCGTCAAAACATTCAAAAAGTCATACCCTATCTTAATCTCCTTGACCTTCAATTAACGATTGAGGTACATGGTGATCATGGAACTGGAAAACGGATTCAAGAGATCATTGATCCCCTTGATAATCCACGCGTGGGAATTGCATACGACACCGCAAATGCCATCTTTTATGGTGAGGGTGATATGTATGAAGATTTGGAATCGGTTGTTGATGATATCAGCTATGTACATTTGAAAGATAAAGATGGTGCAAAACAAGAGTGGAACTTCCCTGCTATTGGGAAAGGAACGCTAGACTTTAAGCGTATATTTGAACTCTTGGATTCATCGGACCGGATAATTCCAATCAGTATTGAAATCGAGTTTACACAAGCGGGACCCAAAGATATTGATGAAGTCAATCAGGCGCTTCGCGACTCAAAAGATACTTTAGAAAAGTTAGGATGTGATATCCATGGTTAATATTGTAATCGTTGGCGCAGGTGGTATGGGAAATGTCCATTACATGTGCTACCAAGAAATAAAGGCTGCCAATGTTATGGCAGTGGTTGGGACATCAGATAATGACCGTAACCGTGCGGCAGAATGGAATGTGCCAGTCTACAGTACCGTTGATGAGGCAATTTTAAATCACAATGTGGATTTGTTTGATATTTGCACTCCAACATTTACACATTATGAATTGTGCAAGTCAGTGCTCACCAAAGGTATTGATGTTATTTGTGAAAAACCCTTGTCGCTAAGCAGTCGTGAGGCGGCGCGGTTATTTGATATTGCACGCGATAATGCATGTCACTTGTATGTCGCTCACGTCGTGCAATTTATGGATGCAACGAAAGTACTTCGCGATTTTGTAAAAGACGAGCGCTATGGAAAACCCTTGGATGCTGTCTTTGAACGCTTATCGGAAGTGCCGCGTTGGAGTAATGGTTGGATGTTCGATAAGAAGAAGGGAGGATTGTTGCCATATGATTTACACATCCATGATTTGGATTTGATGATCAGTTTGTTTGGCCGACCAGAAGGATTTAGTTTTACCACAAGCAGTGGAAATGGTCAGTATGAAGAACAGTATCGATTCAACTACACTTATCATGGACTCAATGTAGTCGCTGAAGCAGCATGGTTTAATGCACAGATTCCGTTCACCGCACGTTGGCGCGTTTACTTTGAAAACGGGTTATTGGTGAATGATGGAGAACGTGTCATTGGCTATCCTGCACAAGGAGACATCGAAGTGTTTGTATCTTCGTCGCAAGAGGACGCGGCAGAGACGGGAATCAACGTTTCAGATATTGGGATGTACCACACTGAGTTGGAACATTTCATTGATTGCATCGTTGCAAACCAAGAGACACCGTATGTTTCAGAGCAACAAGTCATAAATGTATTAGAGCAATTGGAATTAATGATCAAAGAATAAACAATTCTAGGAGGAATTATGAAAAAGACTTTCAAATCATTAGTAGTACTTGCAATGGCTTTCGTATTAGTCGCTTGTGGATCAAGCGAGAAACCTGCAGAAGGTGAGAAATATAAAATTGGTATTCTTGCACCATCCGTAACACACGGTTGGGTAGCGGCTGTTGCGACAAATGCTGAAGCACGCGCAAAAGAACTTTCAGATAAAGTTGAATACAAGATTTATACAAGTAACAATGCTGCGGAAATGACAACACAACTCGATGATCTTAAAACATGGGGAGCTCAAGCGATTGTAGCGTTCCCACAATGGGAAGGTATGGAAGTTCCAATTAATCAGGCTGCAGAAGAAGGCATTAAAATTGTTAACTTCGACATTGAAATCAATGGTGATGATATCTACCGTGTAACGGGTGATAACGAACAAATGGGTGTTAAAGGTGCTGAATACATTGTGGATAAAATCGGTAAAGAAGGAACCGTTGTTATTTTGGATGTTCCAACATCAGGATCTGTTGCGCAATTACGTAAAAAAGGATTTGAGGAAACAATCGCTAAGATTGCTCCAGAATTAAATCTTGTAACGTATGCGACACAATTTACACGCGAAGCAGGACTTACAGATATGTCAGATATCTTAACTGCAAATAGCAAAATTGATGCTGTATTCTCAATGGACGATGAAACATCAATCGGTGCGCTTCAAGCAATTTCCGAAGCAGGCCGTACAGATATTAAAGCCATCACCGGTGGTGGTGGAAGTCAAGAATACTTCAAGATGATGCCAGAAAACACAAACATTTGGATTTCATCAGCATTGTATAGCCCAACAATGGTTAAAGATGCTGTAGACGTTGCACTTGAACTCTTAGAAGGTAAAACTCCTGAAAAAGTACGTGTTATTGAAACACAAATTGTTGACCGTGAAAACTACCAAGATTTCTTGGATGCGAATTCACCATATTAATGGTTAAGTAAGGGAGCAAGAGTGCTTGCTCCCTTTTCCTAATTGGAAGGATGTGACAACGATGATAGAAATGAAGAATATATCAAAATCATTCGGTGCCAACCGTGTATTATCAAATGTTGATTTAACAATCAAAGATGGTGAGATTTTAGCCTTGTTGGGTGAAAATGGCGCTGGGAAATCTACATTGATGAATATACTCGGTGGAGTACTCCCCATGGATGAAGGGGAGATTATGATTAATAATCACGCTGTTAATTTTGAGAGCCCTGTTGATTCATTGAGTTCAGGGATTGCTTTCATTCATCAAGAATTGAATCTTGTTAATGATCTTGCGGTCTATGAGAATCTCTTCTTGGGAAATGAAATTATGAAAAATCGTTTTGTACCCGATACGAAAACGATGATTGAGAAGACACGCGAAATTTTTGCGAAAATGGATCTCGAACTTGATCCATGTGTCCATGTTGCAACATTGGACGCATCGTACAAACAAATTGTGGAAATCTCTCGTGCGCTCTTAATGGATGCTAAGTACATCATTATGGATGAACCAACAACATCCCTAACGGGACCAGAAATCGAACGCGTTTTCAGTATGATGAAGAAACTTCGAAACGAAGGTGTAGGAATCATCTTTATTTCGCATAAGCTTGAAGAAATCATGGAAATCTGTGATTGCTATACTGTCTTGCGTAATGGAAACATGGTTGCATCAGACCGTGTAGCGAATACCAATACAAAAGAGTTGGCGCGACACATGGTTGGGCATGATGTGCGATCCGAAGTCATCGTACGTGAACGCAATTCTGGAGAAGTTGTCCTTGAACTCAATCAATTAACACATGAAACATTGTATAAAAACGTTGACCTTCAGGTTAGAACGGGTGAAGTCATGGGCGTTACTGGACTTTTGGGTGATGGAAGAAGTGAGTTATTCTTATCCGTGTTTGGTGACATTCCTTATCAAAGTGGAACAATTAAAGTATCAGGAAAACCAGTAACCATCAATTCCATCACAGCTGCGATGGAACTCGGTATTGGATATGTTCCGCGTAACCGAAAAGAAAATGCCATTATTCGTGATATGGACATTTTAGAAAATGGAACGCTCGCCTCGTTTGATGCTTACAGCAATGCATTCGGACAACTCGATATGAAGGGCATATTAGAAGCATTCAACCAGAAACGTGAAGAATTACATATAAAAATGGGTAAGCCAACAGACTCTATAAACAGTCTGTCGGGAGGGAATCAACAAAAAGTAGTACTCTCTAAATGGCTTCTTACAAATCCTAAGATATTGATTCTTGATAATCCAACGCAAGGGGTTGATGTTGGATCGAAAGAAGAAATATACGACATTATTCATAAGCTGGCGGATAGTGGTGTTGCTATTATTCTCCTGTCAAATGAACCACAGGAAATTATTCGTACTTGTGATCGTACATTGGTTATGTATCATGGGGTCATTCAAGGCGAACTTGACCATGAACAGATGAATGAACACAGTATTATGCACCTAGCAACAGGTGGAAAAGATGAAGAAGGAAGTGACATCAATGGAAGCAATTAAAAAGAAATTTAATTTTGAGAACATCAAACACATGTGGTCTGAGAATCCTGTATTTAGTACCGGTATCGCACTTTTGGTGATGATTGCCTTGCAAACAGCAGCACTGGGGTTTAACTATCCATCATTTATGGCATGGCTCGATGCATGGGTTAACAATATGCTCAACATTCTTCGTAATAATGCCAGTGTGGGTATTATTGCCTTGGGAATGACTTTTGTTATCATTTCTGGGGGTATTGAGCTTTCGGTTGGTTCAATGCTTGTTGCCATCAGTGCAGTATTGATGCTCTTCATCGATGGAAGTGCAACAGGAATTCTTACATCGATAGGAATCACAGGTTTACCTGCCTATATTATCGGAATCATTGTCGCGTTGGCGATGGGGATCTTACTGGGGACTGGGACGGGTTTGCTCATATCTAAAGGAAAAATTCCGCCATTTATCGCAACATTGGGAACAATGAAAATATTCCGTAGTGTTACGCAACACTTTATGCAATCGGTCACGCCAACCGTACCGGCAGGATTTCTCAACATTGCCAATTACAAAATTGGTGGCCGTTATTTATTACCAATAATTTACTGGATTATTGCAGCGCTCATTCTGGCGTATGTCGCAAAGAAAACTCGATTTGGTCGTCGCATCTTTGCAATTGGATCAAACCAACGTGCTGCGAAACTATCGGGTATCAATGTTGACCGTGTTCGCATCGGTATTTATACATTGATTGGATTCCTCGTTGCGATTGCATCCGTACTTCAAGTTGCGCGTATTGGTTCAATGGACTTTGCCAACGCTGGAAGTGGTTATGAAATGGATGCAATTGCTGCAGTAATTGTTGGGGGTACAAGCATGTCGGGCGGTCGTGGTTCGATAGCCGGAACTGTTTTGGGTACATTGATTATTGCGGTTATGAACAACCTTCTGAATCTCTTGGGTGTACCACCCTTCTTGCGTGAGGCCTTCAAAGGATTAATTGTAGTATTCGCAGTGCTCTTGCAAAAGAAAGAACAAAACTAAAAAACCAGCCAATTGGCTGGTTTTCTCATTAATTATCTTTTGCTTTGACGTTTTGTAGGTAACGATAGACTGTTGGTTCAGAAATCTTAAGCATTCTTGCAATCTCCGGAACTGCCCCTTTGAGTAAGAAGAAGCCACTGTCATAAAGCACTTCAATCGTTTCGAATTTATCTTCTTGTTTGAATTTATCAACAGGAATTCCTTTGGAAACAGAGAGTTCGAGAACTGTATTCTCAGCCATTTCCTCAATTGAACGTGAGAATGTTTCGGGGATGACCGAATGTTCTTCCGTTTGATTTTGACGATAGGTTCTCAAGAGTAATTCCATTGTATCAATTGTACTGTTAAGTTCCTTAAAGATGGACTCATCAGTATTAACGCATATCATCCCTAAAAGTTCGTTATCTTTACGTAAGTAAAACGAGGCAGATTTTAACTGCTTATGATCACGGTTGGCGATCTCACGATAGCCGACTGTATAATCTAAGCCCTCATTAATCCCTGTTTTTAATGCTCTCAGTACATAATCGGTTGCTGGAGCCCCAACCTCACGTTTGGTAATGTAGTTATTGCGAATAGCGAGAACCGATGAATCCAGGTTGGTTAAGTCATGTAAGACGATTTCCGAGTTCTTTCCTAAAAGCTCTGCTAGGAAATCAATAACAGGGATGTATTTCTTTAGGTATTCCGTTGGATTAAAGTCCATGCGATGTCCCTCCATTTCGTATGCCATTATTATATAAGAAAAAGCGCTTTCTTACAATCGCCTATTCCATCATAAACTTTGTGAAACCACTTAACAAGTATATTGCACAAATAACAGAATATCGGCTATGTAAGGGGTTTATCCAATGTAAGTCACAAAACAATGTGAAAACGCGCACACATTTCTCAAGTGTGTTGGAAAACCCTGTGATTTTGAAGGGAAATTATCATAATTTGAGAAATGATAAAAAATAGTTACGTCATCGTAAAACTTGAGCGAACAGAGTGGTAAAATGAGAATGTAAAACAGCAAAGGAGATGCTTACAAAATGACAAATGCATGGAATGGATTTAAAAAAGGACAATGGCAAGATAAAATCGACGTACGTGATTTTATCCAACTAAACGTTACACCTTATGAAGGTGATGACAAATTCTTAGCACCACTTGCGGACTCAACAGACCGTCTTTGGAAACGTTGCTTAGAACTACTTAAAGAGGAAGTTAAAGTTCGTGTTCTTGATATTGAAATGAATGAAATGTCAGGAATCGATAACTTTGCTCCAGGATACATCATCAAAGAAGATGAAGAAATCGTGGGACTTCAAACAGATGCGCCATTAAAACGTATTATCAACCCTTATGGTGGTATTCGTTTGGTAGATAACATCTTGGATATCTATGGACGTAAATTAGATGATCAAACAAGCCACTTCTGGCATACATATACCAAAACTCATAATGCTGGTGTATTTGACGCTTATACTCCTGAAATCCGTAAATACCGTACAACAGGACTTTTAACAGGTCTTCCAGATGCTTACGGACGTGGACGTATTATTGGTGATTACCGTCGTGTTGCACTTTACGGTACAGCATTCTTAGTTGACGAAAAGAAAAAAGACTTAGCAGGATTGACGACAATCAATGCAGATGGAATCCAACAACGTGAAGAAGTTAATGAGCAAATTCGCGCATTAGCAGCAATCACATCAATGGCTTCAAAATATGGTTTCGATATTTCAGTTCCAGCTACAAATGCAAAAGAAGCAATCCAATGGACATACTTCGCATACCTTGCAGCTGTTAAAGAAAACAACGGTGCTGCTATGTCACTAGGACGTACTTCATCATTCTTAGACATCTATATTGAACGCGATCTTAAAGCTGGATTAATTGACGAAAATGAAGCACAAGCTTACATTGATCAATTCATCATGAAACTCCGTTTAGTACGTCACTTACGTACACCAGAATACGATGATTTATTCGCTGGAGACCCAACATGGGTTACAGAATCAATCGGTGGTATGGGCGATGACGGACGCACACTTGTAACAAAGAACTCATTCCGTTACTTACATACACTTACAAACTTAGGACCTGCACCAGAACCAAACATGACTGTTCTTTGGTCAGATGACATGCCAATTGGCTTCAAACGTTACTGTGCGAAAATGTCAATCGAAACAGGTGCTATCCAATATGAAAATGACGATATCATGCGTCCAGGATTTGGCGATGACTACGGAATTGCTTGCTGTGTTTCAGCTATGCAAATCGGTAAACAAATGCAATACTTTGGAGCACGTACAAACTTAGCAAAGGCACTTCTTTACACAATTAACGAAGGTCGTGACGAAGTTAAGGGAATTAAAGTAATCGAAAATGTACCTGCAATGAACGACGATGTTCTTGATTTCGACAAAGTCATGGTTGAATATGACAAAGTCTTGCAAGAAGTAGCACGCGTTTATGTTGATACAATGAACATTATTCACTACATGCACGATAAATATGCATACGAAAAGAGCCAAATGGCACTTCATGACACAAACGTACAACGTTTGATGGCATTCGGTATTGCTGGACTTTCAGTTGTTGCTGACTCATTATCAGCTATTAAATATGCGAAAGTGTCACCAATTCGTAATGAAGAAGGATTAGCTGTAGACTTCAAGGTTGAAGGCGACTATCCAAAATATGGTAACGATGATGACCGTGTTGACCAAATCGCTGTTGATTTAGTTGAACGTTTCTCAGAATTACTCAAGACACACCCATTAATCCGTGGTGCTAAACATACACTTTCAATTCTTACAATTACATCAAATGTTGTTTATGGTAAGAAAACAGGTGCTACACCTGATGGACGTGTTGCTGGAGAACCATTCGCACCAGGTGCTAACCCAATGCACGGACGCGACAGCTCCGGAGCACTTGCTTCACTTAACTCAGTTGCTAAGATTCCTTATGCAGAAGTTTGTGAAGATGGTGTTTCAAACACATTCTCAATCGTTCCTCAAGTTCTTGGTAAGAGCGAAGACGAACGTGTTAACAACTTGGTAGGTGTTATGAATGGTTACTTTAACCAAAAAGCTCACCACTTAAATGTTAACGTCTTAAACCGTGAGTTATTACAAGATGCTATGAAGCACCCTGAAAAATACCCACAATTAACAATTCGTGTCTCAGGTTATGCCGTTAACTTCAACCGTCTATCGACAGAGCAACAAGAAGAAGTTATCAGCCGTACCTTCCATGAAACAATCTAGAACAGGTTATGTTCGCAAATTAGAATCAATGGGAATGGTGGATGGTCCAGGGATAAGAACGATTGCGTTCTTATCGGGCTGTCCCCTTCGCTGTCTATTCTGTCACAATCCAGATATGTGGCGAACAGATCCAGCGGATGAAATCACGGTAGAAGCGTTAGTCGATAAACTCAAGCGTTACAAACCTTATTATGGAAAAGATGGGGGTGTGACGTTCTGCGGTGGCGAACCATTAAATCAACCCGAGTTTCTATATGAAGCGATGAAAGCGTGTAAGGCTGAAGGCATTAGCACATGTCTTGATACATCCGGATTCGGACGTGTTGATACATTTGATGATATCCTCAGTGTCACTGACACGATTCTTTACGACATAAAGGGTCTTGAAGAAAAAAAATACCGTGAAATGACCAGTGCACCATTACGTGTGACACAACAATTTCTTGAGAAAGCACAAGCTCACAATGTTCCAATTTGGATTCGTGTGGTTATTGTGCCTGGTTTCCATGACAACTACCAATATATGAATGAATTAGCAGATTATATTGCGCCATTAAATAATATTGAGCGCATTGAGTTGTTACCTTACCATACAATGGGTGTTAATAAGTATGAAACGATTGGTAAAGAATACCCTCTCGAAGGTGTACCTGCCATGAATAAAGATACATGTATGGAGCTTCAAGAGTACCTCATCAACAAAGTTGATGTGATTCGAAAAAGTAACTAAGAGCAGAAATTTCTGCTCTTTTTTGTGCCTTAAATTAAGATTAAGGGTCTTCTGTACAGATTTATGTACTTTTAATGCATAAAGTACATAAATCTTCACATGAACCATGTGTTGAATTGGAACATTGTGAGATAATAAACAAAGAAAAATGGAGGTGCGATATGAACCGTATATTATATATTGAAGACAATCCTGAATACAATGAATACATTACTCGCCGGCTACGAGAAAGTGGGTATGACGTTGATACATCATTCAACGCGCTCGAAGCAATTGAGAAAGTTGCAATTTACAGCTATGACCTCATCCTCTCAGATTTAAACTTAGAAGATATTGATGGAATTCGCCTCATTTCAACTGCGAAAAATATTGATCCCTATATTCGTACAGCGATATTAACAGGAAATCCATCCGCGGAAACAGAGTTGGCAGCCATTGATTTGCACATTGATTTGTACTTGGATAAAACGCGCGATTTCTCAGTGATCGTAAAGTATATTGAAAATTTATTTTTGAATGATATACCAAAAGTTGCACAACATAAACAGCGTCTCGTATCGAAGAAAGAGAACATTATTGTGGACTTAGATACTCGCATCGTAACAAAGGAAGACACTACCATTGATTGCACACCTATTGAATTTGGAATTTTGGAAACACTATTGCGCAATAAATCTAAAGTTGTATCCCGAAATGAAATTCTAACGGCTGCATGGCCTAATGATTGCAACGACGGCATGAATGAGCGCATTATTGATGTACACGTAAAGAATCTAAGAATGAAGCTAAAGACTTTTTCTATAGCATCAATCCGTGGTGTTGGTTACAAGTGGAATGAGTAAAAAGGGTAGAATTCAACATTCGATTATCCTTTTTGTATTGGTTGTATCTTATGCACTAAGTGTGCTCCACATACTGGGTAAAACTGTTAATTTTCCAAATGAGTATGCACGTTATGAAGTTGATTTTGTTAAATCGGTTGAAGCTGAAGTTATCCAATCAATTGGGATGGATAATGAGAGTCGTCGAAGCCATCTAAACGATCTCTCCGAACGTGCGAATTATCATGTTACAATCAGTCGTGGCACAGAGATTGTGTATGACTCTGGAAAAGCACGTTTGACCAGTGCTCCCTTATTAGTTGAAATCGACAAAGCAATCGATGATGTGAATCTCCATCTGACCATATTCCAACAACCGGAAAACTTAAATTTCTCTGCATTTCGTTGGTCACAAGGTATTGCAACTGCTGTGTCGTTTCTAATCCTGCTAATAACAGTTTATTACTTTTACAAACGTTTTGTTGTACCCATTGATCACATCGAACAGTCAATTGACAGTCTTGAACAACTAAAGTTTGATGAGGTAGAGTCGGGACCAATGGAGATAAACCACCGACTCGCAACGGTATCGACACGACTGGGGAGAAAAGTTGACGAAGTAAATCTTGAGTATACTGAATTAGAGAAAGAGTTTTTAATAAACTCTGCATACCTAGACATGACAGTGACCCTTGCACGGGGATTTGTTCACGACTTGAAGTCACCTATTCATCGCGTTCTAATGCTGAATAGCGAGCTGTTGCGAAAGTTTGCGAAGCTTACACCCACAGAATCAAAACAACTGATGGGAGAGGCGATACAGGCGAGCAGTGAAGCGTTGAGTGATATCAACGACGTTATCGAACTCATGGGAAACGAGGCTCATGAATTCGCAACCCGAAAAGACACCATAGATTTAGTGGTGGTAGTCCAAGATATTTTGAGTCATTTCGGACAAGATTTTCTTAGGAAGTCAATCATACTCGATTTGGAGTCTGATGAAACCATTCCTATGGAAATCAACCAAGTAATCTTGAAACTTCTTATTCATAATCTCATAACGAATGTGAGTAAATATGCCAACGATGGAAGTGTGGCTTCCATTGACTTAAATGGGGATCATGACAGTGTCATCTTGACCATTAGTAATGAAACAACACGAGAACACGTTGCACGAATTAAACAAAGTAACAGCGTATTCAGTACCATTTATTATGATGGTGAAGATATTGGTCATAATGGCGTCTATTTAATTAAGGATCTAACAAACTTGCTCAATGGACAAGTTGATATCTCGATTGATACCGATCGAATCACAGTAACGATTCGCCTTCCGAAGTAAGAACACCAATCTCAAAAAGCCTACTGCTTCCGAATAAAAGCAGTAGGCCTTTTTTTACGTAGAGTCCATTTGTGGATTTATTTGACGATTATAAGATCTTTATATTGACAAATCTGTACATACTGTATATATTGAGTATATACAGAGGTGACACATGGACTTATACATTCGTAACAATAGCGACAAACCAATTTATGAACAAATTGCGAGTCAACTCAAAGAAAAGATAATCGCCAAGGAACTTAGACAGGGCGAACTTTTACCATCCATCCGACTCCTTGCTAAAGAATTGCGAATCAGTGTCATTACTACGAAACGTGTCTATGAGGAGTTGGAACGCGATGGATTTATTGTCACGGTTCCCGGTAAGGGAAGTTATGTTGCCGACCAGAAACACGAGGTCCTCAAGGAATCGTACCTCAGTGAAATACAAGAGAAACTTGAAGCGATTCTTGTACTCGCAAGAGCAGCAAAGATTAGTAGGGAAGAAATCATTGAAATGTACGATATATTAGAAAATGAAGATGTGTAATACTTAGAGAAGAGGGAAGCTTATGTGGGCCATTGCTTATCAAAACTATTGCGAACATGCGCGCTTTAAAAATATCATTCAAGAACTAATCGGTATTGTGGCTTATATGGCTTCCTTCTATTTGCTTGATACGCTCGTTGGGGATACACCATCAAGTTCCCTGATTCAGCTGCAAATGATGTGGTTCATATATTCAAATGATTATAATTTGAAAGCCGCAAACAATGCCTATTCGTATTCACTTCCGTATCGATGGTACGAAATTTGGTTGGGGAATTATCTATTTGTATTGCGTGGTGTGGTTGAAGTGCTGGCAGTTGGATTGATTATTTCAGCAAGTGGCATACAGGTAGTCACGGTTCCTATCATCGTTGCGCTTATAGTAATGAGTGGCCTTCAATCCTATATTTACGTCTCAATCAGGCTGGTGCCAACCTTACGTAATGGCGTTAAACAAACAATCGTCTATGCTTCACAGCTCTCATTTCTCATCGCCGCTTATTTCATCACAGGTGGAAGAAATCTAAAAGCTTCGTTTCTGGGGGTAATCCTATTCGCTGCACTTCCAATTATTACAGTTCATGGTCTTTCTTATCGGTTGCGCCCAAAGAAAAGATTAGAGGAGGAAATCATATGATGTCTCAAATGGTTCTAAATCTGAATCGAGATCGCAAATCACTTTTGATTCATTTGGGTGGTGGAATTGCTGCCGTTTTTATTTCTTTCACCCAGAGTCAGGATTCTAATCCTTTTGCCATGGTCTACGTATTTGCCATGATCACAAATGCATCGTGGAAACCCATCAGTGCATTTGAAAAATCTTTACCGCTTACTTTTGTTGAGCGTTTGGTTGGAAACATGGTATTTGCACTAGCATATGCAATTATACTTCTTGTTCCAGTCATACTTTCCCAAAACGATGCTAACATGGGATTTGACTTTGTCATCTGTATCTACCTTGTCAGTCTGCTTCGTACGATTGTGGAAAGTAATTATATTCGCAAAACGCCCATTACAGATTATTCCTGGCTAATCGCGATCGTCTATGCTTTTATCGTTATCCTCTTGATATTTGCGGGTGTCCTTGATTTCAGTTATACGTTTATATCATTAAATCTTCTCGTGGTGGTTATCTATCAATTACTTAAAGAAACAACATTGTACAAGAGCAGGAGGAAAGAATATGGCATCAACATTGAGCGTTAAAAATCTTTATGTAGAGAACACATTTGAATTAGGACCGTTAAACTTTGATTTACCACAAGGGATCATTTGCGGCATCTTCGGTGAAAATGGTGCAGGAAAAACGACATTAATCAAAGAATTGGTGTCCCACAACCCCATGCAAAGTGGAACAGTCATGTGGGAAGGGAGGAAAGAATTCCGCGAAATTCTCGCCTATATGCCGGACACATTTCCATTTAAAGACAATCTAAGAGTAAGAGAAATTGTGCGCATTATGGAATTAACCTTTAAACACGCGTGGGATAAAATGGCATTTACAGATGCAACTGAGCGTTATGATATTGACGTCAATGATCGCGTGTCAATGCTTTCTACAGGGATGCGTCAACGGTTGATGTGTGCGATCGCATTGTCACATAATGCTGAATTACTTGTTTTGGATGAACCCACAGAAGGAATTGATCCTGCAACGCGTCTTGAAATCATTGATGATCTCAGTGATTACCGTTACAACGTTGATGCTACCATTCTCATCGCTACACATAATGTGAGCGAATTGGGCCGTTTGATTGACTACATAATCTACCTTGAAAATGGTGAAATGATCTTAAAGTGTGATATAGAATCACTTCAGCAAGAAGGCCGTAAGGTGCTGAAGGCAAGGGGCGTTGATGAAGAATTCGCAACAATTGACGCGTTTATTAATTTAATGCAAGGGACAGCACACCATGATTGAATTTAAGAATGTTTACAAACTGCGTAATAAATTGAGTATTGAAGACTTAAATCTAACGATAGGAGAGGGTAAACTTGTTGTCCTGTGTGGAAAAAATGGCAAAGGCAAATCGTCACTCCTCAAATTGATTGCCGGCATCATTGATGCGGATGCTGGAGAAATTCTTATTGATAACCAATCAATCATGAAGTACAAAAAAAATCATGCAATAGCGTACATGCCAGATAACTATCCATTTTCTGATAAGGATGCCTTTACATCCATTGTGGAGTGGATGGAGTATGTTCAACCCTTCTTTAAAAAAGAAGGGTCCTGGAATCGTTTGAAAGCACTTGAGGGGAATGGGTTTGGAACACGGGAAGAACTATCGAATGGGAGCAAAAAAATATCAATGTACGCAATTGCGCGCTCAATTGAATCATCGCTATTAATCTTAGATGAGCCGACGTTAGGTTTGGATAGTAAGCGTAAGCAACTGCTCCTTGATGATATTCAAGAGTATATGTTGGATGGTAAAAATACAGTTATAGTAAGTAGTAATAATATCGAGGATTTTGAACGAATATGTGATCAAGTAATTTATATTCAAGAGGGCGTGGTGTTATTTCAATCAAGCCCAGATGAGATCGTCAGTCGCTATAAATTATGGCAAGGTGCCTTTGAGGACCTTCCCACGGCAGGAATCATAAATTATTGGTCCGGTGATTTTGGAACTGAAGCACTCATGGATGCACAACATGCCACTGTGGATAATTTGGAAACCATTTCACTTGAAAGAGTCTTGTATTATATCGAAAGGGTGCATCGTCATGAAAAAATATCTTAGATACGAACACAATGCTATGCCCTTTGTGCAAATTTCGGGACAGATATGTGTAGTTCTTATTCTCGTCTATAGAATCACAAACAACGAATTTGGTAGTGAAACGTTTTTGGGAACAACGGGTATTCTATTGTTGACGAATGCATTGTTGATTCTTGTATCCAGTGAACGGTATGAAGAGACCCTCTCGACTCGCATGCAAGGCTATTTATTATCGACAGAACTGAACAAGCAAGATATTATCAAGGGACTTCGCACCCATATCCAGTGGCGTATGTCACTGGGAATGGGTGTCGTTGTTCTGTTCACGATTGGTGTCTTATTGCGACCAATTCAAATTACAGCAGTGGATGTTTTGACTACCTTAGTGTTTGGTGCAATTGCTCATTATATTGTATTAAATAGTACCTTAGCAAGTACACTGCGTGGAGCAGGACATGGCGTGTTCGTTCGTATGATCGTAACGGCATGCATGTTTCTTATGGTGGGATACAAGCGATTCGATGGTATTTTGTTTAAAATCACTACAATCGGGATGATAGCACTCTTTGCGTGCTATGGTTTGTATAGGGTATTCTACGCTGATCGCAATATTGAACGTGAGTATTGCAATCGCGATATAACATAAAAAAAGGGGAAACCCTTTTTTTCTATTCAGAAACACGATATACTAGAGGTAGAGAAGAGGTGGTCTTATGCTTACAACATTCACAATGACACCTCGTAAGAAACTTTAAAATTAACTCTTGCGTGGACACTCATCATAAAGTAATAAAGTGTTTTTTACTATGCAAGAAAGGGAACATATGCAAATAAAGAAAACAGAATATAAAGATTTAGTGAATGTGCAGAAACTTTGGAATCACCCGGAAGTTATGAAGTACGTAGGTTTTCCTGATGGATTGGGAATAACGTTTGAGGCACTTGAATCATGGATCAAGAATATCGAGGGAAGCAAGATATCATCGCATTTTAGTATTTATGATGATACCCTGGGTTACTGTGGAGAGACGTTTTATCGTCTAGACTATGAAAACGATTTTGCGACATTGGATATTAAAGTGCTTCCGCATGCTATGGGCAAAGGAATCGCTGCGTATGCATTAAGTTATGTGATTGATACGGTACTCAATAAAACAGGTGTGAGTCGTTGTTGTGTCGATCCAAGTCTTGAGAACAAAGATGCGTTACGCTTGTATGCGAAACTTGGATTTATCGCAAAACCTGTACCGACTTACTATCGTGATGCAGACACATACTTTGAAGTAACATGGAAGACTTTTAAACCCTCACCGCATTACTTGAAAGATAGTATTACATTGGAGCAGCCGAAAGCATCCGATATGGAACGGTTGTGGGAGTTAAGTGCCAAGGAGTCATACTATCCATGGACCGAATTGGATGCACCATACTTTAATGAATTTGAAATGCTGACATTTGAAGATTATCTTGAACGCGATGGAAAATTCCTTTTAAATAGCAAGACTGCGCTGGTCATTCGTTATAACGATGCCATTGTCGGTTGTGCAAATTATTACTGGGAAAATAAAGATACACGTTGGTTGGAATTTGGAATGGATATTTTTGATGATGCGTATTGGTCGAAGGGGATTGCACGTACTGTTGCAATTGAAATGACGCAACGTATTTTCGATAATGAGAATGTTGACCGTGTTGGGTTTACGACATGGTCGGGAAATTTTGGAATGATGCGCGTTGGTGATATTCTTGGTTTCAAACGAGAAAAGGTCGTCAGACGTGCGCGCTATCATAAAGGCGTTTACTACGATTCAGTAGGTTATGGCATTACCCGTGAAGAATGGAATTGTGATCATCACTTTGCCTATCAAACTCAACAAATATTTGATGCTGAGAAGAAGTCGGAGGTATGTGCACATATTCTCGAATTACTTCCAGAATGGTTTGGCATTCCAGAAAGTACTGAAGCGTATGTAGAAGAGGTTAAAGCGATGGTTGTATATGCAGTGTATGATCAAGCCAAGGTGATTGGATTTACGGCTTTAAATTACCATGCTGGAGGTGCTCTTGAGATTCATGTCCAGGGAATTGATCCCTTGTATCACCGACATGGAATCGGTCGAAAACTCATGCGACTTGCAGAAATTCATGCTGCCCAAAATAGAATTGAGGTTTTAATGGTTAAAACACTGGCTGCTTCACATCCAGATCCGCATTATGCCAAGACCCGTCTCTTTTATGAGGCTGTCGGTTTTCATGGCATCGAAGTTTTGCCACAACTGTGGGGTGAAGCGAATCCCTGTCTAATCATGGTTAAGAAAATAAACTAAAAAAGCTGTCGCGAGACAGCTTTTAATGTGTAAGGGTAAGGGATTGATTAAGTCCATCCATAGAAATGGAAATGTTTTGGTTTCCTTCGGAAGTGGTGAAGTGATCCCTGATGTCACCAAACAGTCTTGAATTACTGTTGCTTCCAATCAAGTTAGAATAACTGGAACTTAATCCGGTCATGCGTACAGAGTATCCTGATTTTTCTTGGACAATCGCAATGACATTAACATTTAATCCGTCAGTATCAAGTGTCAAATCGCCCATACTGGATACATTTGCGCTCATGTTCAAAGTATTGGAATTGATGGCAAGCTTATTTTTATTTCCAACGATTGTTGCATTAACATCGGCACCATTAATATCGATGTTACCTGCAACATTTTGAGCATCCAAGGTGAGGTTCAATGTATCAAACTTTAGTGATCCTTCAATATTATTGACCTTGACTGCCGTATTGAGGGTCTTGACGACAACACGGTCGAGAGTCTGGATTGATTTTGCGTCGATTGAGACGTTTTGAACCAAGGCCTCAATTCGAATGCTTCCCTTCATAGAGGTTGGGAGTACCAATGCAATCGTATCGAAACGCGGATTGTTACACGATAGAATGTTCCCGTTGCACAAACTTTCAGAAGTTTTAATTGTGAGCGATTCTCCAGATGTACGGACCACAAGATCAGTGGATTCGCCTACGGTCTTGAGTGAGGGTGTTTGCGAATCATCAAATACGATATTGATACTGTTTGTCGCATCTGCATAGATGTTGATGTCTGTAATCGATGCATCAAGCGGTTGTGTGTTCTCTACGAAGTTCCCAGTGATTGTTTCATTAAAGTTTAACTGTTCATAGATTTGGCGTGTAACACCACCAACAGCAACGCTTGTTAGTGTTATTCCCACAATAACAAGCAGGACAGGAATCCAGATTTTGTTGAATGAGCGTCTCATAGTGACAACTCCGGCGATCCCATAATAATTTGGTATCCCTTTTTAATGATGCGGTTAAATGCACGGAATGCCAACAGTGAAAGCCATGCAATTCCCACACCCAATGCAAGCATTCCTACAAAGAGCAGTACAGTCGTTCCAAATGAGAACGGTGTTGATATAAAGAAAGGCCAAGCAGCTTGCATTAACGGTGAGAAGAGCACAATCACGGAGCAAACCGTAAACACAAATCCGATGAGTATGAAGGATAAGATTACAGCATATACACCAATAATGGGTCCAATCAAGAATACACCTGCCATCATGAAGACACAGAAACGTAAGAAGCGCGCGCTGGTTGTATCATAAGGGCGTTGTGGTTCATGACGATAGGATTGTGATTGCGCTGTATGCGTGCGTCCACCTGTAAATTGACGTGCCATATCAAGAGGATCTCCCAATTGGCGTGAAACCTCTTCCTCAGTTTTTCCCTCTTCAAGGCCAAAGTCAAAGTGTGACGCAACATCATTAATAATGTCATCAATCTCATCAAGTGGTAATACTTGAATGTTCTTCCTTAGGATGTGTAAATATTCATTTCGTGTCATAGTGTGTCTCCTTTCAACAGTTCGTCCACATGATCTGTGAAATCAAACCATTCATCAATTTTAATCTTCGTATATTCCTGACCTGAAGCAGTCAATGAATAATACTTGCGTGAGGGTCCTTGTGATGATTCAACCAAACGGGTTGACACTAAGCCATCATCTTTTAATCTCTTGAGTAAGGGGTACATTGTCCCTTCGGATATTTCAATCGTTTCCGAGATAAGGCTGACGATTTCATACCCGTAGTATTCTTTTCGCGATAAGAGTGCAAGCACGCAAAGCTCAAGAACACCTTTTTTGAATTGTGTGTTCATCACATCACCACCTTGACAACATAGTATCACATAGTACCTTGCGATACAAGGTACTAATACAAATTCACTAAAAAGTGTTAGAATATGAGAAGAATGGTGGTGGGTCATGAACTATAAGGAAGAAGACATGCTTTTGGATGCATGTATCTTGGCAGGAAAAATTTTAATGGAAAACGGTGCAGAGATGCATCGTGTTGAAGATACCATGAACCGCATGTTAGCGGTAAAGCATGGTACAAACGAAGCGATGAGTTTTGTGATTCCCACCGGAATTTTCGTAACAACGCATTTTGGTCACAGTACAAAAATGAAACGGATATCCAGTCGTCGCCAAAATATGGAAAAAATTGGCGAAGTCAACCGCGCCTCTCGTGAATTCAGTGCTGGGATACTTAACATAGAAGAACTCTATCAACGTATGGGTGAGATTGAAAAAGAAACACCCGATTTCCCACAATGGTTAAAGATTGTTGCAGCGGGATGTATTAGTGGTGCAATGATGCTTATTTTCCAAGGCTCATTAAATGATATGGTGGTAACCATTGCAACGGGGCTTATAGGATATTGGTTTTATACAGTTGTTAGCAAAACAATGCAGGTACGATTTTTACAAGAATTCATGGCGACGTTCTTGATGGCGACATTTGCAAACTATTTAAATTCATTGGGTTTGGTAACAAATATAGATACGGTCATCATTGGAAGTATTATTGTTTTGGTTCCGGGGATTCAAATCATGAATTCAATTCGGGATTTCTTGGTAGGGAATACCATATCAGGAACGGTGTTCATGATTGAAGCAATCATGATTGCTGGGATGATTGGAGCAGGTGTCATGAGCGCCTTGAGGTTTTAATGATGACAATAATAACGCAATTACTAAGTAGTTTCATTACATCACTAGGATTTGGAATCATTGTTAATGTTCCTCGCCGTGTGCTGGTTCGCTGTGGTTTAACGGGAATGTTTGGGTGGATGGTCAATTGGATTTTATTGGGACAAAATGTAAGTACTACAGTCTCGGTTTTCTTTGGTGCTGTAACTGTGTCCGTTTGTTCAATTATTTTTGCACGCCAAGCAAAAGTTCCAACGACGACATTCAACCTACCGGGAATATTTCCGCTCGTCCCAGGTATTTCGGCATACCAAGCTATTCGTAGTTTAATGAGTGGCGATTACATCATGGGAATAGAACTTCTTACTAAAACATTTACCATATCGATCACCATTGCGCTTGCGATTGTTGTGATTGAGATATTTTACCGTATTATCATGAAAATACTGACGAAATAGTGACTCAAGCGTTACTTGAATTTCAAATTCAAGGAGCGCTTGCTTTAATATTTGGTACTCACATCGTAAGATTTAATCAGAAAGCGAGGCATGATTATGAAAATCAGTCACAACGTAAATACATTTGATATGAACCATCTTGGTAAGGTAATTGCCACACAACGGAAGCAACGGAATCTTACACAAGGAGAGTTGGCAGAAACGCTAGGTGTAAGCCACCAAGCAGTATCATCTTGGGAAAATGGATTAACAAGTCCAGATATTGGAAAACTATCAGAACTCTCACAAATATTTTCCATTTCAATTGATGAGCTCCTTGGTAATGTAAGGATGGCAGAATCAGTACGCAAAGTAGAAAAAAATGAGCCGTTAAATGAGAAAGAACTCATAGATATTGCGCCTATTACAAAACCAGATCTCTTTGAAAAAGTATTCAGTAAAGTTGATCCTGAAGAATTCACAGTGGAATCACTCATTGCAATTGCGCCATTCATGGAGTCAGATCAGATTAAAGATTGGATTCTTGAAAACATTGATCGCTATGGTATACGTGATATTGTGCCACTGGTTGCATTTATTGATGAAGAAGATCTGGGTATGATTATCGGTCGCTTAGAACAACGAGAAGATTTTAAACTTAAAGATATTATCCCTTTTGCACCTTTTATGGATGCAAAGACCATTGATAAGTTATTCACCGATGCTCACGCAAAGAGCGAAACAGAAGGAATTGAAGGATTGTATCCATTTTTAGAAGAGGATGCCCTTCACAAACATGTTGAAAATACTTTATCTCAACCGAATGCGCGTGTTGAAGGCTTAATTCCTCTCGCACCATTTGTGGATGAAGAAACGGTCAAATTAATTGTTGATTACCTGATACGAGAAAAACGAATGGCCGAAATTACACCGTTCGTTGTATTCCTCTAATGTTTAGCGTCATTGCCCGAAAACCGCGTAAGACAATTATTCAGATTAAGTTACCCACAAAAGATTGGTCATGGATCATCATTGTTGGAAACGACAGTTGAGTATTCAAATATGAAGGTAATTGATACTCAAATACAACGATATCTGGATGGAGAGAACAATGTTTCAGATTACTGGGTTTTCGATGAAATAATTCCAGGAGAGCATCACTTTAGTGCGCCGATTCTTGAACAGTTGCAATTAAGAGAATTAAGAGACAGTATTATCACGTTACTCCACAATTTCACACCACTCAACATTCAATACTTTGACACCATCTTTAAAGATTGGCGTGAGGCAACTAAAGATACATCAATTGAATTGGTTGTTGGGTGCCCAAGTGTTTATGACATGATGGTGCGCAACGGTGTCATTATTATTGATCTGCAAAACATTGATGCTTATCTACAGCAAGGAATCACGCTTTCAGAACTCATGCAACAACTGCTTACGCATGAGTTAGCACATGTCTGTATTCGGAAAGATTACATCCTTAAAGAAGGTGCATCTTTTGAAGAAAAGGTTGATTACTTGGTCTTTGATGAAGGATTCGCACATTTTCTTGCGGATAATAGTGACATTGACCCTCTAGAATATAGCCATTATTATCGCGAGTCGACCCATCAACTTTGTGAAGTGTTGAAAGAGAAAGCAGAAGCGAGACAAAACGAACTGCTAATCGCTATGAATACGAATCGCAATTATTGGGATAAATTTGGAGCCATAAGTGGAAAACTATTTTTAAAGTTTAGTGCAAAAAGTGACCATACATTGCAAGGTATTTACGCTAAAGGATATCGAGGGTTTGCGAGAAGAATTCTTGCATATAGAGGTTACGAACAATAAGTCGAAGCACGCACACTGAATGTGCGTGTTTTAATTTGGAGATTGGTAAGAAAATTGTTATGATAACATTACGTTGGAAAAAGAGTAGGATGGTCGCATTCGATTATTGTTAAGACATATTTTCAAAGGAGCAAATAATGAAGGAAATAAAGAAAATTAATGAATTCACCAGAAAGGTTTCTCGCCAGATACGATCTACCCGACTTTGGTGGGGAAGTAGTGGTAATCTATCCAGGAAATGACATTAGTACTCTGTTCGTCCATACAGTTAGTTCTCTCGGGAAGTATAAAATAGATATCACCGGTGAATAAGGTGGTGTTAGTGTGAAAAAAAACATTGAGAATCCTGAATGAAAGATTATAGCAAAGATGATCCTATAGGAGGTAAAACGATGGAGTGGGTTACGATAGGCGAGATGTCAGTTGATGAACTGGTAGATTACTGCTGGAGCATTTACCAAAACCCCAAGACACGCTTTTATCCAATCATGGATAATCGTGAAGACATACGAAAAGTTTTGAATGGTGCTATACGTGATGAGACCCTTCTTATCCTGCGAGATGGTGATGACTATGCAATCCTTCCATTAATTGTTGACTGTGAGGGTAAGTATCTTCAAGCTGTTGGTGGTATTGCGTGCGAACGAAAATATCAGGAGTTTGCTGAGATGTTCTATAAGTACATTCGACAAAAATATAAAGGTTACCAATTTTTTATAGGGTATCCAAGTTCCAATCGCGAAGCAATCGATTTCTTAGGACAGGAAGGATTTCAATGTGTTGATAAATTGATACGCTATGAGCGAATACTATCGGATCATGATAAATTTACGAGTAGTACCTTTACTGAAGACCTAAAGCGAGATGGTGAGGAAGCATTTAGTGATTATCACAACCGCTTGTATCCTGATGCATATTGGAACGGAACACGAATTCTTGCAAACCGAGATAAATGGACAATTCGTACAATCGACGTGTCCCCTATTACAGGTTCGGTATGTGCTATGAATTATCAAAAACAGAACAGGAAATATGCAGAGATATATTTTCTTGATTCTGATAATGCGAATGCGATGCTTTTGAATGACGTGTTGTGGTCATTAAGTATTAGAGGTGTTGAGAAAGTTATCTATCTTGTTGAAGAAATAGAACTGGACAAAATTTATGGCATGGAAACACTGGGATTTGAAAGGATTGATGATTACCGAGGGTATTCAATACAAATCTAGATAATGGAGAATACGATGAAAAAATGGCTAATTCTAGCACTGCTTGCGATTGTTGCGGTTTGTGGATTCTTGTACTTAAATGCACAACAAAAACCGAAGTATGTTGCGCCTACAATATTCACGCTTGTGGATGGTACACTTCAATCAGAAGTGGAGTCTCAATTAGGACAACCCCTATCGATTGAGGTTGATGCAGAGCGTGTGCATGATGAACTTGAACAAATCTACGAACAAATACTGTCGACCAATGCAGCTTTGAATACGGATGCAAGCCAAGAGAAGCGGGCATTGTTGGAGGAGATTCTAAGTGTATCCTCACAAAACATTGACTTGGTTGCAATGCGATATAAGGTTGTTGAAAAGACACCGGATGGTGATAATGAGTTTGTTAGAACACTGTATTTTTATAATGGGAAATTGATTCTGAATCAATGATGCACACAGTGCTCGTTCGCGTAAACAAAAGGATTGCTAATGAGGCGCGATTGTGGTATCATTACTAAGCACTTATCTAAGGTAGTTAAACTTACACTTAGGCGGAAGGAGACGACATATTATGAAACAAGGAATTCATCCAGAATACCATGCAACAAAAATTGTTTGTACATCTTGTAATACAGAAATTGAAGTGGGATCAACAGCAGAAGGTCTACGTGTAGATACATGCTCAAACTGCCACCCTTTCTATACAGGTAAACAACGTTTCGCTAATGCAGCCGGACGTATTGACAAATTCAATAAGAAATATGGTATGAAATAAGGGGCTCACCCCTTATTTTTTTTAGGCAAATACGTTAGAATGTAATGTAAGAGGTGATTGAAAAATGATGTATCATCAGTATCAAGAGGGGTATGTAGAAGTAATAACAGGATGCATGTTTGCAGGAAAGACAGAGGAATTAATTCGTCGAATTAATACACTGAAGTATGCAAACAAAAACATCTTAGTTTTTAAACCGGCTGTGGATAATCGTTACAGTGATGACGAGGTCGTTTCACACGCAGGAACACGGGTTCGATCGGTAGTGATTGATTCAGCTGTGAAGATATTAGAGTATGTTACAGATGAGACAGATGTTGTTGCTATTGATGAGGTACAGTTTTTCGATGACGAAATTGTAAAGGTCTGTGATCATCTTGCGCTCCAAGGGAAGCGTGTTATGGTTGCAGGGTTGGATATGGATTTTAGAGGTGAGGCATTTGGGGTTATCCCCAAACTCATGACAACTGCAGAGTTTGTTACAAAACTTACTGCTGTTTGTACAAAATGTGGGGCACCTGCGACACGTTCGCAACGACTGGTTAATGGTGAACCTGCATCATATAATGATCCAGTTGTGTTGGTTGGAGCAAGTGAGGCATATGAAGCACGTTGCCGCCATGATCATATTGTATATGACAAGCCAACAATCAATGGATATAGTAAAGGTGAAAAATAATGTTAGAAAAAACAATGAAAGAGCGTCTTGAGCGCATTAAATCACGTGATGCAGAAATCACTGAATTAATGATGACACCCGAAGTATTGGGCGATCGTAAGCAAATGGCGAAACTCGGAAAAGAACAATCTGGAATGCAACAAACGTTATCTGCTTATAATAAATATTTAGAAGCAGAAGATCTTGTGACACAAGCAGAAGAGATGCTTGCAGTTGAAACTGAAGTTGAATTGCGTGAACTTGCAGAAATGGAAATTGCAGAGTACTCCGAAAAGATGGAAAATCTACAGGAAGAACTGCGCGTGCTTTTAATCCCGCGTGACCCTGCCGATAGTTATGATGCAATTATCGAAATTCGTGGTGCAGCTGGTGGCGATGAAGGAAATATTTTTGCAGGTGACTTGTACCGTATGTATACGCGTTATGCAGAAACACTGGGTTATAAGTATGAAGTCATTGAAGCGTCCGAAGCTGATTCCGGTGGATATACACTGATTTCATTCATCGTACGTGGACAAGAACCGTACCGTCATTTTAAATTTGAATCTGGAGCACACCGTGTACAACGTGTACCAAAAACAGAAACACAAGGTCGTATTCATACATCGACTGCTACTGTTATTGTATTGGCGGATGTTGAAGAAGAAGAAATTGATATCGATCCGAATGATTTGGAAGTCGACACAATGCGTGCTTCTGGGGCTGGTGGACAACACGTTAATAAAACCGACTCCGCTGTTCGAATTGTTCACAAACCTACAGGTATAACTGTGAAGTGTCAAGATGGACGTTCACAACATGCAAACCGTGATACGGCGATGCGTTTGATTCGTGCGCGTGTCTTTGAACATCATCAACGCAAACTCGATGAGGAACGCTCAGCAACTCGTAGTACAAAAATTGGTCGTGGTGACCGTTCGGAAAAAATTAGAACATACAACTATCCACAAAACCGCGTGAGTGATCACCGTATTGGATTAACATTGCAAAAGTTAGATATTATTATGGAAGGTAAGTTGGATGAAATTGTGAATGCACTTCTTGAGCAAGAACAAAAGGAAATCCTCGAACAAGGCGTTTAATGACTTATAAACAACTCGTAAACATAGCAACAGATGTACTGGATAAATCAGGTGTCTACACGGGCTTTGCCCGTGTTTTAATGCTTGAGCTCTTACGTGAGCATGATTTGGATATGTTCCTTGTATTTGATGATGAGGCACTCACTGAGATTGCTGAAGATTATAATAAGAAAATTCAAGAACTTGCTGCAGATGTTCCGTTGGGCTATGTGCTTGGGTATGAATGGTTCTTTGGATACAAAATCTTTGTTGATGAAGGCGTATTAATTCCTCGTGGGGAAACAGAAGAACTTGTGGGGTATGTCCTTGCAGATGTGGATGCTTACTTTGAAAATCCAGTAATTGCCGATGTTGCTTGCGGAAGTGGTGCCATTGGCATTGCACTTGCCAAAGAGTTGAATACACATGTGTATGCATCGGATATCAGTGGGGAAGCATTGGAAGTTGCACAAAAGAATGCAACATTCAATGAAGCGGAAGTTACATTCATGCAAGGCGATATGTTGCAACCGCTCATTGATAAAGATATTAAACTCGATATTCTTGTCTGCAATCCACCGTATATAAAAAATACAGAACACATCCAAACTTCAGTATTGAACAACGAACCACATGTTGCGTTATTTGGTGGCGAGGACGGACTCTTCTTTTACCGTCGCGTTCTTGAAAATGCACACAAGGTATTAAATGACCGTGCGGTCATTGCTTTTGAAATTGGTTTTGATATTGGGGATGCTGTGGTTGCTTTAAGTCATGAATTTTTTAGCGACGCTACAATTGAATTACGTCAAGATATTAATGGTCTTGATCGGATGGTATTCATCTATAAAGGTATTAATCAAACTTAAGATTAGTATCTTTTTTTATGGTAAAATAGACACAAGGTTTGAGGTGGATTATGGAAACAAAACAATTTGATAAAAAAGAAATAGATGCAATTGCATCGACAATTAAAGAAGGTGGCCTCGTTGCCATCATGACGGATACTGTTTATGGACTTGCAGCACACAGTGGTAATGATGCGATGTATCAAAAACTAAAGGATGCGAAAGAGCGTCCAGAGAATAAGCCGTTCCCATTAATGGTGGCAAGTGAAGCACAAATTGAAGCGGTGGCTGAGTTAACAGACGTCCAACGTCACTTGATGCGCACATTTATGCCGGGTGCGGTAACGTTTATCTTTAAACGTAAAGAAGGCGTTTTTGATTTCCTTGGTGACCAAAAGACATTGGGGATTCGTATGGCGGATGATGCGTGGGTTCATGAAATTATTACCAAAGTCGGCCATCCGATTTGGCTACCGTCGGCGAACCGTTCTGGGCTCACCACAGCAACATCTTCGGATATGGTTCTTGAACAACTTGAGGGACGTATCTCAGGTGTCGTCATTGGAAACATTGATGGTGGAAAGTCGTCAAGCGTATTTGACCTAACGGGTCCAGAAATAGTATGCTTAAGGGAAGGTATTATTACTTTAGAACAAATACAAAAGGAGGCAGTACAATGAAGAAGATAGCATTAGCAAGTGATCAAGGTGGTTTTGAACAAAAAGAGGCCTTGAAATCAGTGATTACAGAGATGGGTTATGAGTTTGAAGACTATGGTGTTCACTCCGATGCAAGTGTTGATTATCCCGATGTCATCTATCCAGCAGTTAAAGCAGTAGCGGATGGCGAGTATGAAATGGGGATTATTCTTTGTGGGACAGGTATTGGTGCATCCATTGTTGCCAATAAAGTTCGTGGTATTCGTGCTGCTTTGGTTACAAGTACTGAAGTTGCGGAACTCACACGCGAGCACAACGATTCAAATATTCTAGCGCTTGCAGGACGCACAACCGAACTTGCTATGAATGAGGCGATTGTTCGTACATGGTTGGGTACAGCGTACAGCCAAGATGAACGTCACACACGTCGTATTAATAAAATTAAAGATATTGAAATCAAGGAGGGTCGTTAATGAGAGATGACTTAATATTTACCGCGATTGCGAATGAAGAGCAACGCCAGTTAGAGCACATCGAATTGATTGCCTCTGAGAACTTTGTTTCCAATCAAGTTCTCGAAGCACAAGGCAGTGTTCTGACCAATAAATATGCAGAAGGCTATCCAGGAAAACGTTATTATGGTGGCTGTGAGTATGTTGATGTTGTTGAGAATCTTGCCATTGAACGTGTTAAGGAAATTTATGGAGCTGAACATGCGAATGTTCAACCTCATAGTGGATCACAAGCTAACATGGCTGTTTATATGACAGTTCTTGAGCATGGCGATGTTGTGCTTGGAATGGACTTAAATTCCGGCGGACACTTAACACATGGACATCAGTTGAATTTCTCAGGAATTAACTACACCTTCTTCAGTTATGGTGTGGATCGTTTCAATGAAATGATTGATTATGAAGCGGTGCGTGCGAAAGCACTCGAAGTTAAACCGAAACTTATTGTAGCAGGAGCAAGTGCATATTCACGTACGATTGACTTTGCGAAATTCCGTGAAATTGCTGATGAAGTTGGTGCTTACCTTATGGTCGATATGGCTCATATTGCAGGCCCAATTGCAGCAGGATTGCATCCCAATCCTGTGCCGTATGCGGACTTTGTAACTTCAACAACCCACAAAACACTGCGTGGACCACGTGGTGGTATCATCTTATGTAAGAAAGAATTTGCCAAAGACATCGACCGTTCTGTATTCCCAGGAATGCAAGGGGGGCCATTGATGCATGTTATTGCAGCAAAGGCGGTCTGTTTCCATGAGGCCTTACAACCAAGTTTTCAAACATATCAAGAACAAGTAATCAAAAACACTCGTGTGATTGCAAGTGAGATGGAAAAACTAGGTTACCGTCTTGTGAGTGGCGGTACTGATAATCATCTCATCATGATTGATGTCAAACGCAGTATTGGAATCACAGGGGCGCATGCAGAAAAAATTCTTGGCGAAGTAAGTATCACCATTAACAAAAATGCAATTCCCTTTGATACAGAGCGACCAGCCGTAACAAGTGGGATTCGATTGGGAACACCTGCAATGACCAGTCGTGGATTCAAGGAAGAAGAATTTAAGAAAGTTGCTCATTTCATTCATGATGCCCTAACACACCATGATGATCCCGAAGCAATCAACCGAATTAACGAAGAAGTAAAAGCATTTACACAAAATTACCCAGTAAGAGGAGACCGAGCATAGTATGATTACAGTATTAAATCACCCATTAATTACCCATAAATTAACGCAAATGCGTTGTACATCAACAGGCACCAAGGATTTCCGTCAAAATCTTGACGAAATTGCTGGTTTGATGGCTTATGAAATTACGCGCGACTTAAAGTTAGAGCCTGTAACGATTGATACACACAGTGGAAAATATGATACATTTGAACTTCGTAAAGAGGTTGTTCTCGTTCCAATTATCCGTGCCGGTCTTGGAATGGTTGAAGGGATTTTAGATTTAATCCCTACTGCAAAAGTTGGGCACGTTGGTGTTTACCGTGATGAGGAAACACTTTTACCCCATGAGTATTTTGCAAAGTTCCCTGAAGATTTGGACAAAGCAGAAGTTCTAGTTTTAGACCCAATGCTTGCAACGGGTGGATCTGCGGATGCAGCCATTGAAATTGTTAAAAAACGCGGAGCAAAAAATATTAAGCTTGTTTGCCTTGTCGGTGCACCTGAAGGTGTGGAGTTCATCAAAAAACTTCACCCAGATGTTGATATCTTTTTAGCAGCACTTGATGAAAAACTAAACGAACATGGCTATATCGTACCGGGACTTGGCGATGCTGGGGACCGTATTTACGGAACAAAATAATGAATATGAAGACACATCAATTTCGGTGTGTCTTTTTTATCGACTTAGGAGAATGGCATATCAAATTTCCTAAGTGATTCCCATGATTTATATAGGGTCATGGGCAAAGATTTGTTACAATTATACTATGACATACAGGAGGAACGTATGAACACACTTAAAGAGAGATCGTTAGCGTTACACAAGAAGTTAAAAGGAAAAGTTGAAGTTAAAAATAAAATGGAAGTGACATCACTGGATGACTTGAGTTTGCTTTATTCACCAGGAGTCGCCGAGCCTTGCCTTGAAATTAAAGCAGATATATCCAAAGTTTATGATTATACATGGAAAGGAAATACCGTTGCAGTTGTCAGCAATGGTACAGCCGTACTTGGCTTGGGAGACATTGGACCCGAAGCAGGTCTTCCAGTTATGGAAGGGAAGTCAATGCTTTTTAAAGCGTTCTCCAATGTAAACGCAGTTCCAATTATGCTTGATACAAAAGACTCAGATGAAATTATCAAAGCCGTCAAACTCATGGCGCCTACATTTGGTGGGATTAATTTGGAAGATATCAAAGCACCAGAGTGTGTTTATATTGAACAGGAACTCAAAAAACAATTAAATATTCCTGTATTCCATGATGATCAACACGGGACTGCAATTGTCGTAATGGCAGGTCTATTCAATGCATTCAAACTCTTAAATAAAGATCTCAAGGACGCAAAAGTTGTTGTATCGGGTACGGGAGCTGCAGGGAGTTCGATTATTCGTATGCTGCATGCATATGGTGTTAAAAATATTATGGCAACAAACAGTACCGGTGTGGTTAACCCAAAGAACAGCTCAGAGTACAATTTCGTTGTTCAAGAACTATGCAACTATCTGATGCCAACCAAAGATGAGAAAACACTATCCGATGCCCTTGTAGATGCAGATGTATTCATTGGTGTATCCATGGCCAATATTGTTTCTCAAGATGATGTAAAATCGATGAACAAAGATGCAGTTGTATTTGCACTTGCCAATCCGAATCCAGAAATTCCATACGATGATGCAATTGCAGCAGGTGCACGCATCGCAGGTACAGGTCGCTCTGATTATCCAAACCAAGTTAATAATGTGCTTGCATTCCCAGGTATTTTCCAAGGTGCTCTTCAAGTACGTGCTACTGAAATTAATGAAGCAATGAAACTTGCTGCTGCCGAAGGAATTGCTTCAATGATTGATGATAAAGACATTACGGAAACAAACATTCTTCCTAATGCTCTCAACAAGGATGTATCAAACATTGTTGCAGCATCAGTCGCACGAAAGGCAATTGAAACAGGCGTAGCACAGGAGGTGTAGACATGGCTTCAGTTAAAGATATTTATGGAGAAGTTACCATTGATGATGGCGCGTTATGGGGTGCGAATACGCAACGCTCAATTGAGAACTTTCCCGTGGGCATCGAAAAAATGCCGGTTGATCTAATCAAGGCTCTGTTGGAATTAAAGCGTGCATGCGCTGTTGCGAATAAAAAGCAGCAAAAACTCGCTCCAGAGAAAGCGGACGCAATTATTGCGAGCATCGACAGCCTTCTTGCGGAAGATTTCTACCGTCATTTTCCACTCGCAATCTGGCAGACAGGAAGTGGAACACAAACAAATATGAATGCCAACGAAGTAATTGCCAATCATGCCAATCAAGCTGTTGGTGAAAAACTGATTCATCCCAACGATGATGTTAACATGGGACAATCTTCCAATGATGTGTTTCCAACTGCAATGCATATTATGGCAACAACAATGCTGGCTAACGGACTCATTCCCGAGTTGCGAAACATTGAGAACACGCTGCTTAAGATGGAATCTCAATATATGGAGGTCCTCAAGACCGGACGCACCCACTTGCAAGATGCGACCCCAATCACCTTTGGACAAGAAGTGAGTGGATGGCGGATGATGTTTACAGAAGGCATTCAACAAACTGAAGATACGTTGAAGTACTTGCGTAAATTAGCGATGGGAGCAACAGCGGTCGGAACTGGGTTGAATACCTATAGTGGTTTTGATCAGGATGTGACGGATGCATTGAATGCGCGTCTGCATTTGGATTTTACACCATCAGAGAATAAATTCCATGCCATAAGTACCAAAGATAGTTTTGTATTCTCACATGGGGCAATCAATACAATTGCTACCAATACTTTAAAGATGGTCAATGATATCCGCTTGCTTGCGAGTGGTCCACGTGTCGGCCTGGGCGAAATTAATCTACCAGCAAATGAAGCGGGTAGCTCAATCATGCCTGGTAAAGTCAATCCAACCCAAGCTGAATCATTGGCGATGGTATGTGTTCAAGTTATGGCCAACAATCAATCAATATCAATTGGATCTTCATTAGGAAACTTCCAATTGAATGCATACATGCCTTTAATTGCGAATGCATTTTGGCAATCCGTGCGTTTACTGTCCGATGGCATGAATTCTTTCGACACGCGTTGCCTACGTGGTATAACACTAAACAAGGATAAAATGAGATATAACTTAACGACTTCATTAATGACTGCAACATACCTCAATCAAAAATTTGGTTATGATCAGACGGCATTGATTGTCAAAGAAGCTCATGACCGTGGTATTAGCATTAAGGAAGTAGTGGTCGGTCTTGGGTTAATGAGTTCAGAAGATTTTGATTTGTTCTTTGATTATGAAGCGATGGTCAAACCAGAAAAGCAATAAGATAAAATGAGGTGAAGGCATGAATACGAGACGACGCGATATCTTAAGAAAACTTGATGAATTGGATTCGTGGATAAAAGGTAAAGATTTATCCAAACGTGTTGGTGTTACCGATCGCACAATTCGTTCAGATATCGAAGAAATCAATCGAGCGTATCCCGGCTTGATTGAATCGAGCACACGGGATGGTTATCGTCTTAACACCGCTCTGTATTCCAAGGTTAATTTTGAATCCTCAACACTCCCGCAAACACCAGAAGAGCGGACAATGTATATTATCAAACGCTTGTTGTTTCACAAGAATAATATTACGTTTTTAGAACTACAGGATGCTTTGTATGTTAGTGAACATACGATTGAAAGTGATATTAAACGTGTTCGAAAAATACTGAGTCCTTACACTGGAATGCGACTCGTACGCGAGAAAAACCGCATTTACTTTGAAGGAAATGAACAGATTAAACGTCGGCTTTATCGTGATTTACTTTCCAATGAGATTCATGGGAATTTCTTGAATCTCAATCGGATTGCGGCACTGTATGAGAAATTTGATTTACTACGAATCATGGAAATTCTTGAAGACAGTTTATCTGCACACGATTATAAACTTCGTGAGACATCAATTCCGATGATTATCATTCATATTGGAATTACAATCGAGAGGATGCTCAATGGGAACTATCTTGAACCCGTTGATGGTGGCTCGGATCATGGAGAAGTCGAAATGCAAATTGCTGAACACTTCCTAACACAAGTTATCTCAATCGTCCCAATTCAATATCGTGAAGAAGAAGTCATTGCGATTGCAAGATTGTTGTCAGGGTATAAGAATGCCCAGTTACCCGACACACATATGTTGTTGGGAGAGCGAAATGTCAGCATTGGAAATCTCATCAAAGATATCAGTAATCATTTAAACTCAGTCTTTGATCTCGATTTCTCAGCTGACAGTGATTTCCAAAGTGGTTTGCATTTGCATCTTCAGTCCCTCTTAGGGAGACTGCAAAAAAATGTCTCAATCCCAAATGCTCACTTGAATGAGATTAAGGTTAAGTATCCGTTGGTGTTTGAAATGGGATTGCATGTCTCGCGGATTATTGAAACAACGGTAGGATGTGAAATATCAGAGTCGGAAGCAGGGTTTGTTGCACTACATATAGGAGCTGCATACGATCGATTGACTATGAAATATAAACATAAAGTACTATTGATTTCCCCAAATAATCAGAGTTTTGCAAAACTAACGGAAGGCAAAATTCGCAACGTATTTGGAGAACGGTTGGAAATTGTATCCATCCAAACTTACTTTGTTGAAAGAGAAGTTGCCCAACAAAATGTGGATTTGATTATCACATTGTCACCACTCGAGCACGCACTGAGTATCCCAACGGTACAGATTTCAATGTTTGTAAATCAGGAAGATGAAAGCAATATATTTGTAACGCTTAATGAGCTTGATAAAAGGCGCTTCAACCTTGCATTTGGACGCCACTTTGGAAAACTGGTCGACGAGCGCTTCTTTTATACAGACCTAGACTTTGAAACACCCGAAGCGGTAATTCGCTTTATGAGTCAAGATTTAGTTAAAGAGGGATATGTTCCAGATTCATTTACAAAGTCGGTGCTGGATCGCGAGAAAATGTCGTCAACATCGTTCGATTACGCTTTAGCAATCCCGCATCCATTAAAAATGGAGAGCAAGCAATCCATCATTTCGATTGGAATCTTGGATAAACCCATTATGTGGGGAACGTTTCAAGTGAAACTGGTCATACTCTTAGCAATCACAGAATCTGACAGTGCGACAATGTGGCTGTTCTTTGATTGGCTCAGTGAAACGATTACGAATGCAAATAAAATGACAAATCTCATAGAGTCTCGTAAACGTGATGAGTTTGTATATTGGATGATTAACGATTAGGAGGTTCATTATGGATGAATTAGAGTTAATAAGTTTTAAAATTATTAGTAACGTAGGTGCTGCAAAATCATTGTTTATTGAGGCCATGCAATCTGCCCGTCATTATAATTTTGAACAAGCAGAAGCGCAGATTGAAGAAGGTGAAGCAAAGCGACTTGAGGGTCATGAGGCTCACTTTGGTTTAATTCAAAAAGAGGCCAATGGTGAAAAGACACTAATCGACTTGTTACTGATGCACGCAGAAGATCAACTAATGGCTGCGGAAACAATAAAGATTATGGCTGAAGAAAGCATTGCTACACAACGTAAAATTCAAGAACTGGAGTTAAAAATTGCGAGTCTCTGACTCGTTTTTTTTATGCGGAAGATAATTCCGTGGAGTTAGGAAAAGGGTTATAAGCGCAACAATGAAAGCGGTTGTATAATGGACATAGAATAAGAGGAGGAGAAATCTTATGAAACGTGTTTATCTATTCTGTAACGCTGGAATGTCGACAAGTTTGCTGGCGAGTAAAATGCAGCAAGTCGCCAATGAATACAAACTTCCAATTGAAGTTAAGGCATTTTCGGATTCCAAGATGGAACAGATAATTAAAGAATTTAATCCAGATGTTATCTTATTGGGGCCACAAGTAAAATATCGATTGGAACCAACCATCGAAAAGTATGGGCATTTGGGGATTCCAATCGAAGTAATCGAACTTGAGGATTACGGTAATGTCGATGGGGAAAGAGTGTTGAAGCGTTCAATAAAGTTAATTAAAGATAAGGAGAAGCAATAATGTTTAATAAACTTGAAAATGTATTAGCACCGATTGCGGAAAAACTAAGTAAAAATAAAGTCTTATCCGCAATACGTGATGGTTTTATTATCAGTACACCCTTAATTGTTGTTGCATCTATTTTTCTTCTCATTGCGAACTTTCCAATCACGGGTTATCCCGAATTTATGGCCGGTATCTTTGGAGAAGGATGGGATGGACATTTATCATCTGTTGTTAGTGCAACATTTGATGTTATTTCACTCTTAACGGTTATTGGTATTGGATACAGCTATGCACGGGAAAAAGAAGTTGATCGAATCTCGGGTGCAGTTATAGCCTTTGTTGCCTTTCTCATCATCACACAACAGTCATACCCTGAATATGTTAACGAGGCAGGAAAAGCATTCAAAGGATTCTCATTTGGAAACCTTGGTTCACAAGGAATCTTCTTGGCAATGATTACGGCATTATTATCGGTACAAATCTTTGCATGGGTAAAGAATAAAGGCTGGGTCATCAAACTTCCTGATGGGGTACCACCGGCAGTAATGGAGTCATTCGCCGCACTTATCCCAAGTGCATTCGTCATGGTTATCTTCTTTGGATTCCGCATGATATTCCAAGTTACAGACTTTGGTTATGCACATGTGTTTGTCTATAAAATGCTTCAAGCTCCATTGATGGGATTCGGAGAATTTGCAGCATTTGATGTTATTTACCAATTCCTATCAAATCTATTCTGGTTCTTTGGAATTAATGGACCTGCGGTTACAAATACAGTATTTAGACCAATTCATGAAGCAATGACAATTGCAAACTTAAATGCATTTGAATTGGGTGAACCCTTGCGTTATATCTTTACCGGCCCATTCCGTGATTTCTTCTCTAACTTTGGTGGGGGTGGAAGTACACTCTCGCTTGTCATTGTTATGCTTACAGTTGGGAAGTCACAACGTATGAAACAATTGGGACGATTATCAATTGTTCCAGGAGTATTTGGAATTAATGAGATGATTATCTTTGGGTTACCAGTTGTGTTGAACCCAATTATTCTAATTCCATTTATCTTTGTTCCAGTTATTAATTCAATTATTTCGACCGTGTTTATGTCGATGGGATTAATTCCGCTGACATCTGGAATCGCCCTGCCGTGGACGACCCCTGTGTTCTTCTCGGGTTGGCTCTCGACGGGTAGCATCTGGGCTGGGGTATTGCAAATTGGATTGGTCGCACTTGGTTGTGCCATCTATTATCCATTCTTTAAAATCATGGATAACCAATACCTTGCTGATGAAGCAGCACCACAAGAAAAAATTAAAGATGAACTTGATGACATTTCATTGGACGATATTTCGTTTGATGATCTATAATTAAGGAAGTAGACTCGAAGCGACTTGGAAAGACCGACACGGACTTCATGCGCTTCGAGTATTTTTATAACAAGGAGGATTCCCATGAGAATATTATTATTTTTTGATCAAACACAGGCAGGTGCAGGGGGTAAAGAAAGACCCAATGTGGAACTTGCTGTAGAAAAGGGTGGAATCGGTTCGTACCATATGTTTGAGAAATTTATCAAAGAAGCAGGTGGTACAGTGCTTGCAACGATGTACTGTGGTAATGGATACTTCTTTGACAATGAGGAAGAAGTAAAGCGGAAGATTGTCGCACTCACAACAAAGCTGAAGGCAGATGTTGTAATTTGCGGTCCATGTTTCAACTATGCTGATTACGCTCACATGTCCGCAATCATTGCGCAAGCAATTGAAGCGGGTTCGGATAGTAAAGCGATTGTAGTGTGTTCTGAAGAGAATGCACACGTGATTGAATCGTTTAAAGATAGCGTTACGATCGTGAAGATGCCTAAAAAAGGCGGAATCGGACTCAATGATTCCTTAATAAATATGATTAAAGTTGCAAAAGCAAAAGTTGAAGGGCAAGCAAAAGAAACGTATCAAGAATATACTTATTAAGAAAGAGGTAAAAATTATGTGGGGTATTATTGCAACATGGCGTATGGCCAAAGAAGGATTGGATGTGGCTGTTGCTGGCCTCCAAGAAAATGGAAGCGCAGGAGATGCGGTTGAGACGGCAATTAAGTACGTTGAAGATTTCCCATTTTATAAATCGGTAGGTTATGGGGGATTACCGAATGAGGAGATGGAAGTTGAGTTGGATGCTGCATACATGGATGGAACAACATTTGATGTTGGTGCCATTGCAGCAATAAAAGATTTTGCCAATCCAATATCAATTGCCCGCTCACTCAGTTTGTTTAAAGTAAATAATATGTTAGTGGGTGTTGGTGCGGAAAAATATGCGCATCGCATGGGGTTTGAACGCAAAAATATGCTAACAGATCGCGCTAAAATTCACTATCGCAACCGTGTTAAAGAGACCCAAGAAATGGAAATTTCCCCCTACTCAGGTCACGATACCGTTGGGATGGTAAGTTTGGACTGCCAAGGGAATATTGTCGCTGGAACATCCACAAGTGGATTGTTTATGAAAAAGGCAGGACGTGTGGGTGATTCTCCAATTATTGGTTCAGGATTGTACGCGGACAGTCATGTTGGTGCAGCTACCGCGACTGGACTTGGTGAAGACTTAATGAAGGGTGTTGTATCGTATGAAGTGGTGCGTTTGATGAAACAAGGGATGCACCCACAACAAGCATGTGAGCGCGTGACATTTGATCTTGATCGTGAACTTATTGCGCGTCGCGGTAAGGCAGGCGATATTTCAATTGTTGCAATTAACAAAGATGGGGAATGGGGTGCGGCTGCAAATATTGATACATTCTCATTTTCTGTCGCAACGGAAAGCCAACCTGTGACGGTTTATACAACCAAACGTGTTGGCGATTCAATGGTGCATGAAAAGGCATCGCAAGCATGGTTGGATGATTATTTGACCGACCGTATGAAACCATTGGAGGAAAAATGATGATTGAGCAAATACACGCTAAAATAGAATCATTGATGCCAGACATTCTTAAAAGCATTCAACGCATGGTTGCAATTGAGTCGGTTGAAAGTGAACCCTTGCCGGACGCACCGTACGGAATTGGACCCAAGCGTGCGTTGGATGAAGCCCTTGCTATTTCAGCGGAACTGGGATTCACAACAAAGAATATCGATAACAAAATTGGCTACGCGCAATACGGAGATGGAGATGGGGATTACATCGGAATTTTTGGCCATGTCGATGTCGTTCCTTTGGGAAAAGGTTGGATTCACAATCCATTGGGTGGAGAAATTGACGGTGAGCGTATTTATGGTCGCGGTGTTTTGGATAACAAAGGACCCATTATCACAAATCTGTATGCACTGTATGCCATGAAAGAATTGGGAATAAAGTTCAAATTGCCGGTTCGAATCGTATTTGGAACCAATGAAGAAACAGGATTCAAGTGTGTTCAACACTATCTTACAAAAGAAAAACCGCCTGTTTTCGGTTGGACGCCGGATTGCAAATGGCCCGTTGTATATGGTGAACGTGGTCGTGGGTTAATACGAATCGTAAATAAAGGCAATCGCGCTAACTTTTATCAGTACTTAAATGACTTTATTTTGTCGAGCCCAAATAACGGTGTGAAACTGGGAATCAATGTGAAGGATGACGATTTTGGTGAATTGATCATGCGGGGATATACGATGGGCATTGATGATAATGGGTATGATTATTTTCAAATGGCATTGAGTTATCCAGCAGTAAAGGGTATTGTTGAATTAGGGGATATCATTGCATCGACGATGCCTGAAGGTATTGTCTATCAACTAATCCATAATTGGGACCCTGTTCTTAACGATAAACATTCGAAATATATTGAGCCTTTGACACAAAGTTACGCGGAAGTAATGGGAGAGCGACTTGAACCTGTTACGACAACCGGGGGAACTTATGCCAAAATCATCCCGAATATTATCGCATATGGACCCAGTTTTCCAGGGGAAAATGGGATTGCCCATCTTCCTGATGAGTGGATGAATCTTGAAGATATTGCAATGAATGCAAAGATATACGGAAGTGCGTTGTTTCACTTAGCAGAAATACTGTAGAAGGAGCAGACACATGAGTGGAGATAGTTTTAGAATTGAGTATGATTCTTTAGGAGCGGTTAAGGTTCCAAAAGATGCGTTGTATGGCGCGCAAACTGTAAGAGCTATTGATAATTTTCATATTACGGGTTCAGCGGTTCATCCGTTGATGTTTGTTGCCTTGGCTCAGGTTAAGAAGGCCTGCGCTTACGCAAATTATGAAGTGGGTGAAATGTCAGAAGATATTTCCCAGGCAATAATTCAAGTGTGTGATGAAATTATTGCAGGTTCCTACCAAGAGTACTTTGTTACGGATGCAATTCAAGGGGGAGCAGGAACCTCATTGAATATGAATATCAACGAAATCATTGCCAATCGTGCCAATCAAATACTTGGCGGTACATTGGGAACTTATGAACGTGTCCATCCCAATGATCATGCCAATAAAGCACAATCGACAAATGATATCATCCCAACTGCGGGTAAAGTCACAACAATCTTACTAGGGCGACAACTTTTAAGTGTCATGGATGCGTTGGCCACTGCTTTCTCACAGAAGGCAAAAGAGTACGACCATATAATTAAAGTTGGACGAACACATCTGCAAGATGCGGTTCTCATCTCAATGGGACAAGTTTTTGCGAGTTATGAGACATCGATTCGTCGTGATATTCGTCGCCTTCAGCATGCGCTTGAAGAAATGCAAGTCATTAATCTTGGAGCAACCGCTGTTGGCACAGGTATCAATTCTGTAAAAGGATATCGAGAGTATGCTGTCAGTGCATTGTGCGAAATATCAAATATAGATTTTGAAAGTGCAGATGACCTTGTTGATGCGACCAAACACATCGATGGATTTGCATACGTTCACAGTGAACTTAAAACATTTGCGATTGGCTTGTCACGAATTTGCAATGATTTGCGGATGATGGCCTCGGGTCCGAAGGTAGGCTTTAATGAAATTAACTTACCTGGAAAACAACCCGGATCATCAATCATGCCTGGTAAAGTTAACCCAGTCATTCCTGAAGTAGTCAATCAAGTTTGCTTCCAAGTTATCGGAAACGATGCAACCGTTACAATGGCGGCAGAGGCGGGTCAGATGGAATTAAATGTCTTTGAGCCTGTGTTGTTTAAAAACTTATTTGAGTCACTGGAAGTGCTTAAAAATGCGTGTGTGACCCTTAGAGTAAATGCCGTCGAAGGAATTACAGTCAATGAGAAACGTATTCATGATTATGTGGAACATTCGCTTGCCATGGCAACGGCTCTTGTCAAAGAATTGGGCTATTCAAAAGTATCTGAGATTACGAAAGAAGCCCTCGATAATAATAAATCATTGCGAGAAGTCGTGATTTCTAGAAACCTCATGACATCAGAGCAATTGGATGATGCATTGTGTCCTGAAACGATGATCATGCCACGGAAGAAGGTGTAATAATGACAGTATATGTAGAAGTATGTGCGGGTTCTTTAGAAGATTGCGCAGTTGCTCAACAATGTGGTGCCGACCGCATTGAACTGAACAACGCAATTCACTTGGGAGGACTTACACCGAGTATCGCAACCTTAATTGAAGCAAAAAAAATTACAACGTTACCAATTATCACAATGGTTAGGGCGCGCCCAGGTGGCTTTCACTACAATGCGTATGAAATCCAAACAATGATTACCGATGCGAAGTATTTATTAGAACATGGTAGTGATGGATTGGTTTTTGGATTTTTGGATGCATTCAGCAATGTGGATAAAGAACTGACCCGCCGCTTTGTTGAACTTGCACACACAAAAGGGGTGGAGGCGATTTTCCACCGTGCATTTGATCGGGCAAGCGATCCCATTGAAGCGATTGAAGATTTGATTGCTTGTGGTGTCGACAGAGTGCTCACGAGTGGTCAAGCGAGCAGTGCGGATCAAGGAATAGCATTACTTGCTAAATTACAGACTGAGTACGGATCACAGATTGAATTTTGTGTTGGAGCAGGCGTTAACGTGGATAATGCAAATGAAATCGTAGCAAAAACGGGCATTAGCCAAGTTCATTCATCATTTAAAGGCTGGTTTATCGATCCAACGACTGCAAGCGATGCCGTATCCTATTCTTATTCTGAGAGTGGTGACTATGAAGGTGTCGATACAAAAAAATTAAAAACGTTTCTTGAAACGGTTAAATAAAAAAGGAAGGCTAATCGTAGAATGATTAGCCTTCCTTTGCGTTGTCTAAAACGTGAATATGACATCCTTGCCGCCTACTGCATGCGCGCTAGTTGTTATGACAGATTCATTTTCTTTTAAATTGAAGAAGACAACGATGACGTCGGTCGAGGGTACTTGAGGTGTAATCGATTTTAAGTCCATTTCAGCAATTGGGGATCCAGCAGTAATTGTTTGACCTTCCTGAACGTGGACTTTAAATCCTTCACCGCCAAGATTGACGGTGTCAATTCCCATATGAATCATGATTTCATGACCGCTTGTGCTTGTCATGGTAATGGCATGTTTTGTAGGGAAAATAGAAGCAATTGTTCCATTCATGGGTGCATATACTGTACCGCTGGAAGGTCTTACTGCAAAACCATCCCCCATGGCTTTTGAACTGAATACCTGATCGTTAACTGCGCTCATGGCAATGACCTCACCATCGCAAACAGCAACGACATCAGTATCTGTGAATTTTTGTTTTTTCTTAAAGAACATTAAATACCTCCATTAAAATCTTGATATACCATACAACCCTCATTGCAATGCAGCTAGTTTTGGACGACGTCCTTTGGCTTCATGATAACTGAAGTAATAATAAACCCAGCTACATATGCGATAACCAATCCAATAAAGAAGTGAAGCATCATTGCCGATGTTTTCATTAATGGAATCGCAACAAGGCCAGAGGGACCCCATGCAACTGCCATAACTTTCATCAACATGACATAGGCACCACCAAATCCAGCACCTAGACCGGCTGTGATAAAGGGTTTTCCAAGTGGTAATGTTACCCCGTAAATGAGTGGCTCACCAACACCTAAGAATCCTGCTGGTAAAGCACCGGTAATAATCTTGGTAAGACTTGTATTTCCTGCTTTTTTAGCTTTAAAGTAGATTGCGATTGCAGCACCAACTTGACCAGCACCAGCCATTGCGAGAACAGGGAAGAGGGTAACGCCGCCAAGTGTTTCTAATTGAATCGCATAGATTGGAATTAATCCATGATGAAGTCCAAGTAGGACCATTGGTAGAAAGACTGCAGCAAGCACGAATCCTGAAATAACACTGACAATAGGATTTGGAGAGTTAATGAGTACGTTAAGTGCGACCACCAACCAGTCAGAAAGGAATCCGGCAATTGGCATGATTCCAAGAACGAAGATTGCTCCTGAAATGAGAAGTGTTAGGAATGGTGTCACGATTAAATCAAGAACATCAGGAACAACTTTACGAATTGCACGCTCGATCTTAGACATAATCCATACACCGATAATGACACCGATAATACCACCTTTACCTGTAGTGAGGATTGATTCAAGCGGTTGGTCAGCATTATAGAGACCAAGAGTAGTGGAAAGTGCAATAAGTGGTGTGGCAATTGACATTGCACCAATCATCCCACCAAGAGCTTCTGTTCCGCGGAACTCACGAGCAGCATTGATACCCGTATAAATTGCAAAGTATCCGAGGAATCCAGTACCAATTAGAGAGAAGAGTGTTTTAAGAATGTACCAGAATCCTGTTGTTGTTTCAGCATCAAGGAAGAATTGACCAATCAAACTGGCAAATCCATTGAATAATCCAGCTGCGATGATTGCAGGAATCATAGGAATGAAAATATTTGAGATTGTTTTAAGAGCTGCTTTGAATGGCGATTGTTTTTGGCCTGCCTTCATGGCATCTTTATTTTCTTCCCATGATGCTTCACCACCACGAGCAACACCAAGGTCGTCAACAAAGATATCATAGATCTTTTTAACACGTCCTGGTCCAATTACAATTTGAAGTGTATCACTTTGGACAACACCCAATACACCATCGGTATTCTTCAATGCTTCTTGATCAACCTTGGACTCGTCTTTAATTTTGAGACGTAAGCGAGTCATGCAATGTTGCGCGGAACTGATATTTTCTTTTCCACCGGTAACATCAAGAATTACTTTCGCTAAATCTAAGTTTTCCATTTTGTTTCTCCTTTTATAGTGCGCTGATATGATCAGCGTGGTCAGCAAGTAGCTGACGCCCCCTGTTGGCATCACAGTGATGTAGAATCATAACAATCGCAAGTTTTACACTACCACCGGCAAGTTCGAGTGTTTGTGTTGCGGTCGTGCGATCAGCATCCGTAGCTGCCATAACAATATTTTGTCCACGAACAACCAATTTGTCGTTTGTTTGCATGACATCTACCATAAGGTTTTGGTAGACTTTTCCAACGCCCACCATAGCTGCGGTAGTAATCATGTTTAGGACCAATTTCTGAGCAGTTCCCGCTTTGAGACGCGTAGAACCAGTTAGCACTTCTGGGCCAACAACAACTTCAATTGCGATATCCGCGTGTTGGCCGATGATGGAATTGCGATTGCATGCAATGGCTGCTGTTTTACAACCTACTGCATGTGCATAATCCAATCCACCTAAAACATATGGGGTACGGCCACTTGCAGCAAGTCCGACTACGATGTCACGATCGGTAAGTTCAAGAGACTTCAAATCGTTAACACCTGCATCAATACTATCTTCTGCTCCTTCGACTGCTTGGATGAATGCACCCTCGCCACCGGCTATAAGTCCGATAACAACATCAGAATCAACGCCGAAAGTTGGTGGACATTCAACGGCATCAAGGACACCGAGTCGCCCACTTGTACCTGCACCCATGTATATTAAGCGTCCGGAATTACGGAACGCATCCGATACGAGTGCTACCAGTGATGCAATTTTCGGCAACTCTGACTGTACTGCAGTTGCGACTTTTGCATCTTCATGGTTCATCACAGTGACAATCTCTAATGGGGTCATTGAATCCAAATTCAGTGTATCTGGATTGCGTTGTTCTGTGGTGAATTTTGATAAATCAATCATTGAAACGCTCCTCCCTCTCGAGCATCAAAACAGAAAAAGAGCCAAAGTGTATCATAAAAAACGATAACTTTGGCTCTTGCTCCGTTAAGATTGCACGCCTAAGTCTATAATTGCATTTCGTTATAAGTTTGTCAACAAATATGTTTCAGATTAAATGTGAAAAGGTTGAAATAATGTTACTGGAATGTGTAAAACCCGACTGTTGAGTACATGAATTAATCTGTTTGTGACAGTGAGCATGACGCATCAAAAAAAATACGTATGATAGATTTAGAGACTGGAAATGACTTGACATTAAAGTCGACTATAATGTTATTGTAACTCCAGAAAGGAAAAAGTATGGATAATTATACAATCGAATCCATGGCGAAAACCATGAATATTTCTAAGCAAACACTCCGCTATTACGACACACTCGGTTTGGTGTGCCCACAACGTCTTGAAAATGGTTATCGAAGATATTCTAAGGCTGATTATCTGGATTTGCAGCTTGTATTGATGTTGAAACGCGGGAATTTCTCTTTAGATGAGATAAAAATTGTACTTAAAAACCGCCGTGATTTAGGGAATCCACACGCTTCATTGGCGGCATCTAAGAAGTTCCTACACGAAAAACGAGAGAACTTGATCCAACAAATTCATGATCTCAACAACCTTGTTAAGATGCTCGACAGTACGTTGAAACAAGTAGATGCGTTGGACTCGTGTGAGGGAATCGATCAAATCATTGGCGAGGCTTATGAATCTGTACTTGAATAAGTAAGGAATGAAAAATACTTTAATAATATTTGCTTACCCTAATCACAGAAGTCTCAATTATGAGATATACAAAAGGGTAAAGGCGGGTCAAGAAAAACGTGGCAATACAGTTGTGACACTGGATTTGTATCAGGATAACTTTGATCCGATCCTCCGCTTTGATGCACAAAACCGGCGTCGCGACATGCAATACCGCGAAGACATGAAAAAATATCGAGATCAAGTAAGTTGGGCGGACCATATCATATTCATTTATCCAATTTGGTGGGGATCCATGCCTGCTATTATGAAAGGATATTTGGAAAAAGTTTTTACAACAGGGTTCAGCTACAACTTCAAAGGTCTCTTTCCGCAAGGCCACTTGAAAGGGAAAACAGCGTCCTTGATTACAACGGATGATACTCCACCAATTTTCCGAGTGGTTGCACTTCAAGACTATGGGAATGTTCTTAAGAATCAGGTCCTAAGAATCATGACCGGTATTCGTGTGAAAAAGCATATTCGCATGACCTATATAAAAGGTCGAAAACCAGAGAAAATCGAAAGATGGTTACAAAAGTGTTATGAGGTTGCCTAATTCTTGATAGATATTTTCTAATGGGTGAGCCATTGACAAGCCCATTCAATAGTGACATAATCTCACTAAGGCGTGTTATCGATGAATCAATTGAGCAAAAGCCAAGAAGTTCTTTTTAGAGAACATCTTGGCTTTTTTTATGAATGATTGACAGTCGTATGAATATGCTTCAACAGTGATAGAATGTATAATGTTAGTGAAAACGGCTACACAAACGAGGAGGACCCATGAACACTTCAAAGAATTTTACAATAAAACGAATCCTAAATAACAGTTCCTTAGTCGGGAGCGATTCAATTTCTGAGATTGTGATCATGGGTAAGGGTATCGGTTTTGGTTATAAGGCTGGCGATGTTCTTCCACAAGGGACACCTTACGATAAAGCCTACAAACTCTCAAATCAAACAAATGAATTTAATCGAATCATCAATGGTTTTGACGATGAAATTGTTGCCATGGTTATGGATACAATTCAACTGATTTCTGAATATGGTGTTAATAAATTCACCACACCTGATTTAATAACACTTGCAGATCACCTTGCCGCAACATATACACGTATCATTAAAGATGAAGCAATCAATTCGTTTTTCAGTCATGAAATACGTGCGTTATATCCTGATGCGTATGAAAAATCAAAGACACTTTGCAGTTCAATTTCAGAGAAGTATTCAATCATTATTCCTGATGCGGAGGTGTCATATATTGCCCTTCACATTCAGAATATTTCCGATAAACTAACACGAGAAAATTTGGATAAACTCAATGGGATCGTGTGGGAAATTGAGCAATTAATTACTAAAAAATATGAACTCGAATTGAATAAAGACACGGTCCATTATTCACGTTTTCTAACACATATTCGCTTTATTATTGAAAGCGCGTTGTCCAATAAAAAAGCATTGAACGAACAGGTGAATACATTGCTTATTTCATCTTACAAAAAGCAAGCGGAAATTGCTGAAGATATCATTGGAATTATTGAGAAAGAAATGAATATTCACATGGAAAAAGAAGAACTTGCCTATATTGTTATCCATCTGGTTAATATCATTGGTGAGATTGAATAAGTTTGCTCAAGGTGAAAAAACCTTGAGCTTTTTAATGATTTGAAAGTGTGAAAACAGAGGCAACAAACCAAGAGTGTGTGAACTTTATGAGAAAGTATAGAACTAATGGAAATATGTGCTAAGTTTTGTTATAGTAGTATAGGTGAATAAAAATGAATGATATTCTTAGAATTGGGTTATATTTAGTGAGTTTTATGGTATCGGCATATGCGCTTAGCGGCGTAGATTTTGGTAAGTTTATGCGCAAAGGCGGCGAATTGCGGATGCAATTATTACTCTTACTGTTGTCATTAGGACTTGGATATATCGTGGCGCAATTTTTATTAGGATTATCTACAAACTATTTCATGTAAAAAGACATAGAAATTGGAGGATACTTATGTTTTCAAAAGCAGTCGGAATTGACTTAGGAACCGCAAATATTTTAATTTATGTAAAAGGTGAAGGGGTCGTATTGGATGAACCATCAGTTGTTTCAATCGATGCCCAAACAAAAAAATGCCTCGCAGTAGGTACTACAGCTAAAGAAATGCTTGGACGTACACCAGGACGTGTTCTTGCAATTCGTCCATTAAAAGATGGGGTTATTGCAGATTTTGAAGTAACAGAAATGATGTTACAGTACTTCGTACGAAAATTAAACCTAAAAGGAATCTTCTCAAGACCAACAATCTTGATTTGCTGTCCTTCAAATATTACCTCAGTAGAACGTAAAGCGATCAGTGATGCTGCATACCGTGCAGGAGCAAAACGTGTCTATATCGAGGAAGAGCCAAAAGTAGCTGCAATTGGAGCGAACTTGGACATTTCGAAGCCTACAGGATCGATGGTTCTTGATATAGGTGGTGGTACTACAGACGTTGCGATTCTCTCATTGGGTGAAATTGTTACAAGTACTTCATTAAAAGTTGCGGGAGACCGTATGGATCACGACATTATCAAATATGTTAAAGATACTTACAAACTTTTAATTGGTGACCGTACTGCTGAAGAGATTAAAACTCACATTGGTATCGCTTCAAAAGAAGCTGCAGAAACAATGGAAACAAAGACATTTGCAGTAAGTGGACGTGACTTGGTTACAGGTCTTCCAAATACAATTACACTTAAAGCAGAAGAAACTGCTCAAGCAATGCATGAAAGCTTACAAGAAATTGTACGAGCATGCCGTACTGTGTTGGAACAAACACCTCCAGAATTATCAGCAGATATCGTAACTCGTGGTATTGTGTTAACCGGTGGTGGTGCCTTGCTCCATGGCCTTGATACTTTAATTTCACACAAGTTAAGTATTCCTGTTTACGTAGCAGAAAACGCATTAACATGTGTTGCTGAGGGAACGGGTATCATGTTGGAAAACTTAGAATTAGTCGGATAAAGCCATCTTCGGATGGTTTTTTATTTGACACTTCAAACTACATGGTGTAGTTTTATAACTACAAACAGTAGTTTTGGAGGTCTTATGAAAAATATTAGTGAAACTGAACTTGAAATCATGAACGTGATTTGGGAGCACAATAAAGCTGTGACGGTCAAAGATATTCAAGATCTGCTATCTGATAATGGATGGAAAACGACAACGGTTCAGACGTTTATGAACCGTCTAAGCGAAAAGGGTTATTTGCGTGTCGAAAAAATTAACCGAAGCAACTATTACACGGCAGCAATTAATCGTAGTGAATACTCGGTGTTTGAAACCAAGAAAATCATTACCAATGTTCACTCTGGATCAATCCGTAATTTTGTTGCATCACTTGTGGATGGAGATAGCCTTACAGCCAGCGAAATTTCGGAGTTGAAAGCGTGGTTGAATAAAAAATGACGCAGTTGACGAAAGGGATACTGCAATTATCGTTTAATGGAACGTTGATGTATCTTGTGGTGATGGTACTTACTCGTTGTTTAAAGCGTCATCTGAGTGAAAAAATGAAATACATACTCATGGGGGTGGTAGTTTTAGCATTTGTAATTCCAATACATATCCTAATGCCACCAATTCATGTCAATACTGAAGTTGTGCGGTCGACCTTTGAGCCGATAATGACACTGAGGGCAACTGTGGTGAATCATGGTGATAAGGTAGCAAGTGTCAATACGTTGGCGTTCATTTACAGCGTTGCTACGTTGTTATTCATTGTAATCTATATACTACGCTATTGGATGTTCAATAAACGGATGGATCAATTCTTAGTCGCAACGGGAGAATCAAATGTTTATAACTCTACATATGTTCGCGGTCCTCTAACTTACGGAATTCGAAATCAAAAAATTATTATCCCCAATGACATTGGCGATGCGGATAAACGGCTTGTTTTACGCCATGAGTTCATTCACGTTCAGCGTCACGATGCGCTGATAAAACAAATAGTTTTAATTCTTCATATAATACATTGGTTCAATCCTGTGTTCTTTTTGATAAAGTCGACTCTGTTCTATTATATGGAAACGTCCTGCGATGAACTTGTTACTAAAGACATGGATCAAACTGAACGCAAAAATTATGGATTGCTCATTATCGCCATGTTGGAACGACGTTCACATCAAAACTCGCGTCATGGTATTGCGTTCTCATCTGCACAGAAAAAAATCATGCATAGAATCGAGGCATTTATGGAAAGAAAACACTATAAAAGAAAACATGGAATCTTCGTCACAATTAGCGTTATCGCTGCACTTGGCACGATTGGATTTACATCACAAAATCTAATTTATGCGAATGGTCAATCCTTAACATCAAAACCGATTAAAAGCACACGTAATGAAAATGAATCACTAAATATTAAAGGTGAAGGTGCATTTTTATCACCTTTAATCGATGGTGAAATGCTGTGCGGCATTGGCTGCTTTGAGGGGCATGATGGTATGGACTTTGGATATACTGATGGCAGACTCAGTGCCGATGTTTATCCGATTACACCTGGGAAGGTGATTGAAGTTGCGGCGGATGCGCATTTTGGAAATTATGTAGTACTTGAACACGAGAATGGGAATCAATCACTTTACGGACAACTTGAGTCACAAATCGTTCAAGTCGGTGATTTCCTTAGTGTTCATGACCCATTGGGTGTGATGGGCCAAAGTGGCGATGCCTCATTTCCACATGTTCACATTGAGTATTATGGGAATGATGGTGGGGTTGAAAATATTGAAACTACGACTGTAAAACGATAGATTCATAAGAACATACCGAAATGAATGGTATGTTTTTTTTAGGAGTACTTTCTTTCAGGGCATATCTAGTAAGTGAAAGGAAGTGATGTTTATTAAGATTAAAGAACAATGGTTTCGGGACTACGATGTTGATAACCACGAACAACTCATTAAAGAGTACCTTAAAGACTATGAAGCATTCCTGCGAAAAATGACCAGCTGGCAACAGAAAAAGGAGTGCATTAGTGGCTACAACCGTATCCACCGCATGAATTATTGGTCCAGTGAGGCATTGAATATTGATGTTTCAGTGGGTGATGTCTGCTATATTGATTTTGGACATGCATACATTAACGAAAATGGATACCAACACTTTGGGTTGGTCCTTGCGTCTCATAATCATAAATTGCTCGTAATACCAATGACATCGAAGGCGTCATCAATACAACAAGCGCGTAATCTTAATGATGAGGGCAAACGCCATCTGTATTATATTGGCAAGATACGAGGGCTTAACAAACCATCGGTGCTCTTTCTAAATGATTGTAAGTTTATAAACTCAGCGCGCATTATATCGGTTAATGGCCATATTGCACCCAATTCAGCAATGTTTAGAGAAATAAGATATTACTTAAATTTGGGGTTATTTCAAGATGATGTGCTAAAATAACTATAGGTGAAACTATGGGACAAGAGAAATGGATTGTCGCGGTTTCCGGTGGCCCAGATTCGATGGTGCTGTTGGATACTTTGCGATTACGCGGTTACGAATTAGTCGTGGCGCATGTTAATTACAAAAGAAGAACCTCTAGTGATCGTGATCAGGAAATCGTGCAAAAATATGCCGGAAGCTACGGTATTGAATTTGAGAAACGTGATTATAGGGATGATGGGAAACACAAGAACTTTCAACAAAGTGCGCGTGTTTTTCGCTATGATTTCTTTAAAGAATTATGCACAAAATACGAGGCGAATGGCGTAGCTCTTGGACATCATGCAGATGATGATTTGGAAACGTATCTCTTTCAGAAGCAACGGGAGATGCGAAGCAACTCAGTCGGGATTGACGAATACAGCCGATATGGCGAAATGAAGGTATGGCGTCCACTTTTGAAGTATACAAAAAAAGACATACTGGAATACTGTCAAACAAACAACATCATTTTTGGTTTTGATGAATCAAATGCGGATACCACATATACTCGAAATCGCATAAGAGCGGAACTCAACGCTATCAGTGAAACTGAAAAGCAATCACTCATGGAATCGATGTCTCAAAGGAAACATGACTGGGAAGCACAAAAACAACAGTTCGAAAAACGGGTAGATACTTGGGGAGACACAATCCCGATACCACAGTTGCTATCGCAACCACATCCATCTTTAGTGTTGCGACGATGGCTTGAAAAAAACAATATTGATGTGACAAGAACCACGAAAAAATACTTGGATGAAATGGTTAAAGCAATTGAAAGCGGAACGGCAAAATTCACCTTCAATAATCAAAGTCTTTTTGCAAGTTATGGTGAAGTCACAGTGCAAAGTCATTCGGCATTGAACAATCGTCATTCTCAATTGGAATATGGAGACTTTGATGTGTATGCATTTGCATCAGAAGGATCGAAAATCCAAGGACTTACATTAAGCGATAATGATTTCCCAATCACAGTTCGATATGCAAAGCCTGGTGATTCCATCGCCTTGCGTTTTGGTAGAAAAAAGGTGAATCGCTTCTTTATTGACCGAAAAATACCGCATCATCAGCGTGAAAAATGGCTTGTAGTTGAAAATTGCGCGAAAGATATTGTTTTTGTTGTGGGAATAGGCTGTGATGAACATCATTACTCTAACAATCCCAATCTTTTTGTGATAGAATTAAACGTATCGCAGGAGGATCATTTTTAGTATGCATAAGGATGTAAAAGAAGTATTAATCAGTGAAGAACAAATAGAAAAGAAATGTGAAGAACTTGGAAAAGTCGTCACAGATCATTATAAGGACGCTGAAGGTCCAGTTGTGCTTGTTGCACTCTTAAAAGGATCGGTTCCATTCTTGGCTCGACTAATTAAGTACGTTGACTTGGACATTGAATATGATTTCATGGACGTTTCAAGTTATGAAGGTACAGAAACATCACGCGATATAAAAATATTGAAAGATTTAGATCGTTCAATTAAAGGTCTAAATATCCTTCTTGTAGAAGATATTGTAGACACAGGTCATACAATTAAAGCAATAATCCAGTTATTAAAAAATAAGGGCGCTAACGATGTTAAGGTTATCTCACTGTTAGATAAACCATCACGTCGTGAAGTTGATGTATTCGCAGATTTCATCGGTTTTGAAATTCCCAACGAATTCGTTATTGGATTTGGATTGGATTTCAATGAAAAATACAGACAATTACCTTATATCGGAATCTTGAAAGATGAAGTCTACCAGTAAAAGGAGTGATTAGGTTGAAAAACAACAACAATAAAAAGAACAGCGTATTTCTTGTATTAATTGGGGTCATGATGATGATTCTTCTTGTTCGCTTTGCAATTAATCCCGTATCGAAAACGCTGACTACAAAAGAATTTTACGCTGCAGTTGAAAAGTATGATATTAAAGAGTCAACCATTTCACAAAAAGCTTACGTAATTGATGTAAGTGGTGTGTACGAAGAAAATGGTCGTGTAATTCAATTTACAACACGATTCCCAAAATCAGAACAAATTACAAATGAATTGCATGAGCTTCTAAAGGGTGAAGGTGGAAAAGTAGAGTATATCGATGTTACGGAAACAAATCCATTTATCGATATGTTATTGTTTACAGTTCCTTACATCATTCTTGGTGGAGCCATGTTCTTCCTCTTCTCAAAAATGGGCGGCGGTGGCAATAACAAAGCCTTCGAGTTCAGTAAATCCCGTGCTAAAATCCAAAGTAACGTCCGCGTACGCTTTAAAGATGTAGCAGGTGCAGATGAAGAAAAAGAAGAAATGAAAGAGTTAATCGATTATTTAAAGAGTCCAAAAAAATACGAGGAAATGGGTGCACGTATACCAAAAGGTATGCTCTTAGTAGGTCCTCCTGGAACTGGTAAGACCTTGCTAGCGAAAGCAGCAGCGGGTGAAGCTGACGTACCGTTCTTTGCAATTTCAGGTTCTGATTTTGTTGAGATGTTCGTTGGTGTTGGTGCCAGCCGTGTTCGTGATATGTTTAAACAAGCAAAGGCGAGTGCTCCAAGTGTTATCTTTATTGATGAAATTGATGCTGTCGGTCGCCAACGTGGTGCTGGTTTGGGTGGTGGTCACGATGAACGTGAACAAACACTGAACCAAATGCTTGTTGAGATGGACGGAATTGAAGAAAACTCAGGTGTTGTAATTCTTGCAGCAACAAACCGTGCTGACGTACTTGACCCTGCGTTATTAAGACCGGGTCGTTTCGATAGAACAATTACTGTTGGATTACCCGATGTTAAAGGCCGAACAGCCATTCTTGGTGTTCATGCCCGCAACAAACAATTGGCACCTGATGTTGAATTAGAGAACATTGCCCGTCGTACACCTGGATTCTCAGGTGCTGACTTAGAAAACGTCTTGAACGAAGCTGCAATCTTAACGGTTCGTGAAAAACAACCAAAGATCACAATGGAAATTCTTGATGAGGCAATCGACCGTACAATGATGGGTCCTGCTAAAAAATCACGTAAATATTCAGAAAAAGAACGCCACATGGTTGCTGTTCACGAAACAGGACATGCAATTATTGGTATTAAACTTGCTGCTGCCGATAAGGTGCAAAAAGTTACGATTATTCCTCGTGGAGATGCAGGTGGATACAACCTGATGACTCCTGAAGAGGAAACATTTACACAAAGCGAAACAGACTTGAAAGCACAAATCACTGGGTTACTGGGTGGTCGTGTTGCCGAGGAAGTATTCTTTAACGAAATTTCTACTGGAGCAAGCAATGACATTCAACGTGCAACACGCATTGCGCGTTTGATGGTTACAACATTCGGTATGAGTAATTTAGGACCGATTCAATATGATGATGGTCATAGTGACAATGTATTCTTAGGTCGTGATTATTCATCTCGTACTGGATACTCCGCAGAAATTGCGTTTGAAATTGATAAAGAAATTCGTCGCATTGTTGATGAAGCGAAAGAGCAAGCACGCGTTATTATTGAAGATAACCGTGATCTCATGGAAAAAATTGTTGAGGCTCTTCTTGAAGAAGAGACAATCACTGCTGAACAAATTCGCAATATTGTTGAAGGACGTTCTGTAAATGATGCTGGTCACAGCCCAATTGATCCAGAAGTAGCAATAGCGTAATGAAGTGCCCCATCTTAAATGGGGCTTTTTAATCGAAAGGAAGACAAAATAATGTCAGATAAAATTGTAAGAGGAATTGCATTAGGAGGTCGTGTTCGTTTCTTTGTGACGAAGACAACAGAAACTGTAGAACGTGCACGTCAAATTCATGATACTTATCCGGCTGCATCTGCAGCATTAGGTCGTGTCATGAGTGTGGCCGTGATTATGGGGTCAACATTAAAAAGTGACGAAGAAAAATTGGTTATTGAAATCAAGAGTGATGGTGAATTGAACCACATACTTGTAAATGCTGATAACCGTGGCTTCATTCGCGGACTGGTATCAAACCCACATGTCCACCAAGTTAACGAAGCTACCGGAAAACTAGATGTTGGTGGCATCGTAGGGAGTGGATTTCTACGTGTGACACATAAAACAGGAGATACGGCAACGTTTAGCTCACAAACAGAATTGCAAACGGGTGAAATTGGTGATGATTTTGCATATTACTATGCTCAAAGTGAACAAGTGCCATCAGCGCTTTCAGTAGGGGTATTGGTGAATGAGGACTTAACGATCAAATCCGCGGGTGCAATATTAGTTCAAGTATTACCAGAAGCGACAGAAGAAGATATTGTAACAATTGAAAAAGTGTTTGCGGAATTACCACCAGTATCAGAGTTAATGGTCAACCAAGAGGCAATTGAAGTCGCTGCGAATCTTTTTGATGAAACAGTTATTTTGCAAACGGGTGATGTTCAATACTTCTGTGGATGTAATAAGACACAAATGCGAGATGTTTTACGTACGTTGAATACAGAAGACTTGCAGGCGCTCATTGAAGAAGACCATGGTGCAACTTTAAAATGTCATTATTGCAATACAGAATATAAGTTCAAAGAGGAAGAATTGGTTGAACTTATTGACGAGCGTAAAAAGAACTAGAAATGATAAATAGGGGATATTGGGGTGAATTTGTCTTAATTATTTGTTAAGATAGTAGAAGAATATGAAACTAGGAAGAAGAGTGAAACTATGTCACATGAATTAACAGAACAAGAAATCGTTCGTCGTGAGAAAATGGAGGAACTGCGTAGCAAGGGAATTAACCCATACGCTAGTGGTTTTAAACCTAAAGAACATTCGTCAGATATTGTGGATGCTTACGATACAAAATCAAAAGAAGAACTTGCGGAACTTGAAGTTCCTACTTCAATTGCAGGACGAGTGATGACAAAACGTGTGATGGGGAAGGCGGGTTTTGTTCATCTTCAAGACCGTAACGGCCAGATTCAAGTATACATCCGTAAGGACACTGTAGGGGACGATCAATTTGAATATTTTAAAGATCTTGACCTTGGTGATATTATCGGTGTTGAGGGCACAATTTTCCGTACAAACCACGGTGAGTTGTCCGTAAAAGCAACCAATGTTGTGCACTTAACAAAAGCATTAAGACCACTACCAGATAAGTTTCACGGACTTCAAGATGTTGAAGAAAGATACCGTCGTCGCTACTTGGATTTGATCATGAATGAAGAGTCGAGACGTGCTGCGTTTATGCGTCCAAAAATTATGCGCGCAACACGCGATTTCTTTGATGGAAAAGGATTAGTGGAGGTGGAAACGCCAGTGTTAACACCCATCTTATCTGGTGCTGCCGCACGTCCATTCGTAACCCATCACAATACCTTGGACATGGACTTTTACCTTCGTATTGCAACAGAATTACCGCTAAAAAGACTTATTGTAGGTGGTATGGAAGGTGTCTATGAAATTGGTCGTTTATTCCGAAATGAAGGAATGAGTCCAAAACATAATCCGGAATTCACAACGATTGAAGCGTATATTGCATATGCTGACATGGTTGATTGGATGGAGTTAACTGAAGAATATGTTGGTTATTTAGCAGATAATGTATTGGGAACACGCGAAATAAGTTACCAAGGCACACCAATTAGTTTGCAAGGACCGTTCAAACGCATACACATGGTGGAACTCATCAAGGAAGTTAAAGGTGTTGATTTCTTTGCAGTGCAAACAGATGAAGAAGCTGTTGCAATTGCGAAAGAACATGGACTTACAATGCAAAAACATCAGCTATCATTTGGTCACGTTGTCAATGAGTTCTTTGAACAATTCTGTGAAGAGACCATTGTTCAACCAACTTTTGTATACGGTCATCCAGTGGAAATTTCGCCACTTGCAAAGAAAAATGAAGCGGATCCACGTTTTACGGATCGTTTTGAATTCTTTGTTGATGGTCGTGAGTATGCGAACGCGTTTAGTGAGTTGAATGATCCAATTGATCAACGCGAGCGCTTTGAAAACCAATTGAAAGAAAAAGATTTGGGTAATGATGAAGCAACAGACATGGATGTTGACTATGTAGAAGCACTGGAATATGGCATGCCTCCAACGGGTGGAATCGGGATTGGTTTGGATCGTCTTATTATGCTGCTAACAGATAGCGCAAGCATTCGTGATGTATTACTATTCCCGCATATGAGACAACGATAAAATGCAAAACATGAGACTAGAAATAGTCTCTTTGTTATTTGGCTTAGGAAGAAGAACTGGCTGCACTCTTCGATGACATGTAAGAATTAATTGGAGTACTTTTAGATGCATTTATGCAGTGTTGAAGGTGAAAATTATGATTTTTGTTGATTGTGCTTTAATGTGGACTATCAGTGTGTTAGAATAACTCAAAAGAAGAGGTGTGGTATGGATTATTCAGTGCTTTTAATAGCGGCAGGAAAACGAGCAGGAGAAGGTCAAAGTTATGAGAAGGCTTTGGCGTCTTTTGATGATTCGAAAAGTGTCTTGGGGCAGACGATTTCAATCTTCTTGAACGATGAAAAATGCAAACAAATTGTGATTGTCACAAGTCCAGCTGATATGCGTAAAGTCGTCCAAACAAACGGCAGTGGAAAAATTGTTTACGTTAAGGGTGGAGTCACACGTCAAGAGAGTGTATTGATTGGTTTAACAGCGATATCAGAAGATGTTGTTTTAATCCATGACGGTGTTCGTCCATGGGTCAAACAATCACTCATTAATAAACTAATGGCGCGCATGGACGTTGAAAAGGCATGCGTATTGGCAATTCGTCCACGTGGCACAATGCACCGTGTTGTGGATGGTTACATTGTTGAATCTGTTGATACAACAGAATACATGGTTACACAAACACCACAAGCATTCCAAACATCATTTATTATTGATTGTTACCGCAAAGCACTACGAGATGGCGTTCATTATAATGATGATGCAGCGGTCGTTGCTGCAGTGTCTGATCAACCCATTGCGGTTGAAAAAGGCGATATTCGCAATGCACGCTTCATCTTAAAGCAAGAAAAATAATAAATAGGAAAGAAACCCAATAAAACGTATCTAGAAGTGATGAGATATGTTTACAGCGAGGGTTTCTTTTGTTATAATGGAGAAACGGATAAAACAATTATCCTTGCTCGCAAGAGCCATAGACCAGAAGGAGGTGTACAAATGCGTAATTATGAACTAATGTACATCGTAAAACCTACACTTGATGAAGAAGCTCGCAAGGCTGTAATCGAAAAGTCACACGCTATCTTAACAGATAACGGCGGAACAATCGAAAACATCAACGAATGGGGTTTACGTGAACTAGCATACGAAATCGAAGACTTTAAAAAAGGTCACTATGTGGTTACAACATTCGCATCAGAAGAAACAGCAGTTAACGAATTCAATCGTTTAACACGTATCAACAAAGATGTGTTACGTCACATGATTGTTCGTTTAGACGAAAAAATCTAAAGGAGTGATTTAAATGATTAACCGCGTTGTATTAGTGGGTCGCTTAACTCGAGATCCAGAACTTAGAAAAACTCAAAATGGAAAATCAGTCGTTTCCTTCACTGTCGCAGCAAATCGCCGTGGCGGTCAAAACGATCAAGCAGATTTTATCTCTTGTGTCGCTTGGAATCAAACTGCTGAATTCATGGCAAAGTACCTTACAAAGGGTGCTTTAGTGAGTGTCGAAGGTAAAATAACATCGGGTTCGTATGAAGACGCTACAGGTAAAAAAGTGTACACTCAAGACGTATGGGCAGATTCTGTTCAATCACTTGAATCACGCACACAACGTCAAGATCGTGAACAAACGACTCAACCGTATCAATCACAAGGAAACCAAGGTTATGCTCCTGCATACCAAGCGGATCCTGAACCATCATTCTCGATGGATGACGAACCGGTTCTTGACATTACTAGTGACGATCTTCCATTCTAATTTGAAAGGAGATAGATTATGTCATTCAAAAAATTCCGTGGACCACGTCGTAAGGTTTGCTACTTTACAAAAAATAACATCGATACAATCGATTACAAAGATGTGGAACTCTTAAAAAGATTCATTTCAGCAAATGGTAAAATTATTCCTAGACGTGTTACTGGTACAAAAGCGAAATACCAACGTCCTTTAGCAACAGCTATTAAACGTGCACGCCAAATGGCTTTATTACCATATGTATCAGACAACTAAGATCTAAAAATATAATCCTCTCCACGTGAGAGGATTTTTCAATAGGAGGTAATGATGAGAAACACAAAGCATATTACAGCTGGAGCAATGACGATTGCATTAACAGGTATTATTATTTTTATGGAGCGTATTACTGCTGGTTTTTTTATGTCGTTTTTGAGTTTGCCGCTTATTGTGTATGGATATTTTTATTCACTAAAATCAAGTATTCCTGTTTACTTTAGCTGTATATTCATGGCGTTTATTATAACGGGATTTCCACCTACGATTATACAGATGACAGGCTATGGACTTGTGGGGTTGGTTTCGATATTTGCGACTGAGAAGCGTATGACGCGTCAGCGGACATTTGTGCTCATGTCTCTAGCAATTATTCCGGTATACGCTGTAATGGTAGGCTTTTTTGGGGCGGCATTTGGTTTCGCAATTCCCGAAATGATCCAAAGTTTAAATAACCTCTTTCCATTTATAAACAATCCCATGATTATTACTGTTTTTGCCTATGTATCATTGGGTGTGACAGCCTTAATGGAAGTGTTTATCATAAAAGTTAGTGGTGACTTGGTTATTGGGTTATTACACAAACATTTCAAGAAATGACATCGTGGTATAAACAGCCGTTTTATGATAAAATTTAAGTTGAAATCCTAGGGGGTTTAATATGTCCAAACGTTTTGAAACATTACAGACGCGATTGCTTGTACTCGTCTTTATTGAACTGGTGATAATGGTGCTTTTTCATGTTGTCTTTAATGAATACTTGTACATTGTTCAATACATTGCACTGTTGGTAAACATGGTATTGATTTTTGTCATGTTTTATAATTCTGTCAAAAGTAGTCGTGAACGTATTCTTGATGTTGCTGACATTGTTGGTGCTGAGGCGCAAGATGCGTTTGAGTACGGAAAGATTACCGTGTTAACCCTCAATGAAGATGCACGCATTACGTGGATCAGTGATGGTCTTGTTGAAAATGCAATTGGTGAAAGTGTCCGTGACGTATTTCCAGAAGTTATGAAGTTAATTAATGGCAAAGAAAAGAAGGTTCGTATGGTTATCAATGACAAAGACATTGAGGCAACCATCATGAATAATGAGCGCGTTATTTTCTTTAAAGATGTCACAAAATTAACGGAGCTTGAGCGTCTTAACCGTAACAACTCAGTCGTGTTGGGAATTGCTCACTTGGATAACTATGAAGAAACAACACAATACGAAGAAGAACAGATCATTGCGCTGATTGATATGAACATTCGCCAAGCGGTTGTTCGCTGGGCAGATAAACACGACATGTTCATTCGCCGTATCCGCGCCGATCGATATTTGCTTGTTTTAAATGAAGAAGTCTTTCAAGAGTTGTCACAAGAACGCTTTTCAATACTCCATGAGATTCGAAAAGAAGCCGCAAAGATGGATGCAAGTATTACTCTATCCCTCGCATTTGCACGCCAAAGTGATAACTTGAAAGAACTTGAGGATATGTCAAATAAGGCATTGGAACTCGCCCAAGGTCGAGGTGGTGATCAGGTTGCCATTAATACCAAAGACAGTGAGATGACCTACTTTGGTGGATCAACAGAAGCTGTAGAAAAACGAAGCAAGGTTCGCGTTCGTGTTATGGCCCAAAACCTTGGTGAGATAATTAACAATTCAACAGAAGTTGTAATTGTCGGTCATCGTATGACTGATTTTGACTGCTTTGCGAGTGCGCTAGGAGTTGCTGCAATTGCTGATGTATATGGGAAACGGGCATCAATTGTCATCAATCTGGATGATACAGAGGCAAATTTAGCAGATTCAATTCGAAAATATCGTGAAGACTTCGAAAAAGATCATAATTTCATAAGCCATTCACAAGCGCTCGATATAATTAACGAGAAAACATTGGTTATTATGGTGGATCATCATAGTTTAGAACAAACGCAGTTCCCCGATATTATCGCAGTGTCACAACGCATCGCGGTTATCGACCATCACCGTCGTACCGGTGAGTTTCAATTCAAACCAATACTTACCTATATTGAGTCTTCGGCCTCATCAGCAAGTGAGTTAATTGTTGAATTGTTCCCTTACCATAGACGTAATGTTGTGATTGGAAAATTAGTCGCGACATTTATGTATACTGGCATGATTATTGATACCAATCGCTTCCGAAATCGCAGTGGAAGTAGAACGTTCCAGGCTGCTGCTGAGTTGCGAAAATTTGGTGCGGATCTTGCAGAAGTTGAAAACATGCTAAGAGATGACTATGAAGATTTCGAAATGAAAAATAAGATTTTGGCGACAAGTAAGCTCTATGATAATTACTATGTCATTGCTGCATACAAACACGAAACGCTCCCACGAACCATGCTTTCGCAGGCAGCGGATGAGATTTTATCGGTCCGCGAAGTGGAGGCTTCCTTTGTGTTGGCACCAGTAGGTGATGATGCAATCGGAATTTCTGCACGTTCAAAAGGTGAACTTAATGTTCAAGTTGTGATGGAACGCTTGGGTGGTGGTGGTCATTTCACAGGAGCAGCAACCATCATTCGAAATCAATCAATGAACGATATTGTAGAACAATTACAAAATGCAATTGAAGAAGTAAGAGAGGAAAGTGAATAATATGAAAGTAATACTACTCAAAGATATTAAGAAACTTGGAAAAAAGGATGACATTGTGAATGTTGCCGATGGGTATGCGCGTAACTTTTTGATACCTGGAAACTTGGCAGTTATTGCCAGTGAAACAAGCCGTGAGGTTTTGGATGATCAAAAACAAGAGCGTGCAGACGAAGTCGCAGCAAAAGTTGCTGAAGCAAAACTCATCGCACAAGAACTTGAAAAAATTACCCTAGAATTTACAGTTAAAGTTGGTAAAGATGGGCGCGTATTTGGATCTGTATCAACAAAACATGTTGAAGAAGCTTTGTTCAAACAACATAAGATTAAATTGGATAAACGTAAATTTAAACCCAATGGTCCAGTTACACACCTTGGACTCAATAAAATTACCGCCACAATCTATGGCGACGTAACCGGTGTGTTAAAAGTAAATCTATTAGCCGAAAACTAGGAGGGGACTATGCGTAAATTACCATACAGTCAAGATGCGGAGATTGCACTATTAGGAACGTTTCTCGTTTACCCCGAGGCAACGGAAACCATTCGTGAATACAATCTTGGCGTTGTAGACTTTTACAATACAGAACATCAAAAAATATTTGCGCATATGCTGGATATCATTGAGAGTGGTGCGTTTTTGGATTCGACAACATTAATTTCACGCATGCGTGATCATAATGAACTCGAAAGTGTGGGTGGTGTTGATTTCCTATTCCATCTAACCGCCAACTCTGCAGCACCTGCTACATTGAAACACTATGTTGAAGTTGTGCAACAAAAATCACAGATGCGACAACTCATAAATGTTGCACAATTGATTGTTGATCAGGGTTTTGATTCCACCACAGAGCTCACGAATCTCTTGGATTTTGCAGAAAAGAATGTCCTTGCAGTTACACAAAACCGTCAAACATCGGACATGCTTTCATCAAGTGAAGTCGTAACGGAGTTTATGGCAAATCTAGCAAAGATACAGGAGAACCGTGATCGTATTACGGGTCTGAAAACCGGCTTTGAAAGTCTTAATAATATAACCAATGGATTACAACGTGGTGACCTCATTATTCTTGCGGCCCGCCCATCCGTTGGTAAGACTGCATTTGCACTAAACTTAGGCTTGAATGTTGCCCGTCATAACAACAACGGTAAGGGTTCTGTTGCGATATTCTCACTTGAGATGCCTGCCACACATCTTATGAGTCGTATGTTGGCGGCACAATCCTCTGTGAAGAGTGAATTCTTACGGTCAGGATACTTAAATGACGAACAATCGAATGATCTCAATATGGCTGCGGGTGTATTGTCGAATACAAACATCTATATTGATGATAGTTCAACCGTAACCGTTCCTGAAATCTTTTCCAAATGTCGTAAAATGAAAGCGGATGTGGGATTGGATCTCATCGTTATTGACTATATTCAATTAATTACTGGACGTACGGGTTCAGACAGTCGTCAACAAGAAGTATCTGAAATCTCTCGTGGATTGAAACAATTGGCTCGTGAAATGGAAGTGCCTGTTATCGCATTGTCACAATTATCACGGAACGTTGAAAAGCGTGAAGTTAAGATTCCGCAATTAAGTGACTTGCGTGAATCGGGTTCGATTGAGCAAGATGCCGATATTGTAATGTTCCTCTATCGTGAGGAATATTATACACAACATGAAGAAGATGATGATGGACCCAAACGTCCGAAGTCAGATATACAAGAAGTACTTGTAAAAATTAGTAAACACCGTAATGGTGCCTTGGCAGATATAACGATGCAGTTTAATGCATCAATAACCAAGTTTTATGATGTTGCAACTGGAAAGTAGGTGATGAGCAATGAGTAAAAATATGAAAATCATTGGTATTGCGATTCTTCTAAGTGTCGGATTGGGTTACTTGACCCATCAATCAACACAAAAAAGAAATGTTGAAGCAGCCATGAAAGTCATTGACACATCCAATGCTGTCTATCCTCAAGAAGTAGCATCTGTAAGTGATCATCCCGTAGAAGTGACCAAGCTTTATCATGAAGACAAACTCGTTGGAATTATTCACGACGAAAAAGGTTTGGAGACCATGTTCGATTCGATTTATGAAACGGAATATAAAGCTGATTTTCCAGATTCAAAATTAGGGTTTATCGATGATATATTCCAAACAAAAGAGTTGAGTTACAATATTTATGAAGATCGCGATGCAGAAATCTTCAACTATATTCACGAGAAGAATCTTTTTGCGATTGAAGTAAGTAAAGTAACATTCTCGAATAATGCGGTTATTTATGTCCAAGATGTCGAAGATTTTAATGCTGCACGTGAGGTATTCATTAAGAACTTTATCTCACCGGCATCATACGAATTATTTAAGAACCGCGAGGTTCCACCTGCCTTAGTTACAAATGGTACGCGTGACCTGAGTCTTGAAGTCAAAGAAACAGTTAAAATCGAAAAAAGTCTTGCATCAAAAGATAAGATTCTAAAAGACGAACAAGAAATATTAACGTTCCTAAACTATGGATATGAGCCAAAGTTAGAGACTTATACTGTAAAGCAGTATGATACCGTAGACGGTGTTGGTGCACAAAATGGAATGTCAGGAACACAAATTGCATCAATCAATCGTGATATTATCACGGATGTCGATCAAATTCTTGAAGTGGGAACACAACTCAATGTCTCGAAATTTAATTCACCATTTACAGTAACAGTAACACGGGAGTTAAAGACATCGGAGCCTGTTTATCCTGAGGATATTGAGTACATCGATGACGATGAACTTGATGTCGGTACTGAGGTTGTTGAGGTTGTTGAGAAGCCAGGAATGGCGGACGTAACCTACAACATTGTCTATGTTAATGGTACACAAAAAGATGCTACAGAAACAGGTCGCAAACAAACAGTTGAACCTGTGCGTGGTGTCGTTAAAGTTGGTACAAAAGAAGAAGAAGTTGTTACCCCAGGTGGTGGTTCACAAGGTGGCCCCGGTGGTGGTGCTGCGGGTCCTGGAGGATTCAGATGGCCACTGAATGGTGGTAGTGTAATTTGTGGTTATGGTTGCTATGGTGGACACCGTGGTGTTGATCTTCAACCCTACGAAATCTATGGTCCGATTTATGCAATTGGATCGGGTGTTGTAGATGGTGGTGGATATGATGCTGGTGGATGGGGCTATTGGGTCCGCATTAACCACGGAAACGGATATCAATCACTGTATGCCCACATGCCTTTCCCAGCATATGTCGGCGTTGGAGCATCGGTCTCGGCGGGTGAAAATATTGGTGAAGTCGGCCAAACGGGTTATGCAACTACACCCCACTTACATCTTGAGATATGGGATTCTTCCGGAAGCAGGCTCAACGCATGTAATGGATTTATTCCCTGTTAAACACTAAAAATTATGAAGGAGATTTTCTTTGAAGCGAAATATTCAAGTTATCGTGGGGGCGATATTTATAAGTATATTATTGGGCGTCCTCATTCAAGGTAACAAGACTTCGAAGAGTGTCGTATCTGCATTTGAAAAGGTCGATACATCGACCGCAATGTTTCCGCAACGTGTGGAAACTGTTAGTGAACAACCTATAGAAATCACGAAATTGTATCGTGAAGACAAGCTCATTGCTATCGTGCATGATAAGAATCGTTTGAGCGATCTGTTTGATGAGGTTTATGAGCGCGAGTACAAGCAAGAGTTTGCGGGCTCAAAATTGGGTTTTATTGAAGATATTTATGAAGTTAAAGAAATGAGTTATAACACATACGAAGACCGTGATGATGACATATTCAATTATATCTATGAAGAGAAACTCTTTGCTGTTGAAACCAATAAAATTGAGTTCTCAAATGGTGCAATTATTTATGTGAAGAATCTCGAAGATTTTGATCGTGCACGTGATGATTTCACGATGAACTTTGTATCAACTCCAGAGGTTTACGAGAATCTTAAAGCGAAAAACCCTATTCCGCCACTTACGGAATACGGCCAACGGGAGACCAATCTCGAAGTTAAAGAGAGTATTACACGAACACGTGGATTTGCTTCGAAAGATAAGATTTTAAATACGGAAGCAGAAATTCAACAATTCTTAAGCTACGGTTATGATCCCAAAATTGAAACCTATGAAGTTGAACCCTACGATACAGTTGACGGAATTGGTTGGAAAAGTGGGATGACAGGTTCTCAACTTGTTTCCGTTAATCGGGATAAGTTGAGTAGCCGTGATCAGATACTCGAGCCAGGGACTACACTCAAAGTAAGTAAATTTAGTTCACCTTTGACTGTTTTGGTTACACGTGAGCGTAAGGTTCAAGAAACTGTCTATCCCGATGAACCTATCTATCAAGAAGATCCTGAGTTAAAAGAGGGTGTTGAAGTTGTTGATGTTGTCCAACAAAATGGATCACGTGATGTCACCTATCAAGATATATCCGTAAACACTGAATCACTTACATCTAACGAAATTCGTTCTGTTGTTCAAAAAGAACCCATTCGCGCAGTCATACGCTATGGGACTAAGATTGAACCACGTATTGGTAGTGGAGAATTCCGGATTCCGATTGGGAATGGGTTTATCAGTTGTGCATATGGTGATTCATGTTATGCAAATCATAATGGAACAGACTTTGTTTATTATGGTAACGGTGGTTTAGGTCCAATTCTAGCCGCAGACCGTGGTGTTGTTGTGACCTCAGTTGGTGGATGCTTTGAAGGAAACTTCAGCTGTGGTAGTGAATGGGGGAATCATGTTGTGATTGATCATGGAAATGGTTTCCAAACACGTTATGCACATATGGCTTCAACACCATATGTCAACGTTGGTGACGTAGTTGCCCAAGGTGAAGAAATAGGCTACATTGGAAATACCGGTCGAAGTTATGGTGCGCACTTGCACTTTGAAATTTGGACAGGGGGATCACGGATTAATCCGTGTTCGCAGTTATCATGTTAATGAAATATGCGCTCCTTGCAAGCGGATCGAAGGGTAATGCGTGTCTTATTGAAGCAGGCAATCAATTGCTCTTAATCGATTGTGGCACAACAAAACGCTACCTGACTCAAAGTTTTATGGCATTGGGTAAAGATTTTTCGGATGTGGATGCGGTTTTAATTACCCATGACCACTCCGATCATACAAGTCAGCTAAAGCACTTTCGTTCATCACCCATATATTGTCCTTCACCAATCGAGGATGTTTATCAAGTACAACCTTATGAGGACTTCATGATTGGGGACTTTCACATTCTACCCATCAAGACATCTCATGACGATGCCTACTCTGTTGGATATGTCATTCGCTATGGTGAGGAAAAATTGGTGTATATCACAGATACGGGATACATTCGCGATCAAGATTTACCACTGATTCATGATGCAGATTATTATATTATGGAAAGCAATCACGACCCTGAAATACTAATGGGAACAAACAGACCTTATGCGATCAAACGTCGCATTCTCTCAGATGTGGGTCACTTATCGAATGATGATGCGGGTATTTTACTGTCACGAATTATTGGTGATCAAACAAAGTCAATATTTCTTGCCCACTTAAGCGAACAGGCAAATACTGAAGCGTTGGCGATCGATACAGTACGAACTCATATTGGTGAAAATGACATTAAGATTGTTGCTGGAAAGCAGTATGAAATTGTAAAGGGAGGGCATTGGCATGAAGAATGATCAAGAATTTAAACGCATTTTTATTGGCATTATGGTGATGTTATTACTATGGAATGCATATTTAACGTATCAACTTTACGAATTGCGCCAAAACCCAACATCCAATACGAATTCACCCGAACATCAAGTCATTGAAAAGCATGTTAGCGAATTTGAAACGGATGCAACGCGTGTTGTGGATGCAGTTCAAGACAAAGTCGTGAGTGTGATTAATTATGATCGAACAGAAGCAATAGGTAGTGGATCGGGGATTATATATTCTAATGAAAAGGGTGTCGTACGCCTTGTTACCAATCATCATGTTATTGAGAACGGATCACGATATGTAGTCCGACTTTCCAATGGCGAAGAAATAGATGCTGAATTGATTGGCTCTGACCAATATACTGATTTGGCGATGTTGGAAATCAATGCAGATATTGATATTGAAGCAATCACGATTGGCGATTCTAATTTATCACGAGTTGGAGAATTTGTTCTTGCAATAGGAAGCCCTGTCGACCTTGAATTCGCGAATTCTGTAACATTTGGTGTAATTTCGGGCAAAGATCGTATTGTGCCAGTAGATCTAAATGGGGATACACGTTCGGACTGGGACATGATTGTCATGCAAACAGATGCTGCAATCAATCCAGGCAATAGCGGCGGTGCGCTTGTCAACATGGAAGGCGAACTCATTGGTATTAACTCAATGAAACTCAGTTCCGATAATGTCGAAGGGATGGGATTTGCCATTCCCATTAGTGAAGCCATTCCCATTCTCCAACAAATTTCCGAGACAGGTGAAGTACGTTATCCATTGCTGGGAATATCTGCGCTGTCTGTTGATGATTTGACACAGTTCGAACGCAATCGTTTTAAAATTTCAGCAGATATCACTGAAGGTGTCTTCATTGCTGGAGTGACGAGCGATGGTGCAGCGAAAGCGGCAGGAATCCAAGAAGGGGATGTTATGGTTTCTTACGATGGTGTGACAATTGATGATTTCAAAACATTCCGTCGTCAACTCTATAAGAATAAAGTAGGCGACACGGTTGAAATCGTTGTTATGCGCAATGGTGAATCTAAAAATGTAACGGTAACCTTAAAATGATTAAAATCATAGCTATCGGGCGTATTAAAGAAAAAGAAATGCAGGGAATGATCGCTGAGTTTCAAAAACGCCTGAAGCCCATTCATCCTATAGAAATGATTGAACTCAATAATAGCAACAAGGATGATATGCAAAGTATCGTGGACGATGAGAGCAATCGAATCTTAGAAAAAATCAGCGAGAAAGACGTTGTGGTTCTGCTGGACCTTAAGGGTAAAGATTTGTCTTCTCCTGCGATGTCTGAAAAACTTGTAGATTGGATCGATAGTGGTCGAACCGTTATTTTCATTATTGGTGGCTCCCATGGTGTGAGTGACATGGTTCGAAGTCGCGCAAACTTCATGTGGAGGATTTCAAATTTGACGTTTCCACATCAGTTAGTACGTGTCATGTTATTCGAGCAAATCTATCGAATGTTTATGATTTCAAAAAATCACCCGTATCATAAATAGTGATTATTAATATCGCTATTTCGTAACCCTTTTCAATAAGAACTTGAAATTTTCATGATAACGCTGTCATCAAAGGGCTGTTAAAGGGCTTGGGGGGATAAATCGCAACGCAATTCATTGTATTTGCGTACTAAATAGTATAGAATTAAAGAGAAAAGTAGGAGGTATTACTATGAAGGAAATTACAGTAACAGTTATCGACCCTGTTGGATTGCACGCACGTCCTGCAACAGTAGCAGTAAACGCAGCAAGTAAATTCAAAAGTGAAATCAAAATTAGCTATAAAGGCAAAGCTGTCAACATGAAATCAATCATGGGTGTTATGTCATTAGGTATTCCAACACAGTCAGAAATTATCATTTCAGCTGAAGGTGAAGACCAAGACGAAGCGATTTCAACAATCGAAGAAGTTCTAAAAGCACAAAAAGTTATTGCTTAATTTTAGGATTCACATAAAATAGAAGATGAACAGTCTTCTTTTTTTATACATTTATGGAGGGTATAATGTCACACAATACATGGGAATTACTAGCGGATAAATATGAGTGGGTCAAAAAAGGTTTGAGTGCACAGAGTGCCGAAGAACGCCATGACGCATTCTATAAGAGTTTGGAATTTGGAACTGCAGGTATGCGCGGACTCTTGGGTGTTGGACCCAATCGTATGAACATGCTTACAGTAGCGAAGGCAAATCTTGGGTTTGCGAAATACTTAGTTGAGACATTCAAAGGGAAACAATTGAAAGTTGCAATTGCTTATGATAACCGTCACATGTCTCGTGAATTTGCGGATGTAAGTGCAATGGTATTATCAACGTTTGGCATTGACTCGTATGTTTTTACCCAACCCCGTCCAACCCCGGAATTATCGTTTGCAGTACGAGAACTGGGATGTGTGGGTGGAATTGTCATTACCGCCAGCCATAATCCCAAAGAGTACAATGGTTATAAGGTATACGATGAAACGGGATGTCAATTGGTGGACCATAAAATACAACGGGTTATTGAACTCATCGAAGCGCATCCTGATGAGACGACGATTGATGTGGAAGTGGGTAATCGCGCACTGATTCATGATATTAATGAAAACTTTGACACAGTCTATAAAAAAGCAGTGAGTGGAATTCAACTACGTCCCAAAGAGGCGAAGACACTAAAGATTGTTTTTACCTCACAACACGGAACATCCTACCCTATAATGCGGGACATTTTTGTTGATGCTGGCTATGAGGTAATCGTCGTCAAAGAACAAAGCAATTATGACCCAGACTTTACCAATACTAAAACTCCGAATCCAGAGGATAAAGACAGCTACGACCTCGCAATTGAATATGCGAAACAGTATGATGCTGATTTGATTTTATCATGTGATCCTGATGCCGATCGCATGGGGATTGTTGTGAAACACGATGGTTCCTATGTTTACTTAACAGGTAATCAAGGGGGTTCAATACTCCAAGAATACATCTATTCAACACGCCGCGAACTGGATACAATGCCCATGAATCCGATTATGTTTAATACGGTGGTTACATCTGACTTGGGAGAGAAAATTGCCCATAACTATGGTGTTCATGTCGAAAAGACACTCACAGGATTCAAATACATCGGAGAGAAAATCGAAGCCCACAATCGCCAGGGTGACTATGAATTCATCTTTGGATATGAAGAAAGCTATGGATACCTTCTTGCCGACTTTGTCCGAGACAAAGATGCACCTCAAGCATGTATTATGGTGGCTGAAGCGGCAAACTACTATCACAATCGTGGCCGTACACTCGTCGATGTCTTAAACATGCTTTACGATACCTACGGTGCTCATGTTGAAATGCAAGTGGCAATTACGCGTGCTGGATCACAAGGTCTTCAGGAAATTCAAGATATTCTAACAACCTTCCGAGAAGGAAATTTTAAAGAATTTGCCGGAATTCCTGTTGCTTATTCGGAGGATTTTCTCACATCACGACGTTCGGATGGCACAGACTTAAATTTTCCAACGTCAAATGTTCTCAAATATACTTTAACGGATGGATCGTGGGTTGCAATACGACCATCTGGAACCGAACCAAAATGCAAATTTTACTATTGTGTGGTTGCGCAAACATTAGCACAAGCGCAGGAAAAATATGAATTACTGAAACACGCAGTGAGTGCAATTGCAAAAATCTAAGACAGCGAAGGCTGTCTTTTTGAATACCCACTGTACCTATAATGGTGAAAGCAAGAACAGTGTGTTTCTTTCGAATCAATAACGGAATGAAGCAGAAATCCTTTTGTATAATAGACCTAATGAAACGAGGTCTATAACGATGAATAGAAAATTTCCGGATGAATTCTTATGGGGAGGTGCTGTCGCGGCACACCAACTCGAAGGTGGTTGGAACAAGGGTGGTAAAGGTGTCAGTATCGCCGATGTATTGACGGCGGGTGATAAAACAACCCAACGACGCATTACAGACGGAGTACTTGAAGGTGAATTTTATCCTAACCATGAAGCCATTGATTTCTACACACATTATAAAGAAGACATTGCTTTGTTTGCTGAGATGGGATTTAAGGCATTTCGCACGAGTATTAACTGGACACGTATTTATCCAAACGGAGACGAAGCAAAGCCCAATGAAGAAGGGTTGCTGTTTTACGATAACGTCTTTGATGAACTGTTAAAGCACGGCATTGAACCGGTGGTAACACTTTCTCATTTTGAATACCCCTACCATCTCTACAAAGAATATGGTGGATTCAAAAATCGTAAGATGATTGATTTCTTTGTAACGTTTGCCGAGACGGTCATGGAGCGTTACAAGGATAAGGTGAAATACTGGATGACATTTAATGAAATCAACAATCAAACATCGTATGAACATGACCTTAGCATTTGGACAAACTCTGCCATCCGTTTTGAACCCGGCGATAATCGTGGTGAAATTATGTATCAAGCTGCAGTCTATGAGTTGATTGCAAGTGCTAAAGTTGTTAGGTTGGGACATCAAATTAATCCAGATATGAAAATTGGGTGCATGATGGCATATGTGCCGATTTATCCTGCTACATCAAACCCTGATGATATTATGACCAGTGTTAATGTGCAACGATTACGAAACTACTTTTTCAGTGATGTTCATGCCAAAGGATTCATCCCAGAATATGCATTGAAAGAATGGGACCGTCTTGGGTATTCCATAGAGTACACCGAGCAAGATTTAGACGACTTACGAGCTGGCACCGTAGATTATATTGGCTTTAGCTACTACATGTCATTCACGGTCAGCGCAACAGCGACGGATACAAGTTTCGAGATGCTACCTGGAGTTCACATGTGCCATAACGAATATATCAAAAACAGTGATTGGGGATGGCCCATTGATCCTGTTGGGTTGCGTTATGTTCTCAATGAGGTTTACGATCGGTACGATCTACCCTTGTTTATAGTGGAAAATGGATTTGGAGCGCACGATAGTGTCACTGCAGACGGACAAATTCATGATCCCTATCGTGTAGACTACTTACGCCGTCACATTGTTGAAATGGAAAAAGCGGTCAACGACGATGGGGTTGATTTAATGGGATATACACCGTGGGGTTGTATTGACCTTATTAGCTTTGGTACAGGAGAAATGGAGAAGCGTTATGGCTTCATTTATGTTGATCGTAAGAATGATGGGACGGGGTCATTGAAACGCTCTAAGAAAGATTCTTTTGAATGGTACAAAAACGTTATCGCTTCAAATGGAAAAAAACTATAGAATTGGGAGTGCCTCTGGGTGCTCCTTTCGCATGTTTATCATTGAATAGTGGGGCGAAATGGGTTACTCTATAAACATGAAGGAGAGGTATTATGAAGGAAATTGACAACTTAGCAGTAAATGCTTTACGAGTTTTATCAGTTGACGCCGTACAAAAAGCCAATTCAGGACACCCTGGAATGCCATTAGGTGCAGCACCAATTGCCTATACAGTGTGGGCAAACCACATGAATTTTGATGTCAAAGACAGCAAGTGGATAAATCGTGATCGATTTATTTTATCAGCAGGTCACGCATCGGCGTTATTGTACTCACTGTTGCATGTATTTGGTTATGATGTAACACTCGAAGATTTAAAGAATTTCCGTCAGTTGAACTCACGAACACCAGGGCATCCAGAATATGGACATACTGATGGGGTTGAAGCAACAACAGGACCGCTTGGCGCTGGTTTATCTACAGGAGTAGGTATGGCAATGGCCCAAGAACATTTGGCTGCAAAATATAACCGCCCAGGTTATGATATTGTGGACAACTATACATTTGTCTTGTCTGGCGATGGTTGTATGATGGAAGGAATTACAAGTGAAGCATCATCACTTGCGGGAACATTAAGCCTTGGTCGCTTAATAGTCTTGTACGATTCAAACAATACGACGATTGAAGGACATACTGACTTAGCATTCAAGGAAAACGTCCGTGAACGTTACGAAGCTTATGGCTTTGAAACATTCTTAGTTGAAGACGGAAACGACTTGGAAGCTCTAAATCTAGCCATCACAAAAGCAAAAGAGAACTTAACACAACCATCATTCATCGAAGTAAGAACCAAAATTGGTTATGGTAGTGCAAAAGAGGGCTCATCATCATCCCATGGTTCACCATTAGGTGACGATAACATCAAAGCATTAAAAACATTCTTAGACTACCCAAGTCAAGAACCATTCTTTGTTCCCGAAGCAGTTTATGATCACTACCGTGATATCGCAGCCGAAGGTACAAAGACACATGAAGTATGGGAAGAAATGTTCGCAGATTATGCAAATGAACATCCAGAACTTGCTGCCCAATGGCAAAAAGACTTCACAGATATCACAGTTGATGAATTGCTAGCAGATAAATCATTATTTGAGTTTGATGCGGCACCACAAGCAACACGTAATGTCTCAGGAATTATGATCAACCGTCTTAAAGACAAATATACAAACCTATTTGGTGGTTCAGCTGACTTGGCTTCATCAAACATGACAGCAATGAAAGACGAAGGATCATTCAGCCCTGAAAACTTTGCTGGTCGCAATTTACACTTTGGTGTTCGCGAACATGCTATGGCTGCAATGGGAAATGGTATTGCATTATATGGTGGGTTGAAAGCGTATGTTTCAACATTCTTCGTGTTTGCAGATTTCCTCAAACCAATGGCACGTTTAAGTTCATTAATGAGCGTTCCGCTTACATATGTACTAACACATGACAGTATTGGTGTTGGAGAAGATGGACCGACACATGAGCCAATTGAACAATTAGCCATGTTGCGTTCACAACCAAACTTCTATACATTCCGACCTGCGGATGCAACGGAAACTGCGTATGGATGGGTATTGGCATTAACATCAAAAACAACACCTGTTGGATTGATCTTATCACGTCAAAACTTACCACAACTCGATAAATCAGGCATTGATGCCTTAAAGGGTGGTTATGTCGTGCATGATGCGGATAAACTCGATGCTATTTTAATGGCAACGGGATCAGAAGTATCACTTGCAATTGATGCCGCCAAAGAACTTGAGAAATCAGGACTGGGTGTTCGTGTTGTAAGTATGCCGTCACTGGAACTCTTTGAAGAACAAACAGCAGAATATAAAGAATCTGTCTTACCACAGGGTGTTCGCGCACGTGTTGCAATTGAGGCAGCAGCGTCACAACCATGGGGTCGTTACATTGGGCTTGATGGCGCAACTGTAGCAATGGATACATTTGGTGGTTCTGCACCCGGTAATCAATTATTTGAGGCATTTGGCTTCACAGTTGAGAACGTGGTTAAGGTTGCTAAAAGCGTTATAAAATAAACTTTTAAGGAACAGGTTGTACCTTAGGAGTCATAGATACCTAAAACCGATGTAAGTGTTTACATCGGTTTTTTTGTGTCTTATCATGGGGATAGAAACAAAGGAAAGGGGTTGAAGAAAATGGAACACATGAAAAAGGACGCATTTCCAAAATCGTTTCTTTGGGGATCGGCATCAGCGGCATATCAAATAGAAGGTGCTTATAACGAAGAAGGAAAGGGTCCGTCAGTATGGGACTTATTTTCTAAGATACCAGGAAAGACATTTAAAGGAAGCAACGGAGACGTCGCTGTTGATCATTATCATCGTTATAAAGAGGATGTTGCCTTAATGGCAGATCAGGGCTTGAAGGCCTATCGTTTCTCGATAGCGTGGTCGCGCATTTTCCCTACGGGGAGGGCGAAGTCAACGAACAGGGTGTAACGTTCTACAGTAATCTTATTGATGAATTGCTAAAGCATGATATTGAGCCTATCGTTACAATTTATCATTGGGATTTACCGCAAGCGTTGCAAGATGCCTATGGGGGATGGGAATCGCGCGAAATAATTCGTGACTTCACCGACTATGCAACATTGCTCTTCGACCGATTCAGTGATCGGGTTAAGTATTGGGTATCGATTAATGAGCAGAATGTATTTGTGATGCATGGATATATGATGGGGTCACACCCGCCTGGGGTACAAGATCCGGTTCGTGCGCTACAGGTTAATCACATTGTCAACTTAGCAAATGCATCGGTGATGAAGGCATTTCGCTCTGGTGGATATCCAGGAATGATTGGACCAAGCTTTGCGTATTCACCGTCGTATGCACTTAACAATAGTGCGGGTGCCGTTATTGCCAATGAAAATGCGATGTCATTGATGGCTGACTTTTGGATGGATGTGTATGTTTGGGGTCGTTATCCCAAAGCAGTTTTAAAACAAATGTTAAAAATGGGTATCAACATTGATATGCAACCCGGCGATGACGATTTGTTAGCGTGGGGAAAACCAGACTTTATGGGTGTGAATTACTATCAATCAACGACGGTAGATGCAATGTCGTTTACTGAGAAAGTTGAAAGCAGCGAACCAAACTACAGTGGTGAAAAAGGAACTTCGGGGGAATGGGGTTGCCGGGTGTTTTTAAAACAGTCAAAAATGAAACACTGGAAACTACAAACTGGGATTGGTCGATTGACCCACAAGGTTTACGAATTGGACTGCGTCGCATCTCAAGTCGCTATGATTTGCCAACGTTAATATCCGAAAATGGTCTAGGTGAATACGATTCACTTGAGGCTGATGGTTCGATTCGCGATGCCTATCGCATTGCGTACCTACGGGAACATCTCATGGCGATTCAAGATGCTATCTCAGATGGTGTCGAAGTGTTGGGGTACTGTACATGGAGTTTCACTGACCTACTCAGTTGGCTAAATGGATATCAAAAGCGTTATGGATTTGTTTACGTTGATCGTGATGAGACAGATGCAAAAGAGTGCAAGCGATATAAAAAAGACAGCTTCGCTTGGTATCAACAGGTTATTGCCACAAATGGCACGTCACTTTAAAGGAGAGAGAATATGAAAGCATTAGAGAATTTTCTAAATAGATTTCTGGGGCCGATAGCCAATTGGATGTCAGAGAGTTTGTTTTTCAGCAGTATGGCAGAAGCATTCATGCGAACAACACCAATAACCATTGGTGCAGCAGTGTTAATGGTTATTGGGAATTTCCCGATACCATCGTGGATTGCATTCATGCAAGAGACCGGAATGAGTGTGCATTTTGATGCAGTCATCGGGGCATCAACCAATGCTATTTCATTGTATATCGCATTCATCTTTGCTTATGTTTATGCAAAGAAAGCGGGTCAAAATGGATTGTCGGCAGGTTTGATTTCCTTGGCGTCATTCTTAATTTTAATTCCTCAAAAAATCAATATCACTAAGGTGCTTGTCAATAAAGCGTACGTTGCTCCAGAAATGTACGAAGGTATTATGGCGGGATTGCAACCGCTCATTGATGCAGGGGTATTCACGGGAACATCCGGATTTACTGACTTCTTTACATCAGGAACCGGGATCTTTGTTGCCTTAATTGTTGCATCGATTACAGCGATCCTCTTTGTGAAACTTAATGAACGCAATTTTACAATAAAACTTCCGGAAAGTGTTCCAGCCAACGTGTCGGAATCACTCAGCCCATCATTAATTGCTGGCGTTATCTTCATTATTTTCTTTGCTGTTCGAGTTGGATTATCGTATACACCTTTTGGAAACATGTTCCATTTAGTGTTTGGATTGATTCAACAACCACTACAAGGTTTCGCTGCCACAGCTCCAGCAATGATTATTATGTTTACAATTTGTAATCTTTGCTGGTTCTTTGGAATTCATCCCAACATGATTTATGCCATTATGATGCCGCTGCTTGCAGGAATTCGTCCAGAGATGATTGCAGCATTCCAAGATGGTGTGAATCCAATGCCTTATATCGCCGTGACCATTGTTGGTATGGCGGCTGGAAACGCATTTGGTGGGCAAGGTGGAACCTATGGTTGGGTTGTTTCATCATTTACTGCAAAGTCAGAACAATACAAATCACTTCGTAAACTTGCAGCAGTCCCAGCAATCTTTAACATCAACGAACCCCTTGTATTTGGTGCACCAATTATGATGAACCCTATTTACTTTATTCCATTGGTTGCAGGACCAGCAGTTATGGGTGGTGTTGCATTACTGGTAGCGAAACTTGTGAACTTTGGTGTCGTGAATCCAACAGCAGAAATGCCATGGACAATGCCAGGTATCGTAAAAGCGTTTATGACCGGTGGTTGGCAGTATGGTGTTGTAACAATCGCAATTATTGCAGTAAACATCGCGTTATGGTTCCCGTTCTTTAAAATAGCTGATAACAAGCTCTTTGAAGAGGAACAAGCTTTACAAAATCAACAATAAAAAAAGACACCACTTTGATTAAAGTGGTGTCTCCTTTGATGCGATACGCATTTGATGAAGATGGCGGACGATAGTTTCGATGATATACATCACAGGAATCTGAGACGTTAAATCAACGTGAAATGAAAGGCGATCTTTGGGGATGTAATACGGTATATTGAGATCTGAGTTATGGGCAACTGTGTTGTGATGATGATTTGTAATACTTGCGGTATAAGGGCGACGCTTTGCGAGTGTTTGCATCATTTGCGCAATTTCGCGTGTTTCGCCAGAGGTTGAAAAAACAAGCAAGACATTGTCATTGTTAAAGAGTTCGGTATTCCAAAGGACTGGAAGGTAGGCGTCTTTTGAAGCCATACTCATGTAGCCAATAGAATTTAGGAGGCGGGTCAGATAATCGGCCATAATTCCCGAAGAGCCCATACCGACACAATAGGTGATGCGCGCATTGGCAATGCGGGTTGCGAGTTCTTGAATTTTCTTTTCAAAATCATCACCAAAAACCATGGGTTCAGAATGATTGATTTCTTTTACCTTTGAAACGTTGATGCGATGTTTATCGCTAAGCAAGTGTTGCTTGATTTCGACTTTTAGGGCAGCAAAACTATCAAACCCTGTGCGTTCGATAAAACGCATGATTGTAGATGGTGATACGTGAACTGCATCTGCCAGATCACGAACGCGCATCAAACTTGCGACTTGGGGGTTGTTAATAATATAAGAAATAATGGACAGGTCAATATCGGATAAAGTTTCTAAATTGAGATCATCAAACATTTTTAACGCCGCCTCTCTTTCCATTATTATACAACAATGTTCACCCAGATTTAAAACATTCATAGAATAGATGTGAGATAATGTCTACAGGAGGTACATATGAAAGACAAAAGATTTAAAGAAGGATTTCTATGGGGTGGGGCCACTGCTGCGAATCAGCTTGAAGGTGCTTACCTAACAGATGGCAAAGGGCCATCGATTGCGGATGCGATGCCAGGTGGGAAATCGCGAATCAAAGAAACGATGACACCAGAATTTGATTGGGATATTGATGAGACAAAATATTATTATCCAAATCATCTTGGGATTGACCATTACAATCGATACCGAGAAGACATTGCGCTTTTTGGAGAGATGGGATTCAAGTCGTATCGTTTCTCTATCGCGTGGTCACGAATTTTCCCAACAGGTACCGAAGCCATACCGAATGAAAAAGGTTTGGAATTCTATGAGGCGATCATTGATGAATGCTTACGTCACGGCATTGAGCCGCTAATCACGATTTCACATTATGAGATGCCACTTTACTTAGCGAAAGAATTGGGTGGATGGCGACATCGTGATGTGATTGGACATTTTGAACGTTATGCGCGGGTTGTACTTGAGCGATTTAGCGGTAAGGTTCGCCAATGGCTTACGTTTAATGAGATTAATGTTGGGATGATGTTTCCGCTAATGAGCCAAGGGATTTCCGTTAAGAATGGCGGAATGGATAAACGTGTTACGCTCAAAGGGCTCCATAATCAATTTGTTGCTTCCAGTAAGGCAACGAAAATTGCGAAAGAATTGCGCGAAGATATAGAAATTGGATGCATGATAATCTATATGACGAGTTATGCAAACGATCCCAATCCAGTGAATGCGTTGGCATTACAGGAATTCAACAATGCCTTTAACTATTATTGTACAGATATTCAAGTACGTGGTGAATATCCTGCCTATACCGATCGTCTATTTGCGAAGATGGGGGTAACGTGGGAAGATTTAGATATTCATGAAGGAGACCTTGAAGTCATCAAGGCATATCCTGTTGATTTCATTAGTTTTAGTTATTACATGTCATCGGTCATCAACGTTACGGATAAAGATGCAGAGAAAACATCTGGAAATATGATGATGGGTGGTAAAAACCCATTCCTTGAAGCAAGTGATTGGGGATGGCAAATTGATCCTGTTGGATTGCGCATTGCCTTGAATGACCTTTACGGTCGTTACCAAGTTCCGCTTTATATTGTTGAAAACGGACTGGGAGCTGCTGATGTCGTCGAACCTGGAAATGTTATTCATGATGAATACCGCATTGATTACATGAGAAAACACATTGAAGCAATGGCGGAGGCTGTTGCTGATGGTGTCGATTTGATGGGTTATACGCCATGGGGATGTATTGACTTGGTCAGTGCTTCAACAGGGGAAATGGCCAAACGATACGGTTTCATTTATGTCGATTATGACGATGAAGGTCAAGGTACAATGGATCGCTTCCGCAAAGATTCGTTCTATTGGTACAAAAAAGTCATTGCGACAAATGGCGAAGATTTAGAATCATAAAAATAAAGAGCGTGCTTCGGCACACTCTTTTGCTATAATAAAAGGTAAGAGGTGAATATAATGATCCGTTTAATGGAAATACAGGAAATAGATGATGTTATGAAGATTTGGTTGGATACCAATATAGAAGTCCATCACGAGGTGCCGGCATCTTATTGGGAAGGCAATGTAGCGGATGTGAAGGCGGCAATGGAGAACAGCAATATTTATGTTGCCCTCAAGGATGATACGATTGTTGGGTTTGCGGGAGTTAGCGAAGGCTACTATCTTGCAGGAATCTTTGTTGCAGAAACACACCGGTCGGATGGCGTTGGGAAAGCGCTGCTTGACTACTTGAAGAAAACATATGAGGAAATCACATTGGATGTTTATGCGTTTAATGAGGGTGCAGTTCGTTTTTATACAAAAGAATCATTTGTCATAGTTGGTGAAGGTATGGATGAAGCGCATGGACTCAAAGAGTTGACAATGGTTTGGCCAGAGAATATATAAGTGGTGAAAGCCACTTTCTCTTTGTAATTTAAACGAATAGAGTGCCGAAATTGAAGGTTAAAGAACGGTTTAAAAAAATAAAAAATAAATAACCGAAATAGTGTTGACACACCCTAGGTCGAATGGTATTATGTACAAGCGTTCAAGGGAACTTGGCGCGAAATGGTCTTTGAAAACTAAACAGGAAACGTCAATTTCAAAAGAAATAAACGAAACAAAAAACAAACTCGTCAGCGAGTTTAAAACAAAGAGAAAGAATCAAATGGAGAGTTTGATCCTGGCTCAGGATGAACGCTGGCGGCGTGCCTAATACATGCAAGTCGAACGAAGAGACTTGAGAAGCTTGCTTCTTAATGATCTTAGTGGCGAACGGGTGAGTAATACATAAGCAACCTGCCTCAATGCCTGGGATAACTGATGGAAACGTCAGCTAATACCGGATAGGTTAACTTAAGGAATCTTGAGTTAATTAAAGATGGAATACATCACAATGAGATGGGCTTATGGCGCATTAGTTAGTTGGTGGGGTAACGGCCTACCAAGACGATGATGCGTAGCCGACCTGAGAGGGTGACCGGCCACACTGGGACTGAGACACGGCCCAGACTCCTACGGGAGGCAGCAGTAGGGAATTTTCGGCAATGGGGGAAACCCTGACCGAGCAACGCCGCGTGAGTGAAGAAGGCCTTCGGGTTGTAAAGCTCTGTTGTAAGGGAAGAACAAGTATGAGAGGGAATGCTCGTACTATGACGGTACCTTACCAGAAAGCCACGGCTAACTACGTGCCAGCAGCCGCGGTAATACGTAGGTGGCAAGCGTTATCCGGAATTATTGGGCGTAAAGGGAGCGCAGGCGGTTTATTAAGTTTATGGTGAAAGTTCGGGGCTCAACCCCGTGACGCCATAGAAACTGGTAGACTTGAGTGCAGGAGAGGTAAGTGGAATTCCATGTGTAGCGGTAAAATGCGTAGATATATGGAGGAACACCAGTGGCGAAGGCGGCTTACTGGCCTGTAACTGACGCTGAGGCTCGAAAGCGTGGGGAGCAAATAGGATTAGATACCCTAGTAGTCCACGCCGTAAACGATGGATACTAAGTGTTGGAGAAATTCAGTGCTGTAGTTAACGCAATAAGTATCCCGCCTGGGGAGTATGCGCGCAAGCGTAAAACTCAAAGGAATTGACGGGGGCCCGCACAAGCGGTGGAGTATGTGGTTTAATTCGAAGCAACGCGAAGAACCTTACCAGGTCTTGACATACCGCGCAAAAGCATAGAGATATGTAATAGTTATGGCGGATACAGGTGGTGCATGGTTGTCGTCAGCTCGTGTCGTGAGATGTTGGGTTAAGTCCCGCAACGAGCGCAACCCTTGTCTTCAGTTACCAGCATTAAGTTGGGGACTCTGGAGAGACTGCCGGTGATAAACCGGAGGAAGGTGGGGATGACGTCAAATCATCATGCCCCTTATGATCTGGGCTACACACGTACTACAATGGCGTATACAGAGGGCAGCAAGACAGTGATGTTGAGCGAATCTCAGAAAGTACGTCTCAGTTCGGATTGGAGTCTGCAACTCGACTCCATGAAGTCGGAATCGCTAGTAATCGCGAATCAGAATGTCGCGGTGAATACGTTCTCGGGCCTTGTACACACCGCCCGTCAAACCATGAGAGTTGGTAATACCCGAAGCCGGTGGTCTAACCATGTAAATGGAGGAAGCCGTCGAAGGTAGGACCGATGATTGGGGTTAAGTCGTAACAAGGTATCCCTACCGGAAGGTGGGGATGGATCACCTCCTTTCTAAGGAGAATAACTTAGTAAGAAGTGGAATTGACAAGGGTTTCCTGTTTAGTTTTGAGAGTCCGTTTGAAAGAGCGAAATCTCAGGTAAGAAGCAATGATGATCTTTGAAAACTGAATAACAGAAAAGAATAGATAGAGATACAGACATTAAAAAGTTATCAACAGAAATCTTTTCGAATAGTTGTAACAAAACTAGATTTACATCAAGTTAAACAAAAACAGTAATCAAATAAGCGAACACACGTTTATCGAAGCGATAGACAAAAAAAGAACTGATTGAAATATATCAGGCGCGAAATTACATGTGATTAAATATGTAAGGGCGTACGGTGGATGCCTAGGCACTAAGAGCTGATGAAGGACGCGACTAACAGCGAAATGCTCCGGGGAGAGGTACGTACTCAACGATCCGGAGGTCTCCGAATGGGGGAACCCAGTACTGGTAATGCAGTATTACTCATAGGTGAATACATAGCCTATGGAGAAGCAACCCTGCGAATTGAAACATCTTAGTAGCAGGAGGAAAAGAAAACAACAGTGATTCCCTGAGTAGTGGCGAGCGAAACGGGAAGAGCCCAAACCTTCTTCGAGAAGGGGTAGTAGGACCACAATGTGGGATTCATTAAAGCTAGTCGAATGGCATTGAAAGGCCAGTCAAAGAAGGTGCAAACCCTGTAGACGAAAGCGGCGATGACCCTAGTGGAATCCTGAGTACGGCGAGGCACGTGAAACCTTGTCGGAATCAACCGGGACCACCCGGTAAGGCTAAATACTCCTTAGTGACCGATAGTGAACCAGTACCGTGAGGGAAAGGTGAAAAGAACCGCGGAAGCGGAGTGAAATAGATCCTGAAACCGTATGCTTACAAGAAGTCAGAGCCCGTTAAAGGGTGATGGCGTGCCTTTTGTAGAATGAACCGGCGAGTTACTCATAATGTGCAAGGTTAAGCTGGAAAGAGCGGAGCCGAAGCGAAAGCGAGTCTTAATAGGGCGCGAAGTACATTGTGGTAGACCCGAAACAGAGTGATCTAGCCATGGTCAGGTTGAAGTTTGGGTGAAACCAAATGGAGGACCGAACCGACTAACGTTGAAAAGTTAGCGGATGAACTGTGGCTAGGGGTGAAATACCAATCGAACTCTGATATAGCTGGTTCTCCCCGAAATAGCTTTAGGGCTAGCGTCGTTGGAAGGCCGTTGGAGGTAGAGCACTGAATGTATGATGGCCCCATCTCGGGGTACTGAATATAATCAAACTCCGAATGCCAACGGATATGTAGACGGCAGTCAGACTATGGGTGATAAGGTCCGTAGTCAAAAGGGAAACAGCCCAGATCGCCAGTTAAGGTCCCAAAATTCATGCTAAGTGGAAAAGGATGTGGGGATGCACAGACAACTAGGAGGTTGGCTTAGAAGCAGCCACCCTTGAAAGAGTGCGTAACAGCTCACTAGTCGAGTGACCCTGCGCCGAAAATGTACCGGGGCTAAGTATGATACCGAAACTGCGAATTTAAAATTTATTTTAAGTGGTAGGGGAGCGTTCTATACTGCGTTGAAGCTGTACCGTAAGGAGCAGTGGAGTGTATAGAAGTGAGAATGCCGGTGTGAGTAGCGAAAGGTCAGTGAGAATCTGACCCACCGATTGCCTAAGGATTCCAGGGGAAGGCTCGTCCTCCCTGGGTAAGTCGGGACCTAAGATGAGGCTGAAAAGCGTAGTCGATGGACAACAGGTTGATATTCCTGTACCCGATCCATAAGTGAAGGAATGACAGAGAAGGCTAGGTTAAGCCGGCGAATGGAAGAGCCGGTTTAAGCGAAGGAGCCGTAGGATAGGCAAATCCGTCCTATAAAGCAAAGGCGTTATGAGGAGTGAACCCGTGAGGAAGTAGCGAAGTAACCGATGCCAGCTCTCAAGAAAAGTTTCTAGCGTTAATTATGGATTGGCCCGTACCAAAACCGACACAGGTAGGCAAGGAGAGAATCCTGAGGTGAGCGAGAGAACTGTTGCCAAGGAACTCGGCAAAATGACCCCGTAACTTCGGGAGAAGGGGTGCTCTTGTAAAAGAGAGCCGCAGTGAAGAGGCCCAAGCGACTGTTTAACTAAAACACAGCTCTCTGCAAAGTCGCAAGACGAAGTATAGGGGGTGACGCCTGCCCGGTGCTGGAAGGTTAAGGGGATGTGTTAGTTCTTCGGAACGAAGCATTGAACTGAAGCCCCAGTGAACGGCGGCCGTAACTATAACGGTCCTAAGGTAGCGAAATTCCTTGTCGGGTAAGTTCCGACCCGCACGAAAGGCGTAACGATTTGGGCGCTGTCTCGGCAGCAGACTCGGTGAAATCTTAGTACCGGTAAAGATGCCGGTTACCCGCAACTAGACGGAAAGACCCCATGGAGCTTTACTGTAGCTTGGTATTGAACTTTGAATTTACATGTACAGGATAGGTGGGAGACACTGAAGCATGGACGCTAGTCTATGTGGAGTCGCCATTGGGATACCACTCTTGTAAGTTTGAAGTTCTAACCGCGACCCGTGATCCGGGTCCGGGAGAGTGCCAGGTGGGCAGTTTGACTGGGGCGGTCGCCTCCTAAAGAGTAACGGAGGCGCCCAAAGGTACCCTCAGATTGGTTGGAAATCAATCGACGAGCGTAAAGGCAGAAGGGTGCTTGACTGCGAGACCTACAAGTCGAGCAGGGACGAAAGTCGGGCTTAGTGATCCGGCGGTACCACGTGGAAGGGCCGTCGCTTAACGGATAAAAGCTACCCTGGGGATAACAGGCTGATCTCGCCCAAGAGTTCACATCGACGGCGAGGTTTGGCACCTCGATGTCGGCTCATCGCATCCTGGAGCTGAATTAGGTTCCAAGGGTTGGGCTGTCCGCCCATTAAAGCGGTACGCGAGCTGGGTTCAGAACGTCGTGAGACAGTTCGGTCCCTATCTGTTGTGGGCGTAGGAAATTTGAGGAGCGCTGTCCCTAGTACGAGAGGACCGGGATGGACATACCGCTGGTGTACCAGTTGTTCTGCCAAGAGCATCGCTGGGTAGCTAAGTATGGACTGGATAAGCGCTGAAAGCATCTAAGCACGAAGCCAACTCCAAGATGAGATTTCCCATACGCAAGTAGTAAGACCCCTGAGAGACGATCAGGTTGATAGGTCAGAGGTGGAAGCATAGTGATATGTGTAGCTGACTGATACTAATAGGTCGAGGTTTTAATCACAATTGATACGACTATTTGAAAAGATTCCAAAGTTTATGAATTCTGTTATTCAGTTTTGAGAGATTCTCTCAATGATCTGGTGATATTAGCGAAGTGGTCACACCTGTTCCCATCCCGAACACAGAAGTTAAGCACTTTAGCGGCGACAATATCTAGCCCTGCGCTAGTGAAGATAGCTCATTGCCGGGTAATTCGACATCCTTTATCAGGATGTCTTTTTTTGTGTAAATTATGAATTTGAATTAATGATAGCGCTGTCTGTGCTATACTCGATACATAGGGTTACAACCCAAAGGAGACAGAATGAAAAAGATAAAACTTGGTACAAGTGAGTTGAAAGTTTCAAACATTGCTCTTGGCTGTATGCGAATGGCCGGAAAGTCAATTGAAGAAGCAAAAGACATCATCAGCACAAGTATCGCTGCAGGAATTAATTTCTTTGATCATGCTGACATTTATGGTGATGGCGAGTCCGAGCGAATTTTTGGACAAGCCTTTAAGGAACTTGGTATTGATCGAAGCAGTGTTTTTATTCAATCAAAATGTGGAATCCGTAAGGGGATGTTCGATTTTTCCAGAGATCACATTATTAACGCAGTTGATGGTATCCTAGAACGCTTGCAAATGACACATCTTGATTTGCTTGTATTGCATCGTCCAGATACGCTTATGGAACCCAAAGAAGTTAATGAAGCTTTCGAAATCCTTCTTGCTGAAGGGAAAGTGAATCACTTTGGTGTAAGTAATCAATCAACAGGGACCATTGAGCTTCTAAAGACAGAAATAAAAGTACCCTTATTGGTAAATCAACTGCAATTGAGTTTAATGCATGCTCCAATGATAAATTATGGTTTTAATGTCAATATGTACAATGAGCCAAGCATTGACCGTACCCAAGGTATCCTTGAATACTCAAGAATTAAGAACATGACAATTCAAGCGTGGTCACCATTCTATAGTGGGTATTTTGAAGATGTATTCATGGCAAATGAAAAATTCCCAGAAGTGAATGCGAAACTTAATGAAATGGCCGCAAAATATGGTGTTTCTGATGAAGCAATTGCTGTCGCTTGGATTCTTCGTCACCCAGCTAATATGCAAGTGTTGATTGGAAGTATGAATGTTGAGCGGATTGTTCGTATTTGTGAAGGGTCTGATATAAATATGAGTCGTGAAGACTGGTATGACTTGTATCACAGTGCTGGAAATTTACTTCCTTAAGCTGGTTGTTTGAAACGTATAATTCATTTTCTGAGTTATACGTTTTTCTTTTGTGTTGATGCACATCTGTGCCCTCATATTACATACTTATATATGTGCTCCAAGGCGCTTAAATTGCCTTTTATTGGCTTTATCGCAACAAATTAACATTTTCTTAAATAAAAGTGAAAAAGGCGTTGACACAAACGAGTTGCGGTGATATTATGTACAAGCGTTCAAGGGAACTTGGCGCGAAATGGTCTTTGAAAACTAAACAGGAAACGTCAATTTCAAAAGAAATAAACGAAACAAAAAACAAACTCGTCAGCGAGTTTAAAAACAAAGAGAAAGAATCAAATGGAGAGTTTGATCCTGGCTCAGGATGAACGCTGGCGGCGTGCCTAATACATGCAAGTCGAACGAAGAGACTTGAGAAGCTTGCTTCTTAATGATCTTAGTGGCGAACGGGTGAGTAATACATAAGCAACCTGCCTCAATGCCTGGGATAACTGATGGAAACGTCAGCTAATACCGGATAGGTTAACTTAAGGAATCTTGAGTTAATTAAAGATGGAATACATCACAATGAGATGGGCTTATGGCGCATTAGTTAGTTGGTGGGGTAACGGCCTACCAAGACGATGATGCGTAGCCGACCTGAGAGGGTGACCGGCCACACTGGGACTGAGACACGGCCCAGACTCCTACGGGAGGCAGCAGTAGGGAATTTTCGGCAATGGGGGAAACCCTGACCGAGCAACGCCGCGTGAGTGAAGAAGGCCTTCGGGTTGTAAAGCTCTGTTGTAAGGGAAGAACAAGTATGAGAGGGAATGCTCGTACTATGACGGTACCTTACCAGAAAGCCACGGCTAACTACGTGCCAGCAGCCGCGGTAATACGTAGGTGGCAAGCGTTATCCGGAATTATTGGGCGTAAAGGGAGCGCAGGCGGTTTATTAAGTTTATGGTGAAAGTTCGGGGCTCAACCCCGTGACGCCATAGAAACTGGTAGACTTGAGTGCAGGAGAGGTAAGTGGAATTCCATGTGTAGCGGTAAAATGCGTAGATATATGGAGGAACACCAGTGGCGAAGGCGGCTTACTGGCCTGTAACTGACGCTGAGGCTCGAAAGCGTGGGGAGCAAATAGGATTAGATACCCTAGTAGTCCACGCCGTAAACGATGGATACTAAGTGTTGGAGAAATTCAGTGCTGTAGTTAACGCAATAAGTATCCCGCCTGGGGAGTATGCGCGCAAGCGTAAAACTCAAAGGAATTGACGGGGGCCCGCACAAGCGGTGGAGTATGTGGTTTAATTCGAAGCAACGCGAAGAACCTTACCAGGTCTTGACATACCGCGCAAAAGCATAGAGATATGTAATAGTTATGGCGGATACAGGTGGTGCATGGTTGTCGTCAGCTCGTGTCGTGAGATGTTGGGTTAAGTCCCGCAACGAGCGCAACCCTTGTCTTCAGTTACCAGCATTAAGTTGGGGACTCTGGAGAGACTGCCGGTGATAAACCGGAGGAAGGTGGGGATGACGTCAAATCATCATGCCCCTTATGATCTGGGCTACACACGTACTACAATGGCGTATACAGAGGGCAGCAAGACAGTGATGTTGAGCGAATCTCAGAAAGTACGTCTCAGTTCGGATTGGAGTCTGCAACTCGACTCCATGAAGTCGGAATCGCTAGTAATCGCGAATCAGAATGTCGCGGTGAATACGTTCTCGGGCCTTGTACACACCGCCCGTCAAACCATGAGAGTTGGTAATACCCGAAGCCGGTGGTCTAACCATGTAAATGGAGGAAGCCGTCGAAGGTAGGACCGATGATTGGGGTTAAGTCGTAACAAGGTATCCCTACCGGAAGGTGGGGATGGATCACCTCCTTTCTAAGGAGAATAACTTAGTAAGAAGTGGAATTGACAAGGGTTTCCTGTTTAGTTTTGAGAGTCCGTTTGAAAGAGCGAAATCTCAGGTAAGAAGCAATGATGATCTTTGAAAACTGAATAACAGAAAAGAATAGATAGAGATACAGACATTAAAAAGTTATCAACAGAAATCTTTTCGAATAGTTGTAACAAAACTAGATTTACATCAAGTTAAACAAAAACAGTAATCAAATAAGCGAACACACGTTTATCGAAGCGATAGACAAAAAAAGAACTGATTGAAATATATCAGGCGCGAAATTACATGTGATTAAATATGTAAGGGCGTACGGTGGATGCCTAGGCACTAAGAGCTGATGAAGGACGCGACTAACAGCGAAATGCTCCGGGGAGAGGTACGTACTCAACGATCCGGAGGTCTCCGAATGGGGAACCCAGTACTGGTAATGCAGTATTACTCATAGGTGAATACATAGCCTATGGAGAAGCAACCCTGCGAATTGAAACATCTTAGTAGCAGGAGGAAAAGAAAACAACAGTGATTCCCTGAGTAGTGGCGAGCGAAACGGGAAGAGCCCAAACCTTCTTCGAGAAGGGGTAGTAGGACCACAATGTGGGATTCATTAAAGCTAGTCGAATGGCATTGAAAGGCCAGTCAAAGAAGGTGCAAACCCTGTAGACGAAAGCGGCGATGACCCTAGTGGAATCCTGAGTACGGCGAGGCACGTGAAACCTTGTCGGAATCAACCGGGACCACCCGGTAAGGCTAAATACTCCTTAGTGACCGATAGTGAACCAGTACCGTGAGGGAAAGGTGAAAAGAACCGCGGAAGCGGAGTGAAATAGATCCTGAAACCGTATGCTTACAAGAAGTCAGAGCCCGTTAAAGGGTGATGGCGTGCCTTTTGTAGAATGAACCGGCGAGTTACTCATAATGTGCAAGGTTAAGCTGGAAAGAGCGGAGCCGAAGCGAAAGCGAGTCTTAATAGGGCGCGAAGTACATTGTGGTAGACCCGAAACAGAGTGATCTAGCCATGGTCAGGTTGAAGTTTGGGTGAAACCAAATGGAGGACCGAACCGACTAACGTTGAAAAGTTAGCGGATGAACTGTGGCTAGGGGTGAAATACCAATCGAACTCTGATATAGCTGGTTCTCCCCGAAATAGCTTTAGGGCTAGCGTCGTTGGAAGGCCGTTGGAGGTAGAGCACTGAATGTATGATGGCCCCATCTCGGGGTACTGAATATAATCAAACTCCGAATGCCAACGGATATGTAGACGGCAGTCAGACTATGGGTGATAAGGTCCGTAGTCAAAAGGGAAACAGCCCAGATCGCCAGTTAAGGTCCCAAAATTCATGCTAAGTGGAAAAGGATGTGGGGATGCACAGACAACTAGGAGGTTGGCTTAGAAGCAGCCACCCTTGAAAGAGTGCGTAACAGCTCACTAGTCGAGTGACCCTGCGCCGAAAATGTACCGGGGCTAAGTATGATACCGAAACTGCGAATTTAAAATTTATTTTAAGTGGTAGGGGAGCGTTCTATACTGCGTTGAAGCTGTACCGTAAGGAGCAGTGGAGTGTATAGAAGTGAGAATGCCGGTGTGAGTAGCGAAAGGTCAGTGAGAATCTGACCCACCGATTGCCTAAGGATTCCAGGGGAAGGCTCGTCCTCCCTGGGTAAGTCGGGACCTAAGATGAGGCTGAAAAGCGTAGTCGATGGACAACAGGTTGATATTCCTGTACCCGATCCATAAGTGAAGGAATGACAGAGAAGGCTAGGTTAAGCCGGCGAATGGAAGAGCCGGTTTAAGCGAAGGAGCCGTAGGATAGGCAAATCCGTCCTATAAAGCAAAGGCGTTATGAGGAGTGAACCCGTGAGGAAGTAGCGAAGTAACCGATGCCAGCTCTCAAGAAAAGTTTCTAGCGTTAATTATGGATTGGCCCGTACCAAAACCGACACAGGTAGGCAAGGAGAGAATCCTGAGGTGAGCGAGAGAACTGTTGCCAAGGAACTCGGCAAAATGACCCCGTAACTTCGGGAGAAGGGGTGCTCTTGTAAAAGAGAGCCGCAGTGAAGAGGCCCAAGCGACTGTTTAACTAAAACACAGCTCTCTGCAAAGTCGCAAGACGAAGTATAGGGGGTGACGCCTGCCCGGTGCTGGAAGGTTAAGGGGATGTGTTAGTTCTTCGGAACGAAGCATTGAACTGAAGCCCCAGTGAACGGCGGCCGTAACTATAACGGTCCTAAGGTAGCGAAATTCCTTGTCGGGTAAGTTCCGACCCGCACGAAAGGCGTAACGATTTGGGCGCTGTCTCGGCAGCAGACTCGGTGAAATCTTAGTACCGGTAAAGATGCCGGTTACCCGCAACTAGACGGAAAGACCCCATGGAGCTTTACTGTAGCTTGGTATTGAACTTTGAATTTACATGTACAGGATAGGTGGGAGACACTGAAGCATGGACGCTAGTCTATGTGGAGTCGCCATTGGGATACCACTCTTGTAAGTTTGAAGTTCTAACCGCGACCCGTGATCCGGGTCCGGGAGAGTGCCAGGTGGGCAGTTTGACTGGGGCGGTCGCCTCCTAAAGAGTAACGGAGGCGCCCAAAGGTACCCTCAGATTGGTTGGAAATCAATCGACGAGCGTAAAGGCAGAAGGGTGCTTGACTGCGAGACCTACAAGTCGAGCAGGGACGAAAGTCGGGCTTAGTGATCCGGCGGTACCACGTGGAAGGGCCGTCGCTTAACGGATAAAAGCTACCCTGGGGATAACAGGCTGATCTCGCCCAAGAGTTCACATCGACGGCGAGGTTTGGCACCTCGATGTCGGCTCATCGCATCCTGGAGCTGAATTAGGTTCCAAGGGTTGGGCTGTCCGCCCATTAAAGCGGTACGCGAGCTGGGTTCAGAACGTCGTGAGACAGTTCGGTCCCTATCTGTTGTGGGCGTAGGAAATTTGAGGAGCGCTGTCCCTAGTACGAGAGGACCGGGATGGACATACCGCTGGTGTACCAGTTGTTCTGCCAAGAGCATCGCTGGGTAGCTAAGTATGGACTGGATAAGCGCTGAAAGCATCTAAGCACGAAGCCAACTCCAAGATGAGATTTCCCATACGCAAGTAGTAAGACCCCTGAGAGACGATCAGGTTGATAGGTCAGAGGTGGAAGCATAGTGATATGTGTAGCTGACTGATACTAATAGGTCGAGGTTTTAATCACAATTGATACGACTATTTGAAAAGATTCCAAAGTTTATGAATTCTGTTATTCAGTTTTGAGAGATTCTCTCAATGATCTGGTGATATTAGCGAAGTGGTCACACCTGTTCCCATCCCGAACACAGAAGTTAAGCACTTTAGCGGCGACAATATCTAGCCCTGCGCTAGTGAAGATAGCTCATTGCCGGGTAATTCGACATCCTTTATCAGGATGTCTTTTTTTATACTCGATTGGTTGACTTTGCTATACTAAAACTTGTATAATAAGTAAGCCTGTCAAAGGGTGTTTTTGTGTGGTAGAGTGACGCAACCATTCATTTGACCACAACACAGACAAATCAAACACAAGGAGGAATGTCGTGTGAGTAAAAAAGTTGCAAAAATAGCAAAATTACAATTCCCTGCTGGGGGAGCTAAACCAGGACCTGCATTAGCTGGTGTTGGTATTAACATGCCTCAGTTTACGACTGCATTTAACGATGCAACTCGTGATCGTTCAGGAGATGTTGTACCTGTAGTTATCACAGTATACGATGACAAATCATTTGACTTCGAATTGAAGACAACACCTGCTGCTATCTTATTAAAGAAAGCTGCTGGAGTCCAAAGTGGAGCCGCAACACCAAGCAAACAAGTTGTTGGAACCATTTCAGAAGCACAATTGCGTGAAATTGCTGAATATAAATTAGTAGACTTAAACGCAAATGATGTCGAAGGCGCAATGAAAATCGTTGCTGGTACCGCAAAAAATATGGGTATCAATATTGAAGGAATGGAGGACTAACATTTATTATGGCTAAATCAACAAAAAACTATAAAAAAGTCGACGGAAACATCGATCGTTCAAAAGTTTATTCAGTAGCTGAAGCGATTAAAGTATTACGCGAAAACAGTTTCGTAAAATTTGATCCAACTGTTGAAGTTTCATATAACTTGAACGTAGATCCACGTCATGCGGACCAACAAATCCGTGGTGCTATGGTCTTACCAAACGGTACAGGACGTACACAAAAAGTCTTAGTAGTTACTCAAGGTGCTAAAGAGCAAGAAGCAAAAGATGCTGGTGCAGATTTTGTTGGTGGTAAAGAAATTCTTGAAGAAGTCAAAAATGGTTGGTTTGACTTTGATATCATCGTTGCTACTCCAGACATGATGGGTGAATTAGGAAAATTAGGACGTGTCCTAGGACCTAAAGGTTTAATGCCTAACCCTAAAACTGGTACTGTTACAACTGATGTAACAAAAGCAGTCGAAGAAATCAAAAAAGGTAAAATCGAATACCGTGTTGACAAAGAATCAAACGTCAATACAATCATTGGTAAACTTTCATTTGATGATGCAGCATTGGAAGAAAACTTCCAAGCATTAAATGACATGATCGTGAAAGCACGTCCAGCAGCAGTTAAGGGAACATACATCAAGAACCTTGTTATTTCAACAACAATGGGTCGCGGTCTTAAAGTTTCAATTGACTAATTAATCAAAGCCGAGTAATCGGCTTTTCTTTTTAATTTAAAGGAGTGTACTTATGGATTTAACATTAGACGTTGGGGAAAATATTTATAATTTAAGAATTGTCGCACTTGTCATGTACCGTGGTGCATTTCTTTTTGATTTCTGCAAAACAGATCAGTACTATTTTCCAGTAGGTGGTCGTGTTAAGTTCGGAGAAACAGTTGAAGAGGCGCTTGTTCGGGAGATGCAAGAAGAATTGGGTATTACAGTGTCGGATTATCGAATGATTGGAATTGCAGAACAATTTCTCCATATTACGAAACCATGGCATGAACATTCTATTATTTTCAGCATCGATTTGGATGATGAGCTTGAACTTAATCTTGAAACTGGCATTGTACCTATCGCATCGCATGATTTTAAGAATTATCCCATTGTTCCTGCTTGGATTGAAACAGCAATTGCGAATCGCGATACGTTTAAAATGTATTATGTTGATGAAATCGATGTTCGTACAAACGGTGAGGATATTTCTGTGCAGATTTCGCCTGAACGCTCGTTTAACGCGCGTGTAAGCGCAAAAGTCAGCGAATCGAATAAGGTTCTATTTGACTTCTTAGCGCTCGACTGGGGCCATCCAGTGCCTGTGGGTGGGCGTATGCAGTGGGGCGAGACTCTTTTGGAAGCAATTCACCGCGAGATACGCGAAGAGTTGTCGACTGAAATTATGGAAGTACGATTTCTTGGAATAACAACCGATGTGTTTTATCTGAGTAAACCAGGAAACAGTCCCATGGAAACACATTTCGTTTCATTCAATTTTGAGGTTAGCGTCGATACATCAAAGATACAGTTTGCTGATGGGTGTGCTGGCGTGTGGTTAACTCCTGATGAGATTCGTGATTTACCCATGAAACTCGAAAGTTTCAAACAATTTATTGACTAAAAAAGGTGCGAAAGCACCTTTTATCGTGTGAAGACATATAATGATTGGTTTGAAAGCGATTCGTTATACACATAATCATCAAAACTGATTTTCTTAAGATCTTCAAAATTTGTAATTCGTTGTTTGATAACCTGTGATGCCATTTTTCCACGTGCAATTTTGGCATATGTTGCTTTGACTACGACTTCAGACCCAACTGTTTCCCTAAAATCAATTGAAACAAAGGGAACCGTGAGATTGTTTGTATCAATCATTTCAACATATTCTTTTGATGCAAGATTTAGAATTGGCTGAGTCATTGCATTGAGTGCCTGTGTGACAGGAACTTGCCAAAGATCGTAGAGTCTTAAAGTAGTTTTCGTAAGGAAATCCAAACGATACAATCCGATGCGTGAGTTTGGGCTAACAAGTCCATACAGCGCAGAGAGAATCAATAGATGTTTGTTGGCGTAGTCATGGTCTACTTGGGACCATTCATTTGTATTCATATTTTTAAATGTTGAACCTTGATAGCTTTGAATTGCAATGTGATGTTCTTGAAATGTTGCGAAATTATGATGCGCTGCTTGGGCGATTTTATCGGAAACACGGTAAATACGCTTGAGGTCGTCAACGTCATACGCTTGCATTTCACTTAGAATGCGTTCGGTAATCTCAGGAAAGAAGCGCTTTGCGGGTTGGTCCGAAGGCGCTTCTTTTTGCGTTTTTGTGGGTGAGAAAAGTACAAGCATTATTTTAGTAATTCGTACATTTCTTCGTGGAAACCAAGAAAAACACCGTGATCACTGATCATAACAGGTCTGCGAATCAAGCGTCCTGTAGTTGCAAGAAGATCCAGTGCTTCTTCGTCACTCATTGTTGGCAATTTATCCTTTAGGTTCATTTCGCGATACACAATGCCTGAAGTATTGAAAAAGCGTTTGATTGGATATCCGCTCTCTACAAACCATTTCTTTAATTCGGCCTTGGTAGGGTTTTGTGTCATGATGTCACGGTATTCGACATCGATATTGTTGTCCTCTAAAAACTTAATTGCGCGTTTACAAGTAGAACATTTTGGATAGTAAATAAATAGTGGTTTCATAATCAATCCTCCTATACTTTATCTTATCATATTTATCGTTCGTTTCACGATCGTTTGTGCAATCAGAAAGTCAATGATACTGTGAACAAGTCCACCAAGACCTACCATCAGAATAATGGTCATCCAATAATTTCCACTAGCATTCAGTGGATTGCTCAGGTAAAAGGGGGTAATTGCTAAAACCTCAGCAGATGCATGAATCAAGGCAATTACAAAATTGAATACAAGTAAGGGGCGCTTTGTGTGGATAATACTGGGGTGTTTGCGAATGTATTCTGACCCAACCCAAGCAAAGATAACATGCGAGAGTGCACGAGCGGCAATTTCAGGCGTTGTTGTAATGAGAAAACCCAATGCAGTACCCAGAGCAACAGAAATGGCTGTCATGGGCGAAATAAACATCGCAATAAAAACAGGGACATGAGATGCAAGAGTATAGGAAGCGGGTGGAATAATTACCTTTGGCATAAACATTGGAATTGTTATTCCTAAGGCAATCAACAATGCAGAAATCGTTAAAGAACGTGTTTTTTTCATAATATCTCCTAAGGTGTCAAGACACCCAACAAGTCTATTGTAAAGAACAAACAAAAAGGTGTCAAGACACCTTAGTTAGAATAGCGCAAATTTGCATGATCAAGTGCTTCGATAACCTTGTTATAATGGGCATCGTTATCACAGAGGATGGTATGGAGATGAATCCCATCGGTTAGCGATGAAAGCAGTGTAACATCATTATTTAAGAAATCGTCAATATCTTGAACTGAAGCAATATTCAATTGCCCTGTTATTTCTCCATAAACTGGGTGCTCCACTGTGACATCACGAATGATCACACCCAAGGAGACTAAAAGTTCCAGTTCGTTTCGTGTTTGCTCGGGTGGGTGGTTGACGGCAATAATTCGCTCGAGTTTCAAGGAATTCGAATGATTGATGATATATCCCTTCCCAGTTGCATTGATGTTGTGACCCTGGGCACGCAAAAGGGCGACATCACCGACAATGACTTGTCGGGAAACACCAAATTGACGCGCAAATTGGTTTGCACTGATTGCACTTTCTGCTAACTGTAAGGATTGTAGAATTTCAAGTCGACGTTGGTCTCCATTCATGATAATCACCTCTTTAGGTATCATACAATATATTATCATTAATTTCACCCCACTCTTACACATCATTTTATAAATCGTGGTATATTTACATGAGTAAAATAAAGTCATAAACTGTGTTTCTATCAAGATAAGAATGCGGAACATTTCTTCGCTCTCGATTGACAGTTACAGAGCAGAGTGGTAGTGTATTAGTATAAATGATACAGTTAAAAAAAGGTGGTTAATCTATGAAGGTTTTATTATATCAACGCGGAGAGAAGGCCCTCAGCAAATCGGGGATCGGACGTGCTATGAAACATCAAGTGCGTGCACTCACTGAAGCAGGGGTTCCGTTTACAACTGATGAAAAAGACTATTATGATTTAGTCCATATTAATACTGTTGATCTCGGTGCACGTTCAATGGCTGTGAAGGCGAAAAAAGAAGGTAAGAAGGTTGTTTATCATGCGCACTCAACCGAAGAGGATTTCCGTAATTCGTTCATCTTCTCAAATCAACTGTCACCATTGTTCAAGATGCATATTGTATCCAGTTATGAACTTGGAGATTATATTCTTACGCCGACTCCCTATTCAAAGAAGATCTTAGAGGGGTATGGTATTGATAAGCCAATCCAAGATATATCGAATGGGATTGATTTGGACCGTTTTCATTATGATGAATATAAAGTGCAAAAATTCCGTAAGTTCTTTAATCTTGCTGATGACCAAAAAGTAATTGTTTCAGTTGGGCTTTATTTTGAACGTAAAGGACTTCCTGATTTCATGGAAGTCGCCCGCGCATTACCGGATTATACGTTTATTTGGTTTGGACATACCCCTCTTGCAAGTGTTACTTCAAAGGTACGTGAGGCGATTAAAGAGAAACCAGATAATGTCATCTTACCGGGATATATTAAAGGGGATATTATTGAAGGCGCTTATGCATCGGCAGATGTATTCTTCTTTCCATCATATGAAGAGACCGAAGGTATCGTTGTGCTTGAGGCATTGGCATCAAAATGTCAGACAATTGTTCGCGATATTGGTGTTTACGATCCGTGGTTATCCCATGGTAAAAACTGTTACAAAGGAAATTCAATTCGTGATTTTGTATTCTTGATTCGTACATTTATCAAAGGTGAGCTGCCGTCAACTGTGGAGGGTGGCTACGCTGTGGCTGAAGAGCGCAGTATCGAAGAGATTGGAAAACAATTAAAAGATGTATATGAACGTGTACTGAAGGGAGATTACTAAGATGGAACTGACAGTATATGAAGTAGTTGAAGATTTGGGAAGTGCCCTCCTTGGGATCGATACAGATCCCAGACGCAGTGCTTTCAAAGAGATGGTCAAGCGTTTGGAATTAAGTGGAATTGATGTTAAACGCTTTAATAACCTCCACGATAAAACAAAGACGGATGCCTATTCAGTACTGCCAACTTTTGTTGTTGATGGTAAGGTTGTTGCTGAAGGAAATTACCCCTTGGCCGATGCAGTGGCTTCATGGTTCTCACTGGATTCTGATTTATTCAGTGGTATCCAACAGGGTGGAAGTCTTTTTCAAGCTGCCAACAGTGGGCGCATTAGTGCATGCTGTGGTGTGGGAACGGATGTCTACCTGGATCCCAATGACGATGAGATTAAGGAGTAAGATAATATGAAAAAAATAGTAGCACTGCTTGCAGTTTTAGTTTTACTGGTGGGCTGCACCCAAACACCTCCACAACCAGAACCGGATCCTGAACCAATCAAACCGACTTATGAATTCTTAGATTTTAAACTCAAAGGAACCGCATACCAATTACCTGTAAAATTCAGTGAATTGGCTGCAAATGGTTGGGAAGCAGAATCGGATATCGAACAAGAGATGGCACCCAATACGATAGTAAGAAATCTTTATTTGCGTAACGGCGATAATATCATTAAGGTTTCCTTCTTCAATGATGCTTCTGCACCGAAAATGATGGCTGAGACTCTCATTGGAGAAATTGCTGCGGAAAACCGTACGTTTGGCTCGGATGTTGCTGTCGATATTGTTGTTCACGATGGCATTACTTTCGCAACACCGATTGAGTCTGTCATTGAACAATTGGGCGAATATACAGAAGAAAGCAATGACGTTTTCAAAGACTATATATTCCAACACACTAAATTTGGAAAAACAACAATCAAGTATCATTTGGATGGCCAAGATGGAAACGAAAGTCGTTGGATTGAAATCTCAAACTTAAGAAGCACTCAAAACTAACCTTGTAATCGACAAGGTTTTTTTAATGTTGACAGAATTTTAAAATGAGGTAAAATAGTATTAGCACTTAAAGTCATAGACTGCTAAGGAGGACTAATATGGCACGTAAAAAACAATTTAAAGCAGAGTCACAAAGACTCTTAGATCTCATGATTAATTCAATTTATACAAATAAGGAGATTTTTCTTCGCGAACTTATTTCCAATGCAAGTGATGCGACGGATAAGTTATATTTTAATTCACTTCAAGATACTTCAGTACAACTGAATAAAGAAGATCTTAAAATTGAAATTGCGATTGATAAAGAAAATCGCACATTAACGATCAGCGATTCAGGAATCGGAATGAGCGAAAAAGAACTGGAAGACTACCTTGGAACGATTGCTAAGAGTGATTCGCATGCATTCAAATCTGCTCTTGAGAGTGGTGAAGACGATGTTGATATCATAGGTCAATTTGGAGTTGGCTTCTACTCAGCTTTCATGGTAGCTTCTGAAGTAAGTGTTACATCGCGTGTTTATGGTAGTGATGAAGCATTTAAATTCGTATCGAATGGCTTGGATGGATTCACAGTTTCTGCTGCGGAACGCGCAAGTCATGGGACAACAATTGTCTTAAAGATTAAAGAGAATGGCGAAGGCGAGAACTATGATGAGTTTCTAGAAGATTATCAAATTCGCAGCCTGATTAAACAATACTCCGACTATATCCGCTACCCAATTGTGATGGATGTAGAAGGCGAAGAAGTTACTCTTAATTCGATGATTCCCTTGTGGAAACGTTCTAAGAGTGATGTCACTGAAGAAGAATTGAATCAATTCTACCGTGAGAAATTCCACGACTACGATGATCCATTTAAAACAATTCAAATGAAAGTTGAAGGGAACCCATCCTTTGATGCATTGCTATTCATTCCAAAGCATGTCCCAATGAACTTTTACTCCCAACAATATGAACCCGGTCTGCAATTGTACAGCCGTGGGGTATTCATTATGGATCATAATAAATCCTTGATTCCAGATCACTTCCGTTTTGTTCGTGGTTTGGTTGACTCACCCGACTTATCTTTAAATATTTCCCGAGAAATATTACAACATGATCGTCAGTTGAGCCTTATCTCAAATCGTATCGAAAAGAAAATTCGTTCAGAGTTGGAATTAATGTTAAAAAACAAACGTGAAGACTATGAAACATTCTGGTCAAACTTCGGAATGCCAATCAAGTACGGTTTGTATTCGCAATATGGTAGCAATCGTGCAGAACTACAAGACTTGTTAATGTTCAAGAGTTCTCATGATGAAAAACTTACAACACTTGCAGAGTATGTAGCGCGAATGAAAGAAGACCAAACGGAAATCTTCTATGTTTCGGGTGAGAATGAAGCCAAGGTCAAAATGTTGCCACAAACAGAATTCGTATTATCAAAAGGATTTGAGGTTCTCTATCTTACGGATGAAATCGATGAGTTTGTAATCCAAATACTCCAACAATACGATGAGAAATCATTCAAGTCGATCAGCCAGGGTGACCTAGATATTGATGATGAAGCAACGAAAGAAGTTGTCGAAAAGCGGACAGAAGAAACGAAGGACCTTATTGAACAACTGAAAGTTGCCTTAAATGGAAAAGTTGACGATGTTAAACTTTCGAGTCGCCTTCTTAACCACCCTGTTGGATTGGTTAGTGAAGAAGGCATGTCATTTGAAATGGAGAAAGTACTCAATCAAATGCCGGATAATCCCAACGAATTCAAAGCAAAACGTATTCTTGAAATTAATCCCAACCATCCCCTTTTAGAAGCTCTTGAGCGTGTATACGCAAAGGATCCTGAACAATTGGATAGTTTGGCAGCAATTCTCTTTGATCAAGCAAGTCTTATTGAAGGCTTACCAATCGAAGATGCAGTTCTGTTTTCACAACGATTGGCACAATTGATGATTGATGCCGCAAAATAGTTGCGTGAGCTTGATGAAAATCAAGCTCATTTTATGTTACAATGTGACTAGAATTGAGGTTTTCTATGCGACATGTTGGCGAAAATCTTCTAAGGTTTGTACCAGATTTCACAGTTATTGACTTGGAAACAACCGGACGAAGTAATAAATTTGAGGACATCACGGAAATTAGTGCGATACGGTATCGTAACTACAAACCCACTGATTCGTATTCAACGCTTATCAAAGCAAAAAATGGAATCATTCCTTTTGTAGTGGAGTTGACGGGAATCACCGATGCCATGATTGCGGATGCGCCAAGTATCGAAAGCCAAATCGAAGCATTTGTTGATTTTATTGGGTCGGATATCATACTCGGACATAATGTAACATTTGATTACTTTTTGATTTATGATGCCTATCTGGCAAAGACGGGCATTGAAATGCACAACGACTTCATTGATACTTTACGAATTTCACGGCTAATGAATCGTGATGTTAAAAATCACAAGCTTGAAACACTATGCACTCACTTTGGAGTTGTACGTGAAGTAGGACACCGTGGGCTTGAAGATAGCCAACAGACTGCGCAAGTCTACATTGGCATGCGCCACAAATACATTAGTTTACGCGAAGAAAAACGAGCACGGGAGGGATACTATGAACGTATATGATTGGGATAAAACAATTTATGATGGTGACAGTTCCATTGATTTCTATAAGTTTAACGTAAAAAGACACAAGCGCCTCGCGAAATTATGGCCTGCACAGGTCAAGGCTGCAGCGGATTATAAACGTGGAAAAATCACCAAAACAGAAATGAAGACGCAATTCTACCGCTACTTTTCTGAAATTGATGACATCGATAATGCAGTTTTGGAGTTCTGGGCCATAAACAAGCATAAAATTAAACCATGGTATATGGAGCAAAGACGTGATGATGATCTCATTATTTCTGCATCTCCCGAATTCTTGCTTGAGCCGATTATTAAAGAATTGGGCGTGCAGCTGATTGCTTCAGATGTGGACAAACATACCGGAGTGCATCGTCAAGAGAATTGCTATGGCGTCGAAAAAGTGCGTCGTATGGAAAAACTTTATGATATGAATGCAATGGAGTACTTCTACTCTGATTCATATTCCGATGATCCACTGGCACAGTATGCACAACAAAGTTTTCTTGTAAAAGGTAATGAACTTAAAAATTGGTAGAATATGATTCTACCTTTTTAATTGCAGAAAATGAAAAATTCGAAAAAGTTGAAATTATTGAAATAAGAGAGTATACTGTAAATATCGGAGGCGATAGGTATGTTCGAATGGGTTAAAGGCAATGCACAAGTAGAAGTCGTAACATTGAATGAAAACAACATAACACTCAATCAAAACGCATCATCACATTTTCTTGATAGCCATTATGTTATGGTTGGATTTTCTTCATCAAGTATTGTTGGAATTAAACCCGTTACCAAACGGGACTTGGATTTAAATGCCTATCCTAAAGAAAACTTGCATAAGATTTCTGTGGGGAAGGGCTATGCGAAAATAAACAATAAGGCACTGTGTGATTTAATTGCAACGAAGGTTGGCGGCGCATTGACAGGTCAAAAGCTTGTCGCAACGTTTGATGCTAAGGAAAACGTTCTCACATTTGATCTCTCTGCCTTTAAAGAGAAGGGAGGGTTACTATGAGTTTGTCACAGGTATGGTTACTCGTCTGTATTGTGATGGTAGTTTTTGAATTAATTACTGTAGGTAACCTTGTTTCAATTTGGTTTGCAATCGGCGCTCTGGCTGCGTTCTTAACAGCCTACTTAACCGGAAGTTTAATCATTCAAATTATTGTCTTTGTGATTGTATCATTGGCGTCGATGGTCTTAATTAGACCTTTGGCAACCCGATTCTTGCGAGGCAATGTTGTTGCAACAAATGCTGATAGTATTGTGGGGAGACAATTTGTTTTGGCAGAACCCATTACTGAAGATAAATGGGGTCTAATTAAGGTTAATGGGGATACATGGTCAGCGACAACCGTTGATCAAATACCCATCGATTCGGGTGTAAGAGTTGAAGTAATTGCTATTGAGGGTGTGAAATTAATTGTAAGAAAGCTAGAGGAGAACTAATATGTCATTTCCAACATTTATAATTTCATTGTTTTTAGTTATCATTGCGTTATTAATTATCGGTTATTGTGTGCGAGTGATTCCACAATCAAATGCATATGTCATTGAGCGATTGGGAGCCTATTCACACACACTTGAAAAAGGAATGCACTTTATTGTTCCGTTTATTGATCGTGTCGCAAACAAAGTTTCACTAAAAGAGCGTGTTCAAGATTTCGCGCCACAACCCGTTATTACTAAAGATAACGTTACAATGCAGATTGATACCGTTATTTACTTCCAAATTACCGATCCAATGTTGTATACATACGGAATCCACAATCCGATTAATGCGATTGAGAATTTAACTGCAACAACGTTACGTAATATTATTGGTGATTTAGAATTGGACCAAACGCTAACATCACGGGATATTATCAATACAAAAATGCGTACTATCCTTGATGAAGCAACAGATCCATGGGGAATTCGTGTTCAACGTGTTGAAGTTAAAAACATCATTCCACCGCGTGATATTCAAGAAGCAATGGAGAAACAAATGCGTGCAGAACGTGAGCGTCGTGAGTCCATTCTTCGTGCTGAAGGTGAAAAACGTTCCGCAATTTTAATTGCTGAAGGTGAAAAGGAATCGGTAGTTCTTCGCGCGCAAGCACGTAAAGAGCAAATGATTACAGAAGCTGAAGGGGAAGCACAGGCAATTGAACGTATCTTTGGTGCACAAGCAAAGGGAGCGGAATTACTTGCAACAATCACAGCAGACAATGCATATTTAAAACTTAAAGGATTGGAAACGCTTGAAAAAGTGGCTGACGGTCAAGCAACAAAGATCATTGTTCCTTCAGAAATTCAAAATTTAACCTCACTCTTGAGTGCAGGTAAAGAAATCATCAGTAAAGATTAAAGCAAAAGGTAGGTTCTTCAGGAACTTACCTTTTTTTGATAGATGCCTTGAACTGTTTCATAAAGGATCGTCATAATGGTTGGAATTTGCTCTATCTGAATGCGTGTTAGCGTAATCCGAATACTGTTGTCATAGGCAGCGGGATCGTAGAATGAGTTTAAATTCGATGCAACACTTAGGTGTTGCTCTTTGAGCGTTGCAATGAGTTGAGTGACATCGATGGATGGATGCAAAATCAATGTTGAATAGTAACCCGATTGCGCAGGTATGTGTTGGACAACTTCGGTATCCCACTTTGCGCTCATTTTATTGAGAAGTTTGATTTTTGCGTGCAATTCATCAGAAAGCGCATTGGCATTGTTCGTAAGAATGTCACTCCGTATCGCCGCTTCCAGGGTTGCTTGCGAAACAAGTGAAGGCATTTGATAAGATGTGAAATACGAGAGTTCTATAGACTCCTTAAATATTGGTAAAAGAGAATCGGGAACGACTGCATACCCAATACGGATGTAGGGAAAGAGTTTGGAGTAACTTTTTAGGTAAATACAATTTTTAAATCCCGAGAAATAATACAAAGGCTCATATTTGGGAATCGCAAATGAATCGTTAAAATAGTCATCCTCAAGAATGTACACATCATATGCAATCGCAAGCTCCATGATTCTTTTTCGCTGATGATGGGAAAGGTAGGTTCCGAGAGGATTATGGTTTCGGGGAACAATGTAAAAGAACTTGATGGGCTCATCGCGGAATAATCTCTCTAGCTCATCCAAATCGATACCATCTTTATCCCGTTTAATGGTGAGAACCTCTGCATTATAGACATGCATTATTTTGTTTGCGAAAGAGAAAGTTGGGGATTCAAGAAGGACTTTGTGTTTGTGGTTTGGAAATTCAATTTGTGTAAATAATGAAATCATTTGAATGACACCTTGAGTGAGAAAAATGCTCTGTCGTTTTGTATAAATATGAAAGTCTTGAAGGTAGTCAACCAAAAGTCGGGTGAGTGAGAGAACACCTTTAATCTCTTGTTCAAGCGAACTTTTACGATAGGATTCTAGAGCCACATTTAAAACATGTTTGGCCTCCATAATTGAGAAAGCATCAACAGTAGGGTTACCCGTGCTCAAGTCATAGGTGATGTCATGATCGTGTTGGTACTGTTTCAAATCATTAGCAACATAATATCCGCTTTGTGCTTTAGCATAAATGATGTGTTCATTGCGCAAACTGTCGTAGGCTTTTAGAACGGTACCTTTACTACATTGATAGGTATCCATCATGGTGTGCAGTGAGGGAAGTTTTGATCCGGATTCATAGGTTCCTTTTCGAATTTTATCTTTAATATCAAATGCAATACGTTCATATAGATTCATAGTGTACCTCATAATAGCAGTGTATCATAACTAATACAACTGTACCAGTACAGTTGTCGTTTGGTTGCCTTGATGTCGTTTATGAAGTTCGATATAGTAGCGTTGTAAGGGCTAACAACCGGCCGGTCATAGTCAATGCGATAAGGAGAATTTCATGGGAAAAATCATGCAATGGCTTGAGGATAAGTTTCTTCCTCTTGCAGTTAAAATGAGTAACATTCGTTACTTGGTTGCTTTACGTGATGGTTTTATTGCAGTTATGCCGATTAGTATGTTCGGAGCCTTGAATGTCATGGTCAAGGAAATCTTATTAACAAACACATCGTTGTTTGGTGAGACTTTAAATAAATGGTCATTCTATGCAGAAAATATACAACCATTCTTTGATTCGGTTGCATTGCCAATCTCAAATCAAATTTGGTGGGGATCATTGGCATTGGGAATTGTATTTACTGTATTTACGATTTCTTATAAACTGGCTGAATTTGATAAACAAGATGCACTTACTGCTGGAGTATTATCTGTTGTGGCATACTTTACACTACTGCCGCAATCAGCAGGTCCTGATGCAGCGTGGGGAACAATTTCGTGGACTTCATTTAACTCAGAAGCAATATTCACAGGAATTATGGTTGCGATAGTATCGACTGAATTGTTTATGTTTATAACGAAAAAAGGTTGGATCATTAAAATGCCTGACCAAGTACCACCTGCTGTATCACGGGCCTTCAGTGCCGTTATACCTGCTGCAGTTGTCTTGTTTACATTTGGAGTCTTCTCATATTTAACACTTAACGTCATGGGAACAACTCTTAAAGATATCATTAACACAGCGATTCAAATACCACTCACAAGTTTGGGGCAATCGCCATTAACAATGATCTTCTTGACACTTGTTGCACAGGTATTGTGGTTCTTTGGATTACATGGGAGTTTAATTATTGGTCCGATTCTTGATACAATGTACTCAGCATCACTTTCACAAAATGCGGAAGCAGTCTTAGTACATGGGATTCAAGCACCAAATGCTATTACCCGTAGTATTATTGACCTCTATGGAATGGCTGGTGGATCGGGTGCAACATTAGCATTAATTATTGCAATATTTATGGTTTCAAAGCGTGCAGAATACCGTAGTTTGGCAAAACTTTCATTAATGCCAGGTATTTTCCAAATTAATGAACCGATCATTTATGGACTTCCAATCGTCTTGAATCCAATCATGGCAATACCATTCATCCTTGTTCCGCCAGTAATGGTGGCAATTGGGTGGTTCTTTACAGAAGTAATTCCCTTCGCTGGTCGCGTCTATATCGCACCACCATGGGTTGTTCCGCCTGTATTGAACACATTCCTTGCGACGGGTGGTAGTTTGTCAGCGACATTCTTATCCCTTGTAACCTTGGGGTTATCGGTAGCCTTCTACCTCCCATTTGTTATGTTAGCGAATAAGATGGATTAAGTGACGTCCGCAGGTTGCTGCGGACATCTGTCTAGGAGAGATACAATGAAAAGATATTTAGGAATTGACGTGGGCGGAAGCTCAATTAAGTATGGCGTTTTCAATGAAGCAGGTGTTGAGTATCCTGGTGAGAATGGTCACACACCAACGATCAAAGACAGTTTGGAATCCGTGTTATCGACACTCGTTGCAATTATCAATGAGTTTGATAATTTGGATGGTGTTGGGTTAAGCATTCCTGGCGGTGTTAACAGTGAGACAAACACAATCATAGAAGGTGGTGCAATTCCCCCTATTGGTGGTGTTAAAATTGGTGAACTGTTGAAAGAGCGCACAGGTGTGGATGTTGTGATCGAAAACGATGCAAACTGTGTTGCATTAGCAGAAAAGTGGATTGGCAATGGTGTCAATGCGCGTAACTTGGTTTGTGTCACAATTGGAAGTGGTATTGGTGGGGGCATCATTATTGACCACAAATTGTACACAGGAAGTAACTTCTTTGCGGGTGAATTTGGATACATGATTCATCGTGAGTTTGCGGAGTATAGTGATATCGAAATTATGAGTGCCAACAGTGCGTCAATTCCAATGATTAAAGCCGTTGCGGCTGCAAAAAATGTTCCTTATGAAACATTGGATGGAAAAAAAGTATTTGCCATGTTGGCAGATAATGATCCGGTTGTTCAAGGAATATATGATCGCTGGATTCGCGCTTTATCAACGGGAATCCTAAATATTGGTTTTGCCCTTGATCCCGATACCATCCTAATTGGTGGCGGGGTCAGTGCAGTACCGCGTATCATCGAAGATGTCCGTCGTGAAGTTGCGGCGATGAATAAGTATTCAAAACATTGGCACATTGATGTTTGCAAGCAGTTTAACGATGCTGGAAAGATTGGTGCTGCATACAACTGCATGATGAAAGATTAGTGGTGAAAAAGTGAAGAAACTAAAAATTGTTACAATTGGTGGCGGAAGTAGTTATACACCAGAACTTGTTGAAGGATTTATAAACCGTCACAAAGATCTACCAGTGTCTGAGTTGTGGTTGGTTGATGTTGAATCCGGCCGTGAAAAGCTTGAGATTGTTGGAAATCTTGCGAAAAGGATGGTTGATGAAGCGGGTATCGACATGCAAATTCACTTGAGTTTGGATCGCCGAGCTGCATTGTTAGACGCAGATTTTGTTACAACACAAATGCGTGTTGGTCAGCTCAAAGCGCGAATTTTGGACGAGCGGATTCCGATTTCTCACGGTATGATTGGACAAGAAACAAATGGTGCAGGTGGGATGTTCAAAGCATTCCGAACGATTCCAGTTATCTTAGATATTGTAAAGGACATGGAGGAGTTGTGTCCGGAGGCATGGTTGATTAACTTTACCAATCCGGCCGGCATGGTGACTGAGGCTGTCTTACGTTACACAAACTTTGAACGGGTTATTGGGTTGTGTAACGTTCCCTTTGATATGAAACACAGTTTTGCAAGTATCTTAGATGTAGCACCTGAAGAAATTACAATGGAATTAAGTGGTGTCAACCACCATGTATTCGTGACGGATGTTTTTCATAAAGGAAAAACGGTAATGAGTACAATCCTTGATAAGTATGTATCGGATAGTGAAGAAACGTTGGCGATGAAAAACTTCGATGCCCTTTCTTACTCGCCAGACTTCTTGAGAGGATTAGGAGCGATTCCGTGCCCGTATCACAACTATTACTACTTCACACAAGAACAACTTGCGAAGAACCTCAAAGAGTTTGAAGCGGGTACAGTTCGTGGTGAAGTTGTTGCGAAACTGGAAGCAGAATTATTCGAATTATATAAAGACCAAGACCTTAAGGTTAAACCAAAACAACTGGAACAACGCGGTGGTGCACATTATTCAGATGCTGCGTGCAGTTTGATTGATTCAATTTACAACGATCGTAAAGACATTCAGTATGTTAACGTTCGCAATAATGGTGCGGTTTCAAATCTACCGCTGAACAGCGCAGTTGAAATTGCTTGTGTGATTACCGGTAATGGACCACAACCGATTACGGTTGGTCCACTGAATCCGAAAATCAATGGAACAATACAAACCATCAAGTCATTTGAACAGATGACCATTGAAGCGGCTGTTACGGGCAATGTTGATTTAGCGATTACAGCATTGAGCTCAAATCCTTTATGCCCCAGCGATCGCTTGGCAGGTATCGTTGTTCGCGAACTCTTAGAAGCACATCGCGATTACCTTCCACAATTTAAACGTTAAACAGCCTTTGGGCTGTTTTTTCTTTAGGGAACGTCCTGCAGTGAGCACAGTTAATGAGGGGTGATAACATGGAATGCCATCGATGCTTGGAGACAGATACGACGATGTTTTATCGGGGTCATTGCCGTCGGTGTATTGCCCTTCCCTTTCAAGAGACAAGGTCTGGATTCGTTTACAAACAAGATGCTGCTGCATTCCCGGTTACACTGACACCCCATCAACAACACGTCAGCGATGCGCTTTGTAAAGCTGTAATCTATGGGTCAGTTTTTGTGGATGCAGTGTGTGGTGCAGGGAAAACAGAAGTATGCTTAGAACTCATTTTGGATTACTTAGCTAAAGGATTGAAGGTTGGGTGGACTGTACCACGACGCGAGGTTGTTTTAGAACTGCAAGCGCGCTTACAAAATTATTTTCCTGCGATAAAAGTCGTGCCAGTTTGCCAGGGGTTTACGACTGACTTGGCTGGGGATTTGATTGTCTGCACCACACATCAGCTTTACCGATACTATGATACGTTTGATTTGTTAATTGTGGATGAACCCGATGCTTTTCCGTATGTAGGTAATGTGGTGTTAGAAAATCTTGTAAAGACAGCATGCCGGGGGATCCACGTATTCCTTTCTGCGACGTATTCTATGGATGATGTTCAAACAATCCAACTGCCATTGCGCCCCAGCAATACCTTACTACCAGTGCCCAATGTGATGTGTGCACATTTAATAGGGTGGCGATTGTGGTGGGATGTATGGAAGGTTCGTAAGGAATGCGTCCTAGTTTTTGTGCCAACACAGGCTTTGGCACGCAAGATTTCTCAGCTATGGAGGGTTCCGTATATGACATCAGAATGCGAAGAGAAACAGAGTATCTTAAAAGCATTCCGTGACAAAAAGGGAATTCTTGTCACCACGACCGTATTGGAAAGGGGTGTTACATTCTTAGATTGTTTTGTGTTTGTGTATAGAGCCGATCACAGAGTCTTTACAGAGGCATCGCTTGTTCAAATTGCCGGACGTGCGATGCGCGGGATGCACCCCACGAAAGGAACGGTGAATTTCTATTGCCAAGAAAAGACAGACGCAATTACAAAGTGTTGCGAAAGAATAAAAAAAGCGAACTACGATGCGCAGGTTGTTTTGAATCTTTGAACAATAACCGTGGGCTCTTTGAGTTCTTTGTTGGAAATCGTTACCTCTGCGTCGAATGCACGCCACACATGAATCCTCGCATTCTTAAAGTTGATCGTTATCGTGTGGTGTCACTTTACCGCTATGAATCGCAAATACGACACCTGTTATTGCGTTATAAAGAAGGGAAAGATCAGTATCTTTCGCGCGTGTTCTTAGCCGAAGAATCGTTCATTTTACCGTTGTTACTTCGGAATTGGGTGGTTGTTTGTGCTCCATCTCGTCAAGAATCTATGGTTTCACGCGGTTTTCATCATTTGGAAAAAATGATGGACGATCTTAAAATACCTGTTGTTTCTGTGTTTGAGAATGTCGCAAAATACGATCAGTCACAGTCGGAGGATCGTAGTCAAATATCTGAATACATCGCATTGAAAGATGCGGTCGCAATCACGGATAAGAAAGTCGTAATCTTTGATGATATCCTTACTTCGGGGAATACAATGAAGACATGTTTGGACTTAGTACGCCCTAAGGCGCGCCGTGTCATTGGATTTTCGCTATCATATTCAACCCATTACTCTTGCGTTAAGTAAGCGATTTCACTTGCCTTTTAAGTGGCTTTCGAGTATAATCTTACATGTCAGAAGCGGAAAGGTATAAGGTTAGGAAATGCAAGGTAAAATTAAAAAGTTCAATAAGAACAAAGGGTTTGGTTTCATTACAATGGAGGATGATACAGATGTGTTCTTTCACTATTCTCATCTTGTAATGGAGGGGTTTAAGACGATTGATGAAGGTGCTGAGGTTGAGTTTGAACTGATGGACACTGAACGTGGCTTACAAGCCCACAACATTGTACGTATCTAAGCAAAAAAGTTGGCAAAGCCGACTTTTTTAATGATTTAATATCAATGTTGATTATGATACAATATGAAAGAATGGAGGCTTGAATTTTATGGCTGGATTTTTGAAGAATTTATTTAGCGGTGATCGCAAAATATTAAAAGAAGTAGAAGCAACAGCTCATCAAATTGATGCACTTAAAGATGATATTCGTGCACTGAGCGATGAGAGTTTAAAAGCAAAGACTAACGAATTTAAAAAACGTATTGCAGATGGGGAAACATTGGATGATTTACTTGTTGAGGCATATGCCGTTGCACGTGAAGCAGCATACCGTGTTATTGGTGAATTTCCATATGTTGTTCAATTAATGGGTGGTATTATCTTACATCGTGGTGATATTGCAGAGATGCGTACGGGTGAAGGTAAAACATTAACCGCAATTCTTCCTGCGTACTTAAATGCGTTGGATGATAAAGGTGTTCACGTTATTACAGTTAACGAATACCTTGCGCAACGTGATGCCGATTGGATGGGTGAAATTCATCGATTCCTTGGACTCACAGTTGGTACAAACTTACGTCAACTCACAGCATCACAAAAACGTGATGTTTATAACTGTGACATTACCTATACAACAAATGCTGAAGTAGGGTTTGATTATTTACGTGACAACATGGTCACACGTGTTGAAGATCGTGTTTTACGTCCGCTTAATTTTGCGCTTATTGATGAGGTTGACTCGATTCTCATTGATGAATCCCGTACACCGTTAATTATTTCTGGTGGTGAGCGCAATGGTGCGAAACTTTATGAACAAGCAGATCGCTTTGCAAAGAAACTACACGAAGGTGCTGACTTTGTCATTGATGTAAAATCAAAATCTGTACAGCTTACAGAAGAAGGGGTTGCTAAAGGCGAACGCTCATTTAAAGTTAATAACCTTTATGACCTTGAGAACACTGCTTTATTGCACCATATTAACAATGCCTTAAAAGCAAATTACATTATGTTGAAAGATATTGAGTATGTTGTTCAAGATGATCAAGTTGTGATTGTCGACCAATTTACGGGACGTCTTATGGAAGGCCGTGAATACTCGGATGGATTGCACCAAGCATTAAGTGCAAAAGAGAATGTTACCATCAAACAAGAGAGTGTCACACTTGCTACCATTACATACCAAAACTTCTTCCGTCTTTACAACAAACTTTCAGGGATGACAGGTACAGCGAAAACTGAAGAAGAAGAATTCCTAGAAATTTACAACATGCGTGTTTTAGAGATTCCAACAAATCGTCCAATTGCACGTATTGATTATGATGATCAAATTTATGGAACAACCAAAGCAAAATTTGAGGCATTAATTGAAATGGTCCGTGAACTGCATGAAACAGGACAACCTGTTCTTGTGGGTACTGTTGCTGTTGAAACATCCGAATACCTCAGTATGATGATGACACAACGCAAAATTCGTCACGAAATTTTAAATGCAAAGAACCATGCACGTGAAGCACAAATCATTGAAAAAGCAGGACACAAAGGTTCCGTTACCATTGCTACCAACATGGCGGGTCGTGGTACCGATATTAAACTTGATGAGGAATCACGCGCATTGGGTGGACTTGCAGTTCTTGGTAGTGAACGCCATGAATCACGTCGTATTGATAATCAATTGCGTGGTCGTTCTGGGCGTCAAGGAGATCCTGGATTCTCACGTTTCTTTGTTTCTTTCCAAGATGATTTAATGCTCCGTTATGGTAGTGAACGTATGGAAAGTGTTACCTCACGTTTGGGTGATGAAAAAATCGAAGCAAAACTTCTAACAAAACAAATTAGTAGTGCTCAAGAACGCGTTGAGGGTACTAACTTTGATGTTCGTAAATCATTACTAGATTATGATGATGTTATGCGTCAACAACGCGAAATCATGTATGAACAACGCAATCACATTTTAGACAATGACGATGTTCACGGTATTATTCGCCAAATGTTTGAACGTGTTGTTTCGGATACAATTGCTTCATACCGCGATATGGAATCAAAAAATCAAACAGTTGATGTTATTGGGCTCACTGAAGCGCTTGAAAAACTTGGTCTTGTAAGTGATGTTGTTACTGCAGGATCATTAGAAGGAAAATCTGTTGAGGAAATGCAATCATTGATTGTTGATGATGCATGGGGTCGTTACGAGGCAAAAATTGCTGAAGTAAAAGACCAATTTGCACGTGTTGAAAAAGACATGGCACTTCGCATGATTGACCGTTCATGGATTGATCAAATTGATGCAATGAGCAAGTTACGCGAAGGAATTCATTTGCGCTCTTATGCACAAGAAAAACCATTACAAGCATATGTTACCGAAGGGTTCCAAATGTTTGATGAAATGCTCGGACAAATCGCTCAGGATATTGTAATGTTCTGTGTGAACGTAAAGATTGAATACAGACAAGGGTGATAATATGGAATTATTTGAATTAGTAAACATTGTTGATGCGTCAGCAACGTCATTGAAAGCGCTCGGTGATTCACTTTGACTTGGCTTCAAAACTTGAACGCGTTCACGCGCTAGAAGCCGAAATGGTAGAAGAGGGATTTTGGGATGATCACCGCAGCTCTGCAGCGCACATTCAAAAACTCAATTCGCTAAAAAAAGTAGTCGACAAGCACCAGGAACTCACAGACAAACTTGTTTCTTGCAAGGAAAGCATTGCTTTTCTGAAGGAAGAGTATGACGAAGAGTTCAAGCAAATGCTCGAAGCTGAAGTACTTGAAATTGAGAAAGAACTCGACGCCTTCTCAATCATGGTATTGTTAAGCCATGATTATGATCAAAAAAATGCAATCGTTGAAATTCACCCTGGAGCGGGGGGAACGGAAAGTCAAGACTTTGCGGAAATGCTTTACCGTATGTACACACGCTGGGCCGCTGATAAAGGCTTTAAAGTGAGTGTCCTCAACTATCTGGATGGTGATGAAGCTGGCTTGAAGTCAGTAACATTTTCCGTAACTGGAACACTCGCCTATGGTTATCTTAAAGCTGAAAAAGGTGTGCATCGACTCGTGCGTATCAGTCCGTTTGATTCTTCAGGACGCCGTCATACCTCATTTGCATCGGTTGATGTTGCACCGGAGTTTGATAACAGTATTGAAATTACAATTAATCCTGAAGATATTGATGTAGACACCATGCGCGCAACTGGGGCTGGAGGTCAACACGTTAACAAAACTGACTCTGCAGTTCGAATTACACATAAGAAAACGGGAATTGTCGTTACATGCCAAAGTGGTCGCAGCCAGTTGCAAAACCGTGAAGAAGCGTTGAACATGCTGAAGAGCAAACTTTATCAACGTGAAATTGAGGAACAACAAGCAAAAATGGCAACCATTAAGGGTGAGCAAAAAGCAATCGAATGGGGATCGCAAATTCGTTCCTACGTCGTTCATCCTTATACGATGGTGAAAGACCATCGTACGAAACATGAAACCAGCCAATTGGATGATGTGCTTGACGGTGAATTGGATCCGTTTATTGAAGCATATCTAAAGATGAATGTGGGTTCGTAGAGGGATGAATATGAAAACAACACTTAAGAATGTTGTCATGTTAGTTTTGGGAAATCTCATATTAGCATTTGGCGTTACATTTTTTATCTTACCAAATAATATACTATCGGGCGGTGTAGCAGGTGTTGCTATCGCCCTTTACCCTATTTTTCACATTGAAGTAGAAGTTATGATTAACATCATTATCGTTATTTCTTTTTTATTGGGATTTGTGTTCCTTGGGAAACGCTTTGCACTCAAAACAATCGGTAGCAGTATTTTGTATCCTGTCTTTATTAACCTTTTTGGACGTTTTGAATTCAGTGTGAATGTCGATCCTATTCTAGCAGCTATTTATGGGGGAATTCTCATCGGTGTGGGGCTGGGATTAACATTTAAAACGGGCGCAAGTACGGGCGGAATGGATATTCCACCACTTATTCTCGAAAAATACACGAATATTCGTGTTGCAGTTTGGATTCTTGTTGTAGATGCACTTACAGTTCTTTTAGGTCTGAAGAGTTACTCATTAAATGATGTACTTATTGGATTTATATCAATCTATGCTGCAAGTCTTGCTATTGATAAAATCGCAGTACTTGGTGGTGAACAAGCACGCCAAGTAACGGTTATATCTGAAAAGAATGAAGAAATACTGGAGCACCTCCATTCCGCTATGGAACGTGGTTCAACACTATTGCGTGCACGGGGTGGTTATACACGTCTTGAAAAAGAAATCGTCATGACCGTTGTAACAAAGAAGCAATACTATGAGTTGGAACAGATTGTGCTTGAGGTTGATCCTGATGCATTTATGATTGTTTCCAATGTTACTGAGGTCCACGGCTTGGGCTTTAAAAAAGCGTAGTTTCACGCAATGTTCAAGCGTGCTATGCTATAATTTATTTTGTTTAAAGGAGTGAATATATCGAATGCTACTACTTAAAGGCGTTTCAAAACAATATAAAAATGGCGTCAATGCACTTTACGATGTCAACCTTGCTGTAGAACAGGGGGAATTCGTATATATCATCGGTCCTACAGGGTCGGGGAAATCAACATTAATTAAGCTCTTGGATGGTGAAGAAATACCATCGACAGGAAGTGTTAATGTTGGAGATTTTAACGTTGGAAAATTGCGTCACTCCAAGGTTCCGATTTACCGTCGTAACATCGGAGTTGTTTTTCAAGATTTCAAACTTTTGGAGCGAAAGACAGTCTTCGAAAATATCGCGTTTGCATTAGAAGTTGTTAACACGCCGACCGTAAAATTGCGTTCTCGTGTTCGCGAAGTGTTGCGTCTTGTTGATTTGAGTGAGAAAGCAAATGCTTACCCACAAGAATTGAGTGGCGGACAGCAACAACGTGTGGCCATCGCTCGAGCAATTGCGAACAAGCCACAGGTGCTCATTGCTGATGAGCCAACCGGAAACTTAGATCCTGAAAAATCAAATGAAATTATTAAATTATTAGAACGTATTAATAAAGAAGAAGATACAACAGTGTTGATGGTTACACATGATGTCGATATTGTAAATAACAATAAGAAGCGGACAATTGCATTGGATGCTGGTCATATTGTTGCCGATCTCGCTTCGGGAGGGTATATCAATCATGAGTAGAGTTTTACGACATTTTAAAGAAGGTTTCCTCGGTGTTGTGCGTCATTTTGCGCTCTCACTTTCGAGTATTTCTTCTGTTACTGTAACATTACTAATTATGGCGTTGTTCCTATTATTAAGTGCTAACATAATGCAGATTACAGAACAAATGGAATCAAATGTTCAAATTCACGTTCAAGTTAAAAAAGAATTTGAAGGACAAGAAAAGACAGATAAAATAGAGGCGGCAATCCGTGCTTTACCCCATGTCACTTCGGTAACATTTTCATCAAAAGCTGATGAATTAGAAGCTTACATTGCATTGAATGATGCGGATGATGCTGAACAAATGTTTGGATCATTCCGTGGAGAAAACAATCCAATGTTGGATGCCTTCTTAGTTTCTGCTGATACAGGTGAGAATCTAAAAACGGTCTCCGCAGCCATTGCTACTATTGAAGGCGTTGAGAAATCAACCTATGGTGGTGATGCAACATCACAATTCGTAAGTGGATTGGAACAAATCAGAAATGTTGGGTTCTTTATCGTCGCTGCATTGGGTGTCATTGCTGTGTTCTTGATTTCGAATACAATTCGAGTATCAATTCACTCGCGTCGCCGTGAAATTAGCATTATGAGAACAGTAGGAGCTACCAACTGGTATATTCGTTGGCCGTTCATTATTGAAGGTATGATTATCGGTTTGCTTGGAGCATTAATTCCAATTTTAGTTACAATCTTTGGCTATAAGTATCTCTTTGATTCAACAGGGGGTTACTTATACTCTAAAATGTTTTCACTCGTTGCGGTTACACCGCTTGTATACCAAATATCAGGCGTGCTCGCGCTGATTGGTGCAGTCGTCGGATCAATTGGGAGTCTTCTATCAGTTGGGAAATTCTTGAGGTGGACACGATGAGACATCGCTTTCAAAGTACATTTAAACTTTTACTCGTCACAGTGCTTTTTTTGGCTGTGACTTCTCCAATTGGAGCAATCAGCGATGCTGAGTTTGCAAGTAATGAAGCGTATTACAATGAGTTGTGCCGTGGTGTCAGTACTGCCGATACCGTGGAAACATGCAAGGCATATCGTGAGTATCTTAATCGGAAAATTGCCGATCAAAGTGCTGAGAAAGAAGATCTTGCTGCGCAACGTAAATCCATTGAAAGCGATCTAGCGAACAATTTAAACCTGATTGATGAGTATGTAGCAAAGATTAAATCCTTTGAAGACGAGGCTGCAAATTTGCAAGCACAAATTGATGCAAAGGAAATAGAAATTGAACGTCTCGAAGGTCTTGTTGCAGAACGTATGGAAAGCATCAAAGTCCTTGAAGAAGATGTTAAAACGTATATGGTTAATTCACAATCAACAATGCGTGTTAACGGATATATTGAGTTTATCATGGGTGCCCGTGATTTTGCGGATATTATCCGTCGTATTGATGGGATGAATGCTATTAAACGCTATAACGAAACAGTCATTTCAGATTTACGGACTGAGCGTGAAAAACTAGTTGAAGATCAAAATCTTGTAGCTGCTGAAAAATTTGACATTGAAAATGCTAAAGTTGAAATTGAAGCGCAAGGTGAAAAAGCAAAGCTGTATGAAGCGGGATTGCAAACAATCTATAGTGAACTGAAAGAACAACAAGGACTCCTTGATGTAGCGGATGCTAAAATTGAAGCAGAAATTAGCGCCAATGTTTTGTCACCGCAAGACATTGTTGACTTTACACCACCGCCAGACCCAGAACCCGAACCGGGTGAAGAAGGTGGCGAAACACCTACGAATCCTGGAAATGGCGTGACTTCTATTCCAGTCTTCGGTGCAAGACTTACTGAAACAGTTTGGGATTACACGTGGGGCGGAACCCATCTCGGCAGTGATATGGCTACAGGAATTGGTACTCCAATTCATGCGATGGGGGATGGTATCGTTGTGGTTGCGACCGGTGGTTGTTCAACCAATGGAAGTTTCAACTGTAATGGTGGCTTGGGAAATCATATGGCTACAATCTATGTAGGTGGTGATGGGAATATCTACGGATCGCTCATCATGCATATGGCTCAAGATAGCTTTACAGTCGGTGCGGGTTCACGAATTCGACCAGGACAACAGGTCGGTCAAGTCGGAAACTCAGGCGCTTCGTATGGTGCGCATGCTCATGTTGAAGTATTCTACTTAGGTAAAAATAATACTACTGATGGTGGACTCCCAGGTGCCTTGGAGCGATGGAATAGCAGTCAAAGAACAGCTCAGTTCGGATTGGGTGGATCGTCAGGTGGCAAGAGTTCCCTCTGTTCAAACAAGGGTGATGCAATTCCGTGTCGGGTTAATCCAGAAAGCCATGTACACTAGATTTTGAGAGGTCATTCTATGAAGAAAACATTTAAAAGTGCTATTATAATATCGGTGATTTTGTTCATGTTACTAGGGATTCTTGCGCCAATCTTTGCAGACACTGCAGCAGATTTTGAGGCGAATCCTGCCAAATATGAAACAATGTGTCGTGGAAGAATTGATGAAGAGAACAAACAAATATGTGCTGATTATCGTCAATTTTTGATTGATCGTGCAAGCAACAATAAGGATCTTGCCAATGAACTTGCTGGGGACTTGGAGAAGATAAAAAGTGATATTGTTTCCAACTTGGGTCGTATTCAAGACTATACCAATATGATTGCTGAGTTTGAGGCAAATATTGCGCAATTTGAACTCGATATTGCCAACAAAGAAACTGCAATTGCTGAACTTGAAGTACAAATCAAGGAACGCGAAGGTACGATTAAGGGCATTGAAGATCAAGTCAAGGCGTTTATGGTCAATTCTCAATCGACGATGCGCGTCAATGGCTATATTGAATTTGTCATGGGTGCTACAGATTTTGCCGACATTGTGCGTCGTATCGAAGGTATGAATAACATTAAACGCTATAATGAAGGTCTCATTGAAGATTTACGTGTAGAACGTGAAAAGTTACAAACAGATCAAGATTTAGTCGTTGCTGAAAAAGATGCTATTGAAGATAATAAGATTCTTATTGAAGCAGAGAAAGCAAATACTGAACTTGTAAAAGTTGCCGCACAGCAATTGCAAGAACAGCTTGTGATTCAAAAAGTTAATTTAGAAACACAAGATGCAGCAATCAAAGAACAGATTGCTGTTGATGAAGCAGCTGCGAGCGCAATTGTAGCATCAGGTTCATTTATGAATCCAGTTCCTGGTTCACAAATTGGTGAGTCAGTATGGCATTACTCAGGATCATATGGTGGCGGTGTTCACCTTGGTGCTGACCTTCCAGCTGGCGTAGGAACACCAATCTATGCAATGGGTAACGGAATCGTGGTCGTTGCTGATGGTGGGTGTTCAACCAATGGCAGTTGGGGATGTAATGGTGGATTGGGGAATCATATGGCGATGATTTTTGAAGTTGGTGGAACCATTTATGGAACACTGATTGGCCATATGGCTCAAGGTTCATTCTTAGCAGGTCCTGGATCAATTGTGGATCAAGGTGCACAAATTGGCTCAGTCGGAAACTCAGGAAATTCATATGGTGCCCATGCCCATGTTGAAATATTTTACTTGGGTGATGACTCGGTATCAGCAGCTCTTGAACGATGGAATAGCAGTCAGCGAACGGCCCAATTTGGATTGGGTGGATCGTCTGGTGGTACATCATCAACATGCGATGCTCGCGGTGGTGCAATTCCTTGTCGTCTGAATCCAAACGATTATCTACAATAATACGAAAGCCTCATTTCATTTGAAATGAGGCTTTATGTTATTTAATAAGAGAGTCGATGAGTTCGATTGAATTCTTTTTGAATGTGATTGCAGTGCCGTGTTCAGGACTTGTAAATCCTACAGCAACAGCGCGATTGATATAAGTCTCAATACCATCGTAATAACCATCAACATTCACGAATCCACACGGTTTACTGAAGTGACCGATTTGGTTGAGTGTGATGACCTCGAATATCTCATCCATCGTACCACATCCTCCAGGGAAGGCAATGAATGCATCTGCCATTTCATTCATGATATTTTTTCTTTCCGACATATCATCGACAAGGATTGCTTCAGTAAGTCCTGTATGCATAATCTCTTTGTCACTTAAGATGTGTGGCATAACGCCAATAACGGTACCACCTTGATTCAACATAGTATCAGCAATGAGTCCCATGATACCAATTTTTGCTCCCCCATAAACAAGCTCGATATTTTGTGCGACTAAAGCGTTGGCAAGGGCGATTGCTTCGTCACGGTAAATCGATTCTTCGGGCATTTTTGAGCCGCAGAATACAGCAATTTTCATTCGAAAACCTCCTCATGTGTTTCGTAAATTATACCATGGTTCTGCGCAAGGGTGGTGTGCATGTGATAAAACGTTGAATAGTCATACAAATGAAACAAATTATGGGATTTTTGTCACGTGCTATGGTAAACTTAAGTGAATGAGGTGGTTTAGGTGGATAAAGAAAATGGAAAAGTACAAGTCAAACTTGAGCGACATGTTTGGCCTGATGAAATAGCATCACGTAAGAAAAAGAACAAACTTGCAGCTGCAATTGTCGTCGCAGTTGTTATCTCGTTTTTAGGTGGTATTGGAGTCTCATCACTATTTAAAGACAACAGTATCGTAGGCAATGGTTCAAAGAATCAAGGCATTTTTGAACGCGTATTTAATGATATTCGTAACAAATGGTATTTCACAAATGAAATGGAAGATCCAGATACCGAGCTTACCAACAATGCAATAAAAGGTATGTTGGAAGCAAATGGTGATCGTCATACATCGTTTATGACACCCGAAGAAATGTTGGGACTTGAAGAGTCCATCAATATGTCATTTGTTGGGATTGGTGTTCAGTTCTATGAAGGTGAAAACGTAAATATTATAACGGATGTGTTCAAGAATTCACCCGCTGAAAAAGCAGGAGTACAAGCAGGCGATATTATAAATAAAGTCGACGGTGTATTGTTGAGTGAAGGGGATACACCGGTAAAAGATCGTATCATTGGCGAAGAAGGAACTGAAGTGACGATTGAAGTTTTAAGAGATCAAAAACCAATCAGTATTACGATGGTTCGTGGCACTGTAAATGCGCTTGCATCAGGCCACATGCTTGATGATGGTGTCGCATACTTAGAAATTAAATCTTTTGGCCGCCAATTAGGCGAAGTTACAGAATCTTACTTCAAAGATTTCAAGGCACAAAATGCAGATAAGTTGATCATTGATTTACGAAATAATGGTGGTGGTTATTTGGATGCCATTCAAAGCATCGCCCGCCTTTTCTTACAAAATGGTGATGTCGTCTATCAAGAGAAATTTACCGATGGAACGATTGAAGTTTATACGGTAAGTAAATCCGTTGCAGATGAGTATAAATTTGATAAGATTGTTATTTTGGTAAATGAAAACTCAGCGAGTGCATCGGAGGTTCTAACGTTGGCACTTCGAGATAATTTGGGTGCTGAAACTGTCGGAGTGAAATCCTATGGTAAAGGAACTGTGCAAACACAAATTACTTACGGTGATAAAGGTGCGCTAAAAATTACGATTGCAGAATGGCTCGGGCCAACCGGTGAAAGTATCAATGGCACCGGAATTGTTCCAATGACTGAGAGTAAACTTCCAGCTATTTTCTATCAAACCTATGTGAAACTTGAAGAAGGTGAATCAATTGGACCGGATAGTGTGCACGCAAGTGTTGCTTATGTACAAGATGGATTGACTTATCTAGGGTTCCACAGTGGCCGTACTGATGGCTATTATGATCAAGCAACGTTGAATGCGTTCAATCAATATGCTGCAATCGTAGGATTGCCAGGTGATGGACAAATAACTGAGACAGTCATGAAACAAATCTACAGTTCTGTTTATGCTGATTGGGCATTGAATCGTGATGCACGCGATGTTCAATTACACAAAGCAATAGAGGTGATTAAAAAATGACCGATAAATTTGAGTTGGTTTCAAAGTTTGAACCAAAAGGGGATCAAATACGTGCCATCAAGGAATTGATGGAAGGGATTGAGTCAGGAAAGAAGGAACAAGTTTTACTGGGAGCCACAGGTACCGGTAAAACTTTTACCGTTTCGCAGGTCATTGCAAAACTCAACCGACCAACCCTTGTATTTGTTCACAACAAAACACTTGCAGGGCAGCTTTATTCGGAGTTCAAAGAGTTCTTTCCAAATAATCGGGTAGAGTACTTTGTATCGAACTTTGATTACTATCAACCCGAGGCGTACTTACCGGGAAGTGACACATATATCGAAAAAAGCTCGATGATCAATCAGGAACTGGATATGTTGCGTCATGCAGCACAAAACTCAGTCTTGCAACGTCGTGACACCATTATTGTCGCATCTGTAGCGAGTATTTATGCTACAGCGGATCCTGAATACTATAAAGCGATGCTTTATGTCATGCGCGTGGGTCAGGAAATCAGCCGAGAAGAACTCATGATGGATCTTGTAAAACGACAATATGTTCGTAATGACTACGAGCAGATGCGCGGAACGTTTCGAGTTCGAGGCGATGTGATTGAAATTGTCCCTGGGGATACGGATGACTTTGTTGTTCGTATTGAGTTCTTTGGTGATGAAATTGATCGTATTGTTGAGGTGGATCGTATTACCGGAACCATCAAACAAGGGTATCGCGTCTATGATATCTTCCCTGCAAATTCATATGCACGGGATATGGTCCAGATCCGCAAAGCGGCAGATAGTATTGAAGAAGAACTGAAAGAACGTTTGGAATACTTTAAAAAAGAGGATAAACTCGTTGAGTATCAACGTCTGAAGGCGCGTACGGAGTATGATCTTGAAGCCCTTCGTGAATTTGGAATGTGTTCGGGTGTTGAAAACTACTCAATGCATATTGATGGTCGTCCCCCAGAACAAAGACCATTTACACTCTTTGACTACTTCCCTGACGATTACTTGTTTATTGTTGATGAGTCCCATGTATCCTTGCCGCAAATTCGCGGTATGTACAACGGTGATCAATCACGGAAAAGAACACTCGTTGAGTTTGGATTCCGACTTCCAAGTGCAATGAACAACCGCCCAATGACGTTTGACGAGTTTACAACCGTTCAGAATCAGACCATCTATGTTTCGGCGACACCGGGTGATTATGAGCTTGAACGTGTTGATAATAAAATTGTTGAGCAAATTATCCGTCCAACAGGTCTTTTAGATCCAACAATAGAAGTGAAGCCAAGTCGCGGACAGGTGGATGATATCGTGGATCAAATTCTCGAGCGTCGTGAGCGAGATGAGCGTGTGTTAATTACGACACTGACCGTTAAAATGGCGGAAGACCTCACCAGTTACCTGCTGGAAACAGGAATCAAAGTCGCTTACTTACACCATGAAACAAAGACACTTGAACGTATCGAAATATTGCGTGATCTTCGTTTGGGTAAATACGACGTTGTTGTAGGAATTAACTTGTTACGGGAGGGGTTGGACTTACCGGAAGTAAGTTTGATCACTATTCTTGATGCCGACAAAGAAGGTTTCTTGCGTTCATACCGCTCGCTCGTACAAATTGTTGGGCGTGCTGCGCGTAACTCGAATGGCCATGTCATCATGTACGCGGATCGGATGACAGATTCTATGAAGCGTACATTGGAAGAAACCAAGCGCCGTCGTGATCTGCAAATTGCCTACAATATCGAACATGGCGTCACACCAACAACAATTCGCAAAGAAATTCGCGATGTGATTGCTGGAAAAGAAACTGCTGAACTCACAAAGAAAGTTCGTGGTGGAAAACGAGACAAGAAATCAATCCAAGAATTGGTGGAACGTCTTGAAAAAGAAATGCGTGAAGCAGCAGCGATTCTTGATTTTGAAAGAGCTGCACAACTTCGTGATGTGATTTTAGAAATGAAAGCTGAACTTTAGCACGGACCCGTCCGTGCTTTTCTTTATGAAAATCTTGCGAAGTTGCGTGAAAAGAAGTAACGATTTTGAAGTTTGCGCAAAATCCAAGTATAATTTGCATAGTTACATCAGTGAATACGTTTCAAAGGAGCCGATATATGAGAACCGAAACTGAGATGCTTGAATTGATTTTAGGGGTTGCCGCCCATGATCCCAATATCAGAATTGTTGCAATGAATGGATCGCGAACCAATGCCCTTGTCCCAAAGGATCGCTGGCAGGATTTTGATATTGTCTTTGTTGTCGATGAAATCAAACCGCTTCTTGAGTCGCGCTCGTGGATTGATCAATTTGGGGAACGCTTAATCATGCAAACACCGGGTGATATGGAACCACAACGTTGGTTCACATTCTTGATGCAGTTTGTAGATGGAAATCGTATTGATTTGATGATTGTTCCATTGGATGATTTGGAAATGTATTTACGCAGTGATAAGCTTTTAAAAATCTTGCTGGATAAAGACAGCCTTATCAGCGGAACCTTACCTGCTACGGATGAGGATTATTGGATAAAACGCCCCAGTGCTAAAGAGTTCAATGCATGCATTAATGAGTTTCTGTGGGTATCCATGTATGTCGTTAAAGGACTGAAACGCGGCGAGCTGATTTATGCAATGGACCACATCTCGATCATGCGTGACATGCTCTTGCAAATGATGGCTTGGCGCGTGGGTTACAAAACAGAATATAAAATTAGTATTGGTAAGAATTATAAATTATTGAAACTCTTTGTAGAAGAGGACTTATGGAACCGTTTAATGCAAACCTACAATTTAGGTGCCCAAGAACTCGTGTGGGATGCTTTGGATACCTTAATTACAACCTTTGAAATTGTCTGTGATCGCGTCGCCGATACACTGAATTTTGCTTACAACCGCCAAGAATTCCATAATGTTACAAAGGTAATTTATCGTATGCGTGAAGGTAATGAAAACGACGCATTCGTGTTATAATAGAAGGTAGAAATCTGGAGGCTTTATGGATAACGATAAGATAATAATTAAAGGCGCTAAAGAAAATAATCTGAAAAATATCAGCTTGGAGATACCGCGGAATAAACTGGTCATAATGACAGGTTTATCCGGGTCTGGAAAAACATCATTGGCTTTTGATACAATTTATGCTGAAGGGCAACGACGCTATGTTGAATCGTTGAGTTCGTATGCACGTCAGTTTTTAGGGAATATGGAAAAACCGGATGTTGAACTCATCGAGGGACTTTCACCCTCAATTGCAATTGATCAGAAAACAACCAGTAACAACCCGCGTTCTACGGTAGGGACCGTTACTGAAATTTATGATTACTTGCGTTTATTGTATGCTCGCGTGGGAACACCATATTGTCCACATCATGGCTTGGAAATTACATCCCAGACTGTAAAACAAATGGTCGACCGTATTATGGAGTTTGAAGATAAGACCCGCTTGGAAATCCTTTCACCGATCGTGAAGGATCAAAAGGGTGAACATCGTGACATCATTGACAACCTTCGTAAAGAAGGTTTTGTGCGTGTTTACATCGATGATCAGTTAATGCAGTTAGATGAAGAAATTAATCTTGAAAAAAATAAGAAGCACAACATATCCGTAGTTGTCGACCGTATTGTGAAAAAAGAAGACAGTCGCTTCCGTTTGAGTGACTCATTGGAAACGGCACTTAAACTAAGTGATGGCGTCGTTAATGTGAAAAAGGATGATGAAATCATTGTTTTCTCAAGCAATTTTGCATGCCCAATCTGTGGTTTTAGTGTTGCCTCGGTTGAGCCGCGTTTGTTCTCGTTCAACTCGCCAATGGGAGCTTGTGCTTCCTGTAATGGCTTGGGTGTCACTCAGTCGGTAGATATTGATTACCTCATTCCTGATGATAGTTTATCAATCATGGAAGGTGGTATTCGTTATTACAAGAACATTGTTGGAACACAAAACATTGAGTGGCAAACATTTTCGAAATTAATCGAGTTTGCAAAAGCAGATGTCAACATGCCGCTGCATAAAATGCCGAAGAAGGTGCTCGACATTTTACTTTATGGTTCAAAGGTTCCTGTTAAATATATTATTGAATCGCGATCGGGAAATAGCTTCCATCGTAATGAACCGATTGAAGGGGTTGTCAATTTAATTGAGCGACGCTTCCGTGAAACGACATCATCCTCATCTCGTGAATGGTATGGTTCATTCTTAAGTGAAGCGACATGTACGGAATGCCATGGTGCACGTTTAAATGAACAAGCACTGAGCGTACAAGTAAATCATACAAATATTAGTGATTACACACATCAATCAATTAGTGAAGCCTTGAACTTTATGGCTCACCTTGAATTGGATGCAATGAAAGCTGAAATTGCCGAACTTGTCATCAAGGAAGTTGTCGGACGATTAACCTTCTTAAAAGATGTTGGTTTGGAGTATCTAACACTTGATCGTATTGCTGGAAGTCTGTCTGGTGGGGAATCACAACGGATTCGTCTCGCTACGCAGATTGGATCCCGTCTAACGGGTGTGCTTTACGTTTTGGATGAGCCATCAATTGGGTTACATCAACGCGATAATGCCCGCTTAATCGAGACACTTAAGAACATGCGTGATTTGGGAAATACTTTGATTGTTGTTGAACATGATGAAGAAACTATGGAAGCGAGCGATTGGTTGGTTGATATTGGACCTGGTGCTGGTGCATTGGGTGGTGAAGTCATTGCTAATGGCCCATTGGATGAAGTCATGAAAAATGAAGAGTCCATTACCGCACAATACTTAAGCGGTCGTCGTAAGATTCCAACACCGACAACACGCCGTAAAGGAAACAAACTGGCTGTTGATGTTGTGGGTGCTACAGAAAATAACCTTAAAAATATTAATGTGAAATTCCCGTTGGGAACATTTATCAGTGTTACCGGAGTCAGTGGTAGTGGTAAATCATCGCTTGTAAATGAAGTCTTGAGTAAAGCTGTTTACCACTCATTGGGTCGTCCGCGTATCAAACCTGGAAAACATAAAAAGATCAAAGGCTTGGAGAACATAGACAAGCTTATTACAATTGATCAAAATCCAATTGGTCGAACACCGCGATCAAACCCTGCTACCTACACCGGAGTCTTTGATGATATTCGTGATTTGTTTGCGAAAACACAAGAAGCGAAAATGCGCGGTTACGACAAAGGTCGATTCTCCTTTAACGTTGCTGGAGGTCGCTGTGAAGTGTGTAAGGGAGACGGTGTGAAACGTATTTCGATGCACTTCTTACCAGATGTCTATGTAAAATGTACAGAATGTGATGGAAAACGCTACAATCAAGAAACATTGCAAGTTCATTATAAAGACAAGACTATCTTTGATGTCTTGGATATGAGTATTGACCAAGGTGTTGAATTCTTTAGTGCCATTACGAAAATTCGTAATGGTCTCCAAACGCTAAGTGATGTTGGTTTGGGCTACATTAAGTTGGGACAATCAGCCACGACCTTGTCGGGTGGTGAGGCACAACGTGTCAAACTTGCCAGCGAATTACAACGTCCTTCAACTGGAAAGACAATGTTTGTTCTCGATGAACCAACAACCGGTCTTCACAGTTATGATGTCGAGAAACTTATTGGTGTCTTGCAACGCATTGTCGACAATGGTGATACCGTTGTCGTCATTGAGCATAATCTGGATGTCATTAAGAATGCTGACTATGTCATTGACTTGGGTCCAGAGGGTGGCGACGGTGGTGGTACACTTGTTGCAAAAGGAACACCTGAACAGATTATTAAAGTTGCCGAAAGTTACACAGGACAGTATTTAAAAAAAGTACTAGATAAGGGGTAATGCATGGAAGAGAGAAAAACAACGACAGTAAAGGTGCTTAAAGATCATTTGAATTTGCGCCAATTAACCGGTGATAAGGCGTCACTACGACGTCAAATAACACTCCCGAACACAAACCGACCGGGTTTGGAGTTAACGGGCTTCTTTGCTCATGCGGAGAAAAAAAGAATTGTTATTATTGGTAATAAGGAGACTGCATTCCTGCGCCAATTGCCGGAAATTGAACAAGATGATCGCTGGGATTTTCTAACCAATGAAGAAACACCGCTTATTCTGATTACTGGCGATAACCCATTACCGCCAACACTTGAGAAGATTGCCAAGGAAAAGAATTTCCCAGTATTCTCTACAGATCGCGCCAGCTCAGAGGTCATGGTTGAGTTGGTAACATTCTTGGATGAGGAATTGGCCCCAACGACCAATGTTCATGGTGTATTGATGAATGTATACGGCCGTGGTGTGCTTATTATCGGTGGAAGTGGTATGGGTAAATCAGAACTTGCCCTTGAATTGATTAACCGTGGCCACTCATTGGTTGCGGACGATCGTGTGGATATTTCCAGAGTCAAGGATATGATTATTGGTACAGCACCGGTTCTCTTAAAGGGGATGCTTGAGATTCGTGGTATTGGGATTATTGATATCATGAAGATGTTTGGTACGCATGCTTACCTTGAGGCAAAAGAAGTTGATTTTGTTGTTGAATTGGAAAAGTGGGATGATACTAAAGAGTATCGTCGTGTGGGTATTGAAGAAGATGCTCATTATGAAGTATTTGGATTGCAAATTCCACACTTGATTTTCCCAGTTCGTGAAGGGCGTAATATGTCGGTGCTGGTTGAATCGGCTGTTCGTGACTTTATCTTAAAGCAGCGTGGTGTTAATACTGCGGCTGAGTTTGATGAGCGGGTCATGAATTTTATTCAAAAACAAAATGAGGAGCAATTAGATGATTAAATTTTTTCCAGATATGAAAACATTTATACAAATCGGATCACTTTCAATCGCATGGTATGCGGTGTTGATTATGACCGGAGCCTTGTTGGCATTTTATGTCAGTAAGAAGAACCTACTTAAAGTAGGGTACAAAGCAGATAATATAGATGATATCTTCATGGGTGCCCTGCTCTTTGGTTTTCTCGGTGCACGTATTTGGTATGTACTGTTCTTTGATCTTGCTGTGTACTTAAAAGAACCTTCCCGTATTTTTGCAATTTGGGAAGGCGGATTGGCAATTCAAGGAGGACTTCTTGCCGGAGCCTTGTTCTGCTACTTCTACATGAAGAAAAGACGCATTAATTTCATTCAAGCAGCGGACTTGATTGTTCCTAACATCCTTATTGCACAAGCCATTGGCCGTTGGGGTAACTTTATGAATCAAGAAGCCTATGGTGGAATTGTGAGTGAGTCATTCTTCAACGCATTCCCAACGTGGTTCAAAGAGATGATGTTTATCGGTGGTAACTACCACCACCCAACATTCTTTTATGAGAGTGTTGCCAATATTCTTGGTTGGGTGTTGATTGTGCTTGTTCTCAAGCGCTTTAGCCGTGTAAAACGTGGCGACCTTACCTTTGCTTATCTGATGTGGTATGGGGCAACACGCTTCTTTATTGAAGGGCTGAGAACCGATAGCTTGTACTTCTTCAACATTCGCATTGCACAATTAATGTCAGTGGTATTCATTGTCATTGGTATGATTGGATACTTTGGCGGATTCAAGAAATGGATTGGCAGTCCAAAACCAATTATTCTTTGGGACTTCGATGGTACCATCGCAAATACACAAACCGTGATTGTTGAATCATTCAAACAAATCTTTGCTAAACACAAACCAGATTACAAACTTGAAAACGTAGAATTATTATCGTTCCTAGGACCTCCTATTGAAGAAACCTTTGCAAATCACTTCGGAGAAGCGAATGCGGATGCAATGGTTAAGGAATATCGAGAAATCAATAAGGCGTTGCATGTTGAGCATGTCTCACCAATGGATGGGGCTATGGATGTTCTTAATACACTTAAGGATGAAGGATACCGTATGGGTATCGTATCCAACAAGCATACTGAGACAGTAATGCTGGGTGTTGATTTACTAAAAATGAACGATTATTTTGAAGTCATTTTAGGTGTTGACCAATTCTCTCCAGCGAAACCAGATCCTGCAGGCATTGATGTTGCACTGGAGCGCATGGATGCAGATAAAGGACAAGTAATTTATGTTGGTGATACTGCCAGTGATGTTGTCGCAGGACAGCGGGCAGGTTCATTTACAATCGGGTACATTTTTGATAAAATGCGTGAGAATGAACTCCGTGAAAGCAATCCAAATCGGATCACCGATGATTTACGTGAGATTCTAGAAATATTGAAGGAGGATCATGAATGGACAATAACTATGATGTAATCATTATTGGCGCCGGTCCTGCTGGGTTAACGGCTGGTGTATACGCGGGGCGTGCAGGTTTAAAAACTGCAATCCTTGAATACGAAGCACCTGGCGGAAAAATGATTAAAACAGACGAAATATGCAACTACCCTGGTGTTGATAATGTTGGGGGCGTTGATTTATCAATGAAAATGTTTGAACATGCTACAGCGTATGGAGCAACTTATCTTTATGGAGAAGTAACTGCAATCGCTGATGAAGGTGAATACAAACGTATTACTGCAAGTGGTCAAGAGTATTTTGCCCACGTTGTGATTGTAGCAACGGGTACAAACGAGCGAACACTTGGATTCTCAAAAGATGATGAGTTACTTGGGAAAGGCCTCTCATACTGTGCTGTATGTGATGGTGCATTCTTCCGAGACAAAGATGTTGTTGTAATTGGTGGTGGAAACTCGGCACTTGAGGAATCTGTCTACCTTACACAATTTGCGAATAAAGTTGATTTGGTAATCCGTCGTGATGTGTTTAGAGGTGACGAATCCAATCAACGTCAAGTACTAAACAATCCAAAGATTAATGTCATTCGCAAACACATCCCAACAGATTATGTTGTTAAGGATGGGAAAATCGGGGGAATGCAATTTGAAAACCTCGAAACAGGTGAAAAGACAGTAATTGAAGCACAAGGTGTATTCCCTTATATTGGCGCGATTCCTGCGACAAGTTTCTTACAAGGTCACGAAGGTGTTCTTGATGAAGAGGGTTATATGATTGTTGATGCTCACTTACAAACAAATATTCCCGGTGTCTTTGGTGCAGGTGATGTTATTCAAAAGAATTTACGTCAGATTGTAACAGCGACAAGCGATGGCGCCATTACGGCACAAAATGCGTTTCACTTTATACAAGATCTTAAATCTAAGGCATAGCCTTAGATTTTTGTTATAATAAGGATAGAGGTGTACTTATGAAAAAACGTAAAATTGTACTCGTAACCGGAATGTCAGGTGCAGGAAAGACAAGTGCCATGGCAGTTCTTGAAGATATGGGCTATCACTGTATTGATCGTTTTCCCTCATTCTTAATTGACAACTTAGTCAATGAAATTCATTCTGGAAAAACTGTAGGTTTTGATAACGTCGCGTTATCTGTAACCGCCAAGGATTTTGACATTTTTTATCAAACTTTTAAAAACATGGATGCTGAAGTAATTGTGCTCTTTCTTGATGCATCCAAAGAACAATTATTATTGCGTTACAAATACAATCGTCGCAATCACCCACTCGTTGTTGCAGGGCTTGCGAATGGTCTGGAAGAAGCAATTGATGCAGAAATTAAAGAGTTTTCGGCGATCAAATCGTCTGCAACAATTATCATCGATACCACGTTCTTAACAGCGCAGAATCTGACGTCACGCATACAAAGATTTTTCAGCATCGAAGGTAAAAGAACATTGACCTTGAGTTTTATATCCTTTGGCTATCGCAAAGGGCTTCCACGCGATGCTGATTTAGTTTTTGATGTTCGTTTTCTTAATAACCCGTATTGGGAAGAAAGTCTGCGTGCGCAAACCGGGAATGATCCTGCTGTTTACAGTTATGTCATTAACGATGAGAAGACACAAGAGTTTCTCAAACACATCGAGTCCTTTCTCGATTATGCCTTTGAGAAATATGTGGAGGAATCAAAGCACCTTCTTACGATTGCCATTGGATGCACAGGCGGTCAACACCGCTCAGTATCTGTAGTGAATTGGTTGTATGATCACTACCGCAAGGACTATACCGCATTCAAAGATCATCGTGATGTGGTAGAGGTGAAACATGATTAACGTGGTTGTTGTCGGTGGTGGAAAAGGCCAATCTGCTTTATTGCGAGGCTTAAAGAACATTGATACAATCCATTTAACAGCAATCGTTACAGTGGCTGATGATGGTGGAAGCACAGGGCGCCTTCGCGAGGAATTTAACATGCCTGCGATGGGTGATATCCGTAACGTGATGCTGTCATTGGCTGAATCTGAATCGTTGTTATCTGCAATTATGAACTATCGCTTCGATGAAAATTCCCGCTCAACATTGGCGGGTCATAACTTGGGTAATTTAATATTTACCGCACTTGCAGATACAAGTGGAAATTTCATGGATGCAATTTCACAGTTGTCGCAAGTCTTGAATGTGATGGGAGAAGTAACTCCAGCATCGACAGATTTGATTACACTTTGTGCGGAGATGGAAGATGGTACCATTGTTCGTGGTGAATCCAATATACCCATGTATCGCAATTCGATATCGCGTGTATATTATGATGTTGATGTTAAAGCAACGCAAAGCGCATTACAGGCAATAAAAAATGCCGATGTTATTGTAATGGGGGTTGGATCTATTTATACATCAATTCTCCCCAATGTTATAATTCCTGAAATTAAAGAAGCACTGAAACAATCAAATGCAAAGAAAATTTATTACTGTAATGCCATGAGTCAACCGGGCGAGACGGACGGATATACGGGTGAAGACCATGTAAACGCAATTTTGAAACACACCGAAGATCGCATAGATGTGGTGATACGTGCAAGTGATACAATTGCGGACTCTGTCCTTGAAATTTATGCGCAAGAAGAAAGTCATCCTGTAAATTTCATCAGCGATGAGCACACATATCGGGTACTATCCAAGAGCTATTAACAATTGAAAACAATCAAATTAGACATGATCATGAAAAAGTAAAAAAAGGATTCTATGAAGTTTTGGAGGCGATAGGATGTCCTTCAGCAGTGAAGTAAAACATGAAATAACAACAGTTGAAAACAAACCGTGCTGTCAGCGAGCCATGCTCTCAGCCTTTTTGCACATCAACTCAAATCTCTTAATTGTGAATAAACAAATGCAACTTCAAATCGAAATTGAAAATGCAGCGATAGCGAAACGCATGTACTCAATTATCAAAGATCGTTATGCGGTAGAAATTGAGTTAACGATGGTACGAAAACAGCGTCTGAATAAAAGCAATGTCTATGTACTGCGTGTCTTGGAAAAAGGAATTGAGATTTTAGAGGATGTTGGTATTTACTCTTCCAAAGGGATGCGCCAAACGCCATCACGGATTATTACACTCAAAGATTGTTGTGCAAAAAGTTATCTTGCGGGTGCCTTTTTGGCGAGCGGTAGCATCAATGCACCGACAACCGCAAATTATCATTTAGAAATCTCCACAACCGAAGATGATTTGGCAGTGTACATTCAAAAATTAATGCAACAGTTTGATATTGAAGCGCGGATTACGAAGCGTCGTTCGAAACAGGTGGTCTATGTAAAAGCAGCGGATCAAATTGCAGATTTCCTGAAAATCACGGGAGCACATGCCAAGACGCTGGAATTTGAAGACGTTCGTATCCAACGTGATTTTAAGAACTCACTGACACGATTGGATAATTGTGAGGTAGCGAATGAGATGAAAACGATAAAAGCAGGCAATCAACAGATTGATGCGATTCAAAAACTCATTGCTCATAACCGTTATAACTATCTTGAAGAGCGCCTCGTAAGAATTGGTGATTTGCGAATGTCATATCCTGAATCAAGCCTCAATGAGCTGATTGAACTCTACCAAGAGGCACATAATGAGCCCATCAGCAAATCAGGACTGCAACATCGACTCAAAAAGATAATAGAACTTGCAAACAAGATTGAGGAGAAGTAGGGATGATTGCTATAGGTGAACACTGCATGCTTCGTGAAGTCCGTTTAAGTGATGCTGAGGCTCTTTTTAAACTTGGCCAAGACGCCGAGGTTATGCAGTACTATGGAATGGAACCATACACCCATATTGAAGAGGCCTTGGATGAAATTGCTTGGTTTGAAAGCCTCGAACGTGAGAACAAAGGATTTCGTTGGGTTATCGTTGACAAAGCCGATGTTTATATTGGGAATATTGGCGTATTCAACTTTGATGCGCGTCACAACCGAGTTGAACTGGGTTACAAACTTGCGCGTTCCTACTGGGGAAAAGGAATTATGAGCCAGTGCATTCAAACTGTTCTAAAGCAATGTTTTGAAGTGAAATATTACAATCGAGTCGAAGCAATTGTGGATCCACGCAATGAAGGCTCTCGTCAAGTTTTACTAAAGAATGGCTTTACATACGAAGGACGTCTTCGTGAGTACGAGTTTGAGAAGGGTCAATACATTGATGTTGACATGTTTTCAGTGCTTCAAAGCGACTATTATGTGATGAATAAGTGAAGCATCATCAAAATCGTATTTTGACAATATTTTCGTGATATAATGACGGAAAGGTGGTAATCGTATGGGTTATTTAATTTTATTCTTTGTGGCTATGATGCTAATCACATTTATACCGCAAATCATGTGGTTGGTCCTTATTGTGTGGTTAATCTTAAATGTCGTTAGTGCATTTTCAGCGAATGCTCGCCGCAACCAGCGCCAATCCTACAATCAACAACGTCACTATACAAATCAAGACAATTCACAAAATAGTAATACACAATCCCGTCCCAATAGTAGCGACATCATTGATGTTGAATACACTGAACACGAGGTTAAGGACGACTAATTCAAAGGGGTGTTTCGATGCGAAAAGGCAATGATAACGATAGAGATGCAATAAAAAAACTAATGATGACTCAAGAAGAGGAGTCATTGGAACAGCGCGTCTTTCTCAATCACATACTCAATGTTGACCGAATTCATGTAGCAGATACAAAAGAAGATATTCAGGGCTTCTCACAGATTAACCCTAAAATCTTGTCACTTCATGGCAAAAATATTAAGGCTTCCTATATTGTGAAGTCTTTTAATCATGGTGCAGCGATTGAAGAACTCTTGGATCGTGCCAGTACACAGGAATTTATAACCTTAGTTCGTACCGACACACCCGAACAATTTGAACCGCATGGTTTTGAAACGGTGATTGAGAACTTTGAATACAACATCAACGCCACATCCTTACCAGAGTTCAGTGTCGAGGGGATTGTTCTTGATCCCAGTGACGAGGATTTGGTTCGTGTTTACAATCAGTTTACACAGCACTTCACTGGTTTCTTTCAAAGAGACAGTGCATATTTCGCTTCATTAAAAAAAGAAATGCACCTTCGCAATGGAGGCATTGTAGGCTTATCACAAGAAGGTGAATTGGTGGCGTACGCATTGTATGAAGCCCAAGGAACATCAATTGCCGTTCGTGAATGTTGTTATTCAAAGAGTGGGCAAATGGTGCGCCTGTTATCGTTTGTATCACGCGGAAAATCACGCGTCCTGTTAACCGCATCAATCTACGAACATATGGATCGTGTCCTTCCAGATATTAAACGCATAAAGCGTCAATTTATCTTGGCGCGCATTAATGACAAAGACCTTTTTGAGCGGCTCTTTCACATAAAAATCATCAGTGCATATTCAGGCTTCAATGCGTTCGGAAAGCCCTTGTGGAATAGGGATTTTTACTAATACGGGTGATTGTGAGACAATTGACAATTAGTTCATATGGTATATAATATAATGGTAAAATCATAAGGAGGATTTTTATACTATGGCAGTTAAAGTAGCAATTAACGGTTTTGGACGTATTGGACGTCTCGCAGCACGTTTGATTCTTGAATCAGATAACATGGAAATTGTAGCAATCAACGACTTAACAGATGCAGCAATGTTAGCTCATTTATTCAAGTATGATTCAGCACAAGGACGTTTAGGTAAAGAAGTTGAAGTTAAAGACGGAGCATTCGTTGTTGACGGAAAAGAAATCAAAGTTCTTGCAGAACGTGATCCTAAAAACTTACCTTGGAAAGAATTAGGAATTGACGTTGTTATCGAAAGTACAGGAATCTTCACATCAGAAGAAAAAGCTGGACTTCACTTGGAAGCAGGAGCACGTAAAGTTATTATCTCAGCTCCAGCAACAGGAAACATCAAAACAGTTGTTTACAACACAAACCACGAAATCTTAGATGGTTCAGAAACAATCATCTCAGGTGCTTCATGTACAACAAACTGCTTAGCTCCAATGGCTAAAGTATTAAATGATGAGTACGGAATTGTTCAAGGAACTATGACAACAATCCATGCTTACACAAATGATCAAAACACATTAGACGGACCTCACCCTAAAGGTGACATGCGTCGTGCACGTGCTGCAGCAGCAAACATTATCCCTAACTCAACAGGTGCAGCTAAAGCAATCGGTCTTGTAATTCCTGAATTACAAGGTAAATTAGATGGTGGAGCACACCGTGTTCCAGTTATCACAGGATCAATCACAGAATTAGTTGCTGTTGTTGATAAAGAAACTACTGTAGAAGCAGTTAACGCAGCTATGAAGGCAGCAGTTAACGAATCATACGGTTATACTGAAGAACCACTTGTATCTTCAGATATCATTGGTATGACATACGGTTCATTATTTGACGCAACACAAACTAAAGTAACAACAGTTAATGGAATTACATTAGTTAAAGTCGCTTCATGGTATGACAACGAAATGTCATATACAAACCAATTAGTACGTACAGCACACTATGTTGCTGACAAATTCTAATTAAAGTTTAAATCATGACAGAAAGGGTACACTTCGGTGTATCCTTTTTTTGCGCTTCATTTTGCAATTAATGATATGATATACTTATGACAACAATATGGAGGTATCACATGAAGTTATACAATTCAAAAATCAATCAAATCGAGGCATTTGAACCGATTGAATCGGGAAAGGTTTCGATGTACGTTTGTGGTCCTACCGTATACAACCAAGCACACATTGGAAATGCTCGTCCCATCGTTGTATTTGACTTGCTTCGACGTGTGCTTGTCGCAGGTGGGTATGAAGTAATGATGGTTTCAAACTTTACCGATGTTGATGATCGCATTATTCAAAAAGCAAAGGAAGAGAATGTTCCTGAATCAGTAATTACAGAACGGTACATTGATGCTTATAATAAAGTGCGTACAGGTTTGCACGCTGAAGGCATCAATGCAACACCACGAGTCACTGAAACGATGGATGGAATTATCGCATTCATTGAAAATTTGGTGGCACAAGACTTCGCATACGAAGTCAATGGCGATGTGTATTTCCGTGTCCATAAGATTAAAGATTATGGAGAAATTTCTTCTCAAAATATTGATGACCTCTTAGTGGGTGCCCGAATTGAAGCAAATACTGCAAAAGAGAACCCTTTGGATTTTGCGTTATGGAAAAATACCGATGACGATGGAATCAAGTGGGACTCGCCGTGGGGCCGTGGCCGTCCGGGGTGGCATACAGAGTGTGTTGTTATGATTAATGATGAATTTAAGATGGAACTCATCGATATTCATGGTGGCGGACAAGATTTAAAATTCCCACACCACGAAAATGAATCAGCACAATCAAAAGCACTGCACAATCATGATTTAGCGAACTATTGGGTTCATAATGCAATGTTGAATCTTGATGGCGTCAAAATGAGTAAGTCTCTTGGAAATGTAATGTGGGCACAGGACTACATTGATGCCTTGGGTTCAAACTTAACACGTTGGTTGTTGTTATCCACACACTACCGTCTGGTATTGAATATGACAGATGAACTCATTGAACAAGCGCGTACTGAACTTACTAAAGTCTCGCAAGCCTACTCAAAAGCAGTGATTACTTTACAACGAGAGCAAGCAGAAATTGGTCATGTGTTCGATGCAGAAACATACACAAGTTTTATGGCTGCATTGAATGATGATTTGAATGTTGCCAATGCCAATGTCTTCCTTTTTGAAACAGTGAAGCGCCTAAATCAACTCTTACGTATAAAAGATGTCGATGTTGAGGCAGTTTCTCAATTGGTTGTGACTATGGAGATGATGTTGAATGTTCTGGGGATTGTGTTAGAACGTGTCGTTCTCACAGATGCTGACCGTGCCACCTTTGATGCATGGGAACAAGCGAAGTTAGATAAAGATTTTGAGCGCGCGGATGTTTATCGCAAGACGCTTAGTGAAAAGGGGTTAATTTAAGATGAATCATTCGGGAAATGTCCTTGCATTTGTAGGTGATGCGGTACTATCACTACAAGTACGCTCCTACTTGGTTTCACTTGGAATTACCAAAACTAAGACACTTCAAGAAAAGTCGACGCAATTTGTAAGTGCGAAGGCGCAAGCAAATTTTATGATGAAATTACTCAATGAAGATCGTTTAACGGAAGAAGAAATGGTGATGTATAAACGAGGAAGAAATGCGAAAAGTACCTCGATTGCAAAGAATGCGGATGTGACAACATATCGCATTGCTACAGGATTTGAGGCATTGTGGGGATACCTCTATTATGCTAAGGAAACGTCACGACTGGAAAGCTTGTGGCAAGAATTTATAGAAACGGTGGAATTATAATGTCAGAGTTTATTTTTGGGAGAAACACAGTAACTGCGTATTTGAAGAGTGGGCAGAAACCGTCGAATCTCTATCTGTTTAACAAAGGAAGTTTTACAGAATTGGTGGCACTTGCGAAAGAGTTGGGTGTAAAACCACAGTTTGTCGACAAACACCGCTTGGATAAAATGGTTCAAGGAACACATCAAGGTGTCGTGATTGAAGTTAGCGATTATCGTTATACTGAGTTGGAAGATATCATAAAACAGGCAAAGAACAAATTGATTGTAGTTTGCGATCAACTTGAAGATCCACACAATCTCGGTGCTATCCTACGGACGTGTGATGCAGTTGGTGTTGATGGTGTCATCGTTGGAAAACATCGTAGTGTTGGTTTGACATCAACAGTTGCCAAAGTTTCTACTGGTGCAATCAATACAATCAAAGTTGCACAAGTAACAAATTTAACGCAGGCAATACAAGAATTGAAAGCGGCAGGATATTGGGTTGTCGCAGCTGAGAACGCAGTTGATGCGGTGAGTTATACTGAATTCAATGTTGATATGCCGATAGTATTAGTTGTTGGTTCAGAAGGGAAAGGCATTTCCCGTCTTGTGATGAAAGAATGCGATATACTTACGACGATCCCGATGCACGGAACGGTTAATTCACTCAATGTATCGGTTGCGACAGCAGTGTTGCTCTTTGAAATCGTAAGACGTCGCGGTTAACAAATAAAGCGAGGTCGCAATGATTGGTGATTATGAATACCTTTATATGATACGACAGCATAATAATGATGCGATGGAAATTGTTTTTGATAAATTCAAAAACCTTCTATGGCGACGTGCGCATGACTTTATGGCACAACAACACCCCCAAGGAGTAACGGTTGAAGATATGTTTCAAGAGGCTGCAGTGGGATTTGTTGAGGCAATTTATGCATACAGAGAAGATATGAATGTTGGCTTTGCATATTTTATTAATATCTGTGTCGAATCTAGTATACGCACCGCACTGCGTAAGTGTCGTAGTAGGTCGTACACCCAACTTGATAATAGGCTATCCCTTGATATGGTGATATCAGAGGATGGTGCTTTATTTTTGAGTGATGTAATTGAAGATAAAAATATTCGTAATGATCCGTATTTCATGATGCAGTACTTTGAGGGTCAAGTGATACAATCACAAACGCTTGCGACGATATCAGATACAGAACGGTACATTTATACGCTTAAGGAAGATGGATTTACATATCATGAAATTGCAATATTAACGCGTAAAAGCACAAAATTCATCGATAATACATTGCAGAAAATTCGCCATTTAATGGTTCGTAATTCATATGAATAAGCAAGACTAAATCGAAGGTTTAGTCTTTTTGTTTACCCATCTTAGAAATCATGGTATCATGAGATTATCAAAAGGAGGTGCCAGACTATGGGATATTGTATTGATAAAAAAACATGCGAACACAACACAATCAAGACGTTTGATGCTTTTTGTCGTACAATCACTTTTACAACTCTTTCAATAAACGCGGGACAAGTCCGTCCAAATTGAAGGAATGGTAAAAACAGAGTCTGAACTTTCTGACCTTGCTTTTACGCGAGGTTTTTTTATACCCTTCCTTCACTTTTATTAATGAAAGAGGAAGAAACTATGAAAATAAGAATAAATCAAATAACCAAAAAATATGCTGGTGATATCGTGATTGATGCCTTGAACTTTGAAATCCTCAAAGGGAGTAAAATCGCAATTGTAGGCGAAAATGGTGTCGGAAAATCAACCTTGTTAAAAATTATCGCAGGACTGGAAACAATTGAAAGTGGTGATGTCATCGTTCCAAAAGAAATGCGTGTACAATATATGCAACAGATATTCCCAACTTACACAGGGGGTGTGCGAGCGTATCTATCAAGTCAATTCAAAGAACTGCACCAACTATCTGAGAAATTAGTGCAATTGTCGGATGCAATGAGCACTGAAGCGGACGTAGAAAAATTACTAATTCAGTATGGAAAAGTACAATCTCAATTTGAATCACAAGGAGGCTATGAGTTTGAAAACAATGTGGACCGTATTTGCAAAGGTTTGGGTATTTTTCAACACCTTGATAAGCCCTATATCTCTTTAAGTGGCGGTGAAAAAACGCGGATTGAGTTGGCGAAATGCTTGTTAGCCGATGCGGAAGTCCTGTGCTTGGATGAGCCAACGAATCATTTGGATTTTGAAGGTATCGCTTGGCTTGAACAGTTTTGTCAGGCAAGTGCAAAGACGATTGTTCTTGTATCGCATGATCGCAAATTCATCGCCAATGTCGTTACATCAATCCATGAAATTGAAGATGGTAAGCTAATTTCTTATATGGGAGATTACGATTATTATCGTAAGGAAAAGCAAGAACGATTCGTGCGGTTGGTTGATGATTATAAAGAGCAACAAAAACAGATTCAAAAATTACAGCTTGCTATTCGGCGTTATCGCCAATGGGGAAATGAGTCAGACAACGAAGACTTTTACAAAAAGGCAAAAATGCTGGAGCGTCGTCTTGAGAAAATTCAACGAGTTCCAAAACCTGTGGAATTAAGAAATCGTCTGGATATTACACTGGATGCAAGCATTCGAAGTGGCGAAGAAGTCATCATTGCCAATGATTTATCGGTAGGTTATGATAAACCGATATCATCCGAAAACTCCTTTCGTGTGAAATGGCAGGACCGATTTGCTATCGTAGGCAAAAACGGAAGTGGAAAATCAACGTTAATAAAGACGTTACTAGGAGAACTTCCGCCGCTTGCCGGAACGGTTGTTATAGGACCTTCAGTGAAGGTGGGGTACCTGCCCCAGCAAATTATGTTTCCAAATCAGAAAGAGCGTATACTTCAATATGTAATGCACACATGTGTACTTTCTGAAGAGACGGCTCGTCGCTACCTTGTGAAGTTTGGTTTTTATCAAGAAGATACCTATAAACCGCTACACTATCTTAGTGGCGGAGAACGGGTTCGGCTAAAACTGCTCGAAATCCTGTTGAGTGATGTAAACTTACTGATACTTGATGAACCAACCAATCATTTAGACATTACAAGTTGTGAAATAATTGAACAACTTGTATCAGAGTATCAAGGTACACTAGTTGTGGTTAGCCATGATCGATACTTTCTCGAGAGTATAAATGCAAGACAATATCAACTTAACGTGAAAGCAACAGATTCCCAGTGATTCTTGATTTCTGTGTCAAGGTAAGGAAGGTAAAAAGATGCTGTTTAAGTGCCGATAAGTAACGGCCTTCAAAATTGACACTCGTAATTGATTATGGTAAAGTAATAGAGCACGAAAGTGGGGTTTTTTATTATGTCGAATAAACGAGAAAAAGTAATTTTGATATGTACCGAATGTCTCTCTCGTAATTACTCCACGAGTCGAAATCATTCAAGTGCAAACGAGCGTCTTGAAATTAAAAAGTTTTGTAAACGATGCGGTAAACATACATTGCACCGCGATTCAAAATAGGAGGAATAATTATGAGCTGGTTTAGTATTGCTGGAATCAAAGAAGAGATTCGTAAAATTCAATGGCCAAGTCGCAAAGACATGGTGAGAAATACAACAATTGTAATCACATTTGTATTGTTCTTTGTTGCATATTTCCTTTTAACTGAAGTGGTCCTTGTTTGGGCATTACGTTTATTAGGAATTGGTGGATAAGATTAATATGGAAGATAAACAATGGTATGTGGTCAATACGTATGCTGGACACGAAAATCGTGTTAAAGAAAACTTAGAGCGACGTGTTGAATCCATGGGAATTGAGGATGCGCTATTTAGAATCCTTGTTGCCGAAGAAAAAGAAATTGAATATAAAAACGGTAAAAAAGTTGAGAAAATGAGAAACCTGTTCCCAGGTTACTTGTTTGTTGAAATGATTATGACCGACGAAGCATGGTATATTGTTCGAAATACACCAGGAGTTACTGGATTTATCGGTTCATCAGGTGGTGGTGCAAAACCATTCCCTGTTTCGCCAGAAGAAATCGAGTCAATCTTACGTCGAATGGGTATGAGTGATCAAAAACTTATTGTTAACTTTGAAGTTGGCGATACAGTTAAAATTCTATCAGGTCCGTTTGCTGGTATCGAAGGAACTGTTGATAGCATGAATAACGATGCGCAGTCAGCAATGGTTCTCACAATTCTCTTTGGTCGTGAAACACCAACTGAGATTTCGTACACAGATTTAGAACGTATTTAGTAAGACGGGCCTTGCCCGTTTTTTTATGGTCTCACACATTTCAAGAAGTCGTGTGATTGCGTAGTTTTTATAAAAAATGTTGTATAATAGATAGGTAATGGATGGTGGACTATGAGGCGAAGTGGAATTGGATACGCGACTGGAAAAATAATACTAATGGGAGAACATGCGGTTGTTTATGGCAAACCTGCAATTGCTCTTCCTTTTCATGCAGCAAAAATAGAAACAACGGTTGTATTTCATCGCGGTGCAACACAAATTGAGTGCAGTTACTATAAAGGCGACTTGGCCAATGCACCAGAGGTGATTAGTGGTGTAAAGTCATTGATTATTACAACCTTAAAATATCTTAAGAAACCGAATAAGAATGTTCGTGTTGTTATTCAATCGCAGCTACCTGCGCAACGCGGATTGGGGTCAAGTGCAGCTGTTTCTGTTTCAATCGTTCGTGCTTTATTTGATGCTTTCCACATGCCGTTGTCAGATGATGTATTGGGCAAGCTTGTGAGTGTTGCTGAGGAAATTCATCATCTGAACCCCAGCGGTCTGGATGCAACGACAATATCAAAAGGTAAGCCTGTTTACTTTGACCGTGAAAAAGGAAAAGACGATATTTCACTGAACTTGGATGGTTATATTGTAGTTGCTGATACAGGTGAGTTGGGTCAAACACGCTTGGCGGTTACTGAAGTAAGCCAACGCTTGGAAGAAAATCCTGAAGTGATGGAACCGTTGCTCAATCGTATTCATGAGTTGACAGAGCAAACACGCGAAACGCTCGAGTCAGGGGAAATTATAACCGTTGGCTTGGCAATGAATGAAGTCCATCAAATCCTACAACAATTTAATATTTCAAATGATGCCTTAGATCGCTTGGTCTCAACTGCTCGAACTCATGGAGCGTTGGGCGCTAAATTGACGGGTAGTGGTAAGGGAGGATGTATGATTGCTTTAACACGTGATTATGAAACGGCATCCGTCGTTGCAGCTGCTCTTGAGGCGGAAGGTGCCATTCAAACCTGGCTGTATAGTTTAAAGGAAATGATTCACCATGACTAGAACCGTAAGAGCGCATACAAATATTGCGTTGATAAAATACTGGGGAAAAGAAAATAAAGCGCTTAAAATCCCCCATAACTCCAGTCTGTCTTTAACACTGGATAAGTTTTACACAGATACGTCTGTCACCTATGATCCCACTTTGTCTAACGATGTCTTTATACTCGATGGAAAAGAAGTTGATGATAAGGTTAGCAAGCGCGTTTTTTGGTTTATGGACCAAGTTAGGGAACGGTACGGTATTCAAGACTATGCGCGTATTGAATCGGTCAACCATGTGCCTCGTGAAGCGGGATTGGCTTCAAGTGCATCGGCATTTGCGGCGCTTGCGAAAGCAGCGACCCTCCATCTTAACTTAAGTGATACTGAAGTATCCCGTCTTGCTCGCCTGGGGTCCGGCAGTGCATCACGTTCAATTTATCCTGATTTCGCGAAATGGCAACGCGGAAGCGATGATACAGATAGCTATGCAGTTCCAATCGAAATGGAACCATGGTCACAATTTCGTATGATTGTCTGCATTCTTAACGACCAAATTAAACCCTATCCCAGCAGTGAAGCAATGGACAAAACAGTTTTGGAATCACCTTACTATAAGGCGTGGGTGCATCAAACAACGCTTGATTTGCAGGAACTTGAAACAGCGCTTAAAGCGCATGATATTCGTTCTGTCGGAATGATTGCGCAAACAAATGCCCTGCGTATGCATGCTTCCTTAATGGCAATAAATATGTGGTACTTTGAACCGCGGACGATTGAGATTATGAATATTTTACGAACCTTGCAAAAGGATGTACCTGCTTATTTTACGATGGATGCAGGACCCAATGTAAAAATAATGACAACGCAAGAAAACGTTGATGCTGTCATCGCGGCATTACCCAAGGATATCTCGGTTGTGGTCTGTAAGGCAGGGCCAGGAGTGTACGAATTATGATGACATTAAAATTTCCAGGGAAATTATATCTGATTGGCGAATATGCCGTAATAGAAAAGGGTCAAAGTGCAGTTATCTACGCCGTTGATCGTTTTTTATATACCGAGATTGAAGCGTCAAACACAATGTTGATAGAGAGCAAGTTTGGAGCCTTGGATCAAGAGACGATGTTTTCTGATACATTGTCCATGAAGTATGTCAGCAAAGCGCTCGAAGTCGTACATGAATATTTGGGAGAGCCGCAAGGTTGCTATCACTTAACGATAAAGAGTGAATTGGATAGCGATGAGAACAAGAAGTACGGTTTTGGATCATCAGGAGTGGTCGTTGCAGCAGTCATTGCGACCGTTGCGAAATTTTACGGAAAGACGCTTACCAACGAACAAATTTTCAAGTTGGGTGTGATTGCGCAATATCGCTTAAATGAGCTCAGCTCCGGTGGTGATTTAGCGACTGCTTTATACGGGGGTGTGATTCAATACACGCGATATGACAATGAATGGTTGCAAGATCACAATGGTGATTTATCCCTTGTGGATCGAACGTGGCCATTACTCAATGTGATCCCATTAACAAAGGATAACTATAAGATTGCGGTTGGATGGACACAAACTGAGAACCGCACCAGTCACTACGTTAATAAATACCGTCATGCTTGCATTGAGGATACTGGAACACATCAAGAAATTCTCAAAGAGGCACGAAAACTTGTTGAAGACTTTGTTACAGGTTGGCAGGATAAAAATACAATTTTAATTGAGACAACGGTACAGTCTTACCGTGAATTAATGCAACGGATTGCCAGTTGGGCGAAGATTAATGTAGAGACACAAACGCTCACTCACTTAATCGAAGCGGCGCATGAACTCGGATATGTTGCGAAAGTCTCTGGATCGGGTGGTGGCGATTGCGGATACGCACTTATCACTGATGAAAATGTTGAAAATCTTGTTAAATTGAACAAAGCTTGGAACAAACATGATATTCTATACCTAGATGTAAAGGGTTGGTAATAATATGAACATTAGATCGCAACGAAAAGATGATCATGTAGTTCACGCATTAGAACAAAATGGCTTTCATAATGACTTTCAAAACGTACGTTTTGTACACAACAGTTTGCCTAACATAAATATGAGCGATGTTGATTTAAAGAGTTCATATTTGAATCATCGCTTTGCGTATCCTGTCTATATCAATGCGATGACAGGTGGTAGCGAAAAAACAAAAGAGATAAACCGTCGCCTTGCGCTAATTGCTGCGCGCTTTGGTTTGGCAATGTCAGTAGGTTCGCAACATGTTGCATTGGATGATGCATCACAAGTTGCGAGTTTTTCCGTTGTGCGTGATGTGAATCCTAATGGATTTTTAATTGGTAACGTTAATGCAAATGCAACCGTTGAAGAAGCGCAGCGCGCAATTGCGATGATCGATGCCAATGCGTTGGGAATCCATATCAATGTCGCTCAGGAAATAACAATGGATGAGGGAGATCGTGATTTCTCACATTGGTTGGACCACATTCGTGCCATTGTTGAGGCGGTTGATGTTCCCGTTTTGGTTAAGGAAGTCGGATTTGGCATGAGCCTTAAAACAGTCCAACAACTCTATGATTGTGGCGTACATTATGTCGATGTCAGCGGTCGTGGCGGTACAAACTTCATCGAGATTGAAAATGCGCGTTCTGAAAAGAAACGGTATGACTATCTATCAGATTGGGGAATAACCCCCGTTGAGTCGTTGTTGATGACACGTCCGTTGCATCATAAAGTTTGCATGCTTGCTTCGGGAGGTGTTACCACACCGTTAGATGTTCTGAAATTGGTTGCACTGGGGGCACAAGGTGTTGGTGTGTCAGGGTACTTCCTCAAAGTTTCCCATCTTGATGAAAAGGAAATGTTCGAGGAAGTTGCGCTCTTTTTAGAAGACTTAAGAAAATGTATGGTACTAATTGGTGCTCAAAATATCAATGAACTAAGAAATGCGGATATACAACTTCGAGAAGGGTTGGTGATGTATCGTGAAACAAAATAAACCTGCGATTATTGGCCTCGTTTTTGTCCTTCTCATTGCACTTGTAACAACATCGTATTTCATTCTTTCAAATCGTTGTACTTTGGATGGTGCCAGTGTATGCTTTGACAAAGAGACACAAACATTTGGTGTCGAGAAAGATGCGGCATTGCTTGTTCAAGTTGAGAGTAAGGAAGTCGGCGAGTTTCTCGTTGCGAAGTGGAATGAACTTCATCCTGACTTCAATGGTGCAGTGACTTATAAAGTTGAAGCACCGCTCACACTAGACGAAATGGCGTTACCATTTGAGACAGATATCATTGTAGCAAGTCAAAACAATGCTGCGTTTTACTTTGATCGTTTCTATGACTTAGGTGGCAAAATGGATTCAGTCGTTGGGTCTAAGACACCATCACAACTTCAAGATACGATGAATGTTAAAGGATACTACTTTGTACAAAACAGTGTAACTGGGCCCGTTTTTGCCTACAACGAAACACTGATGAAAGAATTGGGGTTTGATCTTACGGATGCTGATAATTCGGGACTTCCAGACGTCTTTGAGACATGGGATGATATCATCGAAAAAGCACCAAAGATTACTGAGAAAATCAACGTCGTGTTTCCACTAACGTTCACCGATCAATCCAGCTTTTATCCATTCTTTACAGGTGGGCGTTGGACGCTTAACTTTACCAAAAATGGCTCAAAGCCAGGATTTGATACACGCGAGTTTCGCGAGGGACTCTCACTGATTGAATCTTTGGGTCCTGTTGTTTTGGATAAGACCGTTGCGGAAGAAGTAAAGCCGCCAGAAGCTGAAAAAGAAACAACAGAAATCACAGATAAAGAAACAACAGAAGTCGCAGATACGGAAACGACTGATGGGGAAGTTGTTGAGACAACGGAGACTGAAATTACTGAAGCAGAAACGCCAAAAGAACCTGAGGTTCCAAAGGTGTTCCGTAACAGTGCAGAGTCACTGAAGTGGCAGTATGAACAAGCATTCTTCTCACGTCAGTCTCTTTTCACAATAGTAAATGATTTCGATTTGACATCAAAATATGCCGCGCAAACGGGTGATACTTATGTTTACGCTCCATTTCCATCTTATGGAACGCACCGCCTCTCACCACAAGCAGATGTTGAGGGTTATGCAGTACGTAAAGAAGTTGCGTATCCTTCTGCTTCGGCGGAGGTATTACGAATTTTGCGTAGTGGGGAAGCAGTGAGTGTTTATCATAATTCTACACAAAAAATTCCTGTATATCATCGGACATATTTGGATGAATTAACAATTGAGAATCCAACAGTAATGCAGCGTGTATTAGCGTATAACTTTAGTGATGCACTCCCTGTGATGGCATTGAATAACAATCCTGATGTACTCGCGCGTAGTATTTATACAGAGGTAGATTTCATGCCAACGATGCGTGAGCTCTTCAATGGTAAGATTACTGTGGATGAAGCACAAGAAAAGATTGCGAAACTTGCCCAAGTGTGGGTTGACAAAAATGATATAATTAAAGAAGAGTAAAACTCTTCTTTTTCTATAATGGAGGACAATATGGATTGGAAAACACACATAAGCAATGAACAAGAAAAACCTTATTATCAGGCACTGGCCACATTTGTGAAAACACAACGTGCGTCTGAATCAGTGTATCCTCCAGAAGCACAGGTGTTCACGGTGTTTGAACAAGTTGCGTTTGATGATGTTAAGGTTGTGATTTTGGGACAAGATCCGTATCATCAACCAGGTCAAGCGATGGGAATGAGTTTTTCAGTGCCGAAGGACTTTAAACTTCCCAAAAGTCTTGTGAATATATTTAAAGAACTCAATGATGATTTGGGTATTCAAAATACACAAGGTGATTTAACATCATGGGCAGATCAAGGTGTTTTTCTTTTGAATACACTTTTGACTGTTAGGGAAAGTGAGCCAATGTCACACCAAAAGCAAGGATGGGAAATGTTTACGGATAGCGTGATATCGAAGCTTGGTGAGCGTAAAGATCCAATCATATTTGTATTGTGGGGAAAAAAAGCACAAGATAAGAAACATTTGGTTCAACCCCATCATTACTTTATTGAATCAAGTCATCCATCACCTTTGGGTGCATATCGTGGATTTATGGGCTCAAAGCCATTTTCGAAAATTAACACGTTGTTGCGTGAAATGGGGAAGGACCCCATTGATTGGAGTACGGATGTTTAAGACAATTGATGAAGCTTTGGATGTTGTGATGTCACGACGCAATCAAACATATGGGATCGCATTGTTTAAGCAAGCGCTTGAATCGTTAGGGAATCCTCAAGATGCACTTCGTATCATTCATATTGGCGGTACCAATGGCAAAGGGTCGACCACAAACTATGTTCGCACTATTTTGCAGACCGCAGGCTACAGTGTTGGGAGTTTTACATCGCCTCATTTGGTAAAGCATAATGATCGAATTCGCATCAACAATCGCGAAATCGATGATGAGACATTCTTAAACTATATCAATAAAACACTCCCGCTTTGGGATGCATATACCTTGAGCATGTTTGAGATTGATATGCTAATTTCAATATTATATTTTAAAGATAACAGGGTTGATTATGTCGTCTATGAGGTTGGTTTGGGAGGGCGTCTTGATGCAACCAATGTTGTAACGCCACTTGTAAGTGCGATTACCAATGTAGGATTTGATCATCAAGGTATTTTGGGAAATACGATAACTGAAATTGCATGTGAGAAGGCAGGAATCATCAAACCCAACGTACCCCTCATTACCACAATATCGGGTCGTGAAGCGATGGATGTTGTGATTGATAAAGTCTATGAGACCCATTCGCGTCTGAAGCAAATATGTGTTCCGTATTATCATACAGAAGGACAAGCCTATATTTTCCACCACGAGGGAATGGACATACGAATTGAAAATCAAGGTGCATATCAAGTGGGGAATGCTGCGCTTGCCGTTTCGATTGTACGTGAAATTTTACCAACTCTTGAAGACTCAATTATCCAAGAAGGCGTCCTTCATGCCAATTGGCCGGGTCGATTCGAAGAAGTGCTACCGCGCGTGTATCTCGATGGTGCCCATAATGAAATGGGGATTCGCCAGCTTGTCGAAAGCATGCAGATTCTACCTAAGCCATGGATCGTTGTGTTTACTGCACTCAAAGATAAAGACCATTCGGAAATGATTGAAGATTTGGTTGGTGCGTTTGACACTGTTATTGTTACTGAGTTCTCGTTTTACCGCGCTGCAAGTGCAGAAGAATTGGCATTCAATCATGATGTAATAACAATTCCAAATTACCAGGACGCGATTCGCTATGGTCAAGAACACCAAACCGATGGAACCTTAATAATTACCGGATCACTTTATTTTATTTCTGAAGTCCGTGCACTGTTAAAAGGAGAGAAAAATGATTAAACTAATTGCTGTTGATATGGATGGGACGTTTCTGAATGGCGATATGGATTACAATCGCACTCAGTTTGCGGAATTATATGAACAAATGAAACAACAGGGAATAAAGTTTGTTGTTGCGAGTGGCAATCAGTACTATCAATTACGCTCATTTTTCCCAGATATTCACCATGAAATTGCATTTGTCTCTGAGAATGGTGCCAATGTTGTGAGTGAATTGAATGATGTTTGGCATGCGAAAATAAGTCGTGATGTTTCAGAACATGTCCATGCAGTTTTGAGAGATTATCCAGATGGTGACATTTTAGTTTGTGGTAAAAAGTCAGCATACATTCATACGAGTCAAACCCAAGACTACTATGAGAGTGCACTAAATTATTATCATAAACTTGCATGGATTGAGGATTATGATGCAATTGAAGATGATTTGCTTAAGTTTGCCCTGCTTTTTCCTCAAGATCAAGTTGAGGCTGTCGTAAAACAATTAACGACCGAACTGCAAGGGAAAATAATTCCAGTTTCAAGTGGTAACCGTGCAGTTGATCTCATTCTACCAGGAGTACACAAGGCAAATGGATTGGCAATCTTAGGAGCGTTATGGGACATTAAACCCGAAGAAATGGTTGCTTTTGGTGATGGTGGTAACGATGTCGAAATGTTAGTGTATGTGGGTCGTGGCTATGCAATGGCAAACGCCCAGGATCGTACGAAGGCGGTCGCTGATGAAATCATTGCCAGTAATCGCGAGAATGGTGTTCTGGATACAATAGCACACATTCTTGCGAGTAATATGGAGTAAGCAATAATTTAAAATACAAGGAGATCGCATATGTATGATTTTAAAACAGTAATAAATCGAACAGAACAAGGGTCTGCAAAATGGCGCGGCATGATGAGTGCGAAGAAAGATATAGATCCATCCGTAATGCCTCTTTCTGTTGCGGATACTGATTTTGTAATGGCTCCAGAAATTGTCAAAGGCCTCCAGTCATATTTGGAGACAATGGTTTTGGGGTATACTTTGCTCACACCATCTTACTATGAAGCGGTGATAGGTTGGTTCAAACGCCGCCACAACTGGGATGTAAAACAAGAGTGGATTGTAGAGTCTCCAGGTGTAGTTACAGCGCTCTTCAACGCTGTCGGTGCGTTTACGGAAGAAAACGATGGCGTTGTGATTATGCAACCTGTTTATTATCCATTTAAAATGAGTATTGAGAATCAAAAACGACGTGCTGTGGAAACAAACTTGATTGTTGAAGAGGGAATCTATCGTATTGACTACAACGATTTGGACTTGAAAACACAAGATCCGTCAGTTAAAATGCTAATTCTTTGTTCACCACACAATCCTGTGGGAAGAGTATGGTTGCGCGAAGAACTCCTTGCAGTTCATGAAATTTGCGTGCGAAATAATGTACTTGTGGTTTCGGATGAAATTCATTTCGATCTAATTATGCCGGGGCATCAACATGTTGTTTTCTCAACATTGAACGAATCTGCTGCGCAGAACACGATTGTTGCAACGGCCCCAAGTAAGACGTTTAATCTGGCGGGATTACAGACATCAAATTTGGTGATTGCGAATCCAGTAATTCGTAAACAATATCGCGATTATGTATCACTTCAAGGATTTCATGCCTTGAATGCGTTGGGGCCCAAAGCATGCGAAATTGCGTATAACGAGTGTGAAGGTTGGCTTGATGAATTTGTTGGTCTGATTGATACAAATCGTCGTTTGTTTAAATCATTCATTGAAACAAATATCCCTGAAATTATCGTATATCCATTGGAAGGTACCTACCTACAATGGTTTAACTGTGAGGGTCTTGGTATGAGTGATTCTGAGCTGAATCGATTTATGGTTGAGAATTGCCAGTTGTTCCTCGATGCGGGCAACATGTTTGGATCACAAGGGGAGCAATTTCAACGTATTAATATCGCGTGTCCAACTGATAAACTACAAGAGGCACTGGAACGTCTGTATGCAGGCGTGAAGGAAAGATAACATGGTTAATCCGATTAAAGAAATTGCGATGCATGTAAAGTTGATGCGCGAGGAGATGATAGAAACACGTCGCTACCTCCATCAACATCCCGAGTTATCGGGTAAGGAATATGAGACGTCGGCATATTTGAAGACGAGTGTTCGTAACAGTGGGTTGCCCGTTACAGATGTTCCAAACAGTACTGGTTTCTATGCTGTTTTGGATACGGGTCGCGAGGGGAAAACAGTTGCTTTGCGTACGGATATTGATGCATTACCCATCACAGAAGATCCTGAGAACCTTAATCAAAAACGTGTTTGTGTTTCCAGAAATGATGGCGTAATGCATGCGTGTGGTCACGATGGTCATATGGCAATTCTTTTAGCCGCTATGAAAATCCTTGTAAGTGTCCGTGAGACCTTGACAGGAAAAATTGTATTTGTATTTGAAGAGGGTGAGGAAATTGGGTCGGGGATACACCCAATGATTGCTGCACTTTCTTCTTTACAGATTGATGCAATTTATGGAATGCATCTTACGGCATTTATGCCAACAGGAACAATCAATGTTGATGAAGGTCCACGTATGGCGGGTTTTATTGATGTGGAATTTGATGTTGTGGGACGTGGTGGACATGGGTCGCGTCCGGATCTATCCATAAACCCTCTTTTCGCAGTTGGGAACATTCTAACCGGACTGGGTACTGCGTGGGCAAATCAAATTGATATAAGCAAAACGGTTACCTTGGGACTGACGCAAGTTCATGCAGGTGCAGCGAACAATGTTTTCGCAGATAGTGCCTTTGTGGGTGGAAGCCTGCGCTACTTTGATAATGCGGAAGGAATTCACGCCTTAGAGGTTTTAAAGCATGTTGCACAAAAAACTGCTGAGGCACATCGGTGCAATGTGGTCTTTAGAGAGACAACAGGCGTTAAATGCAAACCAGTCATTAATGATGTGGCTTTGGCTAAAATCGTCCGTAGTGGGGCTGAAAAGATGTATGAGGGCAGCGTGGTTGAAGGTGAACCATGGTATGCATCCGAGTCATTTGGTTTCTATGATGAAATTGCCCCGATAGTCTTTGCATTTATCGGCTGTGGCAATGAAGACGTTGGTTCAGGTGCCGTTCATCACAACAATCACTTTGATATTGATGAAGCTTCGCTTGAATTTGGATTGGGAACAATGTTGCAATTCGTTTTTGAACTTCAAGATTAAAAAAAGAGCAAATCCTCAGGGATTTGCTCTTTGCTATTACAGTACTTTACTTAAGAATTCTTGTGTACGTTTACTTTGGGGATTATCGAAGACCGCTTGTGGTGATCCTTGTTCCTCAATAATACCGTCATCCATAAACAGGACACGATCGCTAATTTGTTTTGCGAAGTTCATTTCATGTGTCACAATAACAATCGTCATCCCATCATCGGCAAGCGATTTAATAACATCCAAGACATCTTTAACCATTTCTGGGTCAAGTGCACTGGTTGGTTCATCAAAGAGCATGACTTGCGGTGACATCGCAAGTGCTCGTACAATTGCGAGACGTTGTTTTTGTCCGCCAGACAACTTGGTTGGATGTTCGTTTGCTTTGTCTGCAAGGCCAACTTTTGTGAGTAATTCCATTCCAAGTGCATCAGCATCGTTTTTGCTCATTCCTTTTTCAAGAATGGGTGTAAGGGTGATATTTTCCAATACAGTCATATTTGGAAATACGTTGAAGTTTTGAAACACCATCCCAATTTGTTGACGAAGTGCATCGATATTGGTTTTTGCATCTGTTAAATCATTGCCATTAAAAAGCACTGATCCAGATGTTGGCGTTTCTAAGAGATTGAGACAACGTAGTAGTGTCGATTTTCCTGAACCTGAGGGTCCAATGATTGAGACGACTTCTCCTTCATTGATAGTTTCACTAATGTCTTTAAGAACCTTTAAATCGCCGAAGTTCTTGCATAAATTGCTAATTTGGATTAATGGATTAGGCATTGTGATCTAATCTCCTTTCGAAGTACTGAACAGCTTTTGAGAGGCTGAAAGTAAGTACAAAGTAGATAACACCAACAATAATAAGAGATTCAATCTTAAGTGTTGTTGCTGCTGTAACGATACTTTCCGCAGTCATTAAGCTGGTAATGAAGAAGATTGATGCAAGAGAAGTTTCTTTGATCATCGTGATAAACTCATTACCAAGTGCAGGTAAAATATTCTTAATTGCTTGCGGTAGAATGACCTTAGTCATCATATGTTTGTTTGAAAGACCCAAACTTTTTGCGGCTTCAAATTGTCCACGATCAACAGCTTGGATTCCAGAACGGATTACCTCTGCAACATAAGCACTGGAGTTTACCACAAGTGCGATAATAATCCAGTAGATTTCGGGAACGGAGTGGCCAATTAACTGACCGCCTCCATAATTAAAGAAATAAAGTTGAAGTAGAATCGGTGTTCCACGTAGAATCTCAACATAACCTGAAGCAATCATATTGATGACTTTAATTTTGGACATTTTTCCTAAAGCAACAATACCGCCAAGGGCTGTCCCAAAGAGAACGACAACTGCCGAAATCCAGAGTGTTCCCCAAGCACCATCAAGGAAAACCTTGAGGTATGTTGGATTGGAAAGTAAATTGAAGATATTATCAATCATTGATTATTCAACTCCTAAACTGAGTGCTAAGTCCTTGGCTTCGTTCAACCATTGAACGTAAAGACCATTTGCTTTCACTTCTTCGATAATTGTGTTGATTTCATTGAGTAAGTCTTCTTGTCCCTGTGAAACAATAATCATGGTTCCGTCTTCATCACTTGCAGCAAATTTAACGTCACTGAGTTTTAATGAAGGATCTTTTTGAATATATGGTTCGGCTGTTGCACATGAGATTGCGACGGCTTGAACTTTTCCGGCAGAGAGGTCAAGAACACCGTTATTGACTTGTTTGATTGGGCGGATTGTAGCGTTTGGTACTTGTTTTTCAGCATACATTTGTTGAACTGAAGCATTTTGTGCGGCAACAGTAATGCTTGAATCATTGATTTCATCGATTGAAGCAAAATCATTGTCTGCTTTTACAAGGAAACCTTGGCAAAGTGATTCTGAGTTGTCATAAGGCTTGCTGAAGTCGATAACTTTTGCACGCTCTTCAGTCCATGTAAAACCTGATAGTCCGATATCATATTTCTTGAGTGAAACTGCAGAGGCAATATCATCGAAGCTAAGGGGTTTAATGACAACATCAACGCCTAATTTCTCACCGATGTATTTTGCAAGTTCAACGTCTGCTCCAACATATTGGGCATCACCAGTTTTTGATGGATCGACAAATTCATACGGAGCATAGTCGGGTGAAAGGGCAACCGTAATTTGACCTTTCTCTTTAATCGAAGTTAAGAGGTCATCGGATGATCCCTTACTTCCACAACCTGTTAATACAAATAGTGTTGCCAGTGCAACAATAAGTAACTTTTTCATATGCTTTCTCCTTTGATATGATGGGAAATAAAAACGTCCCTAGATAATAACTATCTAGAGACGTGTTAACGCGGTACCACTCTATTTGCCTTACATATGTAAGACCACTCTTCTATAACGCTAGTTGGCGATTGAATCTACTCATTTCAATTCAATATCTCCCAAGTGCGGTTCATCATAGTTCAATTACCAGGCTTCCACCGTCCCTGATTCGCTGTAAATGTTCCTATGACTACTCTCTTGATCATCGATTATTTGGATAATCTAGGGAAATAAAAACGTCCCTAGATATTTGTAATATCTAGAGACGTGTTAACGCGGTGCCACTCTAATTGCCTTACTTATAAGTAAGACCTCTCTCCTGTAACGCTAGGTTTGCGATTGAATCTACTGATTTCAACTCAATGTCTCCCAAGTGCGGTTCAACGTAACTTCATTTCTCAGGCTTTCACCAATCCCTGATTCGCTATAAATGTTATTAAGTCTACTCTCTTGTTCAATGACTTACTTGTCATGTTAACTTAAAAACTTCGTCTTGTCAAACAAAAAAAGTAAATTATTGCAATTTATAATACATATATTTGATGTTACGTAACATTTGACCGTAAAGAAACCAAACCTAGGCTATACTAGGAATAGAAATTAGGAGGTAGAAGTATGAAGAAATTATTGAAATCTGCAGCGACTTTTGGCTTTGGCCTTGCAGCAGCGACTCTGATCACAAAAGCAATTGACTTAAAGACTGAAAATGACACTTCTTCCAAATCTAAGACAACTCTCGAAAAACCAGAAATCGAAAAAGATGTAAAGATTCGTCCCACTGTGGAGAAGTGTGTAAAAGGGGATGGACGCGTTGTGTTTATTCTTAAACAAAGTGAAAATGCGTTTAACTCCTATATGAAGGAGTCGATTGCTCATTTTGGCTCAGATCTGACAATCAATCCTGGCCAAGTACATGGTGTATTTCGATCAATTGTATTCCCAGAGATGTGGAGTCATACTGGACACGAAGTATTGCTCAGTGTAACAGCAGAATATCATAATGATGAAGGGCGAGGCATCGAACAAATCACCAACCTTAAACTATCGCCAGGAACAAACGTCGAAGATCGCACGCTCACACATGCAGATATTCAACGCTTTGCAGATGAGATGTCACGTGGTGTGATGCCAAAACAAATAAGTTTTAAATTTCATATGCAAGACCACCATGCAGTTTATTCACTCGTGGATGAAAATTTTGTATTTAAGGATCCCTTCCGCTTTGAATTTGAAGGGGATGCGAATACACGATTTATCATCAGTATGTGGGCGAAATATGACTCAGGTGATGAAACAGAAATGATTGAATCGGTTTTCCGGATCAGCAAGTAAAGAAAACAGACCTTATTCTGACGAATGGGGTCTGTTTTCTTTCTGATCGTTAACAATCGCATATAAATGGATGTCATAATAACACCCATCAAAACGAAATGCTTTGCGTTTTGTTCCTTCGTATAAAAACCCGACGGATTCATAAACATGGCGTGCCCGTGGATTGAAATCGTACACCTCAAGTTCGATGCGATGAAGGTTGAGTGTATTTAAGGCGTAGGTGATAAACGTCTGGATTGCATCACGACCATACCCATGATTTGTGTGGTCCATGGCCATAAGTACTCTAAAGTTACAGGAGTTGAGTTCCGAATCCCAATCGTTAAGAACAACCTCGCCGATAACTGTATCGTTGACAGTGATTGCGAGGTCAAGGCGGTCTGTTTGAGCGTTAATCGTGCGATACCATGTGCGCATACCATCAATGCGCTCAGGGGAGTAAGGTGTATTGGCTTCCTCTGTAGTTATTGAACTTCCAGTTAGAAATCGCAATGTTGGATCGCTAATGATTGCAATCATCGGTTCAATATCAGCTTCTTCAAAAGGTCGAAGCACGACGCGCTCACCAACGAGACGTGGTTTTTCCATAGACATGAGTATTCTCCTAGCGTTTGGTTAAAAGTAACGTTAATTCATGACGGTTGTGAAACAGTTGCCTTCCTTCAATGATGTTGAAGTTGCGTCTCACCATGCTAAGTGTTGAAAGGATAAAATCATAGTTGTATTCTTTCGGTAGTTTCAGTGTCAAAACCGCATAACCGTCAGGATTAAGGTTAAGTGCAAGATGATTAAAGATTCCAATGCTTTGTTTCACGGTCATTTTCATATCGTTGACCATAACATCAAACATTTGATTTGGAAATTCTTGCATGTATTCCTGGGTGCTTCCTTTATAGTGGCGCACTTTTGTATTCTTTTTAAGTTGAGGATCTAACTTTGCAGGATCGACTGCGATGACATCAAAACCTTGTTCTGTTAAAACTTGAGTCCACCCTCCTGGTGCAGCACCCAAATCTAGAGCAAGCCCGCTTACGTGGGGGACATTGAATGACTCAAAGACTTCACGCAGTTTGAATTCGGCTCGCGAAATACTGCTTTGTGCTTTTGAATAGTGAACCATTCCAGCGCTCCATTTGCTGAGTTGTAAAGCAGATGTTCCAATGCCATAGAGGATTGATGAGTCGGTGAAATAGAGTGAGACAATTTGTTCTGGATCTTTCACGTTTAAGGTGAAGCCTTGATCAATCAAAGCATCAACAATCGTATTCCGAATGGCAATTCCACGTTGACGCAAATCAAGCGGGGTACGAATTTGAAGCGAAAATGTTTGGTTGGGCTCCAAGTTGAGCTTCATGGGTAAGGCAGGGGCTTCGTCAAGAGCGATTTCCCCATCAATTTTGAAAAGATGACGAATGAAAAGAATCGGTGTTGAACGAATCACATCGACTAATTTTTCATGTTCGAGTTTGGAATCAAGGATGGCCTCTGTGTCACTAACCCATTCGAGTGTTCCCAAACCGGCGTGTTTTTTTACCTCTTGATCCAGTAAATAATTTGAATTGTCATTGCATGTTACGAAATAGCGCATAATGTCTCCTTAGGTGTTGTCAACATTATACCACGCGCAGTATTTGATTAGTGAAGGAGTTTTTCGATGTTTTCGATGCGTTGTCTTGAACTTACAGATAGGGGAACATCTTTGTTCTCGAAGGACATACTATAGTTTAAGTATTTCAAAAGTTCATCTCCAAGGCCCATTGAAACCATTTGTTCGTCTACCGCATAGGCTTCACGGACGATTGTGGGTTGAATGATGTAATTTACCCATGATAATATTTTTGTAAATATAAATGTAAACGGCTTACAGAATAAAGTAAGCCACTTCTTAACAGTTGTGTTCTTAATTTTTAATTGAATGAGCGTAAGAATAATGCACAAAAAGGTATAGATGACGAGAATAATTATCACTGTATCCAAATAGGGAATCAAGAGTGTTGAGAAGTAGATGTCGATGATAAGCATAACAATCGAGGCTTGAAACAGTACGCGCTCTTTTCCTATGTTTGAATGTTGTCGTAATAATGTTGCGATGAGTGTCACATAAAGGTTTTCATCGCTATTTTCTAATGAATACGTCTTCTTACCCAAAGCGGCATGATCTTTATTCAAACTCATGGTAAAGGGTTCATCAATATCTGAGAAATAGTAATTCATTGGCTTTACACTTTGGTCGTGAGATTGAACAAACGAAAATGCGCGATTATAAGTTGATACAAAGCGATCGTGAGTTTCGTCATCTGGGACGACCAATTTAAGTGCAGTTTGTCGACGTGGGAAACGATTGCGTAAAAAAGAATACAAGAAGTATAATCCTGTAAAAAGCATAATGTTGAAGAAAATCATGGCAAAGGGCATCAATATCTGAAAGATACGTAAATCCCGTATGGACGTTTGAATAATGGATTGCTTCATTGATTCGGGAACATCGAAGACATGGGTAATAATGGGGAATTCTTCGGGAAGTAGAAACAGTGAGATGAGTGTTCCGATGAGTGCAGGAATAAGAATTAAGATAATTATTAATTGTAATCTAAGTCGTTTATTTTTTAATTTCATAAGGTACCTCTATAGAAATAACCCTATCACATTTACCACATTACGGTTTAAGTATGTCATTAAGAAGGGAATCCATGTCACGAAATTGAAATATAGTGGAAGCGGTGTTTGTTAATTATGTGTGATTTTCAAGTATTTTCACAAATTAGTGAAACTCGTTACATAAATTATGACGTCTGTTACATTGTCTACCGTTGAATTGTGAAATCGTTTACTCTTTTACCATACGACGATGCAATTCGTAAAAGAGAGGTGATAACAATTAATCCGGTGTTTCAAATACTAATTCGTTTACAAAGGGGATAGAAAATAGGAGAAATTAATGAAATTGGTAAAACGAACATTGCACTTGCTTGTAAGTGCAACCTTAGTACTATCAGGTACTATAAGTATTGCTGCTGATGAAACTCAAGATGTGAGTCCAACACTCAGTCAAGAGTCTTATTTAGATCATCTAAAATCAGAAAATGAACCCATTGAACGTGGGGATGATTTAAACTATGAAGATAATGACATTGTGAATGTTATTGTTGAACTTACAGAGAAACCATTGCTCGATTATTATGCAACAGGTTCAGTCGAAACATTTATGAAGTCATCACGAGCAGCAACAGTTGAAACAAAAATAGAAATTGCTCAAGATTCGACCATACAAAAAATTGCCGCAATAACGGGAGATGCAACAGTTGAAAACCGTTATTCTACAGTTCTTAATGGATTTTCAATCAAAACTGAATATAAGAATATCAAAGAAATTCGCAAAATCTCAAATGTTAAACGCGCATTTGTTGCAGCAACCTATGAAGCGGTTGAACCTCAAATGAGCTCAAGCAATGAAATGGTGGGAGCACCTGAAGTTTGGGATAGCGCACACTATAAGGGTGAAGGAATTGTTGTAGGTGTCCTTGATACCGGCCTTGATTTGCAACATGAGGCATTCCAACAAGAACTTACAGATGTCGGTGTAGATTACGCTGGCATCGCAACGATTGTTGCCAACACTGAACTCAGTGCAAAAACTACTACGCCAGGTCTGAGCGTTGATGATGTCTATGCAGGAACGAAAGTTCCGTATGCTTATGACTATGCTGATAGAGATGCAGATGTTACGCCTAAAGATGCGGAAACAGGGCATAATACAGCCCATGGTACGCATGTCGCGGGGACTGTTGCTGGAAAGTCAGACACATTCAGCGGTGTTGCGCCAAATGCACAACTGATGATCTTTAAAGTATTCTCCGATATCGGTGGCACAACCCATGATGGGATTGTTTTAGCTGCATTGGATGATGCTGCCAAATTAAATGTCGATGTTATCAACATGAGTTTGGGTAGTGATGCTGGCTTCTCAAGTGAAGGCGAAGGGTTGACACAGGAAGTGTATGATCGTGTTAAGGCGGCTGGAATTATTCTGGATGTCTCAGCAGGGAATGCAACAAACAGTGCTAAAAATAACAAATGGGCAGGATTAGACTTAACACCTACAGGTGATCCGGATCATGGATTAGTGGGAAGACCCTCAACATTTAATACACCATTGTCCATTGCAAGTGTCGATAATACAACCAAGATGCTATCAGCAATTGCATCAAATGGTAAAACAATTGCCCACACGACAACCGAAGTGTCATTTAAATCAATTGAAGATAAAGTCTACAACTATGTTGTGATTCCCGGTGTTGGATCGGCATCTGATTATACAGGTCTCGATGTAAATGGAACCATTGCACTTGTGCGTCGTGGTGATATCGCATTCTCAGATAAAATATCGATTGCTGAATCACAGGGTGCAGTTGGGATTTTAGTGTATGACAATGTTGTCGGAAGTCTCATTAATATGGCGGCAGGCGATGCACAAATCCCTGCTGGATTCATCTCGAAAGAAGACGGTGAATTCCTTGCTGCCCAAGCAACCAAGGAAATGACCATTTTCCAAACCGATGTTCCAATCGAGAATAATGCAACCGGTGGTCAGCCATCGTCATTCTCAAGCATGGGAACAACCAATGAATTACGTATTAAACCAGAACTTGCTGCACCGGGTGGGAATATTTATTCCACCTACCCAAGTCAAACAGGTACTTACTATAGTTCCATGTCGGGAACGTCAATGGCATCACCACATGTCGCAGGTGCAAGTGCATTGGTAAAACAACACTTGAAAAATACCATGCCAACGTTGTCTGATAATGAAATGGTTGAGCGCGTCAATCAATTATTGATGAGTACTGCACATCCTTCGTATGGGGCAGATGGACCAAACTCAGTCCGTGTACAAGGTGCTGGGGTATTCAATGTCAATGACGCCATCAATTCACCTGCTTTCTTATCTGTAGCAGAGAACAAAGATGGCTCACAACGTCCGAAACTCGAATTGGGCGATGATCCACAAAAAACTGGTGTATATACACTTAACTTTAGCGTAACCAACACAAGTGACACTACAGTTGACTATGATATCAGTGGTATCGCAAGTCGACCAGGTTCTGTGACCTATGGATTCCAAGGGATTGGTCCACGTTCCTTCATGTTGGACCGTAATGTGACTGCAGATGCATCGGTAAATGGCGATGCAACGGTAAGTGTTGCACCTCAGGAAACAAAAAATGTCTCGGTCACAGTTACATTGAGTGCATCCGAAAAAGCAGCCATGGATGCAGCATTTGAAAATGGTATTTATGTTGAGGGATACGTTACGTTGACACCAACGAGTGTATCAGGGAATGATGTCATATTGTCAATTCCTTACTTAGCATACTACGGTAACTGGGAGCAACCTGGAATCTTCGACCATGGCTCATGGTATGATGACATTCCACTACCAAACAGTTATGTGAACCAAGTTTATACAAAGTATTCAATCTTAGGTGGAAACATCATTGATCAAGACTTTGTGGATGTTAACAAGGATATGTTTGCTATATCACCTAATGGTGACGGTATCGCGGACAGCATTGAGACAGTCATTCTAAGTCAAGTCCGAAATGCACGTGTTCTGAACTATACAATTACCAATAAAGAGACTCAAGAAAAAGTCTATGAGTTTACTTCAGAGTTTTCGAATAAATCGATGTATCGAAACGCATACGGTCAACAAATTCCTTCATCAGCATTTGATCCAGCTCCAGAGTGGAAGGGTGATAAGCTTAATGGGGAAACAGTTGAAGATGGTGTCTATCGTTACGCTGTCGACGCCGAACTTGGCTTTAGACCTGGCGTAAACGATACGTATGAGTTTGATGTCATTGTTGATACAAAAAATCCAATTTTGGATACGAATAACTTCAAATTGGTAAGAAGAAATGGACGTACGTTTATTGAAACCAAGGCAATTGATGAGAACTACATGGTTAATACCCTAGTGGCACCATTTATTGATGGGCAACCAAAATGGGATACACCAATTTTCCAAAAATATACACCTAACGAAGCGGTTCGTGAACATGATTTAAGCATTGACGTCACGGATTATATCGGTGAAGAAATCATGATATCACTTATTGATGTGGGTATGAATGAACAAGTCTATGCGCTCACAGTTCCTTCAGAAAATCTTACCGATCTCAAACTCTCACCAGCATCAGCAACACTTGCTGTGGGTGAACAACTTGAGATTGAAGTAGAAAATCTTGGTGCAAATGCTACGGTTTCATGGACATCAAGCAATCCTGGTGTAGCAGCCGTGGACCAAAATGGTGTTGCATCAGCAATTGCTGAAGGTCAAACGACACTTAAAGTAGAAGATGATAAAGGAAATACCGCAACAATGACATTGGGTGTTTATGCAAAACCAAACGTATCAGGGATGACCTTGTCATTTGAAAACGTGGAAGTTAATAGTGGCACCTCTGGTCAAATTAGCGTAAGCGCATTTGAGCCACTTGGCGTATCGATTGATGATAGCAACATTACCTGGTCCTCGAGTGATGCTACAATTGTAGCGCTGACAAATACGACAGGAAGAACTGCATCCTTTGTTGTAAATGGCAGTGTTGGTGAATCTGCAACGCTTAGTGCAACATATGGTGAGGTTTCAGCAGAAGCAACCGTCACAATTGTTGCTACAGATGGCGCTCTCACAACGACTGTTGAATATACAAGCATGAGTATTCATCGTGATAGCTTTGTAACACTTGATGCAACAGATATCACGAATGCAGCAATTGCATGGACGGTTGACGACGAAGCGATCGTATCACTTGAAGATATGGGTGATGGAACCGTTCGTGCAAAAGGTCTTGCACCTGGTAACACCATCGTTCGTGCAACAAGTGAGAATGGCAGCATTCACTTTAACATTGCCGTTTTGGATACTGACAATAAATATACCGAAGTGAACTTTGATGCATTATCGTATGGCTTAAGCGTAGGAGCGTCACAAACCGTGACACTTGACTTTGGCACTACGACATCACTCTTAGAAGACAATCACTTAACACACCGATCTTATGATGAAACGATTGCCACATACGATGGCACAACAATTGTAGCGAAAAAGGTTGGTTCAGTAATTATTGAGACTGTACTTGAAAACGGACAACGTGCAACAGCACTTGTTCAAGTTACTGCCTTGAATAAGTCTGCACTTGTAACGCTTGTGGCACAAACAGCAACATTACAAGAGTCGTCATATACTGAAGCATCATGGACAGCACTGCAAACCGCCATTACTTCTGCAAAAGCAGTGATTGCAAATGAAAATGCATCACAAGCAGAAATCGATGCTGCGGTGTTGGCCTTACAAACTGCGATTGATGGACTGAAATCTAAGATAACAGGTCTACAACCAACAATGGCGTTGACTGTCGGTACGAGTGTCACCTTGAACCCAACACCAGGTAATGGAACATGGACCTATGATGAAGCGTTCTTCACCATGACAGAACCATTAGCACGTGCAAACCAAGGAAAAACTTTTACAGCACTTAAAGCAGGCACAACAACATTAACGTATACAGTGAATGGTCAATCATTTGAGATTACGGTTGAAATTGCGGCTAAGGGAATTGATCCAAATCCTAACCCCAACCCAAATCCAAATCCAGGTGAAAAACCAAACCCACAAGTACCCAACGAGGGCAACAAAGGGGAGCAACTTCCGATAACTGGAATTGAATCACGCAACCCAACGTTCCCAGCGGGACTCCTTGTCTTGGGAATTGCGCTTGTGTATATAAGCGAGCAACGCAAAAGAAACAATACGAAATAAGTGAAGGGCACATAATGTGCCCTTTTTGGTACTAAATTTCATGATTATTCACTGAAAACATGAAAGCATGAAACTGAGGAACGAAGCACGTGCCTTGTATTGATGTGACTTTCGATAGCGGTTACAATTGCGATAGGAGGTAATGACATGGGAAAACTTAAAATTGTTACAATCGGTGGAGGTAGTAGCTACACACCAGAATTAATTGAAGGATTTATTAACCGCCAAGATAGAATGGATATAGGTGAACTGTGGCTTGTCGATATTGAGATGGGTCGCGAAAAACTTGAAATCGTGGGCGCAATGGCACAGAGAATGGTCAAAGCAGCGGGACTTGATTGGGATGTGAATTTGACACTTGATCGTCGTGAAGCACTTAAAGATGCGGACTTTGTGACAACACAATTTCGTGTAGGTCAATTGGATGCGCGCATTCGTGATGAACGTATTCCAGCAAAGTATGGTTTGATTGGACAAGAAACAAATGGAGCGGGAGGTATCTTTAAGGCATTCCGCACAATCCCAGTCATCCTAGATATCATCAAAGATATGGAAGAACTCTGTCCCGATGCTTGGTTGATTAATTTTACCAATCCTGCGGGGATGGTTACCGAAGCTGCCATTAAAGTTGGTGGTTGGAAACGCACCATTGGATTGTGTAATGTTCCAATTGGTTCAACAAAATTAAACAATATGGCAATGGGTTATGAAGAAGGCGAAGAAAAACTATTCCATAAATACGCTGGACTCAATCACTTCCACTGGCATCGCGCTTGGGATGTTGACGGAAAAGAAGTGACGGATACACTGATTGATCGTATTTATCATCCAGAGAGCGAATTTGCAAAAGTTCTTGCAGAGAAGTTTGGTGTTGCAAACATCAAGAATAAAATCTTTGTTTACGAACAAATCAAGGATTTAGGAATGTTGCCATGCGCATACCATCGCTACTACTACATCACAAAAGAAATGTTAACAGAAAATCTTGAAGAGTATGCGAAGAACGAAACACGTGCTGAGGTCGTTAAAAAGACAGAAGCAGAACTCTTTGAATTGTATAAAGATCCTGCTTTGGATTACAAGCCAGAGCAACTGACAAAACGTGGTGGAACACACTATTCGGATGCCGCCTGTGAAATTATTGCATCGATTCATAATGATGCTCGTAAAGAAATGGTCGTAAGTACACAAAATAATGGTACTATCACAGATCTTCCGTATGATTGTGTTGTTGAAGTCTCTGCGGTAATTACTGCTCATGGTGCAGAACCTTACAACTGGGGTAAATTTGAGCCAGCAGCTCGTGGTCAACTTCAATTGATGAAAGCCATGGAAGAAACAGTTATTGCAGCTGCATCAACTGGTGATTACAACAAGGCAGTTCAAGCATTTACAATCAACCCACTTATCACAAGTGGTTATGAAGCAAAAGCAATGCTGGATGAAATGTTGGTAGCAAATAAAGATTACCTACCACAGTTTGCAGCCGTTATTTCAAAATTAGAAGCAGAGGGTGTTGTTTACATTCCTGCATAAAAAAAAGGTCGCCAGTGGGCGACCTTTTTGTTTGTCATAAATATCTATAAAATTCCAAAGAATGCGAGAATGATACACATTGTAATCAAGAGGATGACAAGCCAGGTGACTTTGACACCTTTCTTGATAAGTGTCACCATTCCAAAGACCAATCCAATTGACAATAGTCCAGGCATGATGGTATCAAGCATTTCTTGAATTTGAAGTTGCGCTCCGCCAAAGTTAGGGACAGCAACGATGTTGATATTGACCATGGTTGCAACCATAGAACCAACCATAACCAGTCCTAGAATACTTGCTGCTTTTGAAATGATTTGAATAACACCACTTTCAAAGGCTTTATCAAGGAATGTCGTACCCATCGAATACCCAAGTTTCAGTAAGACCCATTTAACAACAAGGAAACTCCCACCATAGATAAGAATAAAGAAAATCATTCCAAGAATGTTACCTTGGCTGGCCAACCCAATGGCGATTCCTGCAGCGATAATACGGATAGTATTGAAGAATAAGGAATCACCGATTCCAGCTAGGGGTCCCATGAGGGCCACTTTGATATTTGTAATCGCATCGCCAGTTACTTCTTTCCCTGCCGATTTTTCTTTCTCCATCGCAAATACAATTCCTACAATTAAACCAAGCATCGCCGCATGACAATTGAAGAAGCCATTGTGGCGTGTTTGCGCTTGTAACCGTGCCTCTTCATCTTGGGCATAGATCTTATCGAGTGTTGTATTCATGGTAAATCCAAAACCTTGTCCCATCATCTTAACCATATTGAATGATCCAAAAATAAACCCAGAGCGCCAGAACAATGTTTTGAGTTCTTTGTTATCGTTAACGTGTACTTCTGCTTTCATTAAAAGAAATCCTCCTCATCTGATGATACTGTTGTGGCTTCAACTTTTAAATCTGCCAGTTGTTTATCTCTAAAGAATCCTGCGAGTGCAATGACAGTACCAATAATGGCGATTGGAACCGGACCAAGCCCGAGGTACTTTGCAAGCACAAAACCAATAAAGAAATACATTCCGGTTTGATTTGACCAGATCATCGAAGTAATGATTGCGAATCCAACTGCAGGAAGCATACCAGCTGCTGCACCAATACCACTCATAATGAAAGGTGGTAAACTCGATAGCAGAATTTGTAACTGATCGATTCCAAACGCAACACCTAGGAATATCGTGATAACACCAGTGAGCGGCATTCCAACGAGGAGCATTAATATATGGGCCCGGTTGTAAGCTTTTGTATTGCCTGCTTCGGCATATTTATCAAATACGGGCGCTGCGAGTGCAAATACGGGTGTCATAAAAGCATTAAGCATTGCCATAACAGTACCGATAGGTAACGATATGGCCAGTGCTTCTTCAGTTGATGCTCCGGTAAGTATTGCGAATGCAACAGATATTACACTGCTTGATAAAGCATCGGCAGGGATGGATCCGCCTATAGCGGAAATACCCATAAATATTGCCTCTAAAGATGCTCCCATGGTGATTCCCAATGTTAGATCGCCTAAAAATAATCCGACGATTGGTGCTGCGACGATTGGACGTGTAATGGTTTGCCATCCAATGAAGAAGTCACCAACATACAGTAAATAGTAAACTAAAGTTACGATAAGTGCTTGTATTATCATGTTCTATCTCCTTAATAGATCTCCTAAATCTTCACTTTTTTGATCCAATGTCATTTGTACAAAACCACTGACACCAGTGTCCAGTATTTTTTCAAACCATTGACGATCGTAATCATTTACAAGTAGTCCTGCGGATATTTGAACGCGACTTTCCCCAGCCGCATTCAAGCGTCCATAATTACCGATGTTAAAGCTCTTTACATCGGTGTTGGCAGTGAGTATTTTGTAGGCATCCTCAGGATTGTTAACAAGTACCATAATCGATGCATTAACACCTTTTGGGTCTGTTAAGAGTTTGTTGGCTTCATCGATGGATTTAATTGCCACTTTTATTCCTGCAGGTGCGGCCATTTTGAGTGTTTTTTGCAAAAGTGGGCTGTTTGCTGCCTCATCGTTTGCCACAACAATATGCGTAATGTTGTAGTGCTTTGACCACCCAAGGACAACTTGCCCGTGGATGAGTCGTTCATCAATTCTAAGTAGTTTAATCATAATATCTCCTTAAAAGAAAGTATTCTCTTGTTCGTTTTTTGAAACTTCATCATTCATAAATTTGATGGCATTTTGAGCTTGTTGAATGCTGGCACGAATGGACTCATTTGAAAAGGGTTCTTCTTTAAGCAATAAATCGAGCACCAGCGCGAGATTGTATCCCGCAACAACAAAGACAGACTCACTCAAATATTTGGACACAAATGTATTTACACTTCCACCAAACAAATCTGTCAACACGAGCGTTTGTTCGTAATTTGAATTATCCATAAAATCATTTAAGACCAATTCGATATCAGAATTATCTTCATAGGCAGCAATTGCAAAGAGATTATTTTGCTTGCCTAATAACAACTCGATAGCATTTTTGGTTCCAGTCGCAAAGTGACTGTGAGAGACAAGTAATATACGTTTCATAGTTCCTCCTGTTGCACTAATGTGCCTTCGTAGTTGAGCACTTTAGAGTGCAACGCCGTCAATACCTTCTATGAGTATTTGTTCAGCAATTTGATCAAAAAGAACGCTAAAGTCGCGGGTTTGCTCCCATTGTTGAATCACTTCATAGTTTGCGGATAATGCACGGATAATAATTGTGAGGTATTTTAAAATTTTGGGTGTTACGGTTCCAAGGTGAATAACCATAACGTAGTGCACCCCATCTTGAGTTGGGTGTGAATACACATCGATGAATGCCTCACCATCATAATGATTAGGCATTTCTAGAATAACGACTTCGGTATCCGTATCGATACGATTTATCAGGAAGTAATTTTGAATATATTCATAGAGATTATGTGTATCAAAATTCTTACTGGTATAACGATATGAGAGCATTTTACTCAGCTCTGAAATAGTGTTAATCGCAAGACTTTCAGAAAAATTAAATTCGAGGTCCAACAGGTCATCAAATATCTGATACATGTATTTAACCAAGATAATGGAAATGCTCCTGTAATCATCGAGGGATAATTCATTTCCAGACATACTGTAGTGGGGTATGGTATAGCGATAGAACGCTTCATCAATATCAGAAACAACCAGTTGTAATGCATCGGTGGTCTTACCACGAAGTTCGTACAGTTCGTAGTATGATGCGTCAGTAACGAGGCTTCTTAAGCGTTTTTTAATTTTCGTAGATACGTTTTTGGCATATTGTTTTCCGTTGGTACTGACGACAGCAATTGATGCTTTTTGATGTTTGAGTTCATACGCATCAATTAAAAACATAACAGACTTTTCGAGGTGATTTCGAAATGAATCGGCGATTTCAATGTGATATGTTTTCTCGATGAATGTTTTAAGACTATGGGCAATCGTTGTAGATACCTGGCAAAAGGGAATGTATCGTTTCCGAAGTGGGGGCAGTGAGTGTTGAATATACCCAAATTCGGCATTGATTAAGATGCATTCAAGTGTTTGCTGGAGGCCTTCAAAATGATCAACGCTCATCTCAAAAAAGGGACGACTCGTGTCTTTCATAGACTCAAGAAGGGTACGAGCCTCTTTTTTCTTCAAAGCGAAAAACTGAAAGTCCTCGGTATAATAATTATAGTTATTACTATTGGCAATCAAGAGTTTTGTTATGACTAGAATCTCTTGATCATTGAAGTGAATATTGGTGATAGTTTCAATTTTTGTGGCAATAACACGCGCAACGCCGTAATGGGGGGTATCTACAATGTCACACGTTGTTTGTAAGTTCAATTCTTTGTGGTTGCGGATGCGATTGATTGCAACGACCAAATAAACGGAAATGAATTGCGTGGCATCATCAGAAATTGAAAGTGCTTTATCTCGTAATACATCCATAAACTCATGGCGAATGCTTTGGCGTTGATAATAATCAATTTCATACATTTCTAATGTGGGCTCCAAGGTTGCAACTTCATAACTGTTGAAGTGCACACCAAACATCTGGGTGAGCGCCATTCGATAACTCTCCTCACTCCCTTGTAAAGAAATGCCACGACTGGGACTGTTTTCAACAATAATATTAAAGGATTGTAGGTAGGCAATTGCTTGCCGTAATTCTTCTTTAAAACTGTTTCGACTCAAATACATTGCCGCTTCAATATCGTCAAGAGTGAGAACTCTGTCAGAGCTTAGGAGCAAAGAGATAATGTAGTCTGCTCTGCCTGCAGATGCATTGTTTGAGTGTTCATAATAGTTTGCAACAACGAGATGTTTCTCATACATGCTAAGAAAGAGATCTTCATCAAAAATAGTCGCGCGATACCCTTTTCCGCGCCGTGACGTGATTTCAACGCCAAAATCTCGGCTGATGACTTTCAACTCCCTCATTTCATTCTTAACAGTGCGTGCACTTCGCTCGAGTAATTTGGCGAGTGCAACACTAGTCATCGTGACAGTGTGCTCTGTTAGATGGTAAAGCATTTGAACATGAATTTTCTTATACATAGAAACACCTCTCTTGCTTACATTATTACATTAAATCGCGATAAGTGATGAGTTCGATTTGGTGCTCATTCAGATATTCCTTAACGGCTGGACTTGTTGCCATCGCAAGATCTTTAACGCGTATGAGTGAATATGTTGAATTTTCAAGTACCGCATCATCCACGAAACCAGCATGGCAAATTATGATTGAAGCTTCATGTTCTAAGACTTCAGGTAAGACCCTCAGTGTGTTGTGTGTAACATCTGTTTTGCTTTGCACATCCAAATTAAAGGGTTTTGGATTCCAATCATTGCTTACAAAATGTACGCCATTATTGGCAAGAAATTCCATGGAAAAAGGGATTTCAAATTCGCGGGCGACATCACGTAATGCACGTACAAGGTTATCGGTCATCACAGAGTGTGGATGAAGATATTCGGGCTTATGTCCGACCAGTTCGATAAAACGGTTGACTTGAGCTCGTGCTTCAAGGACAACTTCCTCATAAATAAAGGGGTCTGCTACCTTTTCATTTTGTGAGTTGATGGAAAGGTTTCTTTGAGTTGATGCAATGAAGACACCGTGTTCATCAACCAATCCAGGAATTTTCAAGGGGTCGCTCACGGGGCGTCCAGCGACAATGTTAATGTCTACCCCAAAGCAACACTCGGGATGATCTTTGATGTGTGAGGCAGCGAGGGCACTTGAAGGCATGTTGGTAAACAGGCCTGTATTACGGATGACACCCTCACGAATCCCTTTGAGAATGCCATAGGTGATTGCTTCAGTAAAACCATAATCATCGGATTGAAATAATAGTTTCATTGTATTCTCCTTCTCTTTTTTGAAGCCAGCTGGTACTTCAACACCTTCAGTATATTTCTTTTAAGCGCTTTCATTAAGTGTAAGAATTTCCTGTACTAAGGTCATTGTTAATATTTGCCCTTGAGAAAGTGCAAAAAAACATTGCGGGATACGCAATGCTTTAGTTCATTCTCTTATTTCGTATTAACCAAGCGTGACTTGATATTGTTGATACCTCGATTGTTTTCATAATCAAACGAGAAGATGAGGGCATACACAAAATCAAGTACGAGTTGAATTGCCGTTCGTGATGAGAAGGATGCCATTTTAAGGATAAGTTCTTCTTGTGGGGGAACATGAACAACTTCATGAGCACCTTCGCACAAGGGATTCTCATTGGGTCCGGTAAAAAGAATGTAAGGAATACCCAGTCCGGTTAGGACTTGTTTGATCCGTTTATTCTCTTGCCCTTGTCCATAGTATGAAACAATCAATGCCAAACTGTCTTTGGGTTGTGCGCCTGCTTTCATGATTTGAAAACCAACTTGAGATTCCAAATCACAGCTAATTCCCAAGTTTAGAAGTTTGTATTGGAAGTCTTGGGCCAAGATTAATGATTGACCGGTTCCGTAGAGGTACAGGCTGGGTGCTTCGTAGATTTGGCGCGCAATGCGTTCGATTTGGGGTAGGTCAATTTGATTATAAGTATCGTTCATCGATTGAAAATTAAGATTTAAGATTCGGTTGATAATTTCTTGGCTTGTTTGATTGGGTGCGAACGGGAGGTTATCCTCGATACGTTCGCCACTTACATTGGATGCACTCAGTTCACGTGCGAGCTGCAATTTAAAATCAGAGAACCCATCGGTTTGCATCTTACGGCAAAAGCGAGTGATTGTGGATGCACTCGAAAAGGTCAGTTCAGCGAGCTCGTGGATTGTGATATTAATAATACGCTTGGGATCTTGAAGTATAAAGTCAACCACCTTTGCTTCAGCACTGGACACGTTGGTTTCATTTTTAAGACGGTTAATGAGTAACATAGCAGTCCTCCTTGAATCCTTATTATATCATTTCATTGTGCTTGCGGATAAAAAAACAGATTGCAGGGCAATCTGTTTGATGTTTATCTTGGTTGTGTTTCCTCAAGATAGAGTTTGTTGTCATACATCTTGAAGAATGGATAATAAATAAGCGTTGAAGCAAAGAGGCATACAAAGGCAAGGATTACGGCTCGGAAATCGCCACCAGTCCCCAAGAATGCACCAATACCTACAGGAGATACCCATGGAATCCCTGAGACAACCTTACCAACAAGACCGAAGTATGTTGCGAAGTAAGCAAGTGTTACGTTTACAAGTGGTGCAATAATAAAGGGAATCATAAGATATGGGTTGTACACAATGGGTGCCCCAAAGATGATGGGTTCGTTAATATTAAACATAGCAGGAACAATGGAAGCTTTTCCAAGTGTTTTTAAAGTAGCGGAACGAGATTTGAACATAAAGAGCAAACAGAGTCCCAATGTTGATCCAGCACCACCGATGAATAAATACATATTCACAAAGTCACCCGCAAATACATTGCTGGCACCATCGATATTTTGTGTCAGTGCTACAAGTAGTATTGGGTTTACAAATGTATTTTTAATGATGGATGTTCCATGAACACCAACAGCCCAAAGTAAGTGAATAAGGATCATAATCACAAGGACACCAGGATAAGATCCTGCGAGACCCTGCACAAATCCAAAGGGTTTGGATAGCATTGCATGAACATCGGTTCCCATAAATGCGAGACCAAGATTAATGAAAATCATAACAAATGCGATAATGATTGCTGGAACAAGTGCTGCGAAGGAGCGTGTAACGCCTTCTGGTACCCCTTCTGGCATTTTTATTGTAAAGTTCTTAACAACACACAGGCGGTAAATTTGCACTGCGAGAACAGCCGTAATGATCCCGACAAAGATTCCTTGGCCACTGAAACGTGTGATCCAACCACCCACCGAAACACCATTGAATACAACCGATGTTTCTTGGGTCAAGTCTGTAACTAACATTGCTTTTCCATTGACGATTGTAACTTGAATAATTGTCATTAAAAATGCAAAGAGGGATAGAATTGCTCCGTTGAAGCTATTGAGGTTGAGGCCATCCCGATTGCGATACTCTTCTGTGAAGTAGTATCCCGTTGCAGCAACATAGTAAATTGCGATTGACCCCAAGGCCATTGTATTTGCAACCGAATAAACTGCGGAGTAATTTAAAATTGTTGCTTCAAAGAATGTCTTTAATGGTGGAATAATTTGCGGCAAGTTATTCAATATTAAGAAAATCGAACCAACAATTGTGAACGGTATCGTTGCAAGACCCGCATTCATAAGTGCGCGAATGAATTTTGTATTGGCCATTTTATTCAGTGGCCCAAGAAGCTTGGCTTCAAGGAACTGCATAATTTTATCCATGTTATTTCTCCTTTTGTAGTGTTTCCCCATGGGTTTTAATGATATCTTGATACCAGTAAAAACTATCTTTACGGTATCGTTTCAGTTGTTTCTCATCTTTTTCAGTACGATCAACAAAGATAAATCCATAACGTTTTTGCATGCCTTCATGAACACTGACCAAATCAATTGCTGACCAAGGACTGTATCCAAGCAATGTGATGCCGCTCGACATTGCTTCTAAACAAGCCTTGAGATGTTCGCGGATGTATGCAATACGATAATCGTCATGAATTTCTCCGTTTTCTAAGGTATCGTAAGCGCCCAGTCCATTCTCAGTAATCATCATTGGCAATGCATAACGATCATTAATATGTTGCATTGTTGTTTTGAGACCGAGTGGGTCGATCGTCCAGTTGAATTCGTTTTTTGTTAAGAAGGTATTGGTATACCCTTTATAAAAGCCCTTCTCCATAATATCTTCGGATTGCTGGTCAGAAATTCCGTCCATCATGTCAACATCCGCTTCAGGATATTCAACAGTTACAGATGAATAGTAGTTTACTGAAATAAAGTCTGGATAGGCTGATTTCATGATTGCATCATCACCCGGTTCCATCTGTGGTACCACATCTTTTTGACGAAGATAATCGAGTGCAATCGGATTGTAAATTCCTTTGCAAGCAAAATCGAGGTAAAGCCAGTTTCGAATGGAATTAAAATAAAGGGATGCTTGATTATCAAGTGGTTTTGATGTTGCGGGATAGACAATGGATATATTCGGAACAGGACCAATCTGTCCACCTTCAACTAGTTCGTGACATGCTTTGAATGCGAGTTTTTCCGCAATCATTATATGGTGGAACTGTTGATATTTCTCTTTAAGTGGAATATGCTTTCCTAATATTTTTTTGTCTACAAGTAACATAATATTGGGTTCGTTGATGGTTAGCCAGTATTTTACTTTGCTTCCGTACTCGGTAAATAGGAATCGGGCGTAATCTTCAAACGCGTTGACAGTCGCACGATTACTCCAACCTCCAGTGTCTTCAAGACTCTGTGGTAAGTCAAAATGATAAAGTGTAATCATGGGTTGGATGCCATAGCTCAAGCATGTGTCTATAACATCATGATAATGAGTGACTCCCTCTGGGTTTATAAGGCCAACACCGGTTGGGAAGATACGTGTCCAAGCAATCGAGAAACGAAATACTTTGAGACCAAGTTCGTGCAGCAAGCGAATGTCTTCCTTATAGTTATGATAAAAATCAGAAGCAACGGTAAAGTCGCAAATATCTTTGTTGTCACGGGGACGGGTATCTTGGACACTGAGTCCTTTACCATCAGTAGCGTAGGCACCTTCGGTTTGGTGAGCTGATATCGATGCTCCCCATAAAAAGTCTTTTGGAAATGTTGTCATAATAATCAATCTCTTTTCTACATCTGAACTGTAAGCGCTTTGTTCATGCATAGTGTAACCCACAAAAAAGCACGATTCAATGAATCGTGCGCAATCGGTCTTATATTCTATTTTGTGATTGATTGGTCCGCAATAATGATTGTAACACCTTGTGCACGGATTGCTTCAAGGATATCTTTATCAGCACTGCTATCGGTAATGAGATGTGTGATCAATGATGTAGGTGTGGTCATAAAGTTGTGCTCTCGCCCAATTTTGTACCCTTGCGCAACAACAACTTTGGGTCCATCGGTATTTTCAATCATGGCGCGATTGACAAGGCTTTCCAATAATGAGTGAGTTGTTACCAAGCGACTGCTGATACCACCTGTTCCAATAAAACAAATCTTTGCACGGTTAGAATGAATGATGTGTAAGGCAATATTACCAACGAAAGAGTTGTGCTTCTCACTAACATCGCCACCTGTAAACTGAATGCTGTTTTCTGTTGGGGCATTAAAAAGTGTTAAGAGATTGTTGGTAATGATGTTTAGATTGGAGTTTGGGATGCGTTTGAGAATTGCGTTTGTTGTTAAACCAGAATTAAAATAGACGGTACCATCACTGGGTAGCATCTCCATTGCCTTTATGGCAATTTGCTCACGTGTTGTATCTTCGTAAATATGCTGAATGTCAGTAGCGATATCATATTCATTATTAACAGTACCCTCAATATACTGTGCACCGCCATACGTCCGTTCAATCATTCGCTTCTTTTCGAAAAGAGCCAAGTCACGTCGAATGGTAATTACCGACACTTTTAGCTCGTCTGCAAGGTCATTAACACTGACATTGCCCTGTGATTTGAGACGCTGCAAAATAACTTCGCGTCGTTTGTATACTTCACCTTGTGTTGATTTCATAGTTTCACCCAAACTAATTATACCAAATTGTTGCGCAAAGCGTGTATATGGTATACTGACTGCAATGACACTGTGTCAAAAAGGAGCGCGTATGTTTAAAGGTAAAGGGTGGCATTTGGTCACAATTCATATTATGTTTATCCTCGCAAGTCGTGTTGCTAACTATGATTCCGTATTTAATTTTGTGATATACAGTCGTTTGCAATTTGTATATGGAGTAGTTTGGGTTTTAACAGCCATCATGGTCTGCCAAGGATTCAATAATTATGGTAAAGAGTATTTGAACAAAAAAATTAAACAAGAAATCGCCGAAGAAAAAGGACAGGAGTAATTACTCCTGTCCTTCTCTATTTTGTTCTGTGTCTTCAGATATTTCGTTTTCATCCGTTGACGCTTCTTTCGTGATTGTCTCTTCTTCACTTGATTCGAATTCGCCTTCGCTGATAGTAGCAGGTAGTCCGAAATCATTTTCAAGAGTTTGGCGGAACATATCAACACGGGGATGTTTTTTCCAAACTTTAACCCATGGTTGTTGGAATCCTGGAACAATATTTGGGTTCAGTGCAAGCAATTCGCCCATCATGCGGTAGACATTATCTTCTGTCATGACAATTTTAATTGGATTGCGTGAACCGTCGACCATGACTGCAAGTGAGTAAACAGTGCTTGTTGTGACACCGTATGTTTTGGTTCGTTGGACGTGCATGTAAATCCAAGCAATGTTTTCAATACGAATAAACTGTTTGCCAACACTTAAAGTCTTTTTATCAATTAAGAATGTCGGTGTCAGAACGACGTTGTTCAGTTCAAGAATTGGGTTGGCCATTTCTTCATCAATTTGATTCATATCATCACTGGTAAAGTTTTTCTCGAGATCATGGTATGCACGATGGCTCATCCAAAAGTATGCAGCAATACCAATGGTAAGTACGCCCAGTGATAAAAAGATTACGGGGTAAACATTGGGGCGAATCCCTTCCAAACGGACGACATTTGAGAAGAAATACGGTTCAACGTCTTCTTCTGTCATTTCGAAATATTCCGCGTAGTCTTCAATGATTCTTTCACGCGCTTGGTCATGGTTGAATCCTGTGGGCAGGGTAACAATGATCGTGCCAGGCTCTTCAAAAGTTCGCATGTCTTCGCCACGCCCCTCCTCGAGAACAACAATAAATGATTCTTCAAGAAATGAGATAGCATAACTGTATTCTGCTTTATTGTCACTTCCATAATAGATCGACGTATCATCCAGATACTCAACATTGAGTTTGGCAGCTCCTTTTGTATAGAGTGCCTCTTCCAACTCTTCAATTGTTGTAACGGTCGGTGCTTGAATATAGCGAACACTGCGGTATACTTGTGCAGTTTGTTTTCCAAAAACAAACAACAGCGCCACGACAATAAATGCAGTGATAAATAGGATGCGTGTGGCTCTTTTCTTACGATAATTAATGATATTATTCATAACTTCTCCTTATAACACATTTCCTTGTATTTTTACTGAATTATCTTAACAGATAACGATATTAAATATGTAAAAATGATATAAGTGAGTTAAAAAATGTTATGAACTCAGGCATTTGGTGAGATTGGTAACAGTTATGCGGTGTTTTATAGCATATTGATCCATGTTATGGTGGACTGATGTACACTGTACGCAATAAGTAGGAGGCACGTTATGGAACCAAATTATCAATTTTTTCCACGAACAGTAAACGACATGCCACAGAGCATTCGTGTTGATCTCAATTCTAAACACATTATTGACTCGCATCCACATTTAATTGTTGTTGTCGCAAAATACGAGGCAAGGGAGAATGGTTTTCCCTTGAACGAGGTATTTGCGGAGATGAATGCATTTGAAGACGCATTGACGGAATCCTTGTTAACAAAAGATGTCTACCATATGGGGGCTATTACAGGGAATGGCAGTATTGACCATTATTTCGCTGCTTCTTCATTAGATGCGCTTGAAACGTATATTCTGACGAATTTTGATAAAGCATACTCAGCTAAATCACGTCACAATGGATCAAAGGCGTGCTTTGAAGAGTTTTTATTGCCAGACATGTATGAGAAAAATTATATATACAACCAAATGGTGTGCATGAATATGCAAGATAAAGGCGAGCGATTTGAGAATCCTCGAGACGTTGATTTTTATACCTATTTCACAACCAAAGATCAAGCAGACTTGTATGCAAAGCATTTTGACGAATTTGCACATACCATTAATATTGAACCACAAGAAAACGAGAGTATTCTTGTTCACCTGATTGCAGAAATTGTGCCATCACTCCCATTTATGAATGGTGTTACCGACAGTATTGTTGATCTAATTCAAGAGTATGACGGGGACTTCGACGGTTGGGGATCCAACATTATATCGTAAATTAAGCCCGCATAAACGCGGGTTTTCGCATAATATGATTTGAAGAATACCTTATTTGACATTATAATGAAACAAAAGGGGGTTGCCATGGAAGTAGATAAATATATTGCTGGGTTTGACCCAGAGGTTCAAGAACGGTTGCAAATTGTCCGCCAGACGATTCGAGAGGTAGTGCCGGATGCGGAAGAAGTCATCTCGTATGGGATGCCAGCCTATAAATTAGGGAAAGTGTTAGTTTATTTTGCAGCGGGCAAACATCATATTGGATTTTATCCAACGCCATCCGCAATCCTGGAGTTTGAACCTGAACTTCAAGGGCTAAAATATTCGAAAGGTGCTGTACAATTTGCCAATGACAAACCGTTACCGTTGGAATTGATTCGCAAGATGACAGCGTTTCGAAATCATGAGGTAAATCAGAAATAAAGTGTCCTTTCACAAACTGAACGACGGTCAGTATAGCCTTTGTAGAGTGGTTCTAAGGTGATTTTTTGTTGAAAAATGATGATGAAAGCGATATTCATCCATAATTTGATAAAAAAACGATGTTTTGCTGTTGATTTTTCGTGTTTAAAAGAGCATAGTGAGTTGGTACGAAATTTTTAATAGGAGAAAAAAATGAAGGAATTAGAAGCGTTAGAAGATTGTAGCGAGGTTCATCGCGCATTGCCCGATGAAGTCCTTGGGACATTAGGTATTAGTGATCGCGGATTGACTGCTGAACAGATTGCAGCGCAAACTGAAAAGTATGGAAAGAATAAACTTAAAGAGGTTAAAGGAAAACCATTAATCCTCGTATTCTTATCCAATTTCACAAGTATGATGGCGCTCCTACTTTGGGGTAGTGGAATCATTGCTATTATTGCGGAAATGCCACAGTTGGGGATTGCTGTGTGGAGTGTCAACTTAATTAATGGATGTTTTAGTTTCTGGCAAGAGTTTCAAGCTGGAAAAGCAACCGATGCCTTAAAGGGAATGTTGCCATCTTACGCACGTGTTATTCGTGATGGGGAGGAACTTCAAGTTTTCGCTGAAGATTTGGTTCCGGGTGATATTGTCCTTATTGGTGAAGGTGATAAGATTTCTGTGGATGGACGCTTGCTCGAAAGTAATGATTTGCAAGTGGATCAATCAACATTGACAGGAGAATCAAATCCTGTACGGAAATCAAGTGATGCTGTGCTAAAGGACGGTTTATCTCCTTTTGAAATATCAAACATGATCCATGCTGGGACCGCGGTTTCAAGTGGAACAGGGAAAGCAGTAGTAACTGCCACAGCAATGGAAACACAATTCGGTAAAATTGCTGATTTGACTCAAAATATGGAAGAGGAATTGAGTCCTTTACAAAAAGAACTCGATGTCCTTACAAAACAAATCTCTTTAATTGCATTGAGTATTGGTGTTGTATTCTTTGTTGTTTCACTCTTTTTTGTTAAAGAGACATTCGCAAAGGCATTTATCTTTGCATTAGGGATGATTGTTGCTTTTATTCCCGAAGGATTATTACCTACAGTAACATTATCATTAGCGATGGCAGTTCAACGTATGTCGAAAGAACATGCCTTGGTTAAGAAACTATCTGCTGTTGAAACCTTGGGATGTACAACTGTAATCTGTTCCGATAAAACAGGAACACTGACACAAAATGAGATGACAGTCAGTGATATTTGGTTAAAAAATGGCCGTTATAAAGTTACCGGTCTTGGTTATGAACCTGTTGGAGATATCCAATTGGATGATGTGTCTGTTTCTGTAAAAGAAATCAGTGATTTGGATAAACTTGTTCGCGCAGCAAGTCTTTGTAATAATGCAAAAGTATTAGCACCAAACGAAGAAAGTGAACGTTATACGGTTTTAGGAGATCCAACAGAAGCCTGTCTTTCAGTTGTTGCACAAAAATCTGGATACGATCTTGAAGCATTGTACAGAGAAGCACCACGTCTTCGTGAGCTGCCTTTTGATTCAACACGTAAACGTATGGCTACGATTCATCAACTTGATGGGGAACGCTTTGCATTTGTTAAAGGGGCTCCAAAAGAAGTTTTAGAATTATCAAATACGATTGAAGAAAATGGTGTTGTTCGTCCAATTACGGATGCAGAACGTCAAGAAATTATGGATGCAAACGACAGCTATGCACGCCAAGGACTTCGTGTTCTTGCCATTGCTTATCGTCCATTAAAAGGAGTCGAAGGACTACCACACGCAATGAGTGCCTATACACCAGAACTTATCGAAGAAGATATGGTGTTTGTTGGATTGATGGCGATGTCAGATCCTGCGCGTCCTGAAGTTAAGGATGCTGTTGCACTTTGTCGCCAAGCAAGCATTCGTATTATTATGATTACGGGTGACTATGGTCTAACCGCAGAAAGTATTGCGAAACAAATTGGTATTGTTCAATCATCACATCCACGTGTTGTAACTGGACAAGAATTATATGGCATGAGCGACGATGAACTCAAAGAAGCATTAAAAGATGAAATTATCTTTGCACGTGTTGCTCCAGAGCAAAAATACCGTGTTGTTGCTAACTTGCAAGAGATGGATCACATTGTTGCTGTTACTGGTGATGGTGTAAACGATGCTCCTGCGCTTAAGAAAGCAGATATCGGTGTTGCAATGGGGATTACAGGAACAGACGTTGCGAAAGAAGCCGCTGATGTTATCTTAACGGATGATAACTTCGCTTCAATTGTTAAAGCAGTTGAAGAGGGGCGTGCTGTCTACAGTAACATCCGTAAGTTCTTAATGTACATCCTAAATAGTAACATGGCCGAAGCTGTACCTTCCGCCGCATTCTTATTCTCACGTGGTTTAATCCCACTCCCACTTACGGTCATGCAAATTCTTGCCATTGACTTAGGAACAGACATGTTGCCAGCGTTGGGCTTGGGTACTGAGTTACCTGAAGAGGGTATCATGCATGTACCACCACGTTCACGTAATGATTCCTTATTGAATAAACCAACCGTGTTTAAAGCATTCTTCTGGTATGGTTTAATCGCTGCAGTCTTCTCAATGCTTGGTTACTTCTGGATTAACTTCAAGAATGGTTTCCCAGGTGTTCCACTCGCAGCTGAAGGTCTTGTTTATCGACAAGCGACAACAATGGCACTTGCAGCAATTGTATTCAGTCAAATTGGTGCAGTAATCAGTTGTCGTACTGAGAGCCAATCGGTCTTCAAAATCGGAATCTTCAGTAATAAAAAAATACTATTCGGAATTGTCTTTGAAGTCTTATTAATGGCAGCTATGATGTATGTGCCATTTATGCAATCAATCTTCGATACTGCACCTTTAGGAATTATCGAATGGATCATGCTTGCGATCATTCCATTCCCTGTGTTCTTCTTGGATGAGTACCGTAAAAAATTAGTTCGAGCAAAAAACAAAAGGGAGGCAATGTAATATGAAAGTAATTATCGTTGGATGTGGCCGTATGGGTTCAACCCTGGCTGTTGAATTATCAAAGAATAATCATGAAGTTACCATCGTTGACTTGAAATCAGAAGCACTCGATGCCATCGACCCAAGCTTTACAGGCCGTAAGGTCCAAGGACTTGGTTTTGATAAGGATGTACTTGAGAGTGTTGAAATCGACCGTGTGGATGCAGTTGTTGCATGTACAAGCAGTGATGTAAGCAATGCACTCATTGGACGTATTGCAAAGAACATGTACCGTGTTCCGCAAGTTATTTCTCGCTTATACGACCCTAAAAAGGCACAAATTTATAACATGTTAGGACTTCAAACAATCTCTACAACTGACTGGGGAATTAAACGCGCTATCGACTTACTAAACTTCAGTAAGATTGGCTCGGTATTGTCACTGTCCGATGGCGATGTGGAAATTATCAAATTACAAGTTCCTGAACTTCTTGTTGGAAAAATGGTTGATGAAATGAACCAAGCATTATCAAGTACGGTTGTATGTATTGTTCGTAATAACAAAGGCATGATCCCTACAAAAGGCATGACATTTGAACGTGGAGACAGTGTTTATGTTTCTGCATTGAGTGAATTTATTCCCGAATTAACAGAAAGAGTGGGTTTATAATATGAAAAAAGTCATTATTATTGGTGGTGGCCAAGTTGGTGCCTACCTTGCAAACCTCTTGATCGAAAAGAAATGTGAAGTGCTTATCGTCGAGAACAGACCCTCAGTATTGGAACGCCTTTATCAAGAATTCGATGCCAAACTGATTATTAAAGGGGATGGATCCGATACACAAATCCTTGAGAAAGCACAAATATTCGAGAGTGACACCGTTGCTGTTGTCACTGGTAGTGATGAGGTAAACCTTGTTGCAGCTACAATCGCTAAATATGAATACGGTATTGAACGTGTCATTGCCCGTGTAAACAATCCAAAAAATGATTGGTTGTTCACAATTGAAATGGGTGTTGACAAGAAAGTAAATCAAGCAGATTTACTGGGTCACTTCGTGTTTGACGAAATGCTATAAAAAACAAAGAGCCATGACTGAATATTCCGCAGTTATGGCTCTTTCTCGTTTGCCTGTTAAGGACGCTCTTTACGAAATGAAATGATATCAGCATCATGACACTCAAAGAGACGGCCTCTTTTGTCTGAAAAACAGTGACGGCGTGCATTGGTTGCCAATTCAAGTTCAGATTGAATGTAATTCATATTTACAAGTGCCTCCGTGATTCCCACAATGCGTAAAGTGTAATAGTGATCAAATTCAAAAGTATGCATAATCTCCTCCTCATGGTAGGGAAATCATAACAATCATGATGTTAATTGAGTGTTAATCATCGTGTTAACATTCGGTTAACATCGGATAGTGTAGATTTAGGAGGCAAAGGAGAAATAGAAAATGTACATACTACGAAATGCAATGAGTAATATCAATAGAAACAAGGGAAGAATTCTTTTAATTGGAATTGTAACAACAGCCTTAATTGCGGTTGCAACTGTGGCATTCTCAATTAATACAACGACGAATGCCCTTAAAGAAGACTATAAAGAACGTTTTGGATCTGAAGTCTTTGTCCAACCTGATTTTGAGAAAATACAAGAGAGTAATGGAACGATGATGTTTGAGGACATGAGTAATGAACTTAAAGTAAAACTTGGAAAATCAGAACATCTCAAAGAATCAACATTTATTTATTCTGCGATGGCCTCAGGAGAAGATATCGATCCCATTGAAGACGAAAAATCGGCAAATGGAAATGGCGGTATGTCAATGGCAATTCCCAATGATGGGGGAGAAGCCGTTAATCCGGAATTTCAAATTAAGGGCTATTCACATGAGAAAGACATCCGTGGTTTTGCTAATGGTGAGCGTAAACTAACGTCGGGTTCGCTAACAGAAGAGGCTAATGCTGCAATCATCAGTGAAAATCTTGCCAAAGAAAATGATTTGAAGATTGGTGATAGTTTAAAATTAAAATTGCTCAATGGTGAAATCATAGAGTTGAAAATTACAGGATTATATCAAGATATGACGCAAGAAGAGATAATCTATGGTCCGGTTATGGATCCGAAAAACGAAATTATTGTAACGTTTGCGACTTTGGAAACGATGGCAAATAAAGATAAAGACGGTAACAGTATTTGGTTAGATGCCACATACATGCTCAAGAACCCTGACTTACTCGAAGCATTCACGGAAGAAGCACGCGCCCAAGGGATGCCAGAATCTATGAAGATGGCTACAGACGAAATGTCATACAATCAAATCGTGAAGCCAATGGAGACCATTTCAGAAAGCTCAATGTTGTATCTTACAATCATCCTCGTATTTGGGGCGGGTCTCTTAATTACATTGAGTGTTCTAACTGTTCGTGAGCGTAAGTACGAAATCGGTGTATTACGTGCAATGGGAATGAAACGTGGTAGAGTTGCTCGAGGTCTCATTTACGAATCACTGATCACAACTGGATTCGCATTGTTAATCGGAATAATGCTCGGTGCAATGGTTTCAAAACCAGTTGGAGACTACATGCTTGCAAATCCATCTAAAAATGACAACATGGGTTATGGTGTGGTAATGATGAACAGTGGTGGGAATAATGATGTTGAGGAAACAAAAGAATTCAATCCCGCATTCACACCACAACTTGTTGCTCAAGTCTCCGGACTCGCGCTTGTAATCTCAATGGTTGCAACATCAGTAGGGGTAATCTATGTAATGCGCCACGAACCAATGCAAATTTTGGCAGAAAGGAATTAATCATGACAATTTTAAATTTAGAAGGTGTATCGTATAAATATGATGGAACACAAAACAACGTAATTGATAACATTAACGTTCAATTTGAGAATGGTAAAATTTATGGAATCGTTGGAAAATCTGGAGCAGGTAAAAGTACGTTGCTCTCATTACTTTCGGGGCTTGATATTGCTAGCAATGGCGTTATTGCCTATGAAGGAAGTAACTTAGCGACGATGGACCGTGATGATTACAGAGCGAAGAGCATTGGCGTTGTTTTCCAACAATTTAACTTACTTACCAATGCGACGGCCATTGAAAATATTGTTTTATCGATGGAGATCGGTAAAAGTGATGTAAAAGATAAGAAGGCATTTGCCTTAAACTTACTCGAAATGGTTGGTATCGACGAAAGAACCGCCAAACGTAAAGTATTGAAACTTTCGGGCGGTGAACAACAACGTGTGGGTGTTGCCAGAGCGATTGCGAATAATCCTGATTTGGTAATCGCGGATGAGCCAACTGCAAACTTGGACAGTGAGACAGCTGAAGACTTGATGGCAATCTTTACCCGTCTTGCTCATGAAGAGAATAAATGCGTGATTATCGTATCTCACTCAAAAATGATTTCTGATTATAGTGATGAGGTATGGCGTCTTAAGAAAGGTATTCTAACGTTTGAAAAATAAGAAGGAGAGGCAGCGAGCCTCTCCTTTTACATGTAGTTTAATTTTGTATTTCCCACTTTTTTGTTAATTGCCATGTAGATGGTATCGATGAAAAGTAGGTAGGGGGTATACATTGTGGTCGAATACTTCACAACCGTATCATCTTCAAAGGGATATAACTTATAAACACGCGCATAGTTTTGATCGTCAATATCGGCCGAAAGCGTTAGAATAATAATGGGAACATACTTTTGCTTTGCTGCAGTTATGACCTCATTCAACTCATCTTTGAAATAATTGCTTTGATAGAATACAATCACCACATGTTCGTAGGTCATGACATTCTTAATTGTATACATAAGGTGCTCATAATGCGGTACAGAGCGAATATGCTGCAGCAATGTTTCGAGGCGATAAATAATCATGTTTGTTGCATCATGAGTTTTTCCGAATCCGAAGGTGTAGACAAGCTTTGAATTAAGCATGCGATTGGCAATGTAGTTGAGATCGATGGTTGATAAGTTCTCATAAAGCGCTTCATAATATTTGTGGTGGACATTCCACATATCGCGAGCCTCACTGTTGATAGCAATGATGTCGCTTTTTGTGAAGTCTAAAGAGTTTTGAAATTCGTAGAGAAATGCTTTGTAGTTTTCAAATCCAATTTTGTTTATGAAACGGCTGATTGTTGCCGTGGAGATATAAAGTTCCTCAGCGACATCAACAATCCGTGTTTGCTCAAGATTTTTCTTATGAATAAAGTACTTGGCAATGATTTGTTCAGACTCCGTAAACTCGGCGAGATTGTATTCCAAATAGGAGATAATGTTGCGCATATTCGGCACCTGCTTTCATGGGGAAAGTATAACTCTTTATGTAAATTTTTACAACAGATTGTCAAAACGTGTAAATTGGCAGTCAAAATACGCATTGAATCCGCATACATTGGTGTAAACGTTATCAAATCATGATAGACCGATTGTATAAAAAATTCGTTTTGGTATATTAGACACAGTTGGTAAGCGCTACCACGAAATCTTAGGAGAGGAGAACAAAATGGATACCTTAAGATTAATACTTATTTTTGGAACAATACTGACATTCATCGTACTTATGATGAAGAAAAAAGTTCCGACAATTATTGCATTACCGATGATGGGGTTTATCGTTGCATTAATTGCTACGGTGGGAAATCAACCCATGTTGGGACTGTTTGATTATCAAGTTTTAGTAGATGGTGAAATGGTTACGAACCCTGGTATATTTAGTTTTGTAATTACAGATGGGGTTAAGATGATGGCAGGTGCGGTAGCTACCGTTATTTTCGCATCATCATTCTCTAAGTTATTAATGAAGCAAAATGTTATTGAGAAAATCATTAAAACTGCGGCTGAGTATGCGGGAGATCGACCACTTGTGTTGGCACTAGTATTCTATGTCGTCGTATCGGTTATCTTTATGGCAATTGGTGGTCTTGGTGGCATTATTTTAGTAGGTTCGATTATTTTGCCGATTATGTTATCAGCAGGAATTAAGCCGCTTCATGCGGGAACAATATTCTTGTTTGCATTCAGTTCAGGTGGTGTCTTAAACCCAATGAACTATTCGACATTCATTCCGTTGCTGGCACCAATGTTTGGTGACAATGCTGCACAAGCACAACAAGCACTCATCCAAATGTCATGGCCAATGTACATTGTGGCATTCCTTGTACCACTCGTTTATGTATTTAGAAATGTAAAAGGAACAAAGTCGGTGAAATCATGGGCTGCGGACTCAAACATTGGTAATAAAGCAAATGAAGTCAGTGTTGCAGCGATGTTTGCACCGATTGTTCCAGTTGTTATTCTCATCGGATCACAAATTCTCAAGTTCGCAATCCCAGCTGAAATCGCGATTGTGATTGGGATACTGTATGTATTGCTCACAACAAAGTCAAAGAATTCAATGCAGCTCATTACACAAAGTTTCCTTGAAGGAACCCAAGATGTTGCGGGTGTTATCTTATTGATGATTGGTTTGGGTATCTTAATCAAAGGGGTTCAATATCCTGCTGTTCAAGTTATTGTAGGACCATCAATTTCATTCTTAGTACAGTACTTACAAAATCCATTGACCTATGTAATTGGATTTACACTGGGATCATTGCTTGCGCTATATCGTGGACCTTTAAATACATATGGTATTGGGGGTGCGCTTCCTGCATTGTTTGGGGCTGCTGGTTTTAGTCCAATCGCAATCATTTGGGCATTACGCGCCAATGGAAATATGCAAGGGTTTGGAGATCCAACTAACTCGCAAAACATTTGGGTTGCCGATTTTGTTAATGTTGATGTCAATGACATTCTTAAAGAAGTATTGGTTTATGGGATGGTTATTTCACTCCTCATCCTTAGCTACGCAGTCTTTGTAGCACGTATTCCGTTAGCAATTTAAAATTTATTAGAAGGTAAGGTAAATATATGAATCAGAAACAATTTCGAATTGGAATCGATGTCGGCGGGACATTCACCGATGCGGTAATTATTGATAATAAAACACTCGATGTTATCGCAATGAAAAAGACGCCAACCACACATGATAGTGAAGAGGGCGTTGCAAAGGGGATTATCACGATTATTCGTGAGCTTATGGAAGCATATCAAATCCAACCCGAAGAAATCGTCTTTATCTCACATGGTACGACTCAAGCGACCAATGCACTTCTCGAAGGTGATGTTGCTAAGGTAGGAATCATTGGTATGGGAGATGGTGCATCGGCAAAAACAGAGACAAATGTGCTCGATTTGGAACTTGCTCAAAATAAATATCTGCAAGTTAACCATGTTTTTATTCCTTCGAAGGATGTTTCTGATGTAGCAATCAATAATGCGATTGATGCACTTATTGAGATGGGTTCTGAGGTTATTGTCGCAAGTGAGGCATTTTCGATTGAAAAACCAGAACACGAAGAAATGGTTATTGCTGCTGCGAAAAAGAGGGGTTACTATGCAACCGGTGGATATCAAATATCACAACTCTTTGGGTTAAAGTTGCGAACGCGAACTGCAGTAGTGAATGGATCACTCATTCCAAAGATGATGGAAACATCGGATATGACAGAGAAAGTTATCAAGGATCTAGGAATTAAGAAAGACTTGATGATTATGCGTGCCGATGGTGGTGTTATGACTATTGACGAAGTTCGAAAACGTCCCATTCTTACGATGCTCTCAGGACTTGCGGCAGGTATTGCGGGTGCGATTATGCATGAGAAAATATCCGAGGGTGTGTTCTTGGAAATCGGTGGAACATCCACCGATATCTCCGTTATTAAAGATGGACAAGTTATGATAAAAAATGCAAGCGTGGGTGGCCATAAGACCTACTTGAAATCTGTGGATGTTCAGACTACTGCGATTGCCGGTGGTACTATGATTCGAAGTCGTAATGGCGAAGTGCTTGTGGGACCGCGTTCAGCGCACCTTGCGCACCTCCCTTACGAATGTTTTGACTTTCCTGAAGACACCCAAATCACCATTGAACGCATGCAACCCAAAGCCAGTGACCCGGATGATTATGTTGTTGCTGTTGACGGCAACGGTAAACGCTATGCATTCACCGTTGCTGGAGCAGCCAACTATCTGGGATACATCGATGAAACGGACTATTCTTGTGCGACCAGCACGGGTTATAAGGCGGCGTGGGAAGCATTTGCGGCATTCCAAGGTACAGATCCTGTAACACTTGCAACAGAGTGCTTAGACAAGGCAGCAGCTCAGGTGTGGAAGATTGTACAAGAATTGATTCAAGAATATGAGTTAGAAATGTCCTTCTTATCACTCTATGGTGGCGGCGGAAGTGCGGGTGTCCTTACACACTATCTTGGAAAGAAATATGATGTAAAGAGCAAAGTTGTTAACAATGCGCCTTACATCTCCACGATTGGTGTAGCACTGGCGATGATTACGGAAACAATTGAACGATCGGTTGTGAATCCAAATGATGAAGATATTAAAAAAATTCGCACCGACATCATTGATAAAATGCTGGAGATGGGCGCATTAAGAGAAACAATCGAAGTTGCAATTGAAGTCGATTCCTTGAATCATATCCTCATCGCAAATGCGACCGGAACCAATGAAATTAATGCCAACGATAAAACAATTGAAACAAAATCAGACGATGAACTGAAATCTATTGCTATTGGTTCACTTGGATTCGAACAAGCAGATGCTGAGATTGTTTGTCGTAATGAAAGTATTGTCGGCATCGAAGTCGTAAAGCAAGAGAAAAAACTATTTGGAATGATGCGTAAGAAAACACAAGCGGCAGTTGTGCTTTCGGGTGATGGCATTGTAAAGTATCGCCGCCTTGGTGGGGAGCTATTCTATGGACAGAAGCAACAGTTTGAAGAAATCATGACACACATCATGGACAATTATTCCTCGTTCAGTGATGCGGGGCAAACAATTCCTGAACTTCATATGTTTGTAAAATATCGCAGTTTTGATTACTCTGGCTTGATGAACAAAGAACAAGTTGAAGAAATTGCAACAATGGACTTAGAAGGGATTGAGGACGATGAACGCATTATATTCTTGGTTACAAGACGCGGTTAATGTAGCGGATCTCAATGATTATCTGTATTGGTTTGAGTTGGCAGATATAAGGAATGGTGGCGAAAACCTTGATCGAATTTATGCGACATTGAATGACGCAATCGACCTCCACGCATTTGCTCAAGCGCACCAAATTACGATTGAAGTAAAAACGAGTCCCAACGTGGACCTTCATGCGCAATATGATCCAAACAATCACATCATTTGGATCAACACGGTATGGCTTGAAAAGTATCAGCCATTTATTGGAGACACGGATGCTTTAAACCTCCACCTCGCCCATGAAATCTATCATGTCATTGAGGAAAATGGTACATGGTACGATGGGTTAAAGTATAAAATACGGCATGCCATATCCGAAGTGAGTGCATTGTACTTCTCCCAAAAACAAACAAATCTACCATTTCATCCCAAACTGGTTGAATATGCAATCGGATTGGAAGAAGAGAAATATTCAAAAGATGACCTGGTGTCATACTTACGAGAAAGGACTAAAGATTATGAGATTTATCGAAACACTAAAAAATAATGAATTAAGTTTGGTTGTAAGTTGCCCTAAAAATGACTATGCTTTTGCGAAAGCAGCGTGGGAAAATGGTGCAGATGCCGTCAAAGTGCATTTGAATGTGCACCATCATGCCAGTGGGACAGACTTTAAGACTCTTGCTGAGGAACGCGATTTTATTGATCGTTTGATTGCTGATTGCCCAGTTCCGGTAGGTGTGGTTGTCGGAGGAAGTCCAGAAGTTGTTGGCGCAGATATTGCGAATGTTCTCAACACAGATGTCGACTTCTTATCCTTGTACCTTCATGATGCGACACCTGCTGTTGCCAACCAAACAAAAGTAACGAAGATGTTTGCGTGTAACTATACTTACGCATTGGATGAGATAAAGATGTATCAAAAGGTGGGTGCTGAAGTTGCTGAATTAAGTATCGTCCATCCTGACGATTATGGAAAACCACTTACAATGCGTGACATTTTAAACTATAAAATGATTATTGATGCAATTGATATTCCAGCACTGCTCCCAACACAGAAGAAAGTGAAAACGAGCGAAGTTCAAGCGCTAAAAGATATTGGATTTAAAGCGATTATGGTTGGCGCTGTGGTAACAAGCAATGATCTTGATACCTACGCAAAAACAATTAAATCGTTCCGCGACGCAATTGATGCAGCAGTATGAGTAAAGTAGTTGTACTACCAATTGACGATCGTCCATGCCATAACGACTTTATTGTCGATGCGCTGCGATATGTTGATAATGTTTCGCTAGTGATGGCACCAAAGACAATGTTAGGTCACTTTACAAACGGTGGCGATGTTGACGCAATGGCATCGTTCTTAAAAACAACATGCAAGGATGCGGACATGCTTATTGTTTCTGTTGATGGTCTTCTTTATGGTGGCTTGGTACAGGCGCGAACTGCGGAGTCGACAATTGATGCAGATAAATATAAACGGTTGCTTGATACGCTTACTATCTTAAAACAACAAAATCCAAAGCTTAAAATTTATGCATATTCAGTAATTATGAGACTGACAACAACAGTCACGGATTCGAGCCAATTGAAGACGTGGGAATCACTATTTAAGTATTCCCAACTTGTTCACCGGGCCCGAATTGATGCACAGTTTACGAAAGAGTTGCACGATGTGGAAGCAACGATTCCGCCCAAAGCTTTGGAGATGTATTTGAATGCAAGAAAACGCAATCATGCAATCAATCGCGCCAGCGTCAAATTAGTTGCAGAAGGTATTATCGACTATTTGGTACTTGTTCAGGAAGATACAAGCGAATACGGTATGCATGTTGAAGAACAGGCAGCGTTGCGTGCTTTGATTCAGGATTTGAATGTCGATAATGCAGTGAAAATGAAAAATGGTACCGATGAAATGGTCGCGTTACTCATGGCTCGTTTCCTAAATCAACACGGAAGCAGCGTAACGATTGATACACAATTTGTAGATCCAAATTATGTGGCAATCTTTGAGGATAAACCAGCCTTAGTCAATCTTGCTGACTCCTGCGATGTTGCACGACTTACTCAAGGTGAGAGCGAGAATGTGCTCTTAGTGTTGCCAGCTAAGGGGAAGTCCATTGATTTGTGTTTTGAGGCTAAGCCTGATGAAATTCAAGTGGACGATGCGGCAATTGATGCCTATATGAAGTATGCAGGGAAGCCGATCGCAGTGCTTGATTTGCAGTTTGGAAACGGTGGCGATATTCGCTCGCTTGAGCGTGTGATGGAGGCGCTGAAACCAAGACATCTAATTGGATACAGTGCATGGAACACCGGTAGCAACTCAATTGGAACCATCCTTTTGGATATTGTTATTGCCAACCGATACCACGTTAATCCTGAATATGTTGCAATGCGTATTGTTGATGATGCCTTGTATCAAGGTGATGTACGCTCAGTAATCAATCAAGAGATGAAATCGCGCGGCCTTGATGTTTGGGCTGAGAACTATGATGCAGCAATAAATGAAGAAACAACGCAACTTCTTAACAAAACGATTCAACAATATCCCTTTATTGGAGATTATACGGTAAACGCACACTTACCGTGGGGTCGCAGTTTTGAAGTATTGATAGAGGTGAAGAAATATGAAGAAGTATGATGTAATTGTAGTTGGAGGTGGAAGTGCTGGTGTTGTTGCTGCACTTTCCAGTGCCCGTAGTGGAGCTGAGACGCTCTTAATCGAAGAGTTATCAATCTTTGGGGGCACAAATACAAACTCACTTGTTGGACCGCTTGTTCCATTCCTTGGTGAAGAGAACCGACAAATTGTTGATGGTATTCCCCAGGAAATAATTGATCGCCTGCAAGAAATTGGTGGATCCAAAGGACATTTACCCGATCCGATTGACTTCGCCTATGCATTAACACCAGTTGATTTTAGGGCGTTACAAACGGTTCAAGCAAACCTGATAAATGCGCAAGAGAATTTAGATGTCATTATTAACACCAGTGTTGTCAAAGCAAATGTCGAAAATCGCAAAGTTGTATCACTCGAAACAATCAATCGATTTGGTGATCACCGTATTTACAGCGGGGATGTTATCATCGATGCTACGGGTGATGCTGATATCACAACCTTAGCGGGTGCAGATGTCATTGTCGGTCGCGAAAGTGATGGCAAGGGGCAACCGATGACGATGTGCTTTAATGTGGGTAATGTGGATTTGGAACGCGTAAGGGATGATGTCGCTGCGAACCCCGAAAACTTTGCGGTGAGTGAAGCTATTGCAAAGGGTCAGCGCATGGATTATGTTGCGGTCTCGGGATATTTTGAAGAAGTACGGGGGAGTGAAGATTTCCCAATTAATCGCGACCGCCTTCTCTTTTTTGAAGGGGTTCAAGAGGGTGAAGTGGGTGTTAATACAACACGCATCTTAAATCTATCCAGCTTGAATCAAGAGGAATTGCAACAGGCTGCAGCTGAAGGACAGCGTCAAGTCTTGGAACTCTTTAAGTGGTTAAGGAATAACATTGCGGCATTCAAGGATTCCTATATCAAAGATGTGGGTGTCATTGGAGTTCGAGAATCACGTCATATTGTGGGTCATAAGAAACTGACAGAGATGGATGTACTCTCGGGTGCCAAACAAGAGCGATCAATTGCGGTTGGTGCATATCCGATTGATATTCACTCCCCCGATTCAGCCATGATGGAGTTTCTCGAAGAGAATATTGTACGTAACTTTGAAATCGATTTGGATATGTTACTTCCGACAAAAATTGATAACATTATTGTCGCAGGACGTCCAATAAGTGCGACACATGCTGCACATGCTGCAAGTCGTGTTAGTGTTACGTGCATGGCGATTGGTCAATCCGCGGGGATTGTTGCCGCACTCGCTGCAAAGTCCCGTGTAAATGTAATCAATCTAAACTATGATGCAATTAAAACGGCAATCCATCAAATGGGTGGAATTACTGAACGCTAAACAAAAGGTAACTTCATTTGAAGTTACCTTTTTTAAATGCGGGTTAAATTAGTCAAATTCTATGAAGGCATCAACCAATTTGTTTAACTCACTGATACCTGTGCGGATTGCAACTAAATCAAATGTATTGGGAAATGCTTGTGTCATTCGTTCGAGCTTGCCGGTTAGAAAATGAATGATGTTGGTTATCTTATCGGTACCTAAGGGTGTCAGAGATAATATAACGACACGCTCATCGGTATCACTTTTACTTCGGAGTGCAAGATTTGCATTTTCAAGTTTCTTACAGACAGTGGATGCATTGGCTTGAAATATCTTCAATTCCTTTGCGACATCACCGATTGTTTTCAACATTCCAACATGAATTCCAAACATAACAAGCATCTGTTGAACCGTTAGCCCTTCTGACTTGGCTAAGGATTCCATGGCAGTGTTAAAACGACCTTTTACATGTTGAGACGAAACGAATATTTCATTCCATAACTCATACTCACCCATCTGAATCCTCCTTAAGTGTTACTCACTTTGCAATGCAACGACAGGATCTTTCTTCGATGCAATTTTCGCAGGGATATGTCCACCAATCATTGTTAATACAGTACTAATCGCTACTAAGATAATAGCATGAAGTGGTTGTAATTGCGCAACATTCGATAAATCTGTGAGTTGGAAAATGATCGCGTTGATTGGGAATGTGAGTAGATAAGCAATAACGACACCCAAAGTTCCTGAGAATACACCAAGAATGAATGTCTCTGCATCAAAGACACGTGTAATATCTTTCTTGCGTGCACCGAGTGCTTTTAGAATACCAATCTCTTTGGTACGTTCAATCACCGAAGTATAGGTGATGATACCAATCATGATGAGACTAACAACTAATGAGATTGCTGCAAAGGCGATCAAGACAATTGTGATTCCGTCCATAATTCCTTTGGTCATATTTGTCATTGTGCTTGCAAGGTCGGTGTAGACAACGTTATCTTCCGATACTTTACCTTTATTGAAAGCGTCAAGGTAGTCGAGTACTTTATCTTTATTTTCGAAGTCTTTTGGATAAACGGTTACCATAACTGGTTCTTCACTGCCGCCTAGATATGATAAAACTTGTTTCTTTGAGTCATCGTCAATTTTTTCCATGGATAAGATGTTGTAGTCGGCATCTTTTTGCTTGTTGACAATATCTGAGTCTTTTGAAAGTTCGATAATGCGTTGTGAAAGTGCGTCGCTGTAAACAATTCCTTTATTAAGGATGGCGACTTGTGAATCCTTGCCTTGACGGACTACTGCTGAAATGCGTAATGTTATTGCGCCGGAATCGGCGTACATTTCGTCGTAATTATCATTAGGAAGGAAATTTCCAAATCTAGTTTCTTTATAATATGCATTGTTAGGAATCCATTTTACTTCGGTTCCTACAATATCAGAGAATTTCATGGACTCCATGCCATCAATATCAAAGCCAAGACCTTCAAGGAGATTTTCATCGATACGGTTTTGCTCATCGACAACCAAAACTAAATCAGTTTCAGATGCAGGGTAATCACCCGCTAAAATATCATAACTGCCTTCCAAGAATTTCTTTTCAGGATTAATGTTAATAGGGAAGGTTGAAATTCCGGTATTTCCAGATACAACTGCGCCCATTTGACTGTTATTGTTTGCAACTGTGAACGAAACGGGTTGCGCTTTACCATCTACTTCGCGAAGCAGGTTGAGACCCGTAATGTAAGTGTAACCAATATTGCCAGTGTACTCCGGATCAATATCTGACAGGTAATCTAAGAACTCGGCATCAAGTTTGTTTTTGTGAATGAGTTCTTGGTCCTTTGGATTGTAGAGGTAGACTTCATCAGAATCCACGAAGTCTTTCTTCGCAGCAATTCCTTCTTGATACTGTTTCATCGTTTCTTCATCCATATTCATTGCGGATTGCGAAATAATAATCGGGAATTCCGACATTGCATCTGCTTGGAATTTATCAATTTGAATTTGGAATCCAGACGATAAACTCAAGATAACTGCAATCCCAATAATACCGATGCTCGAAGCGAAGGATGTGAGGAATGTACGACCTTTTTTGGTGCGGATATTATTGAATGACAATTTAAGTGCAGTAAAGAAACTCATGCTTGTATGTTTTAGGACAAACTTGTCATCGCGCTCATCACTAACATAAGGATTACTATCAGAGATGATTTTTCCATCTTTAAATTCTACAATGCGATCTGCGTAGTCATGTGCAAGTTCGGGATTATGAGTAACCATGATAACCAAACGGTCGGAGGCGACTTCTTTAATAAGGTCCATAATTTGCGTGCTGGTCTCCGAATCGAGTGCACCGGTAGGCTCATCACAAAGAAGAATCTCGGGGTCATTTGCAAGTGCACGCGCAATCGCAACACGTTGCTGTTGTCCGCCACTGAGTTGATTCGGTTTCTTGTGAAGGTGATCTTCCAATCCCACAAGTTTTAAAACTTCAATTGCTTTTTTATTTTTCTCTGAAGATGAAACGCCACTCAATGTCATACCCATTTCAACGTTTGCAACAATGCTTAAATGGTTAATGAGATTGTAACTTTGAAAAACAAATCCAATTGAATTGTTTCGGTAGGCGTCCCAATCTTTCTCGGCAAAATTGCTTGTATCGCGACCGTTGATAATCAGATGACCGGAGTCGTAACGATCCAATCCACCGATTATGTTTAGGGATGTCGTTTTCCCTGAACCACTCGTTCCCAGGATTGCAACGAATTCTTGTTCTCGGAAAGCTATCGATACATCATTTAAAGCAACAGTGGTAATGTCACCAACAACGTAGGACTTTTTAATATTCTTAAGTTCTAACATACTATAAACCTCTTTCGTATTTGCATATAATTAATATATATACACTATATGTATATGTCGATAATACAGGGCTGTATTTATGAAGTCAACGATTTCACAATATCTTCAGCGAGTATCCGCTTTCATCACAAAGAGTCACATAATTACAAAAAAAAGACTGGTTTTTACCAGTCTTAATGATTAACGGAAAAGCATATTTGCATACGTAGGGAGTGGATACACGTCGTGAGGTAAAATCATTTCGAGTCGATCACAGTGAGAACGTAAACGGTCTAAAAGTGGGCGAATCGTTTCTTGAGCAACTTGCTCACTGGGTGTGGTGTTGATTTCGTCAATTGCGAGGTGCAAAGACTTCATATCGTGATCGATTTCATTGATGATTGTTGTTAAATGATTGCGGTAGTCGCTAAGGTAAGATACGGCAATATTTGCTTCAGGTAATGACAGTAATTCTTTAAGGGCTACCGGCAAGAATCGTGTAGCGATCATTGAAATCATTGTAAGTGCTTCAGTTCGTACCGATTCGATGAATTGTTCGTTGCTAATTTCGGCACGCGATTCAAGTTCGCGTTCATTCAAGATGTTATGATGTGAAAACATCGCAATCGTTTCAGGCGTTGTGAGCGCGTGGATTGAATCTACATAGTGGGCAATATTTGGAAGCCCGCGTTTTGCGGCTTCTTCAATCCATGACTGATGGTATCCATCACCATTAAACATGATGCGTTTGTGTTTTTTGATGAGTTTTTGACAAATCTTCAATGCATGATCACGAGCTTCTTGGACGTATTTAAAAGGCTCAAGTTCCTCGGCAATCTCACTTAAGGATTCTGCCATGCTTGCACAGAGTACTGTGTTAACAAACGCAGAACAAATGGATGAACCTGGCATTCTAAATTCAAATTTATTACCCGTAAAGGCGAAAGGAGATGTCCGATTGCGGTCAGAGTTGTCTTTTGGTGATGCGGAGAGCGATGCTAGGGGTGTGAAGTATTGGATTTCCTTATCCAGTGTTGAAGCATTGGATTTTTCTATTTGCTCAAATATATTTGCCAGAACATCACCCATAAAAATCGATATAATGGCCGGTGGAGCCTCACTGGAACCCAAACGGAAGTCGTTGCTAGGAGTTGATGCCGCGAATCGTAAGAGGTCAGCATGACGGTCTACAGCGCTTAATAGAGCGCAAGCAAATGTCAAAAATCGAATGTTTTCGTGCGGACGATCACCGGGGTCAAAGAGGTTCAAACCCGTATCGGTGATAAGCGAGAAGTTATTGTGTTTACCAGAGCCATTGACATGATTAAACGGTTTTTCATGTAGCAATGCGACTTTGTTATGTTTTAGTGCAACACGCTTGAGCGTCTCCATGACAAGCATATTTTGGTCCACTGCAATGTTGGCATCCGAGTAGACGATTGCATTTTCGAATTGAGCTGGTGCCACTTCGTTATGCTCGACTTTGCTGTAAATACCCAGTTTCCACAGTTCGGCATTTACATCATCCATAAAGTGAACGACATCGGAAGGGATTGCACCAAAGTAATGACCGAATGATTCTTGATCTTTTGCTGCAGACTTTCCAAATAAAGTACGTCCTGTAAAGCGAATGTCATCACGTTGGTTATAGTGTTCTTTTGAAATCAAAAAATACTCTTGTTCTAATCCAACCATAGGACGACATACGCGAACGCTTTTATCACCCAAGGCATTCACAACGCGTGTTGCCTCGATACTGAGAGCTTCCATGGATTTAATAAGTGGCGCTTTTTCATCCAGAGAATCCCCATGGTATGAAATAAATATTGAAGGTATAAAAAGAACATGTCCGCGAATGAATGCAGGCGAAGTGACATCCCAGTAAGTATAGCCACGTGCTTCGAAGGTTTGGCGCAATCCCCCATTAGGAAAACTTGAACCATCTGTTTCGCCCTTAATGAGATTCTTTCCTGAAAAACGAGTAATCGTCATGCCAGTTGAAGAAGGTTCTAAGAAGGCAACGTGTTTTTCCGCGCTAGACCCTGTCATCGGGTGGAACCAATGTGAGTAATGCGTTGCACCTTGTTCCATAGCCCATGTTTTCATGGCGTGTGCAATAGCATCTGCGCTTTCTTTATCCATGGGTTCCTCGCGAATCACTGAGTGTTTCCATTTTAAGAAAACTGGCTTGGGAAGGTACAGCGCCATGACATCTTCACTAAACAATTTCGATCCAAAATCTTGTATTTGTTTATACATACTATTTCTCCTTTATGAGAAGAATAATAAAATAAATTGAGCTTATTGTAAATATAAATTCAAAAATAAACAAAAATTTATAAAAATAATCACAAATTGAACATTATTTTTGGCATTTCGGAGTATTGCTCAAATTACAGAATGAAATGAGAAACGAAAAGTAATTGTTTTTTTAGGAATACCTGTGATAGGATGGAAAAAGGAAAGGAGATCAAAACAGACTATAATCATAGCGCCCGGCTTCAAATGAGTGAAGTGACGAGGAAAGAGGTTTATCGAAATATCGGCGGGTACCTCTTCGGTTTGTGGAATCGTAATATAGAAGGCAAAATCACAAATCTTCTATAAACCACATTACATTTAATAAATAATAAAATTAGATACGAAGGAGTATTTTTTATGTGTGGAATCGTAGGTTTTGTTGGCGGCAAGAATGCTGTCGACGTTTTAATTGCGGGGTTACACCGACTGGAATATCGTGGCTACGATTCAGTGGGTATTGCAACAATGGCACCCGATAGCATTGAGATTGTCAAAACAGTTGGCAAGGTAAAAATGATTGAGCCAATTACAAAAAGAATTCAAGAATCAAACCCAACGATGGGTATTGGCCATACCCGATGGGCAACACATGGTGAAGCGAGTGAGGTCAACTCCCATCCGCATCACAGTAACAATCTTGTTATTGTCCACAATGGTATTATTGAGAACTATGCTGAGCTTCGAACGTGGCTCACGTCTGAGGGATATACATTTCAATCAGATACGGATACAGAGGTTGCTGCGCATCTTCTTGATTATCTTTATGCTACAACCCATGATGCAGTTATAGCTATGAAACGAAGTATGGATTATATGCAGGGTGCTTATGCAATTGCAATGATGGTAAAGGATCAAAAAGAGACCCTTTACGCATTTCGTTGTGGAAGTCCGCTCGTCATTGGGGTTCAAGGCACTGATTATTATTTGGGATCAGATATAACCGCATTTGAATCGTATACGCAACAGTTTATTGAACTGGAAGAAGGGCAAATTGCTGAAATGGGCAGTGAAGGATTTCAAAAGTACGATCAAGATCTTAACATTGTACCCTATACTGTGAAACAAAAGCTCGAGCAGACTGAAAATGTTGAGATGGGTGATTATCCCCATTTCATGCTCAAAGAGATTCATGAACAGCCTGAGATTATTCAAAGAATTTTAGACTATTATACAATCGATGGGAAGATAAACTTACCAATCTCAACCGCGTTTGAAACAATAAAACGCATTCATATCATTGCCTGTGGAACCGCCCTTCATGCAGGATATTTAGGGAAGTATTGGATCGAGCAATCAACAAATTTTGATGTTCTTGTTCATGTTGCGAGTGAATTTCGTTATCAAAGGAATCGATTGGACTCGAAGGATATATTTGTATTTATCTCGCAATCAGGAGAAACAGCGGATACATTGGCATCGTTGCGATTCGTAAAAGAACAAGGGTTGCAGACAGTCGCAATTGTCAATAATGAGCATTCATCCCTTGCGAAGGAATCTGCTATCACCCTTTTTACAAAGGCTGGGATTGAACAATCTGTCGCCAGTACAAAGGCATACAGTGCTCAAGCAATGGTACTGTTGCTCTTGTCAAAGCAGCTGTCAAAAACTGATGAACGCGCTGCAATTCAGCAAATACCGGAGTTGATAATTAAATCAATCGATCAAATGAAAAATATTATGGCTTTGTCAGAGAAACTTGTTTCTATACAGAATGCATTTTACATTGGTCGAGGAGTAGACTACTATCTCGCGCTCGAAGGCTCATTAAAACTGAAAGAGATAACCTACATTCACAGTGAAGCGATTCAGGCTGGAGAACTCAAGCACGGCTCGATTGCATTAATTGATGAGAATGTTGTCACAGTTGCCTTAGTTACACAACCCAATCTCACAGAGAAAAGCCTCAGCAATATCCATGAAATTATCGCACGAGGTGGGAAGGTAATTGTCATTGCACCCGAAGACTTTGATATTCCTACAATGGATTCACTTGACGTGCTAAGAATTCCCACGGTCGATCCGAATCTTACACCTTTTCTTGCGATGATTCCATTGCAACTATTGGCATACCATACGAGCGTTTTGCGAGGATGTGACGTTGATCAACCTCGTAATCTTGCGAAATCGGTTACTGTTGAGTAGGAGCTGTGCTAAAATAGTGTAAAGGTGGTGCACAAATGAAAATTACAAAGCTATCATACCGTCATACTATTTTTACGGAAGCATTTGCAGGTTGGGATTTAAATTTACATTTAATTCGCGGAAACAAAAACAATTACCTAATTGATACGGGTGTTGGATCAAAGAGTGTTATGCCCATTCTTGAATTTCTGGAGAATGATGCAAAACCATTGATTGTCATAAATACGCATTACCATTGGGATCACGTCTTTGGGAATGCCAATTTTAAGAACAATACGATTGTAAGTCATACGTTATGCCGTGAACTTATTGCAGCAGAATGGGATACAATGGTTGGGCAAGCACGCCATCATACAACTGAGACGAGTGTCAAAGTATTGCCTAATCTTACGTTTGATAATGAGCTGCAATTTCCAGAAGATGGTATATTTCTCTTTTACACACCAGGCCACACAATTGATGGCATAAGTGTTTACGATGCTGTGGAGAGAGTCATGAACTTTGGTGACAACCTAGGTGATAATATGGCAACAATTGTCCCTGACTTAGAGACACGTGAAGACGTATACATTCAAACACTTCAAGAGTATAAAAAGTATGCAATTAAAACTGCAATTTCAGGTCATAATATTATTCAAGGACCAGAAATACTCGATGCGATTATTGAAAAAATTTCAAAATAAAAGTTCCTTAGGGAACTTTTATTCGTATGGGTTGATGTCACTCTTGTCAGGTAATAAGAACCAAAGTAGGATATATACCAAGAAACCAGTTCCATAACCAAGTACAAGTAAGGCAAAAATAAATCGAATGATTGTAACGTCAATTTTGAAGTATTCGGATAGGCCCGCACAAACACCAGCTACCATTCCAGTAGATTTGTCTTTGTAGAGGCGCTTATTGCTGTGGTATGCCATAATAGATCTCCTTTAAAGTAAATCTATTATATAACAAATCATCAACAGAATGCACGAGTTATTATACCCATGTGTATATTGAATTATTACTTATCATTTGTAATAGTAATAGTGTAAATAACGGATCCCGGTGAAAACATTTGCTTGGCCATTTGTGACTTTTCCCTCAAGATAGTAAATTTGATATGCGTATTGATTACTTTCGGCACGCGCATACAATTCAGCTGATTCAACACGCCTTCCATTGTAGGTGCTTGGGACATACAGTGATGATCCAAGTGTAACACCTCTCGATTGCGTGACTGTGGAACCAATTGACGCACTGACATCACCAACAGATATTCCTGTAGACGTTGTGACTGAGTAACTGATGGTCACATAATGATCCAGTTTAATTGTTTGTCCTGGAGAGCCTTTGACATAGGGCCCAATACCTTTTGAGTGTGAGTAAGGCCCAGAAACACCACGAACAGACCAGCCCCACCATGCTCTTGAACTCGGCACGCTGATGGCATCGTCGGATTCAAAGGGCACGAAATATTCAACGACATCATAGTCGATACCCTCAACGAGGTGGTCAGAATCATTGTTTGCATTCACAGGAATAAGAAATGCTGTAAACAGAAGTATAACGCATGTGATAATTGAAAATCGATGACTCAGTTTATTTGCTGATTTCATTTTCTTTCCTCTCTTCCTACTATTAAACTAAACAGTAGAAATAAAATACCTAAGAAAATAAAAAAATAAGAAGGATACATAAGAAACTTGAGCATGGGATTTTGAAATAAGAAGGTTTCGATTGTGTAATCATAAATTGTAGGTGCGATTATTGCGTAGCTAGACAAGATTACAGTTGCAGATATCAGACCAAATCCGCTTAATATGCAACCAAAAATCGATAAGTATTTTAAAGATGAAGTATTTACTTTCATTGAATGCCTCCTTTCTTAATTTAAGCATAGGCGAATTGTAATCGCTTTCTGTGGGAAAGTCAATGTCAAAAAGTTGAGAAATAAAGAGTCGAGGAATATTAGGAAAATTTGATAAAAAATCGAATGAATGCAACTTCATAAATTATAGTATGCTGACACGACCGTAAAGGACGAAATAGAATCATAGACGGTAACAGAGAGAAGCTTTTCCATTTTTAATATCATGGAAATACTAAAAAAGGGCATCATTTGATGTGCCCATTAAAAATAATTTTTCTGCAAAATAACCTTGCAAAGATCTCTGATATATTGATATTTTAAGTTGTGTTATATGCAGGACAGAAATGAGTCATTTTACTTGCTGTCTTAAGATAACAGCAGTATGGTTTATAGAGGGTCACCACATGCTTGGTGGCCTTTTTAGTCACTCAAGGATTGTGGCGCATCATTTATGACTGCATCGCTTAGCCATTCAACAAATGGGATGCCGTTTGCTTTAAATGTATAGAATGAGTTGGCTGGACTAATGGTGTGGGTTGTATCTTGAATGCCAGTCTTTCCTTCATTTGTAATGAAGCTGTAATAGTTATCATATTTCCCAAGGTCTTGGAGTGTTTTCTTCATTGCTGACGACCAGGCTTGTTTCGATGTATCATCGATGACGGTTTGATTCAACTGTGACTCAAAAGACATTAATAAGACATCATACATGGTACTGGACTGTAGAAATGTAATGCTTGGATAGTTTCTTAGGTTATATTCAAGTGCCGAAGCAATAAGATCTGCTTGAGGCTTGTATCCAAACGTATTCTCAAAATCTGCATTCCATGTTTGATCAATAATCGTTGGCCAACGCTCCGTTGTTATATTTGAACTATCTATATATGCGTACGTTGGTGTTTGTGGATAATGATCCGAAATTTCAGGTGTCCAGAACGCTGTTGCAAATCCTCCGGCACTTTCACCAGCAATTAAGAGTTTGTCAGGGTTTTGTATGTTTTGATAAGTCCATGCCAAGGCCGCTTGAACGTTCTTCTTACCATTATGAATAACACTCAAGTCATCACGATATTCGATGAGATTGTCACCAATATGAAAGTCTCCGGTTGTATAGGGAACATAAATAATTGTCCAATCGTTAAAGGGGTTGTCAGGATTATCATCTTTAAGAATGCCTCCCATCGTAGCCAACTTGTAATAGGGAATACGACTGAAATAGTTATATTTTCCCTGCATCATATTGAAAATAGTAATCGGAGAATCGGCAGTCTTTTCGTCCCAATTTGCTCCTCCTCCAGAGAAGTAAATCATGACATTGTTGCTGGATCCTTTTTTTGTAAGTAAATAGTAATCCGATCCATCGCTGGATACAACGGTATCATCAAGTTCAATGCGATTCCATTGGTTCAAGGGTGCTTGGGTTATATCTTGAATCTTCGTCGGCTGTTTGATTACGACAAAGAGTACATAACATACTAATAGCGCAATAATAAGCACTAAGATAGCAGTAAAGATAAGAAAGCGTTTTAAATGTTTGTTCATATGTTCTCCAATCGTCTATTTATAGTGTCTAGTGCTGTTAAAGTCAAGTATCGTCAGTGCACCATTCTCTAATGTTAAGGTTGTGCAAGAGTTGGGTTGAATGTCCTCAATAATATGAACGTTTTCGAGTGTCCCGTCTTGAAGCAGTGCTATTATAATTCGAATCGTGATGCGATGGGAGACGATTGCAACGGTTTCATCATTACTTTCATTCAGTAAGGTTATGAATTCTTTAACACGATTGGCAACATCCTGAAAAGATTCTCCATCATTCTCGGGTATATAAGTGAGGGGTTCATTAAAAAACGCGTCCCATTGATGTGGATAATTTGATTCAATCCATTCGTGAGTTTGCCCTTCCCAAGTCCCCATGTTAATTTCTGAGATGGTGTCTTGAACATTGATTTTAGCATGAGGAAATACAAGATGGGCTGTGTCGATAGCCCTTTGTGCACTACTCGAATAGATTTTATCAAATGCGATCGTTCGCAACTTTTCTGATAACTTCTGTGCCTGATAAACGCCTTCATCCGTTAAGTCGGAATTGAGACTGCCTTGCATTTTATGTTCTTGATTCCATAGTGTTTTTCCATGACGAATTATATAAACTGTTTTCATAAAATCTCCAATCATATCTCAAATAACTATAGCACGGTCAAGCAAAAAAAAGAACCGTTACCCTAGGGTTACAGTTCCGTAAATATTTCGGGAAAGAGTTCATGCAGCTTTACCGCAATTCCATCTTCATCGTTTGAAAGCGTAATTGTATCGGCAATTTCTTTGACTTCAGGAACAGCATTTCCCATTGCTACACCGATACCTGCATACTTCAACATCGAAGCATCATTATGTCCATCGCCAAATGCGATGACATTTTCATAAGAATAGCCAAGAGGCGAGAGAAATTGTTCCACTGCGCCTGCTTTATCAATTCCTCTATCTGTAAATTCAATAAAGAAGGGAGCTGATGAAACACAGTTCAGCGTATCTTTGAAAGGGGCCGTCATCTCTGAAAAAACACGCTTTAAGTAAGCAGGATCTCCAGCGACCAAAACCTTATAGAGTGGGAAAGTGGCAAATGTTGCCAAATCTTCAACCTCAGCAAGAAGATAATTCCCACTGCGCGCTTCGATTTCAAGAATATTAATAAGCTCACCGTTGTTATCCGTGTGACTCATGGGATTAATCATTCCATCATAGACGTTGTTAACGTAGGTATAGTTTTCATGGACGATGATGGGCATGACATCAAACGATTTTAAGTGTTCCAATAGATTGGTTGCAATTGGAGCGGGAATTGCTTGGCTAAACTTAACATCGCCCGTTTCACAATGACTAATGCAAGCGCCATTGAATGACACCATATAACCATCATTTTTATGTAACTCAATCTTATGGGCGAGATCGCGCATTGCTGGAGTTGGTCGTCCAGATGCTAACATGACGCGTATTCCGTTTTCTTGTAACGTAATTAATGTTTGTTTTGTAAGGGGACTAATAGTATGGCTACTGGTTACCAGTGTTCCATCAATATCCAAAACCACAATTTTGATTTTATTCATATACATACCTCTGTTGGATTATATCACAGAAATCTTCATGAATTTGCAAATTCTGAACGATAGTGTTTGTAGAGGAGGGCGGTATGAATAGCGAAGAGCCCCGCAAATATGTAGAAGAGAAGGAGGATCCCAAAGGTGAAGTACGAAGTGATTGTAATTATGATTAGCCCAGCAAAAGATGCAATTACCACACCGACTGAAATCTCAACCTCGCGTTTCAAAATATGGCGGGGCATGGCATAGATGTCACGGTGACGGTATTTTATAATGCCATATCCACCGAGGCAAAGCGCAATATAAAGAGGGAACAAAAGGGTTAGAAAATAATCCTCGCGTAATGCCACAAGGACCCAGACCAGCAAAACCGCAGGAACAATCAGCAAAGCAGAAAATGCAGAGAGCGTTTCTTTTAGTTTTTTCATGGTTTCCTCCTTCAAAATATTGTTACTAGTTTACGCTATCTTGACCGAAATATCCAGTTTGTGAAAATGAAGCAAAGAAAAACACAGCATTTACTGCTGTGTTTGGGGTATTAGTCGATAACGTTGTCGGTTACCATTTGGGCATGTACTTCTTTAGCAAGTGCGAGATAGTTATCCCAAGCGCTGTTACGTTCTGTGTAACCTGCTGACTTATAGTCTCCGGTACTTTCGATTGCTGGTAATCCTGTCAGATCAAACATATCTTGATCTGCAATGACTTTTGCGTGGAGTTCGTCCATTTGAATGTTAAATCCAATGCGTGATGGTTCATCGTATTCAACGCTATCATATTTTGATAATCCTGCATATTTCTTTAAGTCTTCATTTTTTATCAAGGTTGCATCCGTTGGGAATATTTCATCATAACTTAAGTCAATAATTTTTTTGTCTTGAACAACAACTTTCAAAACTCCTACCAAGCCATCATCAAATAATTTTGTAAGTTGATAAAATTTTGGACCTGTAAAGTCTGCAGATGATGTCAAACGTGCATTGATTTTCTCAGCCATTGGAACCATGGCTTGCTCAATACTGTTTGAAGCACCGGCAACAGTATCAACACCATCAACCAATGATTGTTTTTTGATCATTGATGCTTCGGCTGAAAGAACTCCTTCGATCCATGCTGCACCTTTTCCTTCTTTCATTGAAAGATTATACTCACTCATGCGCTTACTTACGTTTTGGAAGTAGCGATTGTAGTAGTTAGGGCGTGTGTATTCATTGTAATGAATGTATTCTAACTTATCATCTTTAACAACAACTTCAAGAATGCCAAGGTGTCCTTGACGGAATCGTTCTTCTTCTTTGTAGTAATCCCCAACAACCATGCCTTCTGCAGGCGTTGCGTCCCAAGTGACTTCGACTTTTGCGTCACTTTCTTCTTTTGGTTTTGCAGTTGAACAACCGCTCACCATGAGTAAAACCAATAATGCTAATGCTATTCTTTTCATATATTTCACCTCACAAGTATCCTATCACGCCTCATGATAAAGCGACTTACCTTAGGAGAAAATATCGCATTAGTGAGCAACCGTGTTGTCGTCGACACCGCTTACATAACTGACTTTGTGATATCGATATCTTCCTTCACCAAATATCAATAAAAGACATTAAAGAGTGGGTATACACAATGTTCATATAAAGAATACATTACACACATAAGCGGTTACATAATGCCGTAATATCATGTTATAATTTGTGGTATAGAGAATAGAGGGAAGTATATGAAAAGACTCATCATAGTTTGTTGTTCACTTTTTGTATTAGTAGGGTGTTCTGGAAAGAGCGAGCAATCGGCCATCGTCCCATCCAAAGATCCGCTGCAATCTATAAGCTCACCAGGCTTTGGAACCGTAATCCAGTTCGGAGAGAGTGTTAAAGAAAGAAAGTTTATTATCGAGTTGCATACTATTGATGTGGAACAAAAGATAACATCGCAAATTATTGCTACAGTAGATGATGCAGTTCGCTCAGAAAAAGGTCCGCTTCCTGTAGACTCGATTGGCTTTGGAAATTATCGAGATTTAGAAGAAGATACAATACTTTATTTTAAATTCGTGAGTGGAGGCGCTTCGACAACGAAGCAAATTCATCTTGCAGATGTAGCAGGATTGTTGAGTACCTCAGTACTAGAACTAGATATCTCAAAAGTTGATTCTGATGCACAATATATTCTTATGGAAATGTCTACAGATGGGCGTGTATCCGTGAATAAGTCGACACTTGCGGAATATACTCAAGATCCAAGTGATAGACAAAGTCCTGTTTACTTGGTCACGATTTCTTTCAAATAGGAGAGTAACGTATGAAACGAATAATTATTGTCTTACTGAGTATCTTATTATTTACGGGTTGTACGCAATCCCCTGAAATTGAAGTGCCGACTGATAGAACATTGGCATCTGCGTCCGCGCCAGGACAGGGGCTGAGCATTAGACTCAATGGAAAAACACAAGAATACTCGTTCAGGGTTAGTATGGTTATTATGGACGAGAATAAAATAGAATCTGAGCACACAATCAGTTCAAGTGCGGGTTTCCCAGCGAATGAAACGAGCGATAAAAAAATTCAAACAGTCGGGTTTGGGAGCTATGTTGATCTGGACGGCCGACCTGTTTCTTATACACAATTTATCCGTGAAAATAGCTCTATCGGATCTCAGCAAGCTGTCGAAAGCGATAATTCAGAGCTGGGTACGAGCTTGATTTCAGAAAGCATTCAAGATATCACAATCGGTGAGCAATATATATTGATGACGTTAATGGAAGAGGGAGCACATATACTTCCTGATGCAAAAAACAATTCAAGACTATTTAGAAATAGATAGTGTTGTAGGCGGTCGAAAGTATTTCTTAGTTATTACGTTTGAATAACACCTTCGGGTGTTTTTTTATTGCGAAATTTGTGAAAAGTGTTGTCGGTTTTATACTTTTCAATTACCTGACACAAAACATTATGAAAATAATATTTTGGAAACACTTTCATAAAAAAAAGAAAGATAATCAAAGCGGTATTTAGTTTGTGATGGGTGTAAATTTAAATTACGAAGCAACGCTTCAAAAGGGGATGTATTATGGAAAATACACGCAGTAATAAAGCAATTCAATTATTTATAGGAACAATCGTTGTCGGAACAATTTATCAAATCTTTGGGACACTTCGATTGTCTGGATCGTTGTTGGTTATTCTAGAGACATTTTGGAATCTAATTATCGGTGGGTTTGTAGCATATGTCTTATTTAAGGAGACATTCATCGACCAGTTTAAACATTTCAGTTTTAAGACATTACTCTTAGGGATACCTGCTGTATTCGCCGTAGGAACTGGATTTGGTTTGGTATATAAAACGATATTTGGCGCTGCAACTGTAAATAGTATTGCTGCGTCGATTTCACCATTAATGGTATTTGGTCAAGTTCCTTTTATGTTGATGGGCGAAGAGATTTTGAGCACAAACATTGTTATCGCAATGGAAAAGAAGGGTTTCTCGTTTATGATTGCAAGTCTTGTCAGCTCAGTGTTATTTGCATTGTGGCATGTTACGGCTTACGGTTTCAATATTCCTCAACTCCTTATTACAATCGTACCAACACGTCTTGCATTAAACTACATTTGGAAACACTCAAAGAGTATTTGGGTCAGTTGGATCTGTCATTTCACATTTGACTTAATTGGTTTTATCCCATTCTTAATCAAATAAACTTACCGTTAATTTAAATATCGTGTATTTGCCCTACTCAAGTGATACAATTAAAACACGATAAAGAATGGAGAACACAATGTTTCTTGCGATAAAAGAATTACGGCGCAATAAAGGCCGCTATGCCTTAATAATGGGAATTCTAACAATGCTTATTTTTCTCGTTTTGTTTATAACAGGCCTAACGCGTGGTTTGGGAAGTGCAACAAGCTCAGCAATCAAAAATTCGCCTGCAGATGCTTACTTGCTTAGTGATGATGCGGATGATTTAATTACACGTTCAAGCTTAACACAGGACCAATTGGATGTTGTCTCATCAGAGTTTGTAACACCAGTTAACTTACAACGTATGACGTTTCAACGAAGCAGTAACGATGCGAAAGTTGACATTACATATATGGCAATCGATCCAATGAGCTTCATGATGCCGAATGCCAAAGATGTTTCAGATTTAGGGAAGCATGAAATTCTACTGGATGAATCCTTTATGGCAAAGGATGTGAGTGTTGGTGACACGATTGTTGATACCAGTTCAAATGTATCACTTAAAGTGGTAGGGTTTGTTAAAGGATATATGTATGGACACTCTTCCATCGGAATACTCAGTCAAGATAGCTTCCAAGGAATGCTTCAGGAAGTAACACATGCACCTTCACCCAAATACAATGCATTCGCAATCAAAGGGGACAGCATCCCAAATCTGGATGCTACTGTAGTGCGAACACAAGTAGAAATCATCGCTAAAATTCCTGGACATGCTCAAGAGCAGTCAACACTGACAATGATCCTTGTTGTTTTATTGGGAATATCGGGAATTATATTGGGAACGTTCTTCTATGTAACAACGCTACAAAAACTACCACAATTTGGAGTTCTCAAAGCGCTCGGTGCGACAACTGGAATGGTTGGAATGACGATAGTTTCCCAAGTCGGAATGCTCGCGGGATTAAGCATGTTGATTGGCAATGGACTAACGTTTGCAATGGCTGTTTTTTTACCGAAGAGTATGCCATTTACCTTAAGTGTCCGTGATGCACTCGTTGTTTCACTCGTGTTCTTTGTGATTGCAATTGTGAGCAGTTTGTTCTCATTACGAAAAGTAGCGACAGTCGATCCGTTGATGGCAATTGGAGGAAACGAATAATGGAATACGCATTAGAATTAAAAAATATATCCAAAACATATCAAGATGGTGATCAAGAATTTATAGCGCTATCTGAGGTTTCACTTGCTGTAAAACCTGGAGAGTTTGTAGCCATTGTCGGTCCTTCTGGTTCAGGGAAAAGCACATTGCTTTCGATTGCTGGCGCCTTGTTATCTCCTTCGTCGGGAAATGTTACAATTGGAGATACGAAAGTCGGCTTGCAAAAGAAAGCATGGACAAAGGTACGTCAGGATAAGGTTGGATTTATCTTCCAATCACACCAACTCGTACCATATCTTAATGTGAGTGAACAATTACAATTGATTGCCCGCATTGGAAAACAAAAACCCAGTGAAGCACAAGCCTATGGACAATCATTATTGGAAGACCTTGGCCTTGGACATCGCGTCCATGCATATCCAAGTCAATTAAGTGGTGGGGAGAAACAACGCGTTGCAATCGCCCGTGCATTTATGAACCATCCTGAAGTCATTCTTGCGGATGAACCAACTGCAAGCCTTGATGGTGTGCGCGGTCGTCAAGTCGTCGAACGTATCGCTGAAGAAGTGAAAAAACGCAATAAGGCGGCAGTTATGGTAACACATGATGAACGTATCTTAGATTTAGTGGACACAGTCTATCGCATTGAAAGTGGTAAAATATCCAAAGTATAAATTGCTGATGTAGTAATAGCTTTTGAATTGTACATTAAGCAAGAAATCTATAGTGAAGGCAAAGAATAGGACCAACAGTGTTGGTCCTATTCTTTTTATTGTGCTTCAGGTAAAATTTGAATTTGCGCCATCATACCCGTGTCTTCGTGCTCTAAGATATGACAATGGTACATATACAAACCTTCAATATCGAATCGAATGGCGACACGAACAGTTTCATCGGTATTGACACCAATGGTATCCTTCCATCCCGACTCATAAGGGTATGGCTTTTGTCCGTTACGCGATAGGACTTGGAAATGGGCTCCGTGAACATGGAAAGGATGTATCATTCCAGGAGTCATGGATCCAACATTTGTGATATCCCAATATTGAGTTACGCCTCTCTCCAAGTATGCATCAATACGTTTCATGTCATAACGACGTCCATCGAGAAGGACACCTTCGTCCATTCCATACATTACAATATTCTTTACAGGAATTCGTGGGTCGTAGACAAGGGGGCCATTGAAAAGTTAGTTTGTATTGAGTTTTGCTTGTTGCGAGCAAATTCTTTAATACGGAACGTTAAAATAGGACAATCATCACTGTAAAGTACGACACAATCACCGAGTTTGTAATCTGAAAAATCAAGGATAAATTCAGAACGTTCCGCAACCGTAAGCATAAGATGTGTTAAAGTAATGGGCTTTGGAAGTAGGCTTGCATCGGATGAGATTACTGTCATAGGAAGGTCATCATCCAGGTGAAGGCGGAATTCTTTTCTGTTGGCGCCATTGAGTACTCTGAGGCGAATGCGTTGCTGGGTGACATCAAATGTTGCATTCACGCCCCCATTTATCAATGCAACGTTTCCTTGGATACCATCTGCATCGTAGTCACGTTGATAATCGAGTTGATTATCATGATAGGAACGGTCTTGAAGAATTAAAGGTATGTCATCAACACCATAGGTGCGCGGTAAGTCGAGTGATGCTTCGTGGGCATCGCTAACGATTACCATCGCAGCAAGACCATGCCATACTTGGCTGGCTGTGTTTGGACAAGGGTGCGGATGTAACCAGCATGTAGAAGCAGGCTGATTCACTGTGAATGTTATCGTTTTGCTTTCACCAGGTTTTACAGGTGCGAATGGACCGCCGTCTTCAATGGGTCCTGGAATATTGAGACCGTGCCAATGAAAGGTAGTTACTTCTGGAAGTTGATTTACCAAAGTAATCGTATACGTTTCACCACAAGTAAAACGAATTGTCGGACCAAGAATATCGCCATTGTATCCCCATGTTTTTGTTTTAGGTCCATCAAGAATTTGAATTTCACCCTCTTGAGCTACAATTGTGTAATGAGAGACATGATTATCGTGTTGTTCAGAACGTAAAAGCGGTGGAACCCTCAGTGGAACTGACTTTTGCTCTATGGGTAAGAGGGGTTTATATGCGGCATCCAGGCAGTCAAAATTGGTTTCATTATAGAAATAATTATTTTTCATGAGTGATCATCTCCTTACATTCATTATAGTCCTCCAAGTATGTCAAGATGGTGAGTATTGGTGAAACTTTCGTTAGAAATGAGATGGCGCACAATCAATCACCATAATGTATGCAATCATGTCATAATAGAGAAGAAAAAGGAGATGCTATGAAAACAAACATTCGAACACTCTTGGATACCTATCAAGTCCGAAAGACATACAATCAGAAGACAGAATTTAAAAACTGGCTCGATGATCGTGCCGATGAGATGGGGTACAGTCTTGTCAATGATGAACACGGCATGTGCCGCAATCTTATTTTTGGCGATATTGAGGACGCAGATCTTATTTTGACGGCGCATTATGATACGCAACCCAACTTTTACATCCCAATTGTAATGTTCTTTAGCAATTTACCGATGTTTCTCATCAGTCAACTCATAACTGCAATCCCAATTTTAATTCTCCTTTTACTAGGAAACAGATGGCTTGTGTCTGGACAGGATCTGTGGCTTAAAATAATAAACCTCACAGTGATTGTGGGGTATTGTTATCAGATTATGTACGGTATCCCCAACAAACATACGGCAAATGATAATACTTCGGGTGTCGCAACGCTACTTTCAATCATGGAAGATTTGCCGTTAGAACTTCGTGGTAAAGTTGCCTTTGTATTCTTTGACTTGGAAGAAACTGGATTGGAAGGATCATCAAAATTTAAAAAGCGTTACGGACAATATATCGTTGACACGCCACTTATTAATTTCGATTGTGTTGGCAATGGTGATACATTTATCTTTGTTGAGAAACAACAGTTTCGTGAATCCAAACATTCAGAGTTATTACAAACTGCGACCCAAGGTCTTAATAAGCCAGTCATTCATGGAAACGCGACAAAATACATTTACATGTCTGATCAATTACACTTCAAAAATAGTGTGGGTGTAGTAGTAGCGAAACGGGCACCTGTATTGGGTTACTATTTAGATCGCATTCATACACGATTGGATACGGTGTTCCAAAATGAGAATGTTGAGGCACTCACACTTGTAATGATTAATTATATAAAAATGCTATAACAAAAAACATCAGTACGATTTATCATACTGATGTTTTATTTGTTATAGGTTGTGCTTCATTTCGCGTAAGCGATTGACGGTCGTGCTTACTTCGTCGATCAAATCAGAAACATTGCGACGGGATTCGTTAATTTTACTTTGAACCCAAATATCGACAAAAAATCCGTCAAGAAAGTAATCCATAAATATAAGGCTGTTACTCTGATTGATGACATCGTCCAGTCGAATATCCAGGTCTTGTAATTCTTTCTTAAAAACATCAATATCCCGACGTGCGAGATCAATGGTCCGTCTTGCATCCGAAAGTTTGCTTTGTTTGAAGAATGTCACAAGCATACTCTTACTGAAAATATCGGCAATACCCCAGTTCTGTGCGCTCGAGAGGTCGTGTTTTACATCATTCAAAGTAATCAGCAGATTTTGTCCTGCAGTAATCGCTTCATCGAGTTCAATTTGAATTGATTTCATCGTTGGCTCCTTTACAAAAATACATATAGCCTAATTATAGCACCGATTCGGGGATACAAAAAGGCTGCCAACTGGCAACCATCTAGAGTTTGAATTCTGCAGTAACAAAAGCAAAGACTTCTTTAATTTTATCTTTTCTAATTTCATAGTAAATACGATTTGTGTCAGTTGCGGATGCCTGTATAACACCACTATTTAGCAAATCTTGGATGTGGTACGAAATTGTTGCGGGCGTAAGATCTAAACTTTCCGCAAGCTCGCGTCCGTACTTCTTTGAATCGACAAGTTCTTTGAGAATGGCATATTTGCTACGGTCACCAAGTGCTTTAAAAGCGCGGTGGGCAACATCGTCGTTGATGTTGAATGTTTCTAAGTGAGCATCTGTATACGATAAACCGATAAATAACTGGTCATCTGAAAAGATAGACAGGGCTTGATTAGCGAGGATACTTGGGTACATAGGCATTGTATCATTCGGCAGAGTTACACCAAATTGCTTTTCAAAATATGCGATGAGTGATTGTTCTTCGCTTCGTTTCGTCCATTGGCTAACAAGAAGTGCTACATCATCTTTAAATCCAAGCGTTGCTTTTTTTACGTGTGGCACAAGTATTTCAAGCGCTTCATTGAGCTGGTGTGCTAAGTATTCAAAGTCTTTATCGATCCACAACAATATCCACTTTTCACTCGCAGAGAGAGATGCATTTTTAATAAGGTCGAAAAGTGGCAGCGTATCTACATCGCTTGGTTTTGCCTTCCCAAGATGGAAAAGCGCAAACTCATGAAGTCGTGCGGTCATTTCTTTACGTGCGTTATCGGGTGAGACGCCAAATTGTTGATACAGGAAGTAAAACGGTTCCCAAGCATCGAGTGCGTTTCCCGATCCGTATGTTTTAAGAATCTCACTAATTTCAGAGTGGGACAAAGTTAGCGATGACATGGCTGTTGCACACGTGTCATAAATTGCATCGATACGTGTCTTGAAATCAGGTGATTCTCGATCGGAATAACGCTCTCTTTCGGAGAGAAAACTTTGATACATCGTGTATGCTTCATAGGCATACAGTGGTTCGGAATGAATGATCATGAATGGCTCCTTTAGTTGTGTTGGTTTTGAAATGTATTGAAATAATGACCCTCACGTTCAATCAACTCGCGATGATTGCCTTTTTCTGTGATGTGTCCATGGTCTAAGACCACTATTGTATCGGCATCTTGAATTGTGCGCAAGCGGTGTGCGGCAATGAGCACAGTTTTTTCTTTACGGATATTTTGCAACGCAAGTTGGACAAGGTTTTCAGATTCACTGTCTAGGGATGCAGTTGGTTCGTCCATGATAAGGATTGGGGCATCGCTCATGAATGCACGCGCAATCGCAATTCGCTGTCTTTGACCACCTGATATTTTCCCAGCGTTTTCACCAACTTGAGTATCATAGCCTTTTGGTAAGGTCATGATAAAATCGTGGATTGCAGCTTTTTTTGCTGCAACGATGATTGCACTATCGTCAACAGTATCATAGTTAGTGGCGCCAAGTTTGATGTTCTCTCGAATCGAAAGATTGAATAAAGGGGCTTCCTGTTGGACATAACTCATTTGTGAACGAACGCTTGGTAGGTTGAATTGCATAACATCTTGCGTATCAATGTATATATTTCCTGAATCGGTATTATAAAAACCGAGTAAGAGTTTCATCAATGTTGATTTTCCGCTTCCTGATGCCCCTACGAACGCAACTGTTTCCTTTGCATCAATATCCAAGGTAACATCGTTAAGAATATGGTGATCACGATTGTAACCAAATGAAACATGGTCAAACAAAATTTTTGACGATGCCGCAACAGATTGGAGTGAAGGCAAGTTCATTCTTAGGTTTTCGCGCTCCGTTGTTAGGAAATCATCAATGCGTGTCGCGGAGGTTGCGGTTTCTAAGATATAGTTCCATGAAACTCCGAGGTTCCCAAACATGTAACTAATCGAACCCTGAAGTGGTAACAAAAGCATCACTTTTGAAAAAGGGAAGTGTGATGTGAAACTAAAATAGATGCCAACACCAAGAAATGCAATTTTTGATATGAGGTCGAACGATTCATTCCATCCTGTGACTTTATGTTTATTCCGCTCAGCATTGAGAACCTTTTTCCCATAATCCATATTTTTTTGATCGTACTCGGCAATAAGCTTGTGATCAATGCCATACAGGCGGATGAATTCTTCGTTGGTTAATATCTCTGAGACATGATTGGTTGCTGAGTTTTGTGCTTCCCGCGCACTGAGGTAGCCATCTTGAATGCGTTTTGAGTAGCGTGTTGAAGTGAGTACCGTTGTAAGGCCAATAATAACGGCAATGATCCCAAAGCGAATGTCGACAGAGAATGTCACAATTAAACTTGCGATCCCTGCGACCAATGGCCCTATTGCGCGATGGCTGAGACCTTGAAAGTAAAAGTCATTGATGACTGCGGCATCGTTTGTCAGTAAATTCATCATGTCACCGGAGTGCCCATCAACAATATCAGCCTCGCTTTGGTGAAGTACATGATCAATCATCTTTCCTTTAAGACGTTTTTCGGCGAACTGTCCACCAACAAGATTTAGCGTTTGTCCCATGATGATGAAAGGGAGTGCAATGACAAGGTAAGTGGCTAATGAAATCATGAGATGTAAATCAAATGTTCCAGCAGACGCTTGGTCAATAGAAACCTGTGTGATTTTTCCGATTAGGAAACTAAGTCCAAAGTTAGAAAGGCTTACAATACTTGCTCCGATGACCGATAGTACAAACGCCCATGAACCGATTTTGATGACACTCCAGATGGCGTGCATTGCTTTGAGAGTTGATGACTTATGCTTCATGTGAATGTTCCTCCTGTTGATTTTGGTAGAGTTTGTAGTATGTTCCGTGGTGATTCAAGAGATCATTGTGTGTCCCTGATTCGATAATTTTTCCTTTAACCATGACAAGAATGCGATCGCAATCGGTTAACGTTGATAAACGATGGGCAATAACCAGCTGAGTTTGATCTAATTCATGGGAGGATAAAATTTTCTGGATAGCTTTCTCAGTATCAACATCAAGTGCTGAGGTTGCCTCGTCCAGCATTAAAAGTGGGCTGTTGCGTAAATATGCACGTGCAATGGATAAGCGTTGTTTTTGACCTCCGGATAAACGATTACCCCGTTCTCCGACAATCATATTCAGGCCATCAGCACTTGCATAATCATCAAGTTTTATATCTTTTAGTATGTTTATGATTGTTGTATCGTTGGTTTCAGGAACAACGACTTCAAAGTTACTTCGAATGCTGTCGTTGAACAAATAGGTATTCTGTGTGACCATTGCCATTTGGTGGCGTAATGCATCCTTATTCCAATCTTGAATTGGGATACCTCTAAACAAAACGGTTCCCGTTGTTGGTGTATAAAATCGGGTGATTAGTTTAAAGATTGTGGACTTTCCAGAACCACTTGTTCCAACAAGACCCACATGGTCGCCTTCGTTAATTGAGAAAGTCAGATGGTTTAGAAGCATTGTATTTTCTGTATCATCATCGTGTGGGTATGAGAAACTCACATCTTCGAATGCAATGAGCGGCGCATCTTGGATGCCTGTTCCAGAGTAATTTCCGAAATTTTCTTTAGGTGCATCCCATAGCGGATAAATTCGCTCAGTTGATGTTAAAAGCTGAGGAATATTTTGAACTGCGGTACTTAGGAGATTGAATTCTGAAGTCGCAAGTTGTGCTAAGGTGAAAGCGCTGATAAGTTGTCCAATTGAAAGTTGTCCTTGATAAACAAAGTAAGATCCACCAAGAGCGATTAGGAATAAGGGTGCAACAGTGAGAACTGCAACGGGAATAACAATTAAGTAAAAGATTGAAATTCCCCGTATACTTTTGTCAGCAGAATTTTTCAATGCAAGATTAACCCAATTTTTAACCCGATCGTATATCTGTAAAGTACGTATTGTAGTACGGTTGTTGATAATATCTTGCGTAAGTGCATTGGTCTCACCCATCGCTACTTTCCATGGCAATACGAGTGGAATTGACATTCTAGTGGCGAGATATTGCAACAGTGCGATGATAGGGAAGGGAATAATGAAAAGTAAGAGGATTCTGAAGTCAATAAGATACATGCCTAAGGATAGGATTGCGAGCAAGATACAGGCGCGAATGAGCTGAACGCTGAGGCTTGCTGCACCCACAATACTTGAAATATCAGAATCCAGACGTCCGATAATATCGCCTTGTTCTTGATTGGCACGAAAGCTCGAATGTGAATGAAGAATGCTTGTAATTGTTTTCGATTTTAAAGCCACTCTCATCCGTTCATTGACTTTGGTCTGATAGATGTTGACGGCATAGTTAAGTATTAAAAGTAAGATGCTTGTTGCGGCAAATGCGAGGATGCTTTGCATGATTCGAGTTGCATTCAAATCTATTGCTTCTTCAGTAATGGATCCAATTGCGCTTGAGGCAAAAAGACTCAATATTCCAATTGACAAAAATGTGATCACTAGAATTTTCAGACTCTTTGTTTCGTACGATTCGTGCCATAGACGCTTGAGTTTGTTGATCATAAAATACCTCCTGTTAGATGATTATCTAACTACTTGTTAGATATAATATACCACAATTGTATCGTATGTCAAATAACATCGAATGTTTAGTTAGATAAAAGTAGATGTCATCGAATCCAGAGAATCATCAGTAACTGTTTATACAAAAACAAGAAGCCCAAAAGTGGCTTCTTGTTTAGAATGTTTGGTAGAAATTCAAATGTTCCTTAAGATACTTACCTGTAACACTCTTAGGATCATTAGCTAAGGTGCGAACATCGCCTTGCGCAATAACGTTACCACCATACTTCCCACCTCCAGGTCCCATATCGACGATATGATCTCCATTAGCAATCAAATCCAAATCGTGGTCGATGGCAATAATGGTAGCGTTGCGGCTAATAAGACGTTGGAACACTCCGATGAGAACCTTGACGTCTTGGGGATGTAGTCCAGTCGTAGGTTCATCAAATACAAAAAGTGTTTCCATATGTTTCTTTCCGAGATAGGTAGAAAGTTTTAATCGTTGCGATTCTCCTCCAGAAAGACTCAAAGTGCTTTCGCCCAGAGTCAAATAATCGAGTCCGATATCACTGAGGATACGTAAGTCTTTTATAATACTAGAGTCGTCGGAGAAGAAAGTAATTGCCTGTGCAACTGTTAATCGAAGAACCTCGGCAATTGTTTTCTCTTTGTATGTAATTGCAAGCACGTTTGGATTGTAGCGGTCTCCATTACAAACCGGGCACACTTCGGAGATATCCGGAAGGTATTGAACATCAAATGTTACCGTTCCAATACCGCTACAATAAGGGCATGCTCCAGACTTGTTATTGTAGGAGAAGTCAGCATATGACAAATTGTGATCATGGGCTGCATCTGTTGCAGCGAAAACATGGCGAATGTTGTCCATTGTTTTCATGTAAGTTGCGACAGAAGAGCGAACATTCTTTCCAACTGGGGAAGCATCAATCATCACAATATCATCAAAGTTATTTGCATTGTGCAAGATTGCGTGGGTCTGATTGTTTTGTTTTTTTACTAAGTTTTGAAATGCAGGCACTAAACTATCAAAGATCATCGAAGATTTACCAGAACCAGACACACCTGTAACAAGATTTAATCCATGATACATAAAAGATGCCTGGGCATCGATGATATTGAAGAGGTCTTTCACTTCAATCGTGAAATAATCCGCAAGATTTACGCGCTCACGCACAACAATGGTAGCATCACCCGATAGATAAGGACCAATCCGTGAACTCGGATTTTGAATGATCTCGGTCGGTGTTCCTTGTGCAATAACTTGCCCACCATTTGCACCTGCATCGGGACCAATTTCAATAATATAATCAGCCTCTTTGATGATATCGATGTCGTGTTCGACTACAATAACACTGTTTCCCTGATCGATAATATGTTCAATGGATTCAATTAAAGCTTCAGTGTTTGCGGGATGAAGACCAACACTTGGCTCATCAAGAACATACAGGATACCCGTTATTTCATTGCGAGTTGTTCGCGCGAGTTGAATGCGCTGCAGCTCGCCTGTCGAAAGCGTGTTGCCATTACGTGCCAGTGTTAGATAATCGAGACCAAGCTTGACGATGGGTTGAATTAAACCAAGACTCTCCGTGATAAGTTGTTGGGATAAGTGATGCATGCTTTTGGGCAAGGTAGTTGGAATCACACTGATGAATGATTGCAATTCAAGCAAATCAAAGTCACTTACCTCCGCAATTGATTTCGAAGACAGGTGAGATGTGATTACTTTGGGGCTGTAGCGTGAACCGTGACAAGATGGACAGGTTCTTACTTCCAAGAAACGATTGACGCGTGATGCGGTTGCTTCATTCTCTGTTTTCTCAAGACTGTGTTTAACCGCATCAAATGCATTTTCATAAACGCCATCCATCTCAAATGCTTTTCCAGTTGAAGTCGGCATAATGATCCTCTTTTTTAGAGTTTTTCCATGCAACACAATGTGCTTTTCTTCTGATGTGAGATCTTTAAAAGGAACATCGAGTCGTAACCCTTGCTCATGAGCAAGTCTTTTCATAAGAGAACGACCGGGCAATCCCCACGGCTTTACCGCGCCTTGATTAATGGTGAGGGTTGGATCAGGGACGAGAAGATCAGCAACGATTGTTTGCACTTGCCCATTGCCATGACATTCTGGACAGGCACCATTTCCATTAAATGCGAAATCTTCAGCACTGGGTCCAAAAAAATGAACATCACAAATTGGACAAACAATCTCCATTTCCTGCGCCACATTGAGCGTGGGTTTCTGACGATGTCCATTAGGACAAACATGAGATCCCAAACGTGAGAACATAAGACGCACAATATTCAAAACTTCGGTTTGTGTACCAACAGTAGATCGAATAGAAGGGATATCGGGCCGTTGGTGTAAAGCCAATGTCGCGGGAAGGTTTGCAATACTGTCAACATCAGCTCGCGATGCTTGTGTAATGCGTCGCCGTGTATAGGAGGACAACGCTTCTAAGTAACGTCGTGTTCCTTCTGCATACAAGGTCCCGATGGCAAGTGATGATTTACCCGACCCTGAGAGTCCGGTAATAACGGTAAATGCGTTCAAAGGGATATCCACATCGATATTTTTCAAATTATTCATACGTGCCTTGCGTACATGAATTTGCGAATCAAACTGTCTTTTTTTCATACGTTATGCCCAATCTTTCTCACTTCAATATAGTGCATCAATCATGCAAATTCAATTTTCGTTTCAAACCTTTCACAAATACTCACACAATTATCGCAATACTTTTCGAAAAAGGACTATCGTTAAATTATAAAGTACAAACAAAACTTGTACTTTTGAACGGTGCACGATTGGTTTTGGTTTTTATATCAGAAAGCGAAGGCCTATTATTCAAATATGGTAATTGATTTGCACTTTTTAGTACACAATTTGAATAAAAAAGCACAGGGTGTATGATTAGTTTAGAAAGGGGTTTCATTATGGCTAATATTCTACTCACACGGATTGATAACCGACTTGTCCATGGGCAAGTTGGGGTAACATGGACAATGACATTGGGGGCAAATCTTTTGCTGGTTGCAAACGATGCAGTTGCAGATGATCCCATCCAACAAGAATTGATGAAGACAATCACAGATTCATCAGGTGTTGGTATTCGCTTTTTTACTTTAGAAAAAACAGCGGAGATTATTCATAAAGCGGCAGATAGACAAAAGATTTTCTTAATCTGTAAGACACCAGCAGATGTCCGCTATTTAATTGAACACGGTGTGCCAATCAATGAAGTGAATGTTGGAAATATGCATTTCTCACAAGGGAAACGGGCAATTTCTAAAAAAGTATATGTTGATGATCAAGACATGGCGGATTTTGAATACATAAAATCCAAGGGTGTTGATCTTTACATACAAGATGTACCGGGGGATTCAAAAGAACTTATCAAATAATTAGGAGGAGATTAAACAATGCAATCAATTACACTGATGCAAGGAATCTTGCTTGCAGTAATGGCCCTCATTGTAGGGATTGATTTTTGGCTTGAAGCACTCTTTATATTTAGACCGATTATTGTGGGGACATTGACGGGGATTATTCTCGGCAATGCACAATTGGGGTTGGTTGCAGGGGGACTGACAGAGCTGACGTTTGCGGGCTTAACACCAGCGGGTGGAACACAACCACCAAACCCTGTGCTTGCGGCCGTCATGACCGTTGTACTAGCACACACTAGCGGCAGCACACCCGAGGCATCAATTGGGTTGTCCTTGCCATTTAGTTTCTTAATGCAATACATTATCCTATTCTTTTATTCAACATTCTCATTCTTTATGAAAGGCGCAGATATTGCTGCTGATAATGCAGATACTGAGAAAATTCTCAATATAAATAGAATAACAACATTAATTGTCGGCGTTACCTACGCTGTCGTTGTATTCTTGAGTGCGTATGTTGCCCAAGATGCCATGAAGTCACTGGTTACATCAATGCCAGAGTGGCTGACACATGGATTTGAAATTGCTGGAGGCATCTTACCTGCAGTTGGTTTTGGTATGCTACTGAAAGTGATGATGAAAGGGTCGTATATTCCATATCTCATTATCGGATTTGTTTTGGCTTCGTTCCTACCATTCTCAAATCTCTTACCAGTAGCCATGGTGGGACTTGCTCTTGCTCTAATTGTCTTTAATTTAGAACGAGATCGTGATGTCGCAATTGCAGATGGATTAGAGAAATTCGAACCTGTTACAAAAGAGGAGGATGAAGAAGATGGCATCTAATACACCGAAAACACTCACGAAAGCAGATATCGACAAACTAGCATGGCGTTCAACACTCTTGCAAGCATCGTTTAACTATGAGCGTATGCAAGGCGGTGGTTTCTTAGGCGCACAAGTACCGGCACTAAAGAAAATCTATGCGGATGATAAAGAGGGTTTATCAGCTGCGATGCGTGATAACCTTGGTTTTATGAATACGCATCCTCAACTTGTTGGGTTCTTATTGGGACTTCTTATTTCAATGGAAGAACAAAAAGAAGACCGTTCGACGATTCAAGGATTGAAAATGGCACTGTTTGCTCCATTGGCAGGGATTGGCGATGCACTATTTTGGTTCACAATACTACCAATTGTTGCGGGAATCAGTGCCTCGTTTGCAATGGATGGAAGCTTTGTAGGGCCAATTCTTTTCTTTCTTGTCTACCTGGGAATATTCTTGTTGCGAATCCCACTGACGCGTATGGGATACAATCTTGGAACCAAAGCCCTATCTAAGATTAAAGAGAGTTCGGAACTAATCTCAAAATCAGCAACAATTCTTGGTATTACCGTTATTGGTGGATTGATAGCGACCTATGTCAACATCAATGTTGTCGCTGAAATCGCAATCAGTGATACAAACGTTGTCAACATTCAAGAAGCACTCTTTGACAAGGTGTTTCCAAATCTCTTGCCGATGGCGTATACATTGCTGATGTTTTACCTATTAAGAAATAAAAAAGTGAATCCTGTAGTTTTGATTCTCTTTACATTTATACTGGCAATTGTATGTTCCTTCTTTGGAATATTATAATTAGAGACATGCCAAGGGTCACCGTCCAATATCAGACGGTGACCCTTTTTATAAGATTCTAATATTGCGAATATGTTCCCATGCAATTGGGATATCGTTAATGAATACATTATCGGCATCAGCCATTCCAGAAAAGGAACCTGTTAGCGAATCCAACAACCGATCATTTTCATCCCGAATACTCAATTGAATCTCAACTTTCAATGATTTCAAAAAAGCAATTTGCAACACATCATCCATTTCCTCACGAGACATAATGGGCAATTCAACAATTGTTTTTAAGGCGTCATTTTTTGTACTGTTGATAACTTGAGTCAACTCTGAAAGTGCAAAAGCAGTTCCCCACTTGAGCCCGAAAGGTCGATCATAATAGTCGTTGTAATTCGTGAATTCTTTTTTAGTCCTCTTCATCAGATTTCCCCTCAATTCCCGCCATGCCCCCAGCATGCCCACCGACTAAGGAGCTGCGCGCAATTGCACGTCCCCCTTCCATCAGGCTACTTGTGTAAATCATCTTTGTAAAACCATACTTTCGGCGAACTTGATCGACAACTTCATCAAACTTTTTATTGCGATCGGTCTCTTTGATATCTTCAAAGAGGTTTAATTGTTGACGCGTAGGTTCCTCAAGTTTTGAACAGGATATCCCAATATTTCTGACAACCTGTTTATCGTAATACTGATTAAAGATCCGCAATACAGCCTCGGTTATTTTCTTGCTGGTATTGGTTGCATCGATGGTGAGTTGTTTGCTAAATCCAGACCTTCCGGCCGCATCTTTATAAGTTAAGGAGTAACCAACCCAAAGACTCACACATGTTGTTAGTTTATCATCTTTACGTAATCGCGTGGCAACTTGGTCGGCCATTTCGCGGACCACAATTTCAATCTCACTGCGCTTATCATAATCCTTAATAAGAATCTGAGAATTCCCAACAGATTTTGACTTTGGAGCATAATCTTCGCCCAAAAACGTCCGATCGATGCCCCAAGCATGCGCATAAAGCTGGGCACCCAAAACACCCATTTCCTTTTTTAAACGATAAAAATTTGAGTGAGCGAGCTCACGTATTGAATAAATTCCAAGTTTATTCAGACGCTTTGCTGTGCGATGACCGATTCCCCAAAAGTCTGTCATCGTATCGATATTCCAAAGTTTGTATTCGACATCTTCATAACGCCATTCTGCTTTCATATCTGGGTTATCTTTTGCTTCATTATCAAGTGCCAATTTCGCAAGCAGAGGATTCTCACCAATTCCAATCGTTGTATAGATTCCTGTTTCTGAGAATACTTTGCGTTGTATGATGCGCGCAAGCTCATAGGCACTATCACATTTGAAATAACTCAGCGAATCTGTGACATCAAGAAAGGTTTCATCAACAGAGTACACAGCGATGTTCGCATCATCAACAAAGGTTCGAAATATGTTATTAATCTTCCGATTCACGTGCATGTAATGGTTCATGCGAGGAGCAACGATAACCAAGTCTTTGGGATAGGGGAAGGGCAAGTCACGTGCGCGACTGACATTGGTGATACCGTAAGCTTTCTTTGCGGAAGGACTGGATGCCAGAATAAGCCCGCTACCTCGTTTACGCGTGCTGTCACTTGGATAACTCATAACCACAAGTTTCACCTTAAGGGGATCAAGTCCAAGTGATGCTGCCTCACAGGAGGCATAGAAACTCTTGCAATCAATGCATAGAATATCGCGGGATGGTTCTTTATGATAATCAAAGATCGGTGATTGTTTCATGTAGTGCCTCCTTTTCTACTCCTATAATAACAAAAAAATACGACATATTCCGACGTATTCTAAATTAGATATAAGAAAAAGACGGTTTCCCGTCTTTAGCTATAACTTGCTTTAATTACAAATTATAAAGGTTTAACATTAATTGCTTGTGGTCCACGTTGTCCCATTTCGATATCGAATGTAACTGCTTGACCTTCGTTTAATGTTTTGAATCCTTCAGCAATGATACCTGAGAAATGAACAAAAAGTTCCTCGCTGTTAGCATCGTTGATGATGAATCCAAAGCCTTTTTCTCCATTAAAGAATTTTACTTTTCCTGATTCCATGTGATTGCCTCCTGTCTAGAATAAGTTTTAGATTCCATGACATTATCACAAAAATAGTTAACTTAACTTATTAACCATACGCTTAAAGTCAGCAAATGTCAAATTTTTATCACGGTATTTGCGATTAAGTGTGGATAATACGATAAACTTGTAAACTCCTGAGTGGAATCTGTACCCAACACGTTCTATAATTTAGATACAAAGATATAAAGAAAGCAGGTATATGTATGAAAATAGGAATAATTGGTGCCACAGGGATGGCAGGGAGTGCACTTTATCACGAGTCAGTAAAACGCGGTCATGATACAACCGCAATCGTTCGCGATGCCGACAAAGCAAATAAACTTTTGAATAATCCTGAACACATGATTGTGAAGGATGCATTCAGCCTTACTGTTGCGGACTTGCAAGGTTTTGATGTTATCATCAACGCTTTCAGTATCACACCGGACAAGGCGTACCGTCATGTCGATTTTGCGGCAAACTTGATCACAATGTTCCGTGAAACAGAAACACCGCGTATCGCGTTCATATTGGGGGCAGGGAGCTTGTTGGATCAAAACGATATTCCTTTTGTTGAAACACTCAAAAAAGACCCTACAGCAGCGGCATGGATTGCAACACCCATTAATCAAAAGTATGAGTATGAATATTTAAAGAATGTTGATAATGTTAATTGGGTTGGCGTTTCCCCATCAGCAATGTTTATTCCTGGAGATGCACACAACTACGTACGTGGTACAAATCACCTTTTAGTCAATGAGGAAGGAAATTCTGAAGTAACAAGTGGAACATTTGCAGTTGCATTGTTGGATGAGATTGAAACACCAACGGTTCATTGCGATCGTTTTACGATTAACAACGCATAATGGCCACTATTTATGTTTTTACTCTGGTGTAAAGATACTTAATTGTAGGCAAAAGCAAATGAATTCTTAGCTTCAAAAATTACATGTTTTACACTGAGGGATATACGAAAATTTTGAATCGGTTGCAGCATGCTCTATAAATGAATTTATAGCATGCAAAAAACGTCCGCTTGTTACAATTATCAACGATTTAGTATCATTTGAGACCCATTCCATGCTTAGTTTGTTAAGATTGTATGGAAAAGGCTGTCAGTTTAAATATTAATCGTTTTATGTGTTCTATTTGAAATGATTGTATTGAAGACAACCTATCTGAAGCAATAGGGAGTGTGAGAGTGATGCGTAAAAAATCTATTATTATCGGTATATTTCTAAGTGTTATCTGTGCAATTTCTGTACCAGTTTTTGCGATGGATGGTGATACAGGGATGAACGATAAAGAACACGATACCGTAATTTTCGATGAAATGGTGAATCAGGATGTGGTTGAAGATGAAGCCAATGAAGGAATACAACATGATTCAGAATCTGTCGAAGAAGTGGTTGAAAATGAAGATAGTGTGGAAATGTCAAATGATTTTGAATCCACTGAAGAAAATACAGTTCAAGTTGAGTCAAACCCAGATCAAGCAATTGTCACGATTCCAGATGAGCAATTAAGAATTCGCATCAAACGCCAATTGAATCTTACTTTAGACGATGAAATAACAGTTGCGAGAATGAAAGAATTAACGCAAATTAGCACAATATCCTATGGTGATGTTTCAAACTTGGAGGGACTTCAGTATGCAGTCAATCTCGAAGGTTACATTACAATACAAGGAACGTCAACTTCGCGAGGCCATATTACCGACCTTACACCGCTGTCACAACTGACAAAAATAACAGGTCTCAATTTGATGTATAACGATATAGAAGATCTAACACCCTTAAGCAATCTTACAAATCTTACAGTATTAACGATTACGAATAATAAGGTGAAATCCCTTCATGGTCTTGAAAACTTAAACAAACTCGAGTATCTTCATGTTTGGTCAAACCAAATTGAGAGTTTGGATCCTTTGGAAAATATAACATCGCTAAAAGATGTTATTCTTGATCAAAATAAATTTACAAATCTTAATGGTCTGCGAAATTCAAGAAACCTAGAACGCGTAAAAATTGTGTATGGTTTGGTTGAGGACATCTCAGGGCTAGAGAATATGGAGAGTTTAACGTCAGTTCAAATTCAAGGTACAAACTTAGCCGATTTAACGCCGCTCGCAAACGCACCAAAACTTACGAATCTAAACGTTTCTCATAATAAGATTGTTGATTTCAGTCCTATCCCAGCAAGTGTCACAACGCTAAGAGGGGACAATCAAACAGCCGAAGTGACCCTGCACCTTACGGGTCCAGAGTATGCCCATTATTTAAATACTTCAGAAATCACAAACACGTTCCATCGTTATAATTATGAGTCTTTACCTTTGATTGAAAGTGATGCCGTTACGATGGTTGATGACCAGACAGTTGCAATCAAAGACTCCCCATTAGAATTTGATGCCAGCTTCAATAACATGGATGGAAAGCTACAAGGGAATGTACATGTGACCATTCAGATACCACAATTCCACGTGTCCTTTGACCCACAAAATGGCAATGACATGGAACAAATTGAAGATGTGGACTTTGGTTCACGCATTGACACACCCGTATCACCAACAAGGGCAGGATACACATTTGCAGGATGGTATGTTGACGATAGCTTTACGGAAAAATGGGATTTCATGACTGATAAAGTTGAACATGACATCATACTTTTTGCAAAATGGAATCTCAATCCAATTGTCACAACTAAATATCAAGTCACGTATGTCGATGGCGTAGCTGACGCAATAATCTTTGCGGATCAAGAATACCTTGTAGAAGAAGGGGCAATCACGCCAGATTATGTGGGGTTACCCACACGTTCGGGTTACGTATTTAAGGGATGGAGTCCGGAAATTGCTGACACCGTCACAGAAAATCAAATCTATACAGCACAATGGGAACGTATTGAAACTGTAGTTGAATCCCCCGCACCAAAGCTACCCAATACGGGTATTGCCAATAATACGTTGGGGTACTTCGTTTCGACACTGGGGATTACCCTACTTCTCAGTACGCATATTTTAAAAAAGAATCGCAAACACTAACAAAGCCCTCGTAAAAACGAGGGCTTTGTGTAGTTTCAGATTGTTTTTGTGTGTAATACTACTTCATATAGAATGTAATAAATTCTGTAAGAACGCCACTCACAACGCCCTTGAAGACGTCTGATTTAAAGAATGTTTTGAACTTACTAAAAATAGAACGTACTTCCACTTCGTTGTGATCCTTAACGGCAACGTGTAATTCGCCAATTACACTCTTCTCAAAATCACTGAAACGATCATCCGTCAATAATGGACTTAAGCTCGCTTCTACTGCACCCCAATTGATGGTGTTGACAGAATTTGTGTGGTTTGATGTCTTATTTTGACTTCCGTAGTCAACTTCCTGATTGCCATTATGTACAACATGGTTGTTGCCATGAACTACTGTTTGATTTTCAATATGAATAGTTTGATCATCACGTTTTCCATTTATTGCCATTTCCAGTTCCTCCCGTATTCTCTGAATTGCTTCAATAGTCTTAAACCCAATATAATAATTACTGCTTGAGTTCATGTGGAATCTGAGAATATAGCGATTGCGCTTGTAATCCATATAACTGAAATAGAAAGTAATTGCCAACACCGCAAGGATTACAAATCCCAGGAATGAAAAAAATGAACCCGCGTAAAAGAGTCCGATTGCGGCAAACAAAATAAGAATCTGCACTAGCGTTAAAGGGAATTTTCCTTCGGAAGCCTCCAAGACTGCAATATTACTTATTTGCATTGTCAGTGCGTTAAACTTCAATTGATTGCCTCTAACCTTTATATCACTGGCAATAATTTCATTTGTCTTACCAAATATATCTTTAAAATAATTATCCATAGTCTTCTCCTTTTGAGTAATCACTCCTATGTAAACTGATTCTCGTGATTCAAAAACAATCTGTGTCGCTACATTTTTAATGCTAGCTTACAAATTGTGATGTGTCAACAATGATATACTTGGAGTAAAAAAAATGAAGTTGTTAGTGACGTCATGCCTTGTTCAATAGGAACCCTTTGAATCAAAAGGCCCTCGTTAACAACGAGGGCCTCGGTAAGTCTAGAAATAATCACCATTGAAACAGAACGGAAGTGTTATGAATGAGTCTCAGACAGTGTTCCATCAGACATTGATAGCACGCGATTGCAATAAACGAGCATGCGTTCATCATGGGTAACCATCACAACGGAGGTCCCCAACTCGCTTGCAACTTTGCGAAGTAACTTTACAGCTTCATTGGCACGCTCAGTATCCAAACTCGCAGTCGGCTCATCCGCCAAAAGTATCTTTGGCTTAAGCAACAATGCCAAACCAATCGCAACACGTTGTCGTTCACCACCAGAGATTTCATCGGGGTACTTATTTCGGAGTGATGCAATATCCAAGGTTTGCAATAAAGTATCAAGAAAGGCGAAGTCACGAGAGCGCGCTTGTTTTAATTTCAATTGAAATTGTTCGATAACCGTAAGATAAGGAATCAAGTTAGAACCTTGAAGTACAAATCCAATCTTCTCAAATCGCAATGCTGACCTGTCCCGTTCTGCAAGAGCGTATACGTCTTTTCCATCAATAACCAGCCCTCCGGTTGTAGGTTTTTGTAATGCTCCGATAATTGTTAAAAGGGTTGACTTCCCCGACCCACTGGGGCCAATGATTGCGCAAAGTTCATGAGAATTAAACGTTACGGTTGTTGGTTTTAAAACATGAAGGACAGTGTTTCCATCCCTGAAATCTTTAGTTATGTTGGTAAGTGATATCATCTTTTCCTCCTAGAGTGCTTCTAATGGATCAATTTTCAAAATGCTTTTGGCAGAGAACAATGTCCCAAATAATGATGAAAGTAAAGCAAACAATGTAATACCAATGAACAAAGTAACATTGATTGCAACGGGTACCAATTTTGGAATGAATAAGACTGTGAGGTAAGCAAGTATATAGGCGATTGCGAAGCCTAACAGTGTTAGCATTAATGTTTGGAAGATTACCGACGAAATGATATAGCGATCTTTATATCCTTGAATCTTTAGGACTGCAAAGACTGATTTCTTTTGCATGGTTAATATATACATGAAGATTCCGATAATAATCGTTGATATGAGCGATAACGATCCAATCATGAGACCAAAGGTAAGGACTTGCGCTTGATAGCCAGGCAACCCATTAATGAACTCACCAATACTGAAATACCTTAATGTATCGCGATTTAGGGATTGAATATCCATGTTCTCACTCACTAAAATCGCCGATACGCGTTGGGGTGTGTTGGGTGTCGCAACTGAATTCACATCTGAACCATCTTTATACATAACAGAGTTTTGTGAGGCCATGTCGCGAGTGACATAAGCCACAGGAAGTGTATTAAAGTTTGCATCATCAGTAATCCCAACAACTTTAAATTCTCGATCGGTACTCGCAAGTGTCAGCGTGTCATTCACTTTGAAATCTAATTTAGCCTTTAAACTTTTAGAAACTATAATTTCATCAAAATTATCAACACTTCGTCCTTCCATCAATGGTGGGGAAATAGTTTCAATTGTATCAGAACCAATCAATACAATGTTAAAGGGATCTTCACTTTGGTTTTCAGAGATTCGTGCAGTTGTGCTAATAACGTTAATAGTATGCGATGTGTCATCAATAGCATCAGAAATTTCATTGATATCAATGGTTGATGCATAGATATTCTGATTGGAAGCTTCAGAAAGTATAATGCCTTCCGCATTCCAATAGTCAACAGCGGTTCGATTAATCTGTGCCAAACCAAACGCAAGCGAAGACAAAAAATAGACAAGATACGCAATCAATATCGTAACAAGCAGTATCATTGCGAACCGAGATTTCTCTTTTTTCATTTCTTTAAGTGCTAAGAACATTTTAATACCTCCAGAATTATCAATAGCTACGTGTATCGTGAATGTAAAAATAGAAACTTAAACATTTACTTATCAAGTGATAGGCTAACTCTACCACATGGAATCGATGAAGTAAATATAGATGCAATGTTTAGAACCACTAAAAAGTGAAATGCCTTGACGATTAGCATGGTTTGCGATAGATTTAGTTAATAGAGGAGTGGATGACATGAGTGTGAATCTCAGAGAATCGATTATTAGCGTTGCAACGGATTTGTTTATGAAAAATGGTTATCTTGCAACCTCAACGCGGGATATTGCGTCAATTTTGAATGTATCGCAACCATCAATTTACCATCACTTCAAAAATAAAGAGGCAATTTACGCGGAAGTATTGGAACGTTTTGCCGTTGAAATCGGAAATTCAATCAAAGAAATACTTACCAGTGATCATTCTTATGAAAAAAGACTTATTGAGACAAGTATCTACCTTAAGAACAATCATGCGGTTAACTTCTCACTCATGATGAATGACATTGAGAGTGAGCTCAGTGATGCGGTACAGTATAAAGTCTTTACAATTTGGCAGCAAAATTACTTTCAACCAATTCGTGATTTCTTTGAGGCCATTGCACAGTACATTGGCTATGATTTGAATCCAGAAATTGCATCACGTCACTACTTACGATTGCTTTCAGCGTATTTGTCCAAATCGACGTATGGAAGTGATGTTAGCGATGATGATGTTCATGTAGCAATCACGATATTCTTGCGTGGTGTCATCAAAAGCTCTGATTACGATTCGTTTATTGAATCCAACACAATCACTCAATAAAAATTAAAGCCATAATGCGCGGCAAAAGACGGTCAAAGAATCACCGTCTCATTCAATACTCTAAGTCCCACATGCATTATGCTTTTTTTATGCAATCGACTGTGGTATCTTTTACCTATCAACTGATAAGTGAAAGGAGGAGGCATCTGTATGAAGAAGAAAATATATATTTTTAGTGTCACTGCAGTCATTTTCTTAGTGATTGATGCCCTGTGGTTAATTAGTGTTGGGACATCGATCTATCAACAAGAAATTGGAAGTCTGTTGAAGGATGTCACAATTCTTCCGGCAGTAATTTTCTATGTCCTCTATGTAGTGGGAATGATTGTATTTGTTATTGATCCAAACTTACATAAATATAAAATGCATAAGGTATTACTGATGGGATTTCTTTTCGGTGTTGTATGTTATGGAACCTATGACTTAACAAACATGGCAACACTAAAGGATTGGTCATGGAAAATTGTAGTCCTCGATATGATATGGGGAGGGTTTGTTACGATGTTGACAACAGGAATCGTGACGCATGTGTTTAAGGAGGCAGACAATGACTGATTTACAATTCGATGGAAAGCATTTACTTCGTTCCATTAAGGAAGGGGGCAATCGTATCATTGCTGCGCGCAGCAATCTCAATGCAATTAATGTGTTTCCGGTTGCTGATCGTGATACGGGAAATAACCTTGCATCACTGATGCGTTCAATTCTTGAGATTCCTGAAGAGTCGATTGATTCCATCAAAGACACCTTGTTTCATGTTGCCAATAAAGCAATCGAGGGAGCAAAAGGGAATTCCGGCATGATATTTGCGCAGTACTTTAACGGTGTCTCACGTTCCTATAGGAAAGAAGACAATGATGTGCATCATCTTTCTGAATCACTCGTCTTCGCAGTCGAAGAAGCCTACCAATCGGTTCAAGACCCGCAAGAAGGTACAATTCTAACGATTATGAAGACATGGTCGCGTGCGTTGCAAGATAGTTTGCAGGTACATAAATTAAAAGAATCACTTGTGTTAGCACGTGAGATTGCACTTCAGACATTGGTAGCAACAGAAAGTCAGCACAGCCTGATGAAGCGAAACCGTGTTGTTGATGCCGGTGCCAAAGGATTCTACGAATTCGTCGATGGCTTTACTGATGCGCTCATTGGTGAAAAACAAACCAAAGCAAAGATTGCTGAGAATATAAGTGAAACTATTCAGATAGATCAACACACCCATGAATACGATCAAGCGTATCGTTTTTGTATGGAAGTCACCTACAGACGAGAAGGTCACAGTGCATTGAAGAAAGAACAACTCCAGAAACACGGAGACTCAATCGTTATTGCTGAGGGAGATGCAATGACACGGGTCCACCTCCATACAAACACCCCACAGTTGGTCGTTAAGGTATTGGAACCATTTGGTGTTGCTATGAAGATTAAAGTTGATGATATGAAACAGCAATACTTTGACAGTCACGAAAACGATAAAAAAATAGCCTTGGTCACCGATTCAATCGCTGATTTACCCGAATCAATACTCCAACGATACAACATCCATGTACTACCACTCACAATTCTCGCGGATGAAATAGAACATCTTGATAAGCAAACCATAGATAATGAGACGATTCTCAATGCAATCGATAAACAAGAAATGACAGTCACAACATCACTACCCAATCAAGCGCTTGTATTACGCCTTTTTGAGAACCTTGAGGCTCATTATGAGAGTGTTTTGTTTGTAAGTGTTGCTTCAGCACTAAGTGGTACGTATAACGCAGTATGCAATGCTGCGAAGGCTTACCAAGGAACACTGACGATTGCGGTCATTGACTCCACACTGAATTCGATTGCCCAAGGATTGTTGGTTGAGAGTGCTGGTGAGTACATTCACCAAGGACTTGCGTTAAATGAAATTGTCGAACGTTTGGAAACCGAGAAACAAGAAATTGAAATTTTTGTATCGGTATCCGACTTACTGCCGATGATTCAATCGGGAAGAATACCACAGCGATTGGGAAAACTTTTCCAGAAAATAGGACTTAAACCTCTTGTTAGCTTAGACAAAGAGGGCAAGGGCACATTAACCGGAGTTGGCATGTCAGCACAATCCAATCAACGATCCATTAAAAATAAGATTAAGAAAAGGAAGAAGTCTATTCAGTCGATAGTCCTTGGCTATACAACCGATGCGACTACAGCACACAAGTGGGTAGACTTCTTTCAAGAACTTGGTATTTCCGATGTTGTTGCGATGCCGACATCATCAATTATCGCACTCAGTGCAGGACGCAATGCGACGGCAGTTGCGGTCAAATTTAAGGGGGATAAAAACTAATGGTTTATTTTCAAGTCAGTCTTGTTGTGGTATGTTTCTTCACAATATGGTTTCTAATATGCATTCAACAGAAAAACTACGGTTTAGTGGATATTGCATGGGGATTAGGCATGAGTGTTGTTGCGGGATATTTACTCTTCCAGTTCCAGCCCAATCTACAGATTAAGATAAGCCTAATCCTTATTATTCTGTGGGGACTTCGTCTTGGTCTTTACTTAGGAAAACGTAATTGGGGCAAGCCTGAAGATTACCGTTATGTTAACTTAAGAAAACGATGGGGACAAAACCATCCCTACCTTAAAGCCTTCTTAAATGTCTTTGTGCTACAAGGTGTTCTGCTGTATCTAATGATGTTTTCATCCATGAACGCAGTGAGTCACCAAAATGAAATCAATACCTTCACACTCTTTCTTGGGTTGGCAGTTGCTATCTTTGGTCTTGCCTTTGAAACTGTAGGTGATTACCAACTCGCGAAATTCAAACAAGGTGAGAAAAACCGCGGCAAACTTATGAAGTCGGGTTTGTGGTCAATCACCCGTCACCCTAATTATTTTGGAGAAATTGTATTCTGGTGGGGAATCTATGTGATGACCTTTCAAAGCATGCAGTCCCTGATTGGTATTATTTCTCCACTCCTCATTACGCTCCTGCTTAATTATGTCTCAGGCATTCCTTTATTAGAACGAAAATATGCGGATCGTGAGGACTATATTGCGTATGCATCCGAAACCCCACGATTGATACCATTCATCGGTGACAAGCGTATTAAGAAATAGACAATTAACTATGGTATGTTTTAGTGACATAATTGGTCATTTTTATGACACTAATACCTGTGTAGTGAGTTTAAGATGATATTGTATCCGTATGGAGGAAGTATGATGAAAAAATTACTCATGGCATTACTGGCGGTCTTACTCTTAGTGGGCTGTAGTTCAAAAGAAAAAGACGAACCCAAGAAGGAAGAAGTTGCTAACAAGGAAAAAGAGAATGTAACTAAAAAAGAAGAACCCAAAGAAAAGGAAGTCGAACCTGAAAAGTTGGAAGACATTACAGTATGTACGAAAGATTCACCATACCTTGTGTATGAATCTGGCGAACAAACGTTTGTATCAGAAGGTGATGTTGTCACGATGATTCGCATCAAAGCAATTTTAGATACTGGAGATAAAGCGACACTTGATGCAATCATGGAACAAGCTGATGTTGAACTTGAAAAGGCGAGCGCACTCAAAGGAGTGACTGCTTCTATTGAACGCATTGACGATACAAAAATTTATGATATTGCAGAAATGGATTTAGAAATTGCCGACCTACAAGAGTTGTCAAAAGCAGGGTTACTTCAACTTGATACGGATCAAAAAGTAGCGTATATCTCATTAACTCAATCTATTGCAAATATCAAAACAATGGGTTTTACATGTAAAACACAATAAAATCTTTCTAATACAGGGTTCATGATACAGGGTGAACACTTGAAAAAGAGCATTACCAAGTAATGTCCCCCGATCGGAGATTATGCTGGCAATGCTCTTTTTTATGCAAATATAACGCTTTTGAGACTTAAGATGTTGGTGTTGATTCCGCTTGGACAGTGACCTTAATCAATTCTGTTGCAATTAAACCATTTTTATCTGTAGCGCTGATCATTACATCATAAATCCCAGCTTCATTCCACTTAATTTCACCATCAATAGATATCTCGACTGGACCATCAAAATAATCTGTTGCTTTGATAAAATCCTCGAATTTAATTTTCACATTGCGCTCGGTGGTTAAGTCTTGGGCTCCAATAATCATGGGTGCAGTCGTGTCCACAACAAGGTACTCGAATGTTTCAGTAATCTCACGACCATCATCAAGCGTTATTTTGACTGAACCAACAAGGGGCTTGGTATCACCTTTGGTGTCCCAGATCCATTGCTTGATCTCATTGTTACGAGCGTTTAATGGATAATCAATCTTTTGCTGCTTTGTGAGAACAAAAGATACTTCATCCGTAAGAAGTTTGTTGTCTAATCGAACATCCGCAGTTTCATATCCCTTGAAGCTAGAATTTTGAAAATCCACAATTTGTTCAACGTGTACTTCGGTGTTTAAATAGGCCGCTTGCACAATTGTGCCGTTTTTAATACCGTCTTGTATTTCCTTGGTCGTTCCACTACCTGAAGTAGTATACCCATATTCAATTACGATATTATCTCTGAACTGAATCGAGGGTTCTTTGTTGATTGGTTGGGTTAAATCGTGAATCCAGAATGCGCCCAATACAATTATAACGACCAGTGTGATCATCACAATGATGCTTTTCTTTTGCTTCATTTTCTGATGCCTCCAAATTTTTGTTCTAAATTACTCCCTCATAGTCTACATACTAGTATACGCTATTTTACAGATATCATCACGCATCGATAATTTACACGTTATAATGATAAGTATAAATTATCGATCATGTATCCGATAGTTGTTGTGCAAACAATATCGGGTGTCGTTAATCCTATAAATCTATAATAGGAGTGTAAGGGAGGAGAATTATATGATGCTTGAAAGTTTTAATGATGTTATTGAATATATTGAAAATCATTTATTGGATGAAATTCACAAACAAGAGATTGAGAAAATTTCCGGTTACTCAGACTATCACTTCAAAAGAGTATTTATGTTTCTAACTGGGTTGTCATTAAATGAGTATATTCGAAAAAGAAAGCTATCCTTGGCGACACAAGATCTAATAGCAGGTCAAAAGGTGACAGAAGTCGCATTTAACTATGGTTACAACTCATCAGATGGTTTCTCAAATGCTTTTCAAGAGTGGAGCGGCGTTAGGCCGTCAGAGATATCAATGACCACGAATCAATATTTTTTTCCAAAACTTGAATTTTCATACACCTTAAAAGGAGGGATTTCGATGGAATTTAGAATAGAAATGAAAGAAGCATTTAACATCATTGGTGTGACAAAGAGAATTGCGCTGCAATTTGAAGGTGAGAATGAAGAAATTATTAATCTCGCACAATCAATCACCCAAGAACAAAGAGAAGCGATGCACAGTGTGGGGAACCTCTATCCCCATCAAGTTATTAATGCATCATTCAACTTCGATGGCAGAGACAGTGATAAAGACGGTTCACTTGAACACATGATTGGATTCTTATCAACAAACATAATGGGACGTGAGGATTTGGTGCAAATACACGTTGCGAAGCAATTGTGGGCGGTATTCCCAATAACAGGTTCGTTTCCACAATCCTTGCAAGATACCTGGGCTCGGATATTTTCTGAATGGTTACCTGCATCAAGTTATGAACTTGTTGAAGCACCTGAAATATCATTTTCAAACTACAACGACCCGCCACATGCACGTTATAGCGAAATCTGGATTGCCATACAAAAAAAATAATTATATCGATATATCCGCCAAGTTGGAATAGATTAGGGGATGATTTCCATCCATCGCTTCTCGATTTATTAATGGACTCCCCATTGATAAATAAAATGGAATCAGTCCGGTGGGCAAGTATCCTAATTGGATACATTGAAAACGCAGTTAACTCATTCTATAAATATTGTGCAATTGAAGTTGACTGCCGATTTAGGGGAAAATTTAAGAAAGCAGGAAACAGTCAATAACATCTTGTACAAAATGGATTCATCGCCCAATTTGTTCAAAGAGAAATCAAAATAGAAGTTCGTGTTGACACAGAGTTAAGCCTTTATTTTGTCTCAAATGTTAATAAAATACAGTAATTGCGATAAATAAATTTACAGTTAGTATAATAAAGTAAAGTATGAAGAGACGTTCATTCGTGACTTAGATTGCAGTTTTGATTACAAAATTAGCTAAATACTCGCGTTGGATGCTAATATTGCACATATTGGAGGACTTATTATGAAAAAATTAATAGTTACACTATTTGCGGTATTGGTATTGGTAGGATGTGGTTCAAAGGAACAAAAAGAAGTAGTCACAGTATGCTCAAGTAATGAACCATATGCAGTTTATGAATCAGGTGAGCAAACTTATACTTCAAAAGGTGACGTAATTACTAAGTTAAATATCAAGGCAGTATTAGATGCTGGTGATAAAGAGACACTGGATACGATTATGGGAAGTGTAGATAAGAATTTAGAAGAAATGAATAAAATGACTGGAGTAAAGCTTTCTGTAGAACGAATAGATGACACTAAGATTTATGATATTGCGGAATTCGATTTAGAGATTGCTGATTTACAAGAACTCTCAAGTACAGGCATGATTCAATTAGACGGTGATGAAAAAGTTGCGTTTGTATCATTGAAACAATCAATAGCAAATATTGAATCAATGGGCTTTACCTGTAAAGCGAACTAAGTAGATTATTGAATTATATTTGAACAATAGTGAGCGGCACACAAGTACCGCTTTTTTCATAGCGATTCATAACCTCATTATAATCATCCTAAAACTTCAGATGTATCTTTGATTTTACCTGGCGAACTATTTCGCTACATGGGTGTCATAGGTTGAATCGTTGCTTTATTATCTCGTACACATTTCATTTATTTATCAGTTGGGTTGATTATGTCTTTAATCTGAGATTTATTCTCAGAACTTGAATCATGTGGAGAAATCAGTTTTGGATCATCTAAGTCACACTGCTATCGCGTAACCCTTTACTTCAGTGTCGATTTCGTTCCGCAAACATGGACTATAGGCACATTGTTCTCAAAAAGACAAAAAATATTAGGAAAGAGAATGTGTAAAGCGGATGTGAAATCCAAAAGTTATATAATTTAGTCACAAACTTCATCAACCTGCAATGAAAATAGGTATGTGTTTTGTAATGTAGAATAAAATATTAAAGCTAAATAAAACAATCAATAACAACTCATTCCAAAGCATAAGAGCATAACAATATATATTCATAAGGAACTGTGTGTGATATCTTGAAGGATATAAAAACAAACAATCATAACCAATGAAATATTGTGAGTGTGACATGGGTTTAATCTTTTACAGCACATTTTTTTGGAATTTATCTGAAACATACTCGTAACCTGCATCTAATTTAAATTGAGGTATATCTACTCTTCCGTATATTTTGCAATCCTCTCTGTAGTTTGAATTAGAATAATTTACTCAAAATTGAGGAACTTGTTTCGTCAGATTGGATGTAAACATAAAAAAGGAGATTCAAAATGAATCTCCCTTGTAATCTATTTAATGTTATTTATTTCCTAAACGTTCCTTCAAGACAATCAAAGCAGCTCCTATTAGGGCTGTCATTCCTCCAAGGTTTTCCACTATATTTGAAATACCTGTAGAAGGCAAGACAGTTTTTCCTTCTGTTTTTTCTTCATTTGGTTGAACACTAGGATTGTCGGTTTGCTCTGGTTCTTGAGTAGACTCATGCACTTCCCATTTCGCATATAGCGTAGTATTTGACGTCACTACATCGGTAGTGAAGTTCCATGCGTTTACTAGCTGAGTTTCAGAATACCAACCTACAAAATCATGCCCATCTTTAGTTGGGTTGATTGGTTGTTGAATTTTCGCATTCTCAACAAGATTTAATATTGGTTCTACTTGTGATCCACCATTTGAATCAAAGATAACGGTGTATTTATTCTCAACTACCGGTGGTGTATTAATTTCCCACTTTGCGAATAAGGTAATATTAGATGTAACCACATCTGTTTCAAAGTTCCAAGTGCTTGTTAATTGACTATCAGAGAACCAGCCTACAAAACTATATCCTTCTTTTCTTGGATTAGCTGGTTGATTGATTTTCGTGTCCTCAACAACATTTGACAATGAGTCTACTTGAGAACCTCCATTTGAATCAAAATCAACTGTATATTCATTCAACTCTTTCGATATACCCTCGTTATCATAATATCCTACTCCTAGTCCAAAACTGCTATTATTATAAGAATGAAATTCAACAGTAACCGTATATCTTTCTTTTTCAGCGCTATCTACAACGATGGTTTCTTCGTGCTTTTGAAGTATAACTTTGTTCTCTGGATCTTGATCAAGTGTATATATTTTTCCATTGAAATTAACTGTCGCACTTCCTTCCTTACCTGGATTACCTGCTTGGCTCATCCATAATGAGTATCGAAGGCTCAGGTCGTAGGTTTCTCCGGGATCTAAGTGCAAAGTTCGCGTTGCCTTGAAAGTATGCTCGCCAATATTGGCAAAATTAAAGCCCGCTGAATTATAATTTTTCCCGTCAATTTCAGTTTTCATTCCCTCCATAAACAACTCCGTTGCATCAAGACCAAGGGAACACGCAAAAGTTCCTATACATTGAAAGTCTTCAACAACCCATCCAGTTGAAATATCAAAATCTTCGTTTCCAGTTTCATCAGCTTTAATCGCTCCTGGCACCACAATAGTCATCATCAAAATCAATGCGACGAATATATTTCTAAATCTTTTATTCATAACAATTCTCCATTCTTTCTTTCGAAGGTATCTTTGAATTGTAAATATTCAATTGTTTTAATCTTCATAAAAATCATAATACTCTTAAACCAAATTATATATTTTCGGATGTAACGAAAATGCTTATTTATGTCATAAGATAAATAAAGTTGTGCAATTCGCACAGTTCAGGCAAGTGGTTTAAGTTGTTCGCCCTTGAATTGAGGTGAGAACGTATCGAAGATAGGTTTTAACTCATCCATCTCAATCTGCAGGCGTACACTTGTCAAACCATATTTGAATAGGCATTGTCCTTGTTGTGCTTGTGATTCAATGAAATCCAAGTCTTCTTTGTCATAAAGGTTTTGCTTTTCGAGAAAGGGTCATGTAGCAGAAACTGTTTGGAGGAACATCTTATATTGTAAGTTAGAAATGAGTGATGTACCAATTGCAGTAATGCTTTCCACAAGAACGTTATTAAGTTCTTGAGTAGCAAGTGTTGTCCCAGCATCAAACTTACGAATCTCTTTTACTATTTTTCGCAAATGTTGCACAACCTTGAGTGTGCTTTTATTGACTCTTACAGATCTGTCACAGGATTACCCAGGCAACGGTCTTACACATCTACGTTGTCGACTTTACCAATAAATTGTTTAAAGGATTCAAGGACAAAGAGGATGTGTGATCCTACAGGGGTGTGTTTTATCGAGGTTGATAGTGTCGAAGACTTCGACAACCTCAAGATTGAATTGGAATTGCCAGTGAGTGAACTCATGAATCATGAACTTTAATATAGCCCAAATCTTACTACTTCCAGTTACTTTAGATATGACCTTATTTGAATTATGACGTGTACTGGTTGTTGTGGAAGTATCGGTAAAAACTGCACAAAAAAACCCGCTAGAAGTGGGTTGGAATGTTAAATGGTGCCGCCACCGAGAATCTGTAAACACAAGTAGATAAGCGTATATTTCATGATATTTTACACAAAAATGGTGGCAGTTATACAAACGCGGTCTGTTATATCCCTAAATGTAGGGGATAATGTAGGGGATTATTTTTTTATACTTGTATTCAATATGTTGATTAGTTCGTTATCGGTTTCTTTGAATAAGTGAGTATATGTTCTAAGTGTTGTTTGAACATCTGTGTGTCCTAACCTCTTGGATACCGCTACAATATTTGCGTTATTATTGATAAGTAGTGTAGCGTGAGAATGTCTTAAATCATGTAAACGGATATCGGGAACATTTGCATTTTCCAGTGCCGCCTTAAAGGTTCTCTGAACATTACTCCGCGACAATGGAGTAAGCGAGCCGAAAACAAAGTCTCCTTCGGAATTGAATAACCTCGATACCTTCGAGTGAGTTAGGTCATCCAAACTGATAACTCTTTTACTTCCAGCCGTTTTTAGCGGTTGGAATCCTTGCTCGTAACTTCTGATACTTTTATTTATCGAAACAGTTTTTTCCTTGAAGTCTTGTTTTGTGAGAGCTAACGCCTCACCTAATCGAACTCCGGTGTAATACATAAACCAATATAGGGTTTTGTATTCTACAGATTTAACCCTTAGTAAAAATCTTTGTAGCTCTTTCGGGGTCCATACTTGAGTTTCGTTCACTTCAGTAGAGTCCATGCGAAATCTAATTAGCGCTTTCGTTTTGTCCGGATAATCGTAGTGGTCGTGTCCGAACTTACTTATTGCCTTGAATATAGAAAGAGCTTTGTTTTTTCGCACTGTAGACCATTCTTTTTTATTAATCATTAAATAGATATCCATCATATGCGACTTTGTTATTTTGCTATAAGGCATAGTGTAAAGGTGTTCGGAAAACTGTTGTATCATGAACCTCTTGTCTTTGATTGTTGACTCGTTTGCGTGAGTTGAATTTAGCTCCAAATAATTGTCGATTAATTGAACATAAGTTACGTTATGATCGTTTCCTTGTTCTAACCTCTCTTTAAAATCAACCTCGAACTTGCTCGCTTCCCCTTTTGAGGGGAAGCGTTTTTGTTTGTTTAAAACTTTATCTCCCTGACGGTATGAAATCCTGGTTTCCCAAAGGCCGTCTTTAATTTTCTTGACTGCCATTACTTTTTATCGGTTAGAAGTTTTCGTTCGTAATATACTTCAGATAAAAGTTCAAGGTAGCTAACGCCATAATAGTTACACAACTCTTCCATGACATCGACGTTGATTGCTCGTTTTCCGCTCTCGTAAGAGTGGATGGTTGAGTGATTTTTTCCGAGCAACTCACCTGCAGCCCTTAATGATAGTCCGCTATTCTCTCTCGCGGTTTTCAATTTTTCGCCAATCATTTGATTAAGTGTTTTCATAATATTACCTCTTTTTGTAACCAAATTATATATTAATATGTGCTAAGATACAATAAAAACGTAACATTTAGATAAAATGTGTTGACATAATGTAAAGAATATTGTTATATTGGTTACATAAAGTGAACAGAGGGGAGGTGCAACATGACATATTCGTTGTATGAAGCACGAGTTATGAAGAAGAAATCTCAAGCTGAGGTTGCTAAGGCATTAGGCGTAACTTTGCCAACGTGGCGCAACTACGAAACAGGCAAAACAAAACAAAAACTGCCGGCGGATAAATTCATTATTTTTTGTGAATTCGTTGAAGTAGATCCTACAAAAATTGATTTCCATCGCACTTAGTATCTAAATTTTTTTGAAAGGAACGGTTACATTATGTGAACAGGAGGAATTATGACCGATAGAGAAAGAGTGGATGAACTGATTTTCAATTCAAACGATCCATATATATCGACCAACGGAATTAGACATTATATGGGAATTCCACAGAATGATGCAAAGAGATTGTTTGATGTGTGCAAGAAATACGAAGAACTAGAAGCGAATAAAAGATTAAAAAAACTTAAATTAAATTCGCATGATGTTGACTGGAAGCCGACAAGAGTAAAAATAAGTACCTTATTTGCTATCGAGGGTCTGAACTATCGGTTTGAACTGAACAGATACAAACAACGAAAGGAGAAAGAATGAAGGACATTATCAGAAATAAAAGAATTGAATTGGGCTTAGGTCAAGGGCAACTTGGTCAATGTCTAGGAATTTCAGCAAGTGCAATAGGGATGTACGAACAAGGCAGAAGAATGCCGACTGCAGACGATATTCCGGTTTTATGTAAGGTGTTGAAAATTACACCAAACGAATTATTTGGATGGGATAAAGAAAACACCGTTAGTGCAAATAACGATGTTTCAAAAAGAATCGATACATTAGAAGCGCTTGTATCGGAGTTAATAGAACAAATTAGTAGAAAGTGATTTTCTTACTACCGACATCAACTTTATAGCCAGCCTTTATTGCTTCATTTTTAACTTCTTCAACAGTCATGTCGTAATCTGCTATATCAATAGAAACCGACTGAGTGAGTTTGCTAAATTTAAAATTAGCTTGAAGAAGTCTGTCTAGGTCTTCCCAAGATTTTAGAGGGAAGTCAGGGTTGGGCTTGGTACTTAATTTATTCAAAAAATCACCTCCTATCTATTTAGATAGGGAAATCATATCACGAAAGGAAGTGATGCAATGACAGAATTTTTAGGAACAGACAGAGAAAGAACCATTCATACACTCGATAACAATGATGATGTTACATTCGCAAACAAAAGCGATAACAGGTTCGCTCGCAAAATTATATCCAAACTGAGACCGAAGAAACGATACTTCATCCCTGTAGGGAGATACAGATACAAGTTATTTCACTTATGTACTGAAGAAGAACAAGAGTCATTTCTAAAGCTACAAGTTCAGCAAATGAACTCACAGTACTTCGATACTGTTAAACCTCTTATGGATCTAATTGGAGAGGAACGAATAAAGAAACTATATGACGGAGGATTCTTCAAACATGACGAATAAAAAAAGAACGATACTCAAGTGTGCAATGATTGGCGTCGGCGCAGCACTAGGGGTAATCGTTCTATCTCTACAAATTTCAATTCAATTATATCAAGGTGAGTTGAAATTATCAATCAATGAATTAAAAAACGACTTGGATGTCGCTCAAAACGATATCTACATCCTAAGCAATGACATCAAGTCAATGCAAGAAGACAGCCTGCGTACGACACTGGATTCTGTTCAAGAAACAGATTACCAAGACTTAACCAGCACACGAGAATTTGAGGCATTAGTAAACGCCACATTCCGTATCGAAACGGGTCACGGAACAAGCTCATTGTGGCTCAATTCAAACAACGCAGGTGGCATTAAATGTGGTGTCGAATATTGTGAATACCAAACACCACAAGATGGCATGAACGACCTTAGAACACTATTACAGAGTTACGTTGAAAGATTTGGTTATGACCTAAAGGCAATACGTGATTTGTACTGTCAATGTGGATATGGAGATTTAGAAACATTTACCGAAATCTATAACAACGAATTAGGAGGGGGTTATGAATGAAACACGAACCAAAGACCCACAATTCTTTGATGAAGTCGTTTGCTCTGTATGTGGAGCGGATTTCGACAACCTTAAAGAAGAAACGTGCGAAGGCTGCAAAGAAGCCAAGAAAGCATCTACCGCATTACTCCGTAAAGAAGATTGGTATCGATACGAAGATGAATGGCATGAGAGGTAAGAAATGAAGTTATATCAATTTATAAAACTAATGTACGACAAATCATACAAAGTAACACTGATCAATGTTGATTCAAGACCCATCGGAAACACACACGACCATCCAGGTATCTTAAAACACTATCAAAATGCAAAAGTGTTATATCATGCACCAACGGACCTTAATGAGTATGCGGTGCAGATTGAAGTCAAAGGAACATACTAGGAGGAAACTATGACAGACTTAGCAACAATTAAACAAAAACCAGTAATCGATTTTACCCAAATGGAAGCTGCAGGTAAGAAGGTTAGAGAAGAGCTCGGCAAATACAACTTCGAAGGACTTGTTGTCACAGAAGAAAATGTAAAAGAAATGAAATCACTACGGGCCCGTTTTTCTAAAGATTTTAAAATCGCAGAAGATATGCGCAAAGAAATTAAAAAAGGAATTATGGATCCGTACACTCAATTCGAGAATGCATATAAAGATAACATTGCATCGCCTTATAACGAAGCAGACAAATTGCTAAAAACATTGATTGACGATGTGGAGAACAAACTGCGAGACGCAAAAACCGAAGAGCTTAAAACATTCTTCAACGAATACATTCAATCGTTTGACATCGACTTCTTAAAGTTTGAACAAGTGAATCTCAACATCACTTTATCTGCAAGCGTGAAATCGCTAAGAGAAAAGATTATTGAGTTCGTCAACAAAGTAGATGAAGCTCTGAAGATGATTGACGTCCAAGAACATAAGGAACGCATCTTGGTTGAGTATCAACGAACACTGAACGCTTCGGGGTCGATTGTATACGTTAACGAAGCAATCAAACGTGAGGAACAAATCAAAGAACAGCAAACATTAGCCGCAGCTCAAAAAGAGGTACAAATTAAGCCTGTTGAAGAAGTTTTGGCGGCACCTACTGAAGTTAAAAAAGAAGAATCAATTACTAAGTCAATGACCGTTACCGGAACGTTGACACAATTAAAATCATTAATTCAATTTATGAAGGAAGAGGGAATCAAATATGAGTAGCAAGTACAAGGTATTAAATCAAATCAATAATATCGTCGGTAAAGTCTTGGAAGAAAATGAAGAATTATTAGCCAAAATTTCGACATATAATAACGCAACTACTGCAGAAGTTACCCAAGAAGCAGGAGTGGTTCATGTTCCTTTGATTGACTATGTTGCGAATATTCTCGCAAGAGAGGTTGATGGTGTTTACAACAATTGGGATTTTAAATTGGTGTATGACGAAGACGGAATTAATAAAACGTTTCAAGAGTATAGTGACTACCATTTTGAGAAGTGGTATACCGCCAAGAAAATGTATAAACAATTAGGGTTCGAGACAGCAAAACAATTTATCGAGCCATTTATGAAACCGTTTTATGAGAATAGACTGAATGAACTAAAAATGGAGTATGTTCGTAGTCACAAGGAGGGCAAGTAATGACTAATAAACTAAATGACACTAACGCAGTAGTTGAATATCAAGCAGATGGAGTTGCGGTTAAACTAACGCCTAGCATTGTCAAAAACTTTTTGACAGGTGGAACAGAGTTATCTGATCCAGAGTACAAGTTCTTTGTAGAACTTTGTAAAGCACGGCAATTAAATCCGTTCCTGAAAGAAGCTTACCCGATCAAGTTTGGTAATCAACCGGCGCAAATAGTAG